>JAWKRF010000005.1:0-539372 GCA_041389745.1 Polyangiaceae bacterium
ACTAGTCGGCTCGTTGGCTCCAGGAGCTCACTCACCCCCGCCCGAACGGTGGTGTTGACCTGAGTCGCCATCCCCAGGGAAGCAGCCTCACGCAGGATGCGCAGCGAAGCATCGAAGCTTCCGGAGACGCCCCGAAACGCATCATGCAGCTTCGCGTCGCTTCCATCCACGCTGATCGCCAGCCGCCCGAGACCTGCCTGCTTCAACTCCCGGAGCAACTCGTAGGTGACCAGCGGAGTCGCCGACGGTGTGAGCCCCATCTCGAGTCCAAGTTGCTTGCCATACGCGACCAGTTTGACCAGGTCGCTACGTTTGGCCGGGTCACCTCCCGTTAGTACCACCAACGGCACGCCCGCTGCGGCGAGCTGCTCCAGGAGGCGTTGCGCCTCCAGAGTGCTCAGTTCGCCAGGATCAGCATTGGGCATCGCGCAGGCCCTGCAATGCAAGCACTGCAGATCACACGCACGAGTCGTCTCCCAGATTGCGATGAAAGGACGCTTGTCGAATTCAGACATTTTCAATTCTCCAGCTCAGCCGGCGTACTCACTCGGCAGCCGTTGGCTCGGCCTCCAGCTCGCTCTCATCCAGGTCTCTCGGGCTATGTCGCAGCTCACCGGAGAGCACCGGAAGCGCCACTTTCACCGCCACCGTCAACAGCATGAAACCGAAGGCCCAGATCCCCGCGGTGATCTTCCACTCCGTAAGAGTCGGGACATACTCGACGATTTCGTGGAGGGTTGATGGGACGAAGCCCGGAATGATCAGGCCCATACCCTTCTCGATCCAAACACCTCCAAAGGCGGCAACGCAGGCGGCGTTCAGCGCCCAGCGAGCGCCTTTGAAAGCGGGGATGTGCAGGAGCAATGCAGACGCGACGTTGAGCACCACCGCGGTCCAGATCCAAGGCACCAACGCAGCGTGACCATGGAGGCCGAAGAACAGGTACTGCGCGGCGACCGCGTGATGCCCGCCGGTGTAGAACTCGGTGAATACCTCGGAGCCGAGCATGAACAAGTTCAGAATCACCGTGATGCGCATCACGCCGCTAAGCGTGCGCACCGGGCCCTCTGCCTTGCGGAAGCTAGAGAAGCGCTGCATCAGCTGCAGCAGCAGGATCACGAACGCGGGCCCAGTGATGAACGCGGAAGCGATGAAACGCGGGGCCAAGAGCGCAGAGTTCCAAAACGGCCTCCCACCAAGCCCGCTATAGAGGAACGCGGTCACGCTGTGGATACTGATCGCCCAGAAAATGCTCAGAAAGACGAACGGTACGTACCAACGCGGACTCGGCTTCTTGCCGAGGTAGCGCGTGTAGATCATGTAGCCGGCGACGTGGAGGTTCAGCAGCAAGTAGCCGTTCAGAACGATCACGTCCCAGGTGAGCATCGAGATGGGCCAGTTGAAGCGACCGAGCCCAGGAATGATGTGCCAAAACCGGTCCGGTCGCCCCAAGTCGACTGTGATGAACAGTAGACACACTGTGATGGCCGCGATGGCCAGCAGCTCGCCCACGAGCACGACATCGTGCATGTCGTGATCGTCATACAGATACGCGGGGATGACCATCATTACAGCGCCGGCAGCCAGGCCAACTCCGAAGGTGAAGTTCGCGATGTACAGCCCCCAGGACACCTGATCCGTCATCCCCGTCACGGTCATGCCGTTCGCGACCTGGTGCGCCCACGCGTTCGCGCCAACCAGCGCGATTGCGGTCAGCGCGGTCATCCAAACGTAGAAGCGCCATCCCCCGTCGAGGCTCATACGCAGCACGCGCAGCAGAAACCTGGGATAGCTCACCACGTGACTCTCGTTGCTCATGTGTGCTTTCCCTGCGGCTAATTATCGAAGAAGTAGAAGAAGCGCGGTTTGGTTCCGAGCTCCTCCTTGAGCACGAACACCCGCTTGTTCTCGAGCACCCAGCGGATCTCGCTGTCAGGGTCGAGCAAGTTTCCAAACACCCGCGCTCCGGTTGGACACGCCTCCAAACACGCTGGGAGCTTGCCTTTGCGTGTTCGGTGCAGACAGAACGTGCACTTCTCCACCACGCCTTGAGGGCGAATGCGATTCGAGAGGTAGGACTGCTCGGGGTTGATGTCTTCCGCCGCTATCTCCGGGGCTTCCCAGTTGAAGCGCCGCGCGTGGTAGGGACACGCAGCCTCACAGTAGCGGCAGCCAATGCACCAGTCGTAATCGACCACGACGATGCCGTCCGACTCCTTCCAGGTCGCCTGCACGGGGCACACCTTCACGCAGGGTGCGTTGTCGCACTGCTGGCACTGCACTGGCATGTAGTACTTGCCTGGTGCGGGCACCGCGTGGTCGTAGGTGGTGTTGCCCTTCTCGAGATCGAGGCTGCCCTGCTCCATCTCGATCACACGGATGTAGGAGTTGTTGGTGCGGCGGTCGTGGTTGTTCTCGTGGTGACAAGCCTCAGCACACTTCCGGCAGCCGATGCACACGCTGAGATTCAGCGCATACCCGAACTCCACGCCTTCCATAGGGCGCACGTCTTCGCAGTGGACGTCTTTTCCGTACTTCGCCTTCGTGTCGGATTCGACGCGCCTTAGCACCGCTTCCAGTTGGTCCTTAGTGAGCTCGCGATAGTGCCGTTGGAGGAACTGGTCCAAGGTTAGGTCAGCGGTCCAGGCCTTCAAAGGCTCCATTGCGGCGGCGAATGCAGTCGCACCCAGAGTAGCTCCCAACACCTTGAGGGCGCGTCGACGCCCAGTGTTCTGCGGGGATGCTTGCTCAGTCATGGATTCCTCACGGATTCGCTCGCGCTAGGATGGGTTGCTGCGCCGGCGGCAGCATGGTTGGGGGCAGCATGCTCGAGGTACCGATCCCGAGGGGGCAACACGGGTGCCGACTGGGGTATGGCGGGCTTGTGAGGATCGTGGCAGTCCACGCAGTTGTTCCTCACCCGCGAACCTCGAGAGAGATCCCAGTAACCGTTCATCCCGCCGTGCGCTCCGTGGTCGTAGTCGCGCTTCTGAGGGCCATGACACTGAGCGCAAACCCGCATGGCCTGAGGCATCTCCACGCGTTCCCCCGTTGCGAGGTGGAGGAGTCGGTGAGGCTCGGCATCATCGTGGCAGCTGGAGCACTCTAGATTGCCATGCTGAAACACAAACCCGACGTGAAACTCCTTCAGGTCGGACGCTTGCTTCGGCATCTTCCGAGGCCCGCGCGCCGAGTGACACGAGACACAGGTCACCCGCAGCGGGCCACCTCGACTCGACTCGGTCTGGGACTTCACGCTGACGAGGCGGTCGGGCCCATGGATGTTGGTGCTGAACACCTTGCTACTGGGAGCTGGGGCCTTGCCCCGGTCCTGGGGCGCCCGATTGCAGCCAGCCAGCGCCAGCAACAGACAGCACGTGAGACATCGCAACACGACCGCGCAAAAGCATCCACCATGCCAGCGCGAGCGAAGGCTTTGCGTGACTGTCGAACCGCCCGCAAAAGTTAGGAGCATTCCAACTTGGAACGAAACTGTTCCGAAATGTAACAGCGCTAACCGAGGTAATTTCTGTGGCCACAACTCACTTGCCGCACGGAATGCGCGATCGAGGCAGCGCCGGTGAAGGTGGTCGGTGCCAGAACCGCGCAAACTGCGCGTTGGCGGTCAGGTGTGCGGCGTGGCCCATGGCTTGCTTTGGGCGGTGCGAGATGCCCATCAGCGGATTGATTCTGACGACTCGACCTGGAAGCGAAGCCTGCGTCTTGGATGCACTCCGAGCCGTGCCAGGAGTGACTCTTGGCGAGCCGATGGGTTCCCGCGTTCCGCTGGTTGCGGAGGCACCAACGCTGCGCGCAGCGCGCGACTTAACCGAAACCCTGATGCGCATGGACGGTGTCGCGTTCGTCGATGTCGTCAGCGTGGACTTTCAGGACGAGGAGCTCTGAGATGCAACGACGTGACTTCATTCGTAGCTCGGCGATGACGGCCGCTACGCTGGCCGCGAGTCGACTCGCCGCTGAGGAGTCCAACGCGGGGGACACGCCACGTGAAGTGGACGGGGTTCACTTTCAGAAGGCTCCCTGCCGCTTCTGCGGTACCGGCTGCCACGTCCAGGTCGGAGTGAAGGGTGGCAAGGTCGTCGCCATTCAGGGCGACGCCAAGGCCGAGGTGAACAAGGGCCTGCTCTGCATGAAGGGCTACCACGTAGGGCTCGCGTTGTACGGCAAGGACCGCCTCACGAAGCCACTACTTCGGAAGAACGGGAAGCTGGTGCCCATCTCGTGGAAGGAAGCCATCGACACCATCGCTGAACGCATTCAGGCAGATCCAAAGGGCTTTGCCATGTATGGCAGCGGCCAGTGGACGATCCCCGAGGGCTACGCGGCGAACAAGCTGGTGAAGGGTGGCCTCGGCTCGAATCATGTCGACCCGAATGCGCGCTTGTGCATGGCCTCCGCCGTCACTGGCTTCCTGAGCACGTACGGTGTCGACGAGCCCGCGGGCTGCTACGATGACTTGGACAACTGCGATGTCCTGATTACGTGGGGAAACAACCCAGCGGAGATGCACCCTGTATTGTTCTCTCGGGTGATGGATCGCCGTTCTCGGGGGGAGAGGGTCAAGCTCATAGATATCGGTACTCGCCGTACTCGCACCACGGAGTTTGCTGACGAGTATCTCGAGTTCAAGCCGCATACCGACCTGGCCGTGGCCAACGGCATCGCTCAGCAACTCATCGAGCGGGGCGAGTGGGATCGAGAGTTCGTGGAGAAGAACTGCGCGTTTCGCGAACAAGACGAGCCGGCAACACTGAACGGCAAGGCGATGGACTTCGAAGCCTACAAGGCGGCTATCGCGCACTACACGCCCGAGAAGGTCGCGGAGATCAGCGGCGTCCCCGCCGAGAAGATCCGCATGCTCGCGGACTTGTTCGCCAGCAAGGACCTGAAGATCACGAGTCTGTGGTGCATGGGCATGAACCAGCACACCCGAGGCACCGCTATTAACAACCTGGTCCACGGCGTGCACTTGCTGAGTGGCCACTTCGGAAGGCCGGGTGACGCTCCGACGAGCCTCACCGGGCAGCCTTCCGCGTGCGGCACGGTGCGCGAAGTGGGCACCCTCGCCCATGCACTGCCTGGCGGCCGCGTCGTGACCAACGCCGACCACCGCAAGCAAGCGGAGGACATCTGGAACGTCCCAGCGGGACGTATCCCTGAGAAGCCCGGCTATCACACCGTGGAGATGTGGAAGCGTTTCTCCACTCCTAAAGACACGGGCGGTGACATCTCGACAATCTGGGTGCAGGTGACGAACCCCGGCCAGACGCTGCCCAACTTGAATCAGCTGTTCTTTCCGAGCCGGAAGATCCCGGGCAAGTTCCTGATCGTCAGCGACGTTTACCCCACGGCAACGACGGAGCACGCCGACCTAGTGCTGCCCAGCGCCCTCTGGGTGGAGAAGAACGGCGTCTTCGGCAACTCGGAGCGGCGGACCCAGCAATGGTTCAGGATGGTCAAGCCGCCTGGCGAAGCCCGGGACGACTGCTGGCAACTGATCGCGGTGGCTCATCGTCTGCTCGAGCTGGGCAACGAGGGGATGAAGGACCGCGACGGCAAGTTCATCTTCCACGTGGAGAAAGACGGAAAGGCGGTCCCCATCTGGGACTTCGCCCACTACTACGACGTCAACGTCGACCAGCACCTGTTCGAGGAGTACCGCAAGTTCACCCGGCTCAAGCACAAAGACTTGGCACCCTACGAAGAGTACACCAAGGCGCGGGGTCTGCGCTGGCCAGTAGTGCAGCAGAAGGACGGCAGCTGGCGAGAGACCAAGTTCCGTTTCGCGAGCTTCGACGATCCCTACGCCGACAAGTCGCGCCCCATCGATTTCTACCACTCGACGACCCACGACCATCGCGCGCAAATCTGGTTTCGGCCCTACGAGCCACCTCCAGAGTCCCCAGACAAAGAATTCCCGTTCTGGCTTTGCACGGGTCGTGTGATCGAGCACTGGCACTCGGGAACCCTGACCATGCGAATACCGCAACTGCGAAGATCCATGCCTGGCAGCTACATCGAGATGCATCCAGACGATGCGGCGAGGCTGCGAATCGCCAACGGCGAGAAGGTCCTGGTGGAGAGCCGGCGCGGTAAGCTGGAGCTCAGCGCGTGGTTGAACGGCCGCGGACGACCTCCGCGCGGAAGTACGTTCATCCCATTCTTCGACGAAACGCTGTTGGCGAATCTACTGACCTTGGAAGACTACGACCCGTTCTCGAAACAACCCGACTACAAGAAGTGCGCAGTCCGAATCCGGAAGATCGGGTGAGGTTCTAATGTCTGTGTCCCCAGTAGGCAATCGCGCCTGGCAGCTCGGCTCTGCCGGGATCGTGGCGATCGCATTCGTCGGCTTCTTTACTGGCTTGAAGCAATCCCCTGAAGCCGCACCCGTACGCGACACCCAGGAGCTCGAACAGCCAGCGGATCCTACGCCCTCCTACGGCGACCTTCGAACCCGCGACCGCGGTGCCCTAGGTGACCTGCACCCATCACAGGTCCAGCGCTTCGCAGACGCCGTCGATCGCACTCCCCCCGAAGGACCAGCGTCGGAAACTGACTTCGTCGGTGCGGTTGCCGCACGGCAAGAAACCCGCGCCTACTGGGGCGCGCCGCCAAGTATCCCCCACCGCGTGAACGATAGTCGCGCGCCAGACTGCCTGGTCTGTCACGAGAAGGGTGCGAACATCGCTGGCAATCTGGCGCCGCGCATGAGCCATCCACGCTACGACAGCTGCTTTCAGTGCCACACGTTGAGTCAAGACCCGCGAACAGCGGGCTCGCAAGGGATCTCGCCTGAGAACTCGTTCGACGGTTGGAAGTCCCCTGGACACGGCTCGCGAGCCTGGCAGGGTGCGCCGCCCACTATGCCGCACCCCACGAGGATGCGAGAGACGTGCATCAGCTGCCACGGTCCTACCGGAAAGGTGGGCCTCCGAACCAGTCATCCAGAGCGCCAGAACTGCGTGCAGTGCCACACGTCAAGCGCGGCGCTGGATCAACGCTCAACCATAGGCACACCACCCACCGGGAGATGAGAGCATGCCAAACCTTTCACGCCGCGGTTTCCTCGGACTCCTAAAACCCGCCCAAGAGCAAGCCGCGTCCTTCTCGTTGGACCGCTTCTATTCCAAGCGTGGGACACCCCCAAGCAGCCTGGTCGTCGAGTTGCGTCAGGGCCTACCCAGCGTGGACACGACACAGGTCGGTGTCCCCGATCTAATCCCCGAGGAATCGAAGCGTGACGACCGACGATGAACTGAGCTTGCCAGATCTGCAAGACGCTGTCTTGTCCAGCGACACGCTAGCCGCCCTGCTCAACGATATCGAACACTGCACCGAGTTGCTCGAACTGCGCGTGAAGACGCGGGCGCACGGCCATTCAAACGCTGGCGAGCCATGCTTGAAGGATATTCCCGTACATTTGCTGGCAGGCCATGCAGTCCAGCTCCGCTACCGTCACTTTGGCCAACAGTGGCTCGACACGCTGCTCCCCACCCCGCGCGGGACGCGCTTGGTCCGGATCAAGTGCTGAGGCTCTAGCCCGTCAACCTGGTTTCCCGTCCACGCGCGGACGCACCCAGATGGGTAGGGACGCAACGAAGAAGGAGCCGAACGCCAGCGTCCAAGCAACGGCTGCGACCAGCAGTTGCCCTCTGTAGAAGGCAGGAAAGAACGCTGGAGCGATGACGCGCGCTACCCCGGCGACGAGGAGGAGCCAGAAGCTCACCTCCACCATCCCAGACGGCACTAGCATTCTCCCCGTATGCCCCAGGGAAACGCGGGCCATCATCCCTAGGCAGAGCATCGCAACGCATCCCACTGTGAACGCGTGTAGCGCGAGCGGGGTCGACATCACCCCCGGGAAACCGCGAAGGGCGACTGACACAGTCAGCCACAAGTTGCCCAGGTGGAGGATCCACAAGAGGGGCGTGCCGAAACTCGCACGGAACCCCCAACGCCACGAGCGCAGGAGGAGCGCGCCCGCTGTCAGCGACGCCGCCACTTGCAGCAGCCAGCCAGGTGCCTCCAGCCCGCTCAGCACGAGAAGGCAACCGAGGCCGACGACAGCAGCGCGTTCAGCTACTTGACTGCGCTGAACCTCGAAGCCCGTGGCGTTCTTGGTAAACATGGGGAGGACCCTCGCGGTCATGATGCAGATGATGATCGCAATCACGTCCGCAGCGAGGAGATCCGCCTTGCGTTCCCAACCGCTGAATACCCCCAATGTCCCCGAGTGGTGCAAGAAACTTAGCACCTCGAGCAGAGTCAGTAGCCCCAAGAATACGTAGTTTCTGCGATTTCCGGCTGGAATAATGGCTCTCGCTAGCGCAACGAGCAGGAGCGGAATGAACGCAAGATCCACAACAGCCGCCCAGCGCGGAGACAGTACAAACGGGGCAACGCGGCCGGCCAACCAAATCAGCCCAAGCGCGGCGAGGTTCCCACCCCGTGCCGTCTCCCGTCCGGTCCAGTTGGTGACGGCGGTGAGTAAGAAGCCGGCGATCACGGCGAGCGTGAACCCGAACAACATCTCGTGAGCATGCCAGCTCATCCCAATCTCGGGAACCGGAACCACTCCCGTCACAGCGACAACCCACACCGGAACCAGCAGCGCGGCGTGAAGTGAGGCAAGCGCAAAGAACGTACGGAATCCTTTGTTGAACAAAGCGAAACCGTGAGCCGACGGGCGGGTATCGCTTTCAGTTAGTTGAATGAGCCCCGTCATCGGATCACCGCTTCCGGCGAGCGTTTCGCGCTGCCGCCAGAGCTGCCGCAGCGGTGCGATGCACTCCAGGGCCATCGAAATGAGGGACTAGTGGGGGGGAGGCGCGTTGTTCTGCCTCCCGGGTCAACCTCCGACTCATTGCTTCGCCGAGCATTTGCTCGCACGCAGCGTAGACAACGGACTCTTCCAAGGCGTCATGTCCCTCGAGCAATGAGGCAATCTCCGCGACAAGGGCCGGGTCTGGCGTCGGGACCAACAAGGAGGTGAGCGCACCGTGTTCGATTCGAAGTTGCAGCGCGCCGTCAGGCAGTGACCCTGCGATTCGCTTTACCGCAGGGAATAGCAGCTTCTCCTCCAGGCCAATGTGCCGCAACAGCCCCGCTCGAAAGCGAGCGAACGGCACCGGATCGAACTCCCCGTCACGCACGGATGCTTGGAGATCGTCGTGCAGACGCCGGTGATCCTGAATCAAGTAGTTGGTAATGAGTTCCACTTCGGTCATGGGACACCTCGGACCAGGGTGATGGCGACACCTACGAGCAGCAACGCAAACACAGCGTTGAGTCGTCCCAGTCGCTGCGCCTGTTTGCGCAACCTCGCGGCCTCCGCCGAAGTCGCGTCGACTTCAATGGCACGTGTCGCGCGCGGACCAACGAAGAAGTCGTGGATTGCACTCGTGACCAACACCGCGATGAACAGGCCGAGCTTGAGCAACACGGCTCCGCCGAACGCGGTGTTCCGCCACGCTTCGTTTGCGAAGTCGGTCAGGTGCACGCCGCGCACATAGAGGTTGAAAGTACCGGTCGCCAGCAAAACGACGAAGCACCCCCAACCAATGCTGCGGAAACGCGCCCCGGTCTCACGCAGGAACAATCCCGCGACGCGTTGGCCACCGCTCCGAAGCCATGGCACGACCACGAACACCAGAAACGCGATGCCGCCTATCCATACGATGGCGCACAGGATGTGGAGGTAGACGGACAGCAGGTAGAGCGCGTGCATTCTCCTCGCCAGGTCTTCAGCACGTTTTGAGCCAAGCACCGACGACGCTTAGAATCCGCGGATTTCCAAGGGATCGCCCCCGGCTGTACCTGATGGCGTTCCAGAATTGAACAGGTGGAACACCCTCTCTGCTCGGCCGAATGACCCGGCAGAAGTGGGCGCGCACGGAGTTCAGCCTGTTTGCCTCGCGGAACTGGAACCAGACCGATGGCAACTCGAGGTGGCGCGCGTATTGCTTTGGGCGGCGCATGAAGTGGACCACCCCGTGGAAGGCACTTGTGCTGGTCGTGGTCGCCTCGTTTGCGGTTCTGTTGTACGCGGGCCATCGCATCGAGCGCGACGCTGCTCCGATCCCTGCGCGGGTCGTCGACCCCGAAGGCAACACCCTGATCGGCGAAGGCGAGATCTTAACGGGACAGAACGTTTGGCAGGCCATGGGCGGCATGGAGGTCGGTTCCGTTTGGGGGCATGGAAGCTACGTCGCCCCGGACTGGACCGCCGACTACCTGCACCGGGAAGCAATGCTGGTGCTCAACGCGTACGCCAACGAGGACCACGGCAAGCCCTACGAACAACTGAGCTTGGAGCAACAGGCCGGGTTGCGAGCACGCTTGCAGAACGCCGTACGCAGCAACAAATACGACGGCGGCCGACACGAACTCGTTGTGTCCAAAGAACGCGCCGCCGCCTTGAGAAACCTGCAGGCACACTACGCCGACGTCTTCAGCAAGGGTCGCACCGAGTTCGCGATCCCGGCAGGTGCTCAGAGCGACCCCGAGAAGCTTCGGCAACTGACGGCGTTCTTTTTCTGGACCTCATGGGCCGCGAGTGTCGACCGCCCAGATGAACCCGGCGTCTCGTACACCAACAACTGGCCACACGAACCGTTGGTTGGAAACACCGTCACAGGAGGCGCGGTGGTCTGGACCGGGGTGAGCATCATCGTATTGCTTGCCGGGCTCGCGGGCATGGTTTGGTGGAGAGCAGCTCAACCTATCCACGCGGAACCCCTTGAGCCCGCGGAGGACGATCCACTGTTGAACGCCAAGCTCACCCCGTCGCAGCGCGCGTCGTTGATCTATTTCGGTGTGGTCGTTGCCTTGTTCATCCTGCAAATCGGGATGGGCGTCGTGACCGCACACTTCGGAGTCGAGGGTGATGGTTTCTACGGCGTTCCCCTTTCGAAATGGCTCCCCTACGTCATCACCCGGACGTGGCACACGCAGCTAGCAATCTTCTGGATCGCGACCGCGTGGCTTGCCGCTGGTCTATTCGTAGCGCCATCGATCGGCGGCGGCGACCCTCCCTACCAGCGCCTTGGAGTTCATGTATTGCTCGGCGCGCTGGTGGTCGTGGTGCTCGGCTCGATGGCGGGACAGTGGCTAAGCGTCATGCATCACTTCCAAGACGACACAGCGCGCTTCTACTTTGGCCACAGTGGCTACGAGTACATCGACCTCGGGCGGGCGTTTCAGATCGCGCTCCTCATTGGCTTGTTCTTGTGGGTGACCCTCGTGCTGCGTGCGGTAGGTCCAGCGTTGCGCAGGAAGGACGACTCGAGTCGGGGCTTGCTGTTGCTCTTCGTCCTGAGCGCCTTGGCCATCGCCGGCTTCTATGGCGCAGCTCTTGGGTACGGACACCACACGCACCTTTCGATGGATGAGTATTGGCGGTGGTGGGTCGTCCACCTTTGGGTCGAAGGATTCTTCGAAGTCTTCGCGACGGTGGTGTTCGCGTTCCTGTTCGCTCGCCTTGGCTTGCTGGAACCGAAGTCAACCGAACGCGCCGTAGTGATGGCCTCCGCGATCTTCTTGTCCGGTGGGATCATCGGGACGCTCCATCACCTCTACTTCAGTGGAACACCCTCGATGGTTTCCGCGCTGGGCGCGGTGTTCAGCGCGCTGGAGGTCGTGCCCCTTGTCTTCATCGGCTACGAGGCTTGGGAAAACCTGCGCATGTCTCGTCACAAGGGGTGGGTTCAGAAGTATCGCTATCCAATCTACTTCTTCGTAGCCGTCGCGTTCTGGAACGCGATCGGAGCTGGCCTGTTCGGCTTCATGATCAACCCCCCCGTCGCGCTGTATTTCATGCAGGGCCTCAACACGACGCCAGTGCACGGGCACGCCGCCTTGTTCGGCGTCTACGGCATGCTCGGACTCGCGCTCATGTTGTTCTGCGTGCGATCCGCCGCACCCGATCGCCTTTGGAACGAGCGACCCCTCAAGATTTCCTTCTGGCTGATGAACGTCGGCTTGTTCTCGATGGTGGTGTTCAGTTTGTTACCCGTCGGTCTGCTTCAGACGAGTGCGTCGGTGAACGTGGGCTACTGGTACGCGCGAAGTCCAGAGTTCCTACAAACCCCACTCATGAACGGCCTGCGCTGGGCACGCGTGTTTGGGGACACGCTGTTCGGCCTCGGAGCAGTAGCATTCGTTGTGTTCTCGATCGGTCTCTTGCGAAAGCCCATCACGCGCGCGGTCGAGACCGCGCCTGCGGAGTGAGTCATGAGGCGGGGGCCAAGCAGGAAAACGCGGCGTTGCGTGCCCGACAGCTGGACGTTGCCGAGTCAGTGCGGAAGACTTGCTCCGTGCAGTCAACCAATCTGCTCCCTTGCAGCGTATGCGGCATGCTGCCCATCGTCCCGCGCGCGCACGGAGGGGGCGACGTGATCGCTCGCAGCTGTGCGATCCAAAGTCTCTTCAAGCGAGTCTCCAGATTCGCGCGCACGGAAGCGCCTGTCGTGGTTTACGGAGAGACGGGGACTGGCAAGGAAGTGGTGGCTCGCGTCCTACACGCCAACTCGTCGCGGGCGGACAACCCCTTCGTAGCGATCAACGTCGCCGCGCTGCCCGCGGACCTCTTGGAATCAGAGATCTTCGGGCACGGAAAGGGCGCTTTCACTGGCGCATCCGTGGTCAAGCAGGGGCTATTCGAGGTCGCGCACAAAGGGACGATTTTTCTCGATGAAATCGGTGAATTGCCCCTAACAATGCAGGCCAAGTTCCTGCGCGTTCTCCAGGATGGAGAGATGCGCCGTGTCGGAGAGACGCAGGCCTTCGCTGTTGACGTACGTGTCGTGTGCGCGACACATCGAGACCTCGCCGCGCTCGTTGCCAGCGGGAAATTCCGCGAGGATTTGTACTATCGACTCAACGTGCTTACAGTCGAGGTTCCGCCACTCAGAGACCGAGAGGCAGACATCCTTCCTTTGGCAGAGCACTTCCTCTCCTTGGAACGCTCGGAGAGCCCAGGCTTCACGGAGCAAGCAGAGAAGTGCCTCCTTGCATACTCCTGGCCTGGCAACGTCCGCGAACTTCAGAACGCGGTGAAGCACGGTGCCGCGCTGGCTGCGGGAGCCAAGATCGACGCTGAAGACCTTCCTGATCCAGTCCGGCTCAATCGTCAGACCAACGCGAGCGTGGCGCTGGACCTGCGTTCCCTGGCGGAAGTGGAGAAGGAGCATATCCTCCGCGTGCTGACGGCGTGCGGTGGCAGCCAGAGCGACGCGGCCAAGATCCTAGGTGTTGCGCGCAACACGCTGTGGCGGAAGCTGAAGGATCTTGGGGACTAGCTCCGCCCCCGGAGACCGTGCGCTCGGGCCCGACTTTGCGGCGTGCCCAGCGGTGAGCGGCTCTTGGATAACACCGGAAGGTAGCGAGATCGCGCGGCGTTGATTGGGAGCCAGCGCGCTTCCGCATTCGGCAAGTCGACCTCCTCGTAGATCGCACCGACCGGGCACACCGGCAAACATGCACCACAGTCGATGCACATCACGGGATCGATGTAGACCATTCGTGAATCAGCGTGAAAACAGTTCGCTGGACAAACGACGACACAGTCCGTGTAGCAACAGTCGGCGCAGGCGCCCGTGACCACGTGAGTCACGCCAACAGTCCACGGAGCTGTTTTTCCTCCTCCTGAACGAGGACTCGCACCAAATCGCACAGAGTATCGGCAGCGGCACAGAAGCGGTCCCACTCAATCCGCTCTCGGAGGACTTCGCGCCGCATGCCGTCCAACAGCCGCCCAGCGAGATCGTGCCTGTAGTGGAACACTCGCACCCACTCGTCGTCGCCTGAAATGGCGTTTTCGATGAGCGCGCGCTCGCGCGGATAGTGTAGGTCAACCAGCAGTCCCCGTAGCGCCTCAGAAAGTTCGACTGCTCGGTGCAAGGCAGCACCGTCACCGCCCTTCCCCCCGGAAACTAGCGAAGCCAGACACTCCACGAGCACCAGCAGGTCCAAGTGATCCTTCTGGATCGCTTGGACCTGGCGCTGGGAAGGTTGGTCGCTGTCTGGCACTACTTATCCGGAGCTTTCGTCATTCTCAGATAGGGCCTGAGTTCTGTTACTTCCCCGAATCGGGCCCGAGCATCCTCCGTGCTCAACGCCGGGGACACGACACATTGCGCACCGGGAGTCCAGTCCGCAGGCGTTGCGAGCTTGTGCTTGTCAGTAAGCTGCAAGGAATCGATCACGCGGAGGATCTCAGCGAAGTTGCGTCCGGTGCTGGCTGGATACGTGATGGTCGCCCTAATCTTCTTTTGACCATCGATGATGAAGACGGATCGCACGGTGAGCGTATCGTTCGCTTCCTCGTGGATCATGTCGTATAGCGTGGCTACCTTACGGTCGGGGTCTGCCAGGATCGGAAAGTTCATGTTGACGTTCTGAGTCTCCTCAATGTCCCCAACCCACCCACGGTGGTCCTCAACCGAGTCCACGCTCACGGCGAGCATCTTGCAGTCTCGTTCGAGGAAGGCATCCCTCAACTGCGCCGCCCGACCCAACTCTGTAGTGCACACCGGCGTGTAGTCCTTGGGGTGGGAAAAGAGTACTAGCCACTGATCGCCGATGTAGTCGTGGAGCTTGATTCTGCCTGCGGTAGAGTCTTGCTCGAAGTCTGGTGCGATACTTCCGATGTGTAGTCCCATGTCTTCCTTTGCTAACCGATGAATGGTCGATGTGTGCCGCGGGCGCGAAACGCCTCGAGCAGGTCGAGCTTCGCGCTGTCGTCTAGTAGGTCCTCCGCCGCGATGAAGAGCGCACCGTTTTCCTTGCGGATGTGAACTCGCATCAAGCCGACGAACTCATCGGCCGCAGCAACGAATTCACCAGCATCATCCAACCCTCCAGCCACTGCTTCGACCATGACTCGGAGGAGGTGCCGAGCCTTCTCATGCTCTCCCAACAACACGGGCAGGGGGCCAATGTGTTCAGGCATCCCCGCGTCCCGCAACGCAGGAAACAGTAAACGCTCTTCCTTTTCGAGGTGGAAGTTCTCCAGGTAGCTCACCAAGAACGCGGTAAGCGCCGATGCGCGCTCGCTCTGAAGCAAGTCTCCTCGCGATAACTCACCTGTCAGCGCCTCAAGCTTCTCCAGCGCACCCATGATGGTTGCGTGCTCGCAGCGCAAGAGGTCCGTGGGTCTGATCAGCGCTTGGCTTCTCACGCGTCGTAGCCCTCTCCCCCACCCCACGGGAAAGTGAGCAACAACTCAGCATCAACGATCGCCAATGCGTCGTGCTTGAGAGACGCCGCGAGGGTTGCGCACTCACCCCGCTCGAGCGTTGCACTACCGGATGCCCATCGCAGCTGCACTGCTCCGGACAGGACTTGCACGACAGCTGATCCATCGACCCGATGCTCCGCAATTCCAACGCCTTCCCTCAGCACGACGAGTACGACGCGCAGGTCGGGAGCACGCACCAATGTGCGAGCGGCACGTCCTTCCTTCTTGAAGGCTTGTCCAGTGCGGAGCTCTGCCGCATCCAGTTCTAGTGAGTGCACCGCGACGGTTTCTTCTGTCGACATAGCAGAGGTCCACACTTACTGATTCCCTAGGGTAACGTACGTAGCGACGCAAGCAGACGAGTTGCCGCAGGGTCATTCGATACGAGCGGAGTAGGTACTGCCCAGTTGTGGCGCGAGCCAACGCTGCTCGCTCCGACCGGGTGCTTGAACTTCGTCAAGGATAGAGCTAGACGAGATCTAAATCCATGGGATCCCACGCTTTGAGCCACACGAATCCAGAGACTGCCAGAATCCTGGCTTCGCTACGCCGCCTGGTGCGCTTCCTGCGCTTGGAGAACGGCTCGAGAAACGCCAAACTGAGCACCGCCCAACTGTTCGTGTTGGTGCAACTCAGCCAGGGGGTCAGCGCGTCCATTCGGGAGCTCGCAGAGCGAACGATGACAGATCCCAGTTCGGTGTCAGTCGTCGTCAGCAAGCTCGTAGCTCGTGGACTCGTCGAGCGCACACCAGACCCCGGTGACAAGCGCCGGGTGGCTTTACGGCTCACGGCAACCGGCAAGCGGGCGGTCGCGCGCGCGAAGGATCTGCCCCAGGTGCGAATGGCCGAAGGCTTGGCGCAGCTACCTCTGAGCAAGCGCCGACAGATCGCCCAGTCACTGGAGCTGTTGGTGCAAGCGGTAGGCGCTGACGACCTCGTCCCGCGAATGTTCTTGGAGGGCAACGGCGATGAGTGAATCGAACCTCGAGCGAGGGATCCCCTTGGCGCCAACGCTCGAGCGCCAGCTGACGTCACTGCGTCTCCCAGAGCGCCTACCGACGCTGAACCGCCGAGTGGCAGTGATCACAGCTCTCTCCATGTTGGTCGCGATCGCGGCGGCATTGGGAGCACAAGCCCTCACGAGATTGATCGCGTTCATCACGAATGTCGCCTTTCACCAGCGTCTCGATGTGCAGGGCGCAGATCCATCGACCAACCGTCTAGGTCTCTGGGTGATCGCGGTCCCAGTCGTCGGCGGCCTGGTAGTGGGAGCAATGGCCCGCTTCGGTTCACGGGCGATCCGGGGACACGGAATTCCAGAGGCCATGGAGCAGATCCTGCTCAACGACGCCAAGATCCCCAAACGCATGACGCTCCTGAAGCCGATCTCGGCGGCGATCGCCATCGGTACGGGGGGCCCTTTCGGAGCTGAGGGCCCCATCATCGCGACAGGCGGTGCCCTAGGCTCCACTTTGGGCCAGCTCGTTCCCGTGACTTCCCATGAACGCAAGACGCTCCTCGCCGCGGGAGCCGCAGCAGGCATGGCGGCGACTTTCGGTAGCCCAGTGTCAGCAGTCTTGCTCGCGATCGAACTGTTGCTGTTCGAGTATCGCTCACGATCACTCGTACCCGTCGCTCTGGCAGCGTGTGTCGCCACCGCAGTGAGGTTCGCGTTCGTCGGCTCGAGTCCTATCTTCCCCATGGAAAGCGTTCAGGAGCCGGGGGCAGTGGCGCTCACGACCTATGTGGTGCTTGGAGCATTCATCGGGGTCTGCTCCGTCGCAATCACGCGTTTACTCTACGCGGTCGAAGATGGCTTCGAACGCCTCCCTATCGCGTGGCCTTGGTGGCCTGCAATCGGCGGACTGGCAGTCGGGGTCATTGGCTACTTCGCTCCCCGTACCCTGGGAGTCGGCTACGTCAACATCGAGGAGACGCTACGGGGTGATCTCCTTGGCAGTGTTCTGCTGACTCTCTGCGTAGCCAAGTTAGCTTCCTGGCTGATCGCATTGGGTAGCGGAACGTCGGGTGGCACGCTGGCCCCACTCTTCACCATTGGTGGTGCGCTCGGCGCACTCAGCACTCGGGTCGTCGCTGAAGCGCTACCGGGACACCAGATCGATCCACGCATCGGCGCCCTAGTCGGAATGGCCGCGATGTTCGCGGGCGCCTCTCGTGCATTGCTCGCGTCGGTTGTGTTCGCTTTCGAATGCACCAGGCAGCCGATTGGCCTGCTTCCACTGCTTGGAGCCTGCACCGCGGCGTACTTCGTGTCCGGCTTGATGATGCCGAACACGATAATGACCGAGAAGCTCGCCCGACGTGGCGTCCGCGTAGGCTCTCAGTACGGCGTCGACGATCTCGAGCTGATCCATGTCGGAGACATTGCCACACGGCAATTAGTCACCATCGACGCGGACATCACGGTTGCAGACGCTCGAACGATCGCTGCGGGGTCGCCACACCAAGTCTATCCCGTCACCCGAAACGCCGAGCTACTCGGGATCGTCGCGAGCGCGGACCTGAAGACGCGAGACGGCTCTCTCAACGTCCACGAAATCATATCTAGCTTCGCGGTCGCCGCTTATCCGGACCACACCGCGCGAGAAGCAGCAGACCACATGCTCCAGAGTGGCGTCGGCCGTATCGTAGTGATCAGCACGGGACCGATTCGACGACCGATCGGCATCGTCACCCGCCGCGACATCTTGGCAGCGACGAAGCACACCCGGCCCGCTCTGGACCGCGAGCCAGCGCTGATTTCCTCCCGGTAATTCATGACGCTACGAGACCCCAGTGGCGGACGCTGGGTGGGGTTTCTTGCGGGGGAGAGGATAGCTATGGGAGTCACCGGCACGCGCTTTTCTCTTGCGCTGAGGCTCGTTTGAGGGATGATAGCCGATTCCGCGCGTAACCAGCGGTTACGCCCCAACGAATGGAGGAGCCATGCTGCCACACTCCGTGTTGCTGGGACGCGTCCTGCTTGCCACAGGCTTGGGCGCCGTCATCGGCTACGAACGCGACCGCCACCGCAAGCACGTTGGCCTCAGAACGCACTCTATCGTGGCGATGGCATCCGCGACGTTCATGATCGTTTCGGCCCAATTCGCCTACTTCCAGGGATTCAAAGATGGTGGCGTGGTCGAAGTCGACGGCTCGCGCATCGCCGCGTCAGTAGTGTCGGGCATTGGGTTTCTCGCAGGCGGTGCGATTCTACGAACTGGCCTTACCGTTCAGGGACTGACCACAGCCGCAGGGCTCTGGCTCGTTTCCGCGATCGGGCTCGCCAGCGGCGGCGGAATGTACTGGGAAGCGGTCGCGGTCACAGGGCTTGGAACCCTGGCGTTGACCGTCCTCCGCCGATTCGAAGACAAGGACGACTCGCTACCTCAGCAACGTCGCATCACCCTGGTTGTTTCACGGGATAGCGAGATCGTCGAACAGGTTCAGAGTGCCGTGACCGAACTCGGGGGCCTTGTGGAAGACATCGAGTACGCAACGAGGTTTGGTGAGAAGCGTCGTACCGAGTTGCGGGTCGTCGTGCGCCTCCCTGCAGACACGAGACTCCAGCACGTGGTGAGCGAGCTAAAAGACCTCAAGGACGTTCGTAGAATCCACGTCGGAGGCGTCAGTTAGCCAACGACCCGCATCGACACACTTGGCTCAAGGACAGGTCTGAGTGTACTAGTCATGTGTGCGTGCGTTGTGGCTTCTGCTGTTGCTCTGGACCTGGCTCTGGCCAGCGCCAATCCAGTACAACTCGAGTCACCAGCAGCAACTGCAGTGTGGCGAGCAGCCAGAGCGGGCCGTGTTGCTGTCCCGAGACCGGGCGGCAAAGTCCAGCGCCCTCTTCGAGCACGGGACACCAGTGGCGCTTCCGTTCACGGACCAGGCGCCGCTTCCGGAGCGGAACCAGGGGCTCTATCAGGCCAGCGTAGTCGCTAACACGCTCGGGTTTCCGCCTGAGACCAGCATCAGCACCTGGTCGGCGCGCGGTCCTCCGTACACGAAGTCCCCCGTCTAGGTACTCGCCCGCGTCCCTCCTACGGGACGGCGCGAGGCGCGCTCGCTTGGGCTGCGATCGGCCCAACTCTGGGAGCGTGCGTACAGGTGCCCTCAAGGGCTCACTTCCCGTCGCCCCTTCGCAGCGCTGGTCCCTTCTTTCAGGCCAAGCGCGAACAACTATTTCCGCACGGAGAACACATGTCTGTCTCCCGACGCACCGGCCTGGCATCGGTGCACGAAGCCGAGGTGTGCCAAGATCTGGTGGCGGGCTTCGGGACCTGGATGAGTACTTCCCGACGCAGTACTCGGCTGGGCTGTGACTGCCGCTGGTTCAGCGCGCTCGTCTCAAGATTTGAACAACTGACCCGAAGCGTTCCGAGCGGTGCCATCGTCCTCGACGTCGGCTGTCGCACCGGGGGCGTCGCCTATCGCTATGCTATCGCACGACCGGATGTGCGCGTCATCGGTCTCGATCGATCGCCCCGCATGCTCCGGGAGCTCAGGCTGACCGCCCAGGGGGTCCCTCGAACGGTCGACCTCCCGGGAAGCAAGCAAGAACTCGCGCGCTTGACCCCACCAGCTTGCACCAAAAACCTGCTGACCTTTGCAACCGCAACCAGTGAGCTGCCGCTGCGCGACGCCTCCGTCTCCGCCGCCGTGGTCTCGCTGAACGCGTACGCGAGCTCCCTTGTTTCAATGCAGGAACTCTCGAGGGTCACCCGAGACTTCGCTCCGATGATCTTCATGCGCCGAGTCCGACTAAGCGGCGAACAAGCAACCCTTGCAGAGACCCTCCGGGAGCACGCTTCTTGGCAGGACGTGAGAGCGATGACCCGCGAATCGCTGGTCGGTCCTGACGCGGCTACTGCACGTCAGCCCGAACTCGCCTGCGCCGAGCGCGCACCAAGAAAGCGCAAGCCAAACCATGCATGACCCCAACCCACTTGGACGGGCCCTACAAAGACTGTCGGCGATCCAGGTGAGACACCCTGGAATCGTGCTGCTCGTCGCCCTGCTTACGTTGCTCCCTGCTGGATTCCTCGCCAGCAAGCTGAGCCTGCGAGCGAGCTTCAAGGAGCTCCTTCCAGATCACAAGCCGAGCGTTGTCGAAATGCGACGAGTGAACGACAAGCTTGCTGGAGCTTCGACTCTCACCGTCGTTATTACCGGGTCCAACACCAAGTCGCTCAAGCGCACCATCGACGCGCTGAGCCCGAAGATCCGCTCGCTGCCTGGAGAATACGTAGTTGGTGTCGACGACGGCACCCGCGCCGTGCGGAAATTCTTCGAGCAGCACAAGGCTCTCTACGCCGACCTCGAGGACATTCAGCAGATCCACGACGACGTCCAAGAGCGCTACGACTGGGAGGTCCAGAAGGCCGCTGGCACAGCTCTCGACTTCGGCGAAAGTGACGTGCCGGATCTCAGCCCCGAAGCGCTCAAGGAGCGCTTCCAGCGCAAGGTCGACGACGCCAACAAAAAGAGCCCTGGCGTCGATGGATACTACATCGGTGAGGACGGCAAGCTCGGCGCAATCCTCGTCCGCACCCCACTCGGGAGCGGGAGCCAGGACGCCTTCGAACTCAGAAAGCGCATTGAAGATCTCGTCGTCGACTTGAACCCGAAGCGCTGGGATCCTGCAACGGAGGTTCACTTCACCGGCAACCTGATCACTAGCGCTGAGCAACAAAAGGCCATCACCGATGACCTGATCAACGTCGGCGGCTGGGGCGTTGGACTGATCCTCGGCGTAGTCTTCCTTTTCTTCTTGCGTTTCCGTGCGCTAATCGCGATCGGAATCACGATCGGCGTCGGTTGCCTCTGGTCGTTCGCCTTCGCCTACCTCAGCGTTGGGTACCTCAACATGGCGACCGGCTTCCTCGCCTCAATCATCGCGGGCAACGGCATCAACTTCGGGATCATTTACATGGCGCGCTACGTGGAGGCGCGCCGAGATGAAGGCAAGTCGACCGAAGACGCCGTGCTCGTTGGTCACCTGGAAACGTATCGCGCGACACTGGCCGCCTCCCTGGCCGCAGGAATCGCTTATGGCTCCCTCGCCGCAACGGACTTCCGAGGCTTCAAACACTTCGGCATCATCGCCGGCTTGGGCATGGCGTTGTGTTGGGTCGCGACGTACCTGGTACTACCCGCGATCCTGGTGCTCGGCGAGCGCTTCAAGCCGATGTACTCCGACGGGGAGCCTGCTTGGCGCGCGAAGTCAGCGGAGCCTATGGCGTTCCCTTCGCGTGGGCATCGAGTAGGTTCCCCAAGAGCATCGCGATGGTGGGCGCGGTGCTCGGCGTCGCCTGCCTGGTGCTTTCCTTGCGCTACTTCATTGATGATCCGATGGAGTACGACCTAGCAAACGTCCGCAACGAGCACACACAGCCGACCGCGGCGGGCCTGCTGTCGGTGCGTGTTGACAAGATCGTGGGTCGCCTCGGCCAAGACGGTAAGGCCATCGTCACCGACCACCTCGATCAAGTCCAACCGCTGGTCGACGAGCTGAACAGTCGCAACCGCGAGGCGGCGCCTGGCAGGAAGCCGTTCGAGAAGATCGTCAGCATCTACGATCTACTGCCGAACAAACAGCAAGAGAAGATCACCCTGCTGAAGGAGACGAAGGATCTGCTGGAGCGCGCTCGTAAACGGGGCTTCGTGAACGACAAGGACTGGAAAGCCATCGAGGAAAACATGCCCGAAAAGCTGACGCCCATTGGGATCGCCGAGCTCCCGGAACTGGTAGCGCGTCCGTTCACAGAAAAGGACGGCACCCGAGGTCGCGTCGTGTACATCGTGCCCAAAGAAGGCCGCAGCGTTTACGATGCGCACTACTTGATGCTCTGGGCAGACTCGTATCGTGAGGTAACCCTCCCGAACGGTGACGTCATCCACGGCTCCGGTGACTCCGTGATCTTCGCGGACATGCTGATCGCCATCGGCGAAGACGCACCGATCGCCGTGCTCCTGTCACTCGTTGGCACCGTCTTCGTCATCCTCCTCGCGTTCCGTTTCCGTACGGCGGGCTGGGTCACACTGATCACGCTGCTGTGCGGTGTTGCCTATCAGATCGGCACGATGGCGATGCTCGGTATCAAGTTGAACTTCTTGAACTTCGTCTCGCTCCCCATCGGCATTGGTGTCGGTGCGGACTACTGCATCAACGTGATGAAGCGCCGCGAGCTGATGGGTGACAAGGACCTGCACCGCGTGTTGGTGGAGACTGGCGGCGCCGTCGTGCTTTGCTCGCTCACCACGACGCTCGGATACTTGGTGCTCCTCACGAGTATCAACCGAGCGGTTCAGAGCTTCGGTCTGGCTGCGGCGATCGGCGAAATCACAACCATCCTTGCTGCGATTCTGGTGCTCCCAGCAGTCATGCACTGGAAGGCTGAGTCGCAGCGCGGCTCAGTTCACCGTGACGGAGAACTTCGGTAGCCGCTCCGTCGGTGCCTCCGCTATGGACGGTCCTTGAGAAAGCGAGAGCGAATAGCTCCCGGGTACCACCTGCTCGAGACACAGCCCGCCGGTGGCGCCAGGCTCGACTCGTTGCGATCGCATGGTCTCCGTCGGTCCCGTTACCGTCAGGAAAAGCGCCCGTCGACTCTTCGTTGGGACCTTCCACGCAACGCCAACGCAGAGGTCCTTGATGCCAGACAGCTGACCGCCGACCAGCGTGCTCTCCCCCTTTGACGCTCGTCCTCTGGCGTCGCTCTCAGCACCCGCCAGCGTTCCTCCAATTCCCACCGCCGCAACGCGCGCGTCCTCGGGACCGGAACTCGCCGGGGACGACCCCGTATCCCCTTCGCTCTGCTTGCAGGCGAGCAGCACCAACATCACCCCCAACAGACCCACCGATCGACTTGTGTGCATCGCTTCTCCCGGAATTCAAACCGCAGGGAAACATGACAACACATTGGCGAACTTGCCGCAGTAGCTTTCGACTTCGCGACGGCCATCAAGGGTGGCCAACCTGGTCGGAACGGTGTACCACTTCAACGTGCGGCACATTTGGCTCCTCCTCGTACTGTGGACTTGGCTCTGGCCAACCCCAGTGCGTGTCGTGCGCGATGTGGAGCCGCGTGCAGACCAAGCGCAACAGCCTGAGCGCTCGGCGTTCTTGTGCCGGGACAGCGTCAGCAAGCCCAGTACCGTCACTCATCGAGAGCCATTCCAGCCGGTTTTGACGAGTCTGGTAGACTTGGCAGTCGTCGATTCCGCCCGGGTCAATCCCCCCACAGAAGCCAATCGCACGGCGCAAGGCTTTGACCCAGCAATCGCACTCGACACGTTCACGGCACGGGGCCCTCCCCTCGCTCAAGGTTGAGTTCTCCGATCAACCCTGACGTGAATTGCGCGCGTTTTCCGCACGCAATGGAGGCTGCCATATGTCGAAGAATCGACCAAAGCGCAAGCCTGCCCCAGCGGAGCCCTGGCACCAGAGACACCTCCCGGCATTGATCGCCGGAGGGATGTTTCTGCTGCTTGCCCTGCTGGTGGCGGCGAATCACTGACGCACGAGTTGCGCGGTGTGCGCACCCAAGGATTGGAGCTGGACGTCAGCACGCCCAGCTCCAAGGGACGATGCGGTCGCGCAAGTCGTGATTTGGCTCGAAGCGCATTCCGTCTTTTTCCCCCTGGATATTTAACCTGACGCCTATCGCGATCAGGAGGTTATCGCTATGCCTTCCGGGACACCGGACCGAGAACGTACCATCGGGCTCTTCGGAGCCACGAATATTGGCGTTGCCGCCATCATCGGTGGCGGCATCCTCGCGCTTGCAGGCGGTGCCTTCCTGAGCGCAGGGGGAGGTGGGGCCATTCTCGCCATCGCACTCAATGGCGTTATCGCGCTTTTGACGGCGATGAGCTTCGCCGAGCTAGCAACGGCGTTCCCTCGCTCCGGAGGCGCCTATGTATTCGCAAACCGGGTGCTATCGATCCGCGCGGCGTTCGCGGTCGGTTGGGTGTTGTGGTTCGCCTACATCGTCGCGTGTGTTCTCTATGCGCTTGGGTTCGCCGCGTTCGCATTGCTGATGCTGAGCGAAGCCTTCGCAGCGCTGGGCCTATCAACGCCCGCATGGTTGTCCTCACACGCAGCGATGGTGGTACTGGCCGCCGCCGCTTCCGGCTACTACACGCTCGTCCTCACCCGTCACGCTTCCGGAGGCGGAAGCTGGCTGAGCGTCGCCAAGGTCGCGATATTCAGCATACTGATCGTCGCGGGTGCAGTCGTGATGCTGCTCGGACACCCGAGCGACTACCTGAGCTCGTTGACACCCTTCGTAGTCGGCGGCTCTCCAGGCGTTCTTCACGCGATGGGCCTGACGTTCGTGCTGCTGCACGGTTTCGAAGTGATCGCTGCCGTTGGGGGGGAGGTCAAAGATCCTAGACGGGTCATCCCGCGCGCGATGTTCATTTCCGTGGGGCTTTCGCTAGCCGTGTACGTGCCGCTGCTGTTCTTCACAGCGACGGTGGGTGTACCTGAAGGAACGTCACTCGCGGAGTTCTCCACCCGCCACGGCGACACGCTCGTCGCCGCAGCGGTGCGCCACTACCTCGGTCCAATTGGCTACTGGCTGGTCATTGCGGTGGCGGTGCTGGCGTTCCTCTCTGCCCTACGCGCGAACATCATGGCGGGTTCGCGCATCGCGCTTTCCATGGCGCGCGATCATACGTTGCCAAGTGTCCTCGCTCGCATGCACCCTGAGCGGCAGACGCCGTCGACGAGCGTATTCGCAACCGGGGCCGGTGTGTTGCTGGTCCTGTTCGTATTGCCCAACCTCGAAGCAGCAGGAGCGGCTGCGAGTCTGATCTTCCTACTGTCGTTTGCGCTCACCCACCTGACCGCCTACCTCGCAAGGAAGCGAGCAGAGCCCAGCGCCAACATCTACCGCTCACCGTGGTTTCCCCTCGTTCCGCTAGGAGGCGGCCTCGCTTGTCTTGGGCTGGGCGCGTTCGAGGCGCTAGCTGTACCCGCTGCGGGCCGCATCACCCTGATGTGGTTGGCATTCGGCGTGATCCTGTATTTCGCGCTCTTCAGGACCCAGGCGGAGATCGCTGACGCAGCTGTCGAGGGGCTCGACCCCTCCCTCGGTCGCCTGCGTGGCAAGGAACCTCTTGTCGTCGTCCCAATCGCAAGCCCAGCCAACGCAGGCGCGCTCGTGGAGGTCGCCAATGCCCTCGCGCCAAACGACTTCGCCAAAGTGCTGCTGCTCTCGGTCATCGCTCCTGGCGACTCGGCACGGACCCCTCAGGCGCGCTTGGCCGACGCTCAACGCGCAGTGACCGAAGCGCTCAGCACCTCACTCGCTTCAGGCTCAAAACCCGATGCGCTGATCTCGGTGTCGGACGACGCTTGGTCACAAATCAGGCGAGTGGCTCAGTTCCATGAGTGCGAGAGTCTCTTGCTAGGGCTCGGACAAGTTCCCTCGGGAAAGAACACGCTCAGCCCTGAACTGGAGCAGCTGATCGATGACGTCGACTGCGACGTCGGGATACTCCGCGCGCCGAGTGGCTGGGCGCTGACTTCCGCGATCCGCATTCTCGTCCCTATCGGCGGAAGGGGGGAGGAGCACCGACTGCGAGCTCGCATACTCGGAAGCCTTTGCCGCACTGGGCAGCGCGACGTGCGCTTCATCACGGTGCTACCCGCTGACGCAACCGACGCAGATTGCGAAGCCGCGGAAGCGCGCGTACGGCGTTTGGCAACGAGTCAAACCTCGGGCTCAGCGACGGTTGAAGTCGTTCGCGACGATGACCCGATCGCCGCGCTGAAGCGGGCCGCAGCCACGGCGGACCTGGTGGTTCTTGGGCTGCGGAACGATGGTGGTCGTCGGAAGGTCGTCAGTCGCGTCGCGCTCGCGATCGCCAGCGATGCACCGTGCGCCACGTTACTCCTGAGCAGCAGGCGCTCGCTCGGTCATCGCCACCTCTACGACCCGATTCGCGGAGTGATGGATGCGATCGGCCCGACGCAAAGGAACCAGGTCAGTTGATCACCATCAACCCGCAAGCGCACGAAGCCCGCTCCGTCGGACCCACACGCACAGGCCAACGAGCACCGTCGCACGCGCTGTGCCAAGCAAGTCTCCCGACATGACCCATTCGTCGACTCCCCATCGCACTAGCAGAGCAGCAATCGCCACCGGTATCGCTCTCGCCACGAGACTCCGGAGGCGCCGGCTCGAAGTGAATGCATCCCCGGCGACGGTAAGCACATGACCCAGCGCCACCAGCTCCACCAAACGCAGACCTGTCTGGATCCCCACGGCAAATCCCGTGGTCCCGCCACGAGCGTTGATCGCCAAAGTCACGCGGTGAACCAGATTGCCAATCGCGGCGAAACACGCAGCAACAATCAACAGAATGATGCGCGGCCGAAGGCGCTGACTATCCATCTTCACGAACAGGTATCCCTCTTCACAAGCGGAGCATACTCAGAATGACATCATAACGAAATCATCAGCAGTCACTCGCGACAGCAATCAACAAGCCACCTCATCCATTTCCGCGCGACACTAAATCGCCCGCGGCAACGGTTCGATCCGCGCATCGTTTACTTGAACAAGCGTCCCAGACCGAAATCGGTCTTACGAATAACTGCAGAGCCCAGAGGACCCATGTCTCAAACTTCACGCACCGTCAGCACGATCTCCAATCGAGGTCCGGTCATGTTCGTGCTCCTGACCTGTGCGCTGTCGTGGATCCCGTGCGTGCTGCTGGGTCAAGTTTGGACGCGAGATGTGCCCCAGCCGCTACGCTTCCTCATCGTTTCAATCATCTACGGCGTATCCATGGGCTGGCAGCCTCTGGTCGCGGTATGGATCGTCCGACGCTTTGTCGATCGTGGGTGGCTCGACGATGTCCTGACGACGGCCCGTTCGCCGTACTTCGTACTCGCCGCGATCGCACCTCCGGTGCTCGCTGGAACCGCAATGGGGATCGCGCTAGTCGCGGGGCAACGCAATCTAATCGGCACGAAGGACGTTGCTCCTCTCCCCCAGGCCGGAACCCTGGATGGCACGCTGCTAGTGCTCGCGTGTATGTGCGCCGCGCTGACCACCCTGTGGATTCAGGCGCTAGCAGAAGAAGTCGCGTGGCGCGGCTACTACTTGACCAGGAGCATGCAGCGCTTCGGCCCACTTCGCGGGCTCGCCCTCCACGGAGCAGTCTGGGGCCTGTGGTACGCCCCGTGCTTCCTCGCGGCAAACGGAGCGGCGCTGACCTTGACTTCCGCGCTAAGGTGTCTGGCGTTCGTCCTCACTTGCATGCTGCTCGGGGCCCTGTTGGGCTGGCTGCGCCTCGCCTCGACGAGCGTCCTCCCAACCACACTGGCAAACAGCGCATTGACGGTCACAGCTGGACTGCCCCTGCTGCTCCACGGAGAAGATCCTGGTGTGCGTGGCGCGGTGTACGGGCCTGCCGGTTGGGCGCCAATGTTGCTGATCCTCGGCGTGATCCTATTATCGAGATACCGACGCGCAATCCGCGTCCCGCGTCGACGTGAGCCCACCCCTTGGCTGCTCTGGATGATCACGGAGGGAAAGCACACGAGCAACCACTTGCACTGAAGTCTTCAAGCTGGGAATCGTCATCCGTTCCCTCCGCGACGGGTCACGAGTCATTCGAAGTTTTGCTACATGCGCGGAATGACGCCAACGTTGGCAGGAGCGATGCCCGATAGTGGATTGTGAGGCCCACCGCGAGCACACCGTAGGCGCCCGCGAGCCATAGCCTCACGCTTTCCTGCGGAAATAAGAACTGCGCGATGAAGGTACCAAGCAGGAGCACCGCCTCCCGAGTGCGCAATCGCAGGTTCAGCAACAGCGCGACGGCGAAGAGGGCCTGTCCCGCGGTCAGAAGGAACTCCTCGTTCTGCCTCGGGTCGAGGTGCAACGTGAGTCCGCCGCCACCCACCGCGTAGGCGAGCGGTAGACTGCCCACTAATAGGGTCCACTGATTGACTTTGGACGATAGCAACGTGCCCAGAGCCGTCTCATCATCTCCACGTGAAGCGAGGATCCCAGCCACGATGAGCTCCGGCGCTTCCGAAGACAGCGGAGCTAGCCACTGCACCAAGAGGAACTCATCCAGTCCGAGGCTGCGTCCGCCCTCGACGAGTCCATCCGCAAACGGCTTCGCAGCTAGGCCGATCAGCGCAGCCGCCGTCACGAAGAGCCCAACCACCGTGCCTCGCCGCATGCGCGTGGGGAGCTCGGCAAGGACGGCGGGCAGCCCGTGCAGTTCAGGCTCCTCGTTCTCTTGGTGTGACGTTCGCCACAGGTACCCTGCAAACAACGCCAGCAGGATCACGGCATCCGTCGAACTCAGGTGAGACTTCAGGGGGATAGTGATGGCGTACACGCCGGCGACGAGCAGGAAGCCCAGTTCTAGGCGGCGTGATCTGAGTCCAATCCACACCCTCGCGACTTGGTCCGTGAACGGTTACCTGAGGCACGCCGTGTCTCTATCGCCCTGCTGCCTTGAGTTCGGTTCCGCGAGAACGCGGTGGGTGTCGGGATGCTGGCGGAACTCACGCCGGTTCCCATCGCCGCCCCGCATCAGGCGCAGCCAGGAAAAGGCATGGGCCAAGGCCCAGCGGCTTGACGTTTGGCTGCCGATCCGGCCAAAACGCAACCAGGCCTGACGCTTCCACGCGGTTCGTTTGGGTGGCTTGACCGCGCTCGTGGGTTGGGCGAAAAGCTCCGCGGCGTGCTCGATCACCTTCAAGGTACCGCCTACCGGACCCTCACCCCGGTAGCCCGGGGCGGAATGGGGGAGGTGGTGATCGCGGAGCGTCGGGAACTCGGTCGGACGTTCGTTATCAAGCCGTTGTTGCAGGCCCTTGCTTCTGGCAAGCGGCTGGTGGAGCGGCTCCGAGTGGAGACGCGAATCGTTTGCGGTCGAGCGTCAGTACCGGGAAGCCAACTTTCCAGAAATCCGAGCAACTCATTGTGAGCGTGGCCGATGACGTCAAGCGAACGTTTTCGCGTGCCTGTTGGAGAAGATGAATGAAGAAGTTGACCGTTGGCGTCCTCGCCACCTCCTTGTTCGCTCTTGCTGGTTGTTCTGACGACTTCGAAGTGCCGAGTGGCAACACTGCTGGGACCGGTGGGAGTGCTGGGGCGAGTGGCGCGTCGAGTACGGGCGGTGCCGCTGGTGCTGGGGCAGCTGGCGGTGCTGGTGGTGTGGCGACTGGAGGGACGTCCGGAACTGCTGGGGGCGGCGCGGGCGGTGCTTCGATGAATGGCGGCAGCGCTGGCGTCGGTGGCGGTGCTGGCGGCACTGGCGGATCACCCGAGCCGACAACGCACGTCGTCGTGGAGGCGTATCAGCAGGACTTCAAGCCCGTACCCGACGCGGACGTCGTCGTTTCGAACTCGGATGGCACGTTCGTTAGCAGGCACAAAGCAGGTCAGGACGGTGCGGTTGATGTCGTGGTGCCGCCAGACGGAACAGTGTCCGCGTTCAAGAAGGTCGACTACGTTCAGTCTGACGGGGTGCGGGTGCAGGCGCGCGGCGCGTCGACGGTTCTAAGGGTGGGGGACCATCCAGAACAGATCTACGTCGAGCTTTTCAACTTCGATCCACAACCACCTCCACCCGTCGACCCTACCCCGATGACCGTCACCGTGAATGCGACGAGCTCTGAGCCAGGTGCGGATGCGTACTGGGACGTATGGATGCCATGCAGAAATTATGGAACAATCCACGCCCCGGCTGGTAGTGGCAGCGTGACGATGCAGGTCAAGCCATGCACCGGCGAGCAGGTGCTGGACATCTGGGTGTTCGTCCGCAAGGCTGACGAACTAGTGCGATACGGAACGCTCCTTGACGAACCCTTCGTTGCTGGAGGCACCAAGACGGTCAACATCGCCGCAAACAAGATTAGTTTCAGCGACCACGAGTTCAACATCACAGCGATACCCTCAGGGGCGACGGAGGGCAGCGTCCGAGTTTTTCCGCGCCGCGTGAATCGCGACACATCGCTAGACCTTGGGCGGTACATTCATCCTCCGGGACCCGAGGAGGTGCTTTCCCTGCGAATTCCTCAGGAGTCGTTCAAAGACGTCACCACCACTTTGGGGATCTCGCTTCCGCAGAATCGCTCGTTGTCAGCAGTTCGTATCGGGCAGGTCGCGCCCGCGCAGATGAACTGGGCCGCGGCGACGGTTTTGTCCCCATTCTCAACGTCCACCACCGTTGGCCTCACCACCAGCCGGCCTGAAGTAGCCTGGCAGCTGGACGGCAGTGCCGTAGGCGACGCGATTTGGGGTTCACTCCATGCCTACGACGGAACGAACGGGATGGTCGTCTGGGACTTCGTGGCGCCGCCCGCCGCCGCAGGGACCATGAAGTTGCCCTCACTGCCTTCGGATCTCGAGCAGTTCATCACGAGCCCCCCGGACAACAGGTACGTCACCTTGTTGAGCTACGACGCAATCGCGACGACCGGTTACGACCAGGTGATTGCGAAGAGTGCAGGCTTCCACGAGCCCAACGGGAACTACTCCAGCATATACTTCGACTCGACGGGGCAGTAGCGGGGTGTACAGTCAGCCGCCCGAGTGCACACCACCGTTGTTACATGGCGCACACGGCGCACGCAGCGTCGTCCACCAACCGCGCTGATCGGATAGACTGAAGCCGGTCGTGACGCCTGAACTCCGACAGTCCGTCCGCCAACGAGCGCGTGGGCTCCAGCAACGATTGAACGAGGGCGTGCATCCAGTGAATGCAGCCTTGGAGGCCAAGCACGTGTTCGAAGATGCCGCGGATGCTGTGCGGACGCGGTGGCTCGGGTTGGAGCTGGGCGGCTACGCAGAGCACGTCCCGGCACGCCCGCTTCACGCGGTGTTGGGAGTGTCGTCGAACGATCGACTGGTAGCGCACGTGGCGGCATACAGAAGCCAGCGAGGGTTGGACACAAGGTCGGGCGGGCACAGAGGGTTCAGTCACTTCTTCGTAGAACCCTTGAGCGAACTGGTGACGGCGCGAAACAGTGTCGCCCATTCCGCCTCCGAGACGCTTCTGCTCGAGTTCGGGCGAGACTCGGTGTCGCCTGGCTACCCCCTCGAGGGAGAGTTCACCCGAGATGTGTTCGAGCGGGTGGTGTCGGGCTTCGTGGCGGCTCTCCACTTGCAGCTGGGGACCTGGGCGTGATTGACCTGAGCGATCTCGGCAACCTGTGCGCTGGCCTGCCTGCTGAGTCCGCAGGACCGCTCGCGCATCGTGCCGCTGTTGCGCTCGAACGTCGGCACAAGCCGGGGGTGCAACTGTCAGTGACAGGTGACTTCAGCGCACGAGAAGACATCTCGTGGGTCGCGCTCCCCTCGTTGGTTGCTCAAAACGAGGATCAAAGCGAAACCACTCGAGACGGCGCGATGGGCATCGCCCTCGCGTTGGCGCACCAACACAAGAACTGGAGGGTGTTGCGCCGGTTGCAGTCCTCGCTAAGCGAAGGCGCGGACTGGATCCTCCAAGGCCAGTCCGAGGTGTACGCGCTGGAAGTGAAAGGTACGGACGAAGGGTCGCTGCCCCTTGCTGAGGCGTTACACCAGGCGAGGGCCTCGCTATGGGTTCAGAGGAAGGGCGCGACTCCGGCCGTATGCGTGGTATCGTTCAGGGAACCCCGAGCCGTCTTTCAGAGTGATGAGCCTAAGTGACCTCAATCAGCGCGTGACGAACGCCATTACTCTCGCTGAGGGGCTCCCCAAGGATTCTCCCAGGGCGTGGGCGGCTTTCCGCGAGGTGTCGAAGCTTGAAGAGGAGATCGCTTCGCTCACCAGTCCACAGGATCTCGAAGGCGAGATCGCTCGACTGGGAGTTGTTGCAGCGGCACTCAGCGCGAGAGACCTCTTGCGGGCGATCGTTCTGGGGAAAGCTTACCTCGCTGAAGGGCTAGCACCTGAAGTAGCAGCCAAGCTCCAGAGCCTGGTGGATTCGGCTCAACAGCAGGTTGATGCACTGCTCGAGCATGAGCCAACCGTCGAACCTGCCCGGTTCACGTTGACCGCTGCGTGACTCCCGGTGGTCTCGGAGGCCGGCATTCTCCGATTCGCACTGGTTAGTGAGTAGGCAGACTACAACGCATTCCGTTTCCCCCTCGTTGCCAATCCACCGTGACTACTGCGGCTCAACTTGTCCGCGCCCGTGGTGAGTCGCCCCTTCGCTGGGCCCGACCCCTCAACCATCGAAGTTCAGCGTCCCGCATTGGTCGCCCAAGTTTGGGGATCTGATTCGAGCCCTGCAGTTGCGGCACTCGCCATCACGGATGGTTGGGTGCTCGTACACTCATGCCAGGTTGCCCGTGGCGCTCCCTCCCCCCCAAGCAAGAACGAACCGAGCTCGATCAAGCACCGAGCTCGATCAGGCACCGGGCTCGATCAGGCACCGGGCTCGATCAGGCACCGAGCTCGATCAACCGAGCGTGGCCAGCAACTCGTCCAGCTGCCGGAACGTCTCGTGGGTCGCGTCCGCTGCGCCGCCAGCCTCCTCGAGGGCCTCCTTCGACGGATAGAGCTCGCTCATCACGAGGAGTGTCTGCCCGTTCTGCTCCTCGAACGTGACGGTGGTGATGGAGGCGTTCTCGGCGTCTTCGTCGTTGGTCCAGACGATGCGTGAGGGCGGCGTCACTTCGAGGTACTTGCCGTAGAAGTCCATGCCTTCGCCGAAGTTGAGACGGTACTTGCCGCCGGTGCGCACGTCCATCTCACAGGCGTGCAGGGTCATGCCCATGGATCTCGGCACCCACCACTGCTTGAACAGTTCGGGCTTGGTCCAGGCTTCGAACACCAGCCGCGGCGGCGCGTCGAACAGGCGCGTGACGACGATCTCCCGATCCGACTTGCGTTCTACCTTCGTGCGTTTCCCTGCGGGTACGTTCTGAGACTCTTCATTGCGAGAGATTTCATTACGAGAGATTTCATTGCGAGGCTTTGCGTCCATCTAGCTTCTCCTTGCGTTTCAGTTCTTCGACGACCCTGTCCAGCTCGGAGAACCGCGCGTCCCAGAGCTGGTGATACCTGTCGATCCACGCTTCCACTTCATCCAGTCGGCGCCCGCCGATGCGGCAGGTGCGCACGCGGCCGACCTTCTGGGTGGTGACGAGCCCGGCCTTCTCGAGGACGCCGACGTGCTTCTTCATGCCCGTCAGGGTCATGTCGAACTTCTCGGCCAGATCGCTGATCGAGGCTTCTCCGCGCCCCAGGCGCTCCAGCACGCCGCGGCGGGTGACGTCCGCCAGCGCCGCGAACGCAGCGTCGAGGTGGGGATTCGTATAGTGAACCATCGGGTTCAGTGTTAGACACAAGCTCGTCGCGCATGCAAGCCAAAGCTCGTCGCGTGTGGCTACGCCCTCACCACACCCAGACGCTCAGGCTGCCGCCGAGCTCCATGCCGAACCGAGTCGGCGACTCGCCCTGAACGCCGCTGGCGAGGTTGTGGGCGTAGCCCACGAAGGGACCGGCTCCGAAGGCCTTGTCGACGTAGGTGAGGCTCGCGCGACCGCGCAGCGCGGCGGGGCTCTCGTCGCTGAACTCGGCGCGACCGAAGCCGAGCGCTGCCTCGAGGCCGGCGCGGACGGAGCCTCCCAGGTCGAAGCTCACGCCGACGTAGGGGAAGTACATGTCGAACTCGGCGGTGTAGCCGCTGCGCCCCAGGCGATAGAGCGAGTACTCGAAGCCGAACGACATCGACGCGTAGCCGGCTCCCATGCGCAGACCATGGGCGTGGCGTAGCTCGCCACCGTGCTCGGCGTCGCTGGTCGCTGGGACCCAGGCTCCCCAGCCGCTCACCTCCGCGCGCCAGCCAGGAGAGACGACCGGCGACTTCGCCCTCGAGGACGCTGCTGGAGAGGCCCCCGCAGGCGTCGTGGCCGGAGCTGGGACGCGCACATCCTCCCAGCCGAGCCACGCCGCGTCCACCACGGCGCCAACTGCGGCGCCGAGCAGCGCTCCCAGGAAGATCCCGGGGTCGCCGCTCTCGCCGTCTGCACCGACGCCCTTGCCCATGCCGATCCCCAGCAGAGGAAGCCCGATGCGCAAGCCGAGGCTCCCGACCGCGTGCCCCGCGTTGCCGTGAGCCAGGTGCAGGAGCGGCGACGCGCCCCAGTATCCACCCAGAAATGCATACTCGCTGTTCGCGAGCAGGCTCACGGCGACGGTGGCGGCGTCGAGGGTGAGGGTTTGCCAGCCGTACCAGCGCCGCTCGAGCTTCCAGGGGCCCGCATACGCGGCTTCATCGTGCTCAGCCTCGCGCTCTCGCACCGGGCCCAGCTGCACCTGCGGTGGCGACCAGCCGAGGTCCTGCCCGGCCGACTGAGCCCGCGCGGATCCGGCAAGGCACAGCCCGATCACCCCGAACGAGAGCGTCGAAGCGCGCTGCATCAGCCGACCCACGAAGCCCAGACTAGCATGGCTGAACCAGCGACTGCTGTCCGAAGTCGTCGTGAACGGCTGGCACGAGACCGTGCGGCAACGGTGGCGGTCGAGCGAGCCGCTCGCTCGCTGACCTACAGCGATAGCATGTAGTCGTACACGCCTTCGCGGCCATCTCGCCAGATCGCGTGGGCCATGCCGGGGATGCGGCAAGTCGCGACCTCGGCGTTCGCGTCGCAGCCGAGGAAGCGCTGACAGGGCGCAGGGTCCCGCGCCTCGGTCTGGTCGCTGCAGCCGGCGCGCTGCCTGAAGCCCTCGACCGTCGCCGCTTCATCGCCGAGCCGTGTGGTGTCATCCTCGCCCATCACGCTCAGCACCATCACCTCGCCCTGGCACTGCTGACTGGAGGCGGAGTGATCCGGATCGCACACGCCCGCGCCGTAGGAGAAGCAGCGGCCGGCGTTGGGCATGATGGCGCGGAGCTTGTCCCCGCGGAGACACCCGAGGTGGAAGGCCATCTGTGCTCCGTTGCTGTGGCCCATGGCGAACACGCGGTTCAGGTCGATGCAGTAGTCCTGCGCCAGCTCGTCCAGGACCTGATCGAAGAGCTGGACGCTGTCGTCCAGGTTGAACGGCACGAAGTGGTTCTGGTTCCACTCGCTGCTCGTCCAGCCCTGGGGCGCGACCTGGATGGATGCTCCGCCGCGCTGCTCGCTGTAGTCGTCGAACTTGAACTGGTTGGTGTTCGCGGTGCCGCCAGCGCCGTGATAGGTGAAGACCAGGCGCACCGGCTGGTTCGGGTCGTAGGCACTGGGCACGAACAGGTCGTAACCGCGCGGAACACCGTTGACGCTGCTCGTCTGCCCCGGGAGCTTGCCCCTGGGCGCGCCGGTCTTGCCGCAGCCGGCGCTGGCCAGCACCGGCAGCGTTGAGCTGCCTCCGGTCCCGGCGCTGCCTCCGGTCCCTGCGCTGCCTCCGGTCGCTGCGCTGCCTCCTGCGGCGCTGCCTCCTGCGGCGCTGCCTCCTGCGGCGCTGCCCGCTGCGCCAGCGTTGCCGCCGTTGCTCGAGCCGCCCGCGTTTTCTGAACCAGCGCTTCCGGCGCTGCTCGAGCCGCCGCTGCTGGAACCACCGCTGCTGGAACCACCGCTGCCAGAGCCGCCGCTGGCGCCTGAGCCGCCGCTCCCGCCGCTTCCACCGGAGGAGGAGCCACCTGGCTCGTCGCCGCCGCCACAACCAAGCAACAACAGAGCAGCAACCCAGGCGCAGCGGGAGAGACGCATTCAGCGAGGGTAGCCGCCCCCGCGCCGCGCGGCCACGCATGGTGCGTTTCAATCCGTGGGTATCTTGGAATCGACGGCTGCCCGCGGGAGGACCGAGCAGCGCGCGCGTGCGGGTTGCACTCAGTGACTCGCGCGCGCCCCGAAGCACCACGGCTACCTCGGAGGTAATGGCACCCCTCGGCGCCCCCATGCTAGTCCAGTACTCGCCCATGAAGTCCGAGCTGGAGTTGACCGCCACCGATGGCGTGCAGATCCCCATCAGCTGGTTCCCGGAGGATGCAGGGGGTGAGGGCGCGCCTGCGTCAGCCGTGGGCGCGGACGAAGAGCAGACGTGTCGCGCCAGCTTGCTGTTGCTACCCGCGCTGGGGATCCGCGCGAGCCTGTACGACAAGCTCGGTGCACAGCTGGCGCAGGCAGGCATCGCGACCTGCGTGATGGAGCAGCGGGGTCACGGGCGGAGTCCCCTTTCGCCCGAGCGCGGCGACGACTTCGGCCTGGATGACATCCTCGAGTACGACGTACCGGTGCTCCTCGACTGGCTCGAGGCACAGCGTCCCGGAGTGCCCTTGGTTCTCGCGGGGCACAGCCTCGGGGGCCACCTGGCGACCATCGCCTGCGGTCGTCATGCAGACCGCGTGAGCGCCGTGCTGCACCTGGCCTGCGCCTTCCCGTATTTCCGCGACTACCCGCTGCGCACCGCCGCGCGGGTCCTGCTGCTCACCACGATCGTGCTGCCGCTCACCCGGCTACGTGGCCACTACCCAGGCAAGCGCTTCGGCTTCGGCGGCGACGAGGCGCGCACGCTGATGACTCAGTGGAGCCAGTGGGCACGCAGCGGCAAGTTCGGCGTGGGGCGAGTGCGTCACCCCGAGGAAATGACTGCGCGCTTCAGAGGGCCAGTGCTCTCCCTGGCGTTCGAGCGCGACGACATGGTCTCGCCCGAGGCGATAGGTCACGCCCTGAGCCCGTTCAGCGGCGCTCAGGTCACGCGGCGCGTGCTCGGCGCCGCGGAGCAGGGTGAGTTCCTGGGCCACTCCGCCTGGGCGAAGCAGCCAGACGGCGTCGTGGCAGCCGCGTCGGCGTGGGTGGAGCACGAGGTCGAACTCAAGGGATCTCGAGTCGACGCGTCAGTTCCGTGAGGATACGGCGTCCCGTGCCTGGAGCGTTTCGCCGACGTGGCGCGCGCAGATCACCAGTTGGACAACCCAACGCCTGCCAGCGGCACCAGCGTCGAGGTCGAGCCGGCGTCGCCGGTCATCGCGAAGACGTCCAGGCCGATGAAGGCGTTGGGTACGATGCCGGCGAACGCTAGCAGCTCCAGATCGCCGAAGATCCGGTTGTTCGACTCGATCAGCTTGAAGGTCTCGGGAGCCAGCGCGGCGTTCAGGTCGTCCGTGTCGACGGCGAACTGAGTGCGCGTCACCGACGCGTAGCTGAGGTCCGAGCGCAGGCGCAGCGCGAGCGTGCCCGGGGCGATGGCGTAGCGCGCGCCGATTCGACCCAGGAAGCGCGCGGAGCTCGAGGTGCTGGCCTCGATGTTCGCGTCGGAGGAAGCCGAGTAGCTCTCGTTCTGGAAGCCGATGCCCACCGCGCCGCTCAGCGCCAGAGTCGGATCGACGTCGTGCTCGGCGCCCAGGAGCGCCGACAGGCGGCTCATGCCCGAGAACTCCGAGAGCAGCTCTCCACCCGCGTCGGAGATCGGGATGTAGACGGTGCCGTAGGAGGCGTATCGCAGCTCGCCCACCAGGCTGAGTCGCGTCGGATCGTGGGCGTCGCTGAGCGACCACGCCCCATCGACGCCAAACGAGCTTCGCGACGTGGAGTTGTAGGCTTGATCCGACTGCGTGGCGTACGAGGCGAACGCCAGCTGGGCGACGATGCTCCACTTTTCCTTGTGGTAACCCACCTCACCCCCACCAACGAGCTTGAAGTCATTGCTCGCAAGCTTGGGCACACCGACCTCACCGCTGTAGTTCCAGGGTGACCTGTCGGCGCGCTTCGTCGGGCCGGGTTGGGGGGGAGACGCGTCGTCCGTCCCATCGCGCACGACGGAGGCTTCGGGCGTGGGTTCGTCTGCGGCGCTGGCCGCGCTGGTCAGCGTGCTCGCGAGGCTCAGGCCAGCGAGCAGGGACAGCAGACGAAAGCGAACGAGGCAGTCAGGAAAGGCGTGGGACATCCGAGGAACTCCAGGAGGCATGAGGAAAAGCGCTGGGCTTTTCCTCGGGATGGAGTTCCCGGGACGTTGTCGCAGAGAAACTCTGAAAATCGCTCAGACCGCGGAGAAGCGGGGCGATCCCCAAGAGGCTTGGCCCAGGCTCAGTAGTTCTGGATCAGCTGCACGCCAGAGGCCGCTTGGCCCGAAGGCGGGCACCTGTAGGCCGTGCCGGTGATGGTGACCGTCGTGGTGTCGCCGTCGCCGCTGCCCAGCTGAGGCGGGTCGTGGCGCACGTGGGTGCCGCCGAGCTCCGCGGTCTTGTTGCGCAGGTCGTTCATGGCGTACTCGATCAGGTCTTCGTTGGAGACGAGGCTCCCACCGAAGGTGCCACCGCCTTTGCCGGTCACCAGACCAACGTTCTTGCAGCTCTCGGGGAGCGGATCCCGGGTCGGGGCGACCTTCGCGCCCTCGGCGGTGAGGCTGGCGGTTGAGCAGCCACCGAGGATCAGGGCTGCGAGGGGGATGAGGAGTGCGAGTTTCGTGCGCATGGCGGGCAGGTAACCCACGGCTGGCGCTCCGTCAAAGCCAAAGCGCCGCTTCCGTGCGGCTCACGGTACATGCCTCCCGTATCAGGAATCCGAGCGGATATCCCTGCTGCGGAGAAGCCGATAAACTCGCTGCTTCGCGCTGGCTGGGCTCCGGGGCGACGAATCCGTGGGAAGATCTTTTCTGATTGCCCGTTGCTTCTCGAGGCGGTGACAGCCGCGTTCTGCCCTCTTTCGAGCGCGCTGTAGCCACGACGGGTCGAGCGGGGAGTGCGAACCGGCGTCCTCGATCGGGGAGTAGCCGCCAGTTCACAGCTGCTGGTGCGGCGCCCACATCGCGTGCCCTCACGCGGCCTGCCGCACTTCTCGTTTCCGGGGTGTAACGAGGAGCCCGTGCCGCGGGCGCAGGGTCACCGCCGGCATCAGGTCGATGTCCTGGTTCCGGGTCAGCTCCAGGTGGAATGCCTCGATGACGCGGGAGAGGATCACCACCGCCTCGAGCATCGCGAAGTTCAGCCCGACGCAGACGCGCGGGCCGGCACCGAACGGGAAGAAGGCATGGCGCGGATGTGTCGGCTCCTCCCAGCGATCGGGGTCGAACTCCAGCGGTCGCTCGAAGTAGCTCGGGTCGCGGTGGGTGACCCACTGACTGAAGTAGATCTGGGTGCCGCGCGGCAAGTGATAGCCACCGATGTCCGCGTCCCGGATCAGCTCTCGCCCGATGCCCCACACCGGCGGGTAGAGCCGCATGGCCTCGTTCACCACGTGTTCGTGCAAGCGCAGCTCCCTGGTCGTGCGCACGACGTCAGGGTGCTCGCGGGACTCCTCGACCAGCCGCCGCTCCACGTCGGGGTGCTCCGAGACCAGCTTCAGTGCCCAGGTCAACGCGAGCGCCGTGGTCTCGTGACCGGCGATGAGCAGGGTCAAGAGCTCGTCGCGCAGCTCCTGGTCGTTGAAGCGCTCCCCCGGTTCTGCGCGCAACAGCTCGCTGAGCAGGTCGTCGCCCTCGGGCGCCCTGCGACGCTCGCGGATGATCTCGGCGAGCACCTCCTCGAGGCGCTTCACTGCCTTCGCGGCGCGGCGATTCGCGGGCGTCGGCACCTGAGGCGGCATCGGCACGATCGAGGTGAGCATCTCCTCGAAGCGACGCATCACGACGTCGAGGGGGCGGGCGATGTCGTCGTAGTACTTGCTGACGTCGACCCCGGTCAGCGCCTCGGCGACGACCCGCAGGGTGAGCTGGTTCATCTCCGCGTGGACGTCGAGCTCCACGTCCGGACGCCAGCCCCCGATCAGCTCCCGCGCGCGCTGGTCCATGATGTCGGCGTACTGGCGGATCTTGGTGTTGTGGAAGGCCGGCTGCAGCGCCTTGCGGTGGCGCTTCCAGAGCGCGCCCTCGGAGGTGACCAGGCCATCTCCCAGCACCAGGCTGAGCCAGCGCGTGTCCATCGACTTCCGCACGGATTCGTGCTGCTTGGTCAGCACCTGATGGGTCAGCTCCGGGTCGTTGATGCTGACGCCCTTGAACGGCCCGACCTGGAGCCGCGCGACGCGCCCATGCTCGGCGTGCAGTCGCGTGAGGAAGCCCAGCGGATCGCGGCTGAACTCGGGCAGATCGCCGAGCAGTGGCCAGCCGGCTCGGTGGGGTAGGTCGCGATACTTGAGCATGTTGGATCACCTTTCTCTGTGAAGCAGCGTGTCGAAAGGCACGTGCGGAGTACTTCGGATCAGCGCGGCGCCGCCCCGTCCAGGAACTGACCGACCACGAACTCGGGGATCTCCTCGAGCGCTGGCCACGCGCCTCCCGAGGCGACGTGCTGGAACAGCGCCAGGGTGTCGAGGCCGACCAGCGTCATCGCCAGGACCCCAGGAGGTCGCTCGGACGTGATCTCTCCGCGGGCGACGCCTTCTTCCAGCACCTGCGTGACGCGCATCACGAACGGGGCCGCGGCGGCCATCACCCGGGCGTGGGTCTCCGGATCCGGATCCAGCGACTCGCGGAGGAACACGCGGGCGAACGCCGGGTGCCGCTCGAACCACGCGATGTCGGAGGCTATCAGCGCCAGCAGGCGCTCCCGAGTAGTTCCCTGGGGATCTTCCTTCGCGTCGCTGACCGCGAGCCGGCACGCCTCCTCGACCACCGCGTAGAAGAGCTCTTCCTTCGAGGCGAAGTAGTTGTAGACGGTGCCCTTCGCGAGCCCCGCGGCGAGGCTGATGCGGTTGATGTTCGCCGCCTGGAGCCCGTTCTGTGCGAACTCGTCCGCCGCCGCGAAGAGCAGCTTCTTTCGGGTCTCTGCCTGGGCTTCCTGGGTCACGCGGGCCATGGTTCGGATCTCTGGGTTTCGGGGGTGAGGGCAATCCCCCGCGCGGCGCTGAGTGAGTGCGGCGCTGAACGCCCTGCAAATCAGCTGAATTAGAATGACTGACCGCCCACCTATATTAAGTGAAGGCTCTCCGAGATCAAGCGACTGGAGTAAAATGACAGAAGCCGCCAATTGACAGTGACTGTCAAAATCGGAGACTCGGGCCATGAGCGGCCTCCGAGAGCGCAAGAAGCAGCAGACCGCCGATGACCTGCACCGCATCGCGATGGTGCTGTTCTTCGAGCGTGGCTTCGAAGGGGTGACCGCGGAGGAGATCGCCGAGCGCGCCGAGGTGTCGCCTCGCACCTTCTACCGCTACTACCCGGTGAAGGCCGCGGTGGTGTTTCCCCGCCACGCCGCGCGGCTCGAGGCCTTCGCCGACGCGCTGGCCAAGGCGCCGGGCGAGACGCCCTTCCGCCGCGTGCGCGACGCCTTGCTCTCCGTGGCCACGGACTACCAAAGCCGTGCGGAAATTGAATGGCGAACGTGGGACCTGGTCCAGGCATCGGATACCCTGACGGCCTACGAGCTGCGTCAGGACCGGGAGTGGATCGGCGTCCTGCAGCGCGCGCTGAGCGAGCCCGTGGGCTCACAGCCAGGCCTTCGCGCCTTCGAGGCGCGGGTCATGGCGCACGCGCTGATCGGCGCCGTGCGCGCGACGCTGGGCGAGTGGTTCGAGGGGAAGGGTGAAGAGGATCTGCAACGCATGGGCGAGGCGAGCTTTGCCTTGCTGGAGCAGGGCGTGACGTCCGAGGAGCGAGATCGATGAATGTGTTTCCGCGTAGTAGTTGTGCGTCGGTCCTGGGGGCGCTCCTGGCGTGCTCCCTGAGCGTTGGCTGCGGCAGCGACGAGCCCATCGAGAGCGGCGCCGAGAAGCCCATCGATGACTACACCCTCACCCAGGCCGTCGAGCGCGTGATCGACGACAACGGCGCACCCCACCTCTACGCGCGGAGCGACCTCGATCTGTTCTACGCCATGGGCTACCAGCAGGCGAGCGATCGACTGTTTCAGATGGAGGTCAATCGTCGCTCGTCCATTGGACGCCTCGCGGAAATGCTCGGGGAGGAGGGCCTCGAGACCGATCAGCAGGCGCGCGTCTTCGAGTTCGCGCGCTTTGGTGCCGAGTCGGCGCAGATGATGCGAGCCGAGCGTCCCGAGGAGCACAACTTCACGGTGGCATTCGTCGCCGGGGTGAACCGCCGCATCGACGAGATCCAGGTGGGCAAGGCGGAGGCGCCGTCCGAGCTCGCGAAGTATGGCGGCACGGGCGTGCTCGAGCACTGGACGCCAGCCGATGTGCTCTCGATCGGAGTGCGCATCCAGTTCGGCTTCTCGAGCACGCTCTCCTTCGACATCCTGAACACGCTGCTGCACAAGATCACCGACGTCGGCGATTCGTTGCCCGTGTTCGAGCCCGGTGGTCGCACCTTCTACATGAACCCGGAGAACAAGACCACCGCACTGTTGCCGCATGAAAAAACAACGAGGGCCGAGCCGAAGCTGAAGCTCGAGCCGCAAGAGCTGCGAGACATGCTGCGCGGCATCGAGCGCCTGCAGACGTTGCATGGCGTCGGCGAGGGCTCCAACGGCTGGGTCGTGCGGGGCGACGCGACGGACACCGGGCGACCCTACTTCGCCAATGACTCCCACGCCTCGCTGCGCGGTCCGAACGCGATGCACCTCACGCACATCAACTCGGCGGACGCGGGCGGTAGCTTCGACGCGATTGGCTACTCCTTCGTCGGCGTGCCCGGCGTCCAGGTGGGGCACAACCGCCACATCGCCTGGGGGGCGACGACGAACTTCGCGGATGCCCAGGACATCTGGTCGGTCCAGGTCAGCGACGGGCTGGCGACGCTCGGGGACGAACAGCTCGCTGTCGAGACCCGCACCGAGCGCATCCAGGTGCGTCAGGCCGACGGCTCTTTCCGGGAGGAGACGCTCGAGGTGTCGAAGCTCCCGGGCAAGGGCGTGTTCTTGCCCGATGCTGTCCTGCCGGTGCCGCGGGTGCTGATCAGCGGTGGTCAGCTGCTGCTCGGGTGGCCCGGCTTCACCGGCACCACGGAGCTCGGCGGCTTCTTCGATTTCGACCGGGCGCGCAACCTGGACGAGTTCGAGAGCGCCGTGAAGGAGCAGCGCACCGGCATGCAGAACTGGATGGCCGCGAGCGCCGACGGCATCCGACTGCGCGTGAACGGCCTGGTCCCGGATCGCGGGGATGTCGCCGACCGTCCAGCTGCGAACCAGGTGCTCGACGGCTCCGTCTCCCGCAACCTGTGGACGGGGAAGTACCTCGACGAGGCGCACCTGCCGAGACTCGACGAGACACGGCAGTTCATCGTGACGGCGAACAACGACCCCTGGGGTCACACCGCCGACAACGATCCTCTGAACGACGACTTCTACTACGGCAGCTTCTTCTCGCCTGGGTTCCGCGCCGAGCGCATCACGCGCGAGCTTGGCGACCTGGTCGGGGGTGAGGGGGTGAGCCGAGAGGCCAACCAGCGGCTCCAGATGAGCTCTGCCTCCAGCCTGGCGGACGGGCTCTTGCCGGTGCTGGACCAGGCGGTCGGCGCGATCGACACGGACGCCAGCCTGGAAGAGTTCCGTGGGGATCCAATGCTGAGCCAGGCCAACGCCGAGCTCCAGGCCTGGGACCACCGCATGACGCGAGACTCCGCTTCGGCGGCGCTGTTCCGCATCTGGCTCGCGGCTCTCGAGCGACGGACCCTCGCCGAGCCGATGGGGCTGCTGTTTGGCGGCATCGACGAGGCGCAGCCAGTGACCATGACGAAGTTCGCCTTCCTGGCCCACACCAAGGGCATCGAGGGTCTGCTCGGAGGCAACGGGAAGCAGCAGCTCGTGGGCGCGCTGCAGGATGCCCTCGCGCACCTGGCGACCCTGCGTCAGGACCTGGGGCTCGCCAGCATCACCTGGGGCGACATTCATCGCTCCTCGTTCAAGAGCCCGGACTTCGAGACCGAGCTCCTAGCGACGGATGGGGCTGACTCCAGCTTGAACGTCGCTCAGAGCCGCTGCCTCACCGATGGCGGCATCGACGCCCAGTGTGTGTCGACCGCGGGCGCCGTCTACCGCCTGGTGATCGGCTTCGACGATGACGGGACCCCCAGCGCGACCTACAACTGGCCTGCCGGCGACAGGTTCCCTACGGAAAAATGGGTCGAGGGCCAGTTCGAGCCGCTGCACTATCGACGCGCGGACGTCGAGGCTGCTGCCAGCGAGCGCAGCACCCTCGAGCCCTGAGGGATCAGGCGGCTCGAGGCGGAAGGCGGGAGTCACGGGGGCGCGCTTGCGTCGGGAAGTGGAAGCGGAACGTGGTGCCCTTCCCCAGCTCGGTCTCGACCTCGACGCCGCCGCCCAGCTCCTCCACCGCGGATTTCACCGCGGCCATGCCGACGCCGCGCCCCGAGATCGCGCTGACCTCGTCCTTCGAGCTCAGGCCATCCAGGAACAGCAGGTCCTCGTCTTGCTTGACGGAGACGCCCTGCTTCTCGGCCTTGGAGCGCAATCTCCCCCAATCAATCCCCCGACCATTGTCGGCGACCTCGACCACCACCTCGTTGGAGTAGGCGCTCGCCGCGAAGCGCAGCCTGGGTCGCTCGCTGGCTTCGTCCGCCGACTCGAGTCCGTGATCGACGGCGTTGCGGATGACGTGCACCAGGTTCGCCCAGAAGCGCTTGAAGGGCGCATGAGGCAGGCGCACCTCGTTGTGCTCGATTTCCACGCCGATGTTGCCCTTGCCCTGCTGCTTGGCGAGCTGCTTGGCGCGCTGAGCGAGGCGCTGGAACTCCGTCTCCAGCCGGGCGTTGCGGAAGTCGTCGAGCATGGCGCACAGCGCCTCGGGCGGCTGACGCCGACGCACGGCTTCCTTCACCCGCTGCAGCTCCTGCTCCGAGAGCCAGACGCCAGCGCTGTCGTTGCCGCCAATGAACTGATGCAGGTCGCGTGTCACTTCGCGCCAGCGGGCCTGCAGGGACTCGTAGAGCTCGGTCGGTGGCTGATCGCTGTCCGCGTAGTGGGTCTCGATCTGGTGGCACAGCTCGGCGACCGACTTGAGCCCGACCATCCCGCAGTTGCCCTTGAGGGTGTGGATCTCCCGAGCCAGCACGATTCGGTCCTCGATCCTGCCCTCGACGATGGCCGTCACCAGGCGCGAGCCGTCATTGAAGAACTCGACGAAGCCTTCGCGGTCCTTCGCGATGTGCTCGAAGATCGAGATCACCTCGAGCTGGCGCTTCTGCTGGTGCTCTGCGCCGATGCGCTGGGTGACGTCGCTCATGACCAGCAAGAGCTTGTGGCCGTCGTCGTCTTCGAAGGGCAGGTAGCTGACGTGGAGGATCTGCTTCCCGTCGCTGAACTGCGAGGGCAGCTGAGCGATGTTCAGCTCCAGAGGCAAGATGTCCTCACGCAGCTGCTCGAGACCCATCTCGAGGAAGCCGGCGGTCGTCTCGTCGAAGCGCGAGAGATAGGCGATGGCGCTGTCGTCGTCGCCCCTCGGTCCGAACCAGTGTTCGACGATCTGACTCGCCTCCGGGGACATTCGCCCCTCGTAGTCGATGGTGAGCAGACCGCTGTCGACGTTGTCGAGGACGCGACGCATGTCGCGCGCGCGCTGCTTCAGCTCGTGGGTACGGAGCTCGACTTCGATCTCGACCTTGGCCTTCTGCATGCGCTGCTGGCGGTAGAGGAAGGCGAGGAGCAGGGTCACCAGGAAGGCAACCAGCGCACCGACGTAGGGCAGCTTCGTCTGTCGCGCCGCGAAGTACGCGGGCGTCGGCGTGCTGCGCAGCACCCAGGTTTCCCCGGGGTAATTCAACTCGCGGCTGAACACGGGTTGCTCCGGGGCGAGCTCCGGGGCGCCTGCGAGCCAGCGCTGATCATCGCCAGTCACGACCTGCAGCACCACGTCCGATGGCTGCTCGGGCAGGGCGTCTGCGAGCAGCTGGCTGACGTCGAAGCGGGCGACGACGTGGCCCTTGATGGAGTACATGCGGCCGACGCGCACGAAGGTGGCACCGTCGGGGTCGTAGATGGGCGCGAGCAAGGTGCCTCGAGTGTGAGTCCCTGACTCGTCGGTCACTGCGACGCTGGGTAGCGCCGTGGCCTCGCCGCTCGCCGTCGCGGTCTTCGCCGCCTTCAGAAAGGCGGGGTTGCTGGCGAGGTCCTCGCCGAAGCGCGAGGCCTTCGGGGTCGGTTCGATGAACAGCAGCGGGTGAGTCGTGCCACGGGTGATGGTCTGCCCCTTCGAGTCGTGAATGCGGAACTCCTCCAGGCCATCTCGCCGAGCGCTGCGCTCGAAGTTCGCGCGTTCCTCGGGAGTCACGATCGGCACGTAGGCGAGCTCTTCGAGCTCCGTCGCGCTATCGAGGCTGGCTCTCCCCAGCTTCGAGAAGCCCTCCCGGGAGAGCTCTCCCATGGTCTGCTGACCATGCTGGATGGACTTCAGGGAGTAGAGCAAGTCAGCGACGCGCCGATCCACCTGAGCCGAGCGCTCGGTGGACTCGCCGTTGAACGCGAGGTCGGCTCGCTTCCTCTCGCCGTTGCGCATCGCCAGGAACACACCGACGCTCACCGCCAGGCCCAGCGCGAAGATCAGCAGCTCCGTCGCGCCGATCAGTCTAACTCGCTTGAGGATCTTCACTTTGCCTCCAAATCGGCCGCTCCGACCCGCACGTCGAATGACTGGAGTGTCTTCGGGCTGACCTCGAGCTCGAGGCTCTGTACCGTTTCCAGGTTGATCATGCTCTGACCCTTGACCGCGGCCGTGATCGGGAAGTCGCTCACAGGTTTTCCGCGTGCAATTTCGGCGCTCCAGCGCGCCGCCTTGGCCCCGTTCTCGAACGCCGACTCCGCGACGCCGACCAGCGCGCCGTCGTCGATGGCGTTGGTCTTGGGGGAGAACGTCGGGATCTCGAGGTGTTCGATGGTCCAGCGCATGAGCTCCCGGGGGTCGACGGGCTTGCCGTCCTCGTCCTTCACTGTCTGGTAGGAGTAGAAGCCGACGGCATCGACGTGCTTGTTCAGGCGCTTGATGGTCTTCTCCCATTCCTTGCGCGTCTCGGGCTGCGCCCACTCCACCACTCGGTGCTTCTTGTCCACGCTCTTGAAGAACTTCAGCGCGCCGTCGGCGGTGGTCGAGGAGTCCATGACCACGGCGAGCCGCTTGGCCTTCGGCGCGACCTCGGTCAAGCGCGCCAGGCTCTCGACGAAGGGCGGTCGCTGCAGGATGCCGGTCACATTGGCGGCGGGGAAATTGTAGTCCTCGGGTTCGGCGTTGACGCCGCAGAACACCACCTTGATCTTCGGATGGCCGATCAGCTTCTTGGCGAAGAACTCCTGGGCGTTGTCGTCGCTGGTGAGCACCACCTCGGGTTGCCACTCCTGAACGATCTCCATGGCGATCTCGCCCGCCTTCTTCATCCACTCCTTCGAGTCCTTGCGCTTCGTGTCCATGAAGTAGGTCTCGAAGTGCATGTCGGGGTTCTCGAAGGCGACCTGGTCGATGCCGCGCTGTAGGCCTTTCACCCACTCGTACTGGGAGTCGTACGAATGCACGACCAGCACCTTGTGGCGCACCCTCGGCACGCCGCCTTGCTCGGGGGTCGGAGTCTCGTCGGGCGGAGCAGCGGAGCAGGCGGGGAGTCCTGCGAGCGCGGCAGCGCACATCAGTGCGAACGACTTGCTGGGTTTCATCGATGCTGGGAACGGCAGAACTCCTCAGCTCTGTAACGATTGTGAGAAGTGAGCGCGCGGCGACGCTGACCGCGATGGAATCGGCTGCGTCAGTGCAGGGTCCATGCCGATCTCCGCGGCCTGTGGTGGCGCTGGTCGAGCGAGTCCGACGGTTCGTGCCATGGCATCCAAGCGTATCGCTTCAACCTGCCGTGGGTGCTAGACGGCACTCCCGAGCCTTGAACCTCTCCCGCCTCTCACCGAGTGATTTCCGTCGAGCGCTGCTCGCCCTGCCGGCGATGGAGCGCGACGCCTGGCTCTCGACTGCCCTGGGACTTCGAGAGATCCCCGACGACTCGCAGTTGCCGCGCGGATGCGTGCCGTATCTGCCGGCGCCGGTGGACGCGCTGCTCGGCGCCGTTGACGAGGTGCCCATCACGGAGACGGACGTCGTCGTCGACGCGGGATCCGGCGTGGGGCGAGCGGCGGCGGCGATCCAGCTCCTGAGCGGCGCCCACGTGATGTGTGTGGAGCTGCAGCCGCAGCTGCTCGGGGTCTCGCGCGCGCTGTTCGAGCGCCTGGAGAGCGCTCGGGTCACTCACGTCGACGGGGATGCCGTCGAGCAGGCGTCACGTCTCGAAGCGGCGACGGTGTTCTTCCTCTATTGCCCCTTCAGCGGGGAGCGCCTGAGTCGCTTCCTGGAAGCGGTGCGTCCCCTGGCAGATCGACGTCGGCTGCGCTTCGCCTGCGTCGATGTCCCGCTCCCGGAAGCGGACTGGCTCGAGCCAAGAGGCTCGGCCGCCGGCTCACTCCAGATCTACGACAGCCGCTGAGCTGGGAGTCTGACGGAGTTCATTCCCTCGAGGAAACGTCTCTCGAGCGGGCGGTGGAGCGGAGCGTCGCGCCTCACCCCCGAACCCGCTGAAGCGACCCGAGGCGGCTTTGCCGATTTCGACGGCTAGCACGCGATTTGCAGCGGCCGCTGTATGCCGAAAGCATGGAGCAACAAGGACGAACGCCAGTATCAGCACATCAAGAGCAGCGCGAAGAAGCGCGGCCGCTCGAACGATCGCGCGGAGGAGATCGCGGCGCGCACCGTGAACAAGCAGCGCCGACAGGAGGGGCGAACGCCGAACAGGTCGACTCAGGGGACGGGCAATCCCAGTACCTCGCTCGACTCGCGCACCAAGCAGGAGCTCTACAACCGGGCCAAGGAGCTGGACATCGAAGGCCGCAGCCAGATGAGCAAGGCGGAGCTGGTGAGCGCCATTCGCGATCACCACTGAGGGCTCGGAACGCGCGTGAGCCTTGTCGCGGCTCGCTCGGGGCCCTATGCACCGTTGCCCGGAGGCAGCATGCTGGAGCTGGTTGGTCGCAGTAGCTCGCACTACACGCGAGTCGCGCAGGTTTTCGCCCATGAACTCGGAGTTCCGTACCGGCTCGTGCCGGTCTTCGACCTCACGCAGCTGGAGGCGGATTGCTACGGGGACAATCCGGCGCTGAAGATCCCGATGCTGCGGGAGTCGCCCGACAGCGGCGCGCTGTTCGGAGCGCAGAACGTGTGTCGGCGGCTGGTGGAAGTCGCGGCGACGCGGCCCGGCTCGAGGCCAGTGAACGTGATCTGGCCGGAGACGCTGACGAGCCAGCGGATGCGCAACGCCAACGAGCTCTTGTGGCAGGCCATGGCGGCTCAGGTGCAGCTCGTGTTCGGACTGAGCATCGGACAGCTCGACGCCGACAACGTTTACTTCGCCAAGGCCAGGCGCGGCTTCATCGGCGCGCTCGGCTGGCTCGAGCAGAACCTGAGCGGCGTGATCGAAGAATTGCCGGAGCGCGATCTGAGCCTGTTCGAGGTGGCCCTGTTCTGCCTGGTCGACCACCTGCGGACGCGAGAGAGCGTGCCCCTCTCGCCGTATCCTGGCCTGGTCGAGTTCGCCGATCGGTTCTCGGTGCGCGATTCCGCCCGACGCACGCCGTATCGCTTCGACGTGCCGAGCGACTGATAACGCTAGTTGGGCTTCACCAGGTCCTTGGCGGCCACGTAGGCGGCATCCATCGCCGCGAGCTCGGCCTCGTCGAGCAGCTCCTGGGCGTGGGGCATCAGCTCGTCTTCCTCCTCGCGCACGTGGCGCTCCAGGACCTTCATCAGCAGCTTGAAGTCCTCCATCCACTTCGGAGAGTCGAAGTCTGCGCGTTCGAGGGTGCCGAGCAGCGCGTCGAGATCGCCGTGGGTGCGTGAGGAGCTCGCGCAGATCTCCCGAGTTGCGCCCAGGCGCCCGAGCCTGCGATACACGCTCTGTTCCTCCGCATAGCCGTGAGCTCGGAGTTCGCGCGCGAGCTTCGGGAACAAGCTGATACGCACGGCAACATCGGCGCCGAGGATCTGCTTCATCAGGTTGTCCATCTCGCCGTGCTCGCGCTTGAGTCGGCGAAACACGGTGGGGTCACCCTGAACGCGACTACCAGCGCTCTTCACCGCGCCCTCGGCCTTCGCGAACTTCTCTCGAGCCTTCATTTCGTATCCCTTGCTGAAGGGCTGGTTTGCGTTTGCCATGCTGCGGGGAGCTGCAACGGTCAGGCCAGGTGCTTCTGGGTTTCATCGGGCGTTCCCTGATGGTGCGCCCTGTCCGCGCGCGGCTCGTCGTGGCTCAGTTCCGTCACGGCGTGGCGCAACCGCGCGCCTCGGTTGCTGAGCGAGTCAGCGGATCGCGCTCTGGACTGCATGCAACAGTCGAGTCGCGAGGGCACGTTGCTGCGGCTGATAGGGGATCATCCACAGCCGGTTGAACCGGGTGCGCACCTGGATGTACTGGCGGCTGCCGTCGCTCTCGAAGCTCACTCCCTGGATGGTCGCGACGTGCTGGCGTTGGTTGTGATACTCGCGCTGGTGGTACTGCTCGAGCACCTCGCCATCGAAGGTGACGTAGCCCTCGAGCCAGGCGGAGAAGTTGTGGCTCACTAGCGGAGCCACGCCAGCCGAAGCGGTCGGAGCGAAGCCGCGCGGAGCCATGGCTGGAGGCGGCGCGCCGACGCCAGGCGGTCCCCAGGCGGGAGGTCCCAGGGGAGGCTGCAGGGCCGCTGGAGACGGCGCAGGCGCCTCTAGCGGCGCTGCGCACACCAGGCAGAAGCGAGCGTCGGGTGCGTTGGGTCGCTGACAGCGCGGGCATTGCATGGACCCATGGTGAAGGACCGCAGGCGTCGAATGCAAACCGGCTATCTCGAGGCTGTCTAGGCGACTTCCGGGAGCGGCTCGGCGTGCTCTTGCAGCGCCCAGCCGCACTCGCCGAGGGCTCCATCGAGGATCCCGCGCAGCTCTTCCATCTGGCTCAGCGCGAGTCGCTGACCCACCTGGGAAGCCCACCAGAGCAGGATCATCGCGGCCACGCACAGACCCGCGAGGCCGAGGGTCCAGGGCGCGCCGCCGCTCATGGACAGGGCCGCCGCGAAGACGAGGGCGAAGAAGGTCAAGACGGACAGCGCCAGGTACGCGAACATGAAGCCGGTCCAGACCGAGGGGTGCGGACTGAAGCGCCCCGAGAGCTGGGTCCCGTTGCCGTGGGGAACTATCTCCAGGTTCAGCCAGGGAGACCAGAAGTGACGATCGGCTTCGGGGATGCTCAGGGTGAGGTGGTCGCTCGCCAGATCTCCCCCCGCGCCGCCGCCGGGAACCTGAGTCACCCCGAGCACCACTGGCATTTCCGCGAGGCGCGCGTGGAGGCGCTTGCGCACCTCGCGACTCGAGCAGGTCACTTCGAAGTGAAAGGTCGGTCGAAACCCCAGGCTCATGCTCTGCGCCCCCGCATCTGGAAATGCTAGGGGTTCGACCGTCGTCGAGCAACGCGCGGCTGACGGCGCCGCAAAGGTTTCTGGGCCGAGCGCAAAGCGCTCGCTGCTCGCAGGCGGACGTCTACGACTTGCTGCGTCGTGTCGGAGCGAGGCAGATCCCCCAACGTGAGGTCCGTGACGCCGAGCTGCCTGGGCATGACGCTTGGAGTCATTGCCGAGACCTTGCAGGGCCGTCGAAGGACACCCAGCGCACCAACAGCCTGCCATTGACGGACCCGATCCCGAGCAGCGCGCCCATCACGACGCGCTTCCGTTCGGATTCGACTGGGGGTCGGTGCGAGGCTGGGCGTGCCTTGGCTCGGACGAAGCGCCTTCGGTCGACTGCGTGACGCAGCGTTTGCGCCTTGACTAGTCTGGCGGTGGGAGTACGAGGCGATGCTCATGGCGCACACCCGTCATCTCGGCACCTCTCGCTCGATCCCGCTCGGGAGTCTCCCGGGTGCGGCGCTGCGGGCCGTGGTCGCCGAGGGTTACGGCATCAGCGCCTTCAAGCGGGATGCTCTGGCTGGTCTCGTGGTGGGCGTCGTGGCGCTGCCCTTGTCGATGGCGCTCGCCATCGCGGTCGGAGTGCCCCCGCAGCATGGGCTCTACACGGCGATCATCGCGGGCTTCGTGTGCGCGTTGCTCGGTGGTTCGCGCACCCAGGTCACCGGGCCCACGGCGGCCTTCATCGTGATCCTGGCGCCGATCTACGCCAAGTTCGGGGCCGCCGGATTGCTGGTGTCCGGACTGCTGGGCGGGCTGATCCTGGTGGCGATGGGTCTCCTGCGGCTTGGTCGCTTGATCCAGTTCATCCCGCACCCCGTGACCACCGGATTTACCGCGGGGATAGCGACGGTGATCGCCAGCATGCAGCTCAAGGACCTGCTGGGCTTGCAGGTCGCGGGCAAACCCGAGCACTTCGCGGACAAGCTGCTGGCCATGTTCGCGGCGCGCGGCTCCGCTTCGCGCTGGGAGTTCCTGATCGGCGCGGGCACCCTTGGGCTGCTGCTCGTGTTGCCGCGACTGACGCGCCGCTTCCCTGCGCCGCTGGTCGCGCTGCCCTTGGCAGCGCTCGTGGCCTGGGTTCTTGCGCGTTTCGTGCCGGGTTTTCACGTGGCGACCATCGCCGAGCGATTTCACACGGAAGTCGACGGGAGCGTCGTGAACGGGATCCCGCAGTTGCCCCCGCTGCCGGCGCGGCCCTGGCTGGCCGGAGCTCAGCCCCTGACGCTCAGCTTCTCCACGTTGCGCGAGCTGTTGCCCGGCGCGCTCGCCATCGCGATGCTGGGCGCCATCGAGTCATTGCTCTCCGCCGTGGTTGCCGACGGCATGGCGCGAACCCGGCACGACCCCGACGCGGAGCTGATCGCTCAGGGCGTCGGCAACGTGGTGACCCCGTTCTTCGGCGGGATCCCCGCCACCGGCGCCATCGCCCGCACCGCGACCAACATCCGCGCCGGCGGGCGCTCTCCGGTGGCGTCGATGGTGCATGCGCTCACGGTGCTGAGCGCGGTGCTGCTGCTGGCGCCGCTGCTGGGCTACTTGCCCATGACCGCGCTGGCCGCGTTGCTGTTGCTGGTTGCGTGGAACATGTCGGAGGCCAAGCACTTCGTACACACACTGCGGGTGGCGCCGAAGAGCGACGTCGCGGTGCTGCTGACCTGCTACTCGCTCACGGTCGCCTTCGACATGGTGATCGGCGTCTCCGTGGGGATGGTGCTGGCGGCGTTCCTCTTCATGCGGCGTATGGCCGAGGTGACCGAGGCGCACCTCGCGGAGACCACCGATGAAGGGGTTCAGCGCGAGTTGCCGCCCGGAATAGCGCTCTACGTGATCTCCGGGCCGCTGTTCTTCGGCGCGGCGCAGAAGGCCATGGCGGCGCTGGAGGTAGTTGCCAGGGACACGCGTGTCGTGATCCTCGGTATGGACCAAGTGCACGCCATGGATGCCACCGGCCTGGTGGCTCTCGAGAGCGCGCTCGGAAGCCTGCGCAGCCATCAACGCCTGGCCATCCTGTGCGGAGTTCGACCGCAGCCCCTTGGCTTGATCACCAAGGCGAAGCTGCTGTCGGAGGAAGTCCGGTCGTGCGCTTCGCTCGACGACGCGCTCCAGCTGGCGGCCTCGGTCGCCGTCTCGAGCGAACGCCCGGGTCACGCCCATGCCTAGCCGCCTGGTCGGTCGCCTCACGCGGAGGCGAGATATTCCGCAGGGATCAGTCCGCGCAGGCGGGTGGCGGCGGGGGCGAAGTTCAGGCTCTGAAGCTCGCGCTTGAGGGCGCGCGTCGCTTCGGGTGCGAGCAGCCTGGACAGCGTCGGCTCGAGTTCCTCGAAGCTCGCCAGGGCTGCGAAGTCCTGCGCCTGGAGCAGCTTCAGCAAGCTCTCGAGCGCCTGCCAGTCCACGTCGTTGGTCGCATCGCTGACGGTTGGGATCGCGGTCTGTTTCGAGAGCAGGTGGAAGGACGCCTCCGAACGAAGCTGGTCCAGAGCCCGAGCGAGTGCCTTGAGCAGCAGCGCCATGTGGACGTCCTCGGTCTCGCGGCAGGCGCTCTCGGCACGGCTGGCGAGCTGATGAACCTTCGTCGCACCGAAGGCTCCGGCGGCGCCCTTGAGCCGGTGTAGTTGCTTGGCGAGAGCCGATCGGCTCGCTTCGCTCAGCGGATGCGGCGCCTGCGGCGCGCTGGGATATGCCCTCAGGAAGCGCTGCAGGAGGTCGTCGAACAAGGCTCGGTCGTCACTCAGGCGCTTGCGGGCCTCCGCTACGTCGACCTCCTTCAGCTCCGGCCACGGACAGGTCTCCACCCCCAGAGGCGTAACCGTGAGCGTGCCGTGCTTGAGCAGCAGGCGTTGCATGACCCGGATCAGGTCGCGGGCCTCGAACGGCTTGCTGACGACGTCGTTCATCCCGGCCTCGAGCGCCCGCCTGTGCTCACTGGTGCGGGTGTCGGCCGTCAACCCGACGATCGGGAGCTTGAACTCCAGGTCCTGTCTCATGGTGCGCACGGCCTCGCGGCCATCCAGCTCGGGCATCTGCACGTCCATGAGGACGATATCGAACGCATTGGGCGCCGTGCGGAGGCAGTCCAACGCCTGCTTGCCGTTGGGGGCGAGAGCGACGCTGACCCCGTGTTGCTCCAGGATGCGCTTGGCGACGAAGGCGTTGATCTCGCTGTCGTCCACGACCAGTGCCCGGATCCCTGCCAGCGAGTTCGAGTGAGCTGGTGCTTCTTCCAGCTCTGGTGGCAAGGCGGTCAGCTCAGCGATGGTTGCGGGGATGCGCACCCAGAACGCGCTCCCCTGCCCCTTCTCGCTCTCGAACCCGACGGCGCCTCCCATCAGCTCGGCCAGGTGCTTGACGATGGACAGACCGAGGCCCGTCCCTCCGAAGCGACGCGTGGTGGACACGTCCGCCTGGATGAAGGGCTGGAACAACTTGGCCTGAGCGGGCTCCGAGATACCGATGCCAGTATCCCTCACCTCGAAGCACAGCTCGACGTCTGCAGGGGTCCGGGGCCGTGCGGTCACCGTGACCTTCACGCTGCCTTGCTCGGTGAACTTGATGGCGTTGATCAGCAGGTTGTTCAGGACCTGACGGATCTTGGTGATGTCCCCATTGATGCCTCGGGGAACCGATTGGTGAATGGCCCGGTGCAGGACGATCCCCTTCGCTTCGGCTTGCACCTGCGCGATGTCACATATCTCCTCCACGCAGCTGTGGAGGTCGAACGGCACGCGTTCCACGTTCGCCTCTCCAGCATCGATCTTCGACATGTCGAGGACGTCGTTGATCAGAGCGAGCAAACCCTTGCTGGATGTCTGGATCTTGGTGACGAGACTCGTCTGCTCTGCGTCGAGTTCCGTCTGCGCGAGCAAGTACGTCAGTCCCATCACCGCGTTCATCGGTGTCCGGATCTCGTGGCTCATGTTCGCGAGGAACTGACCCTTGGCTTGGTTGGCGGACTCGGCCTTGCGCTTCGCTTCTCGGAGCGACGCTTCGTACTCCCGTCGGCGCGCTCCGAGCTCACGCTCCATCTGGTAGCGCTCGGTGATGTCGAAGCGGATCGAGACGTACTTCTCGATGCGTCCATCTTCGGCGACGAAGGGTGCGATCAGGCTGTCGACCCAGTAGTGCGAGCCGTCCTTGGCTCGGTTGCAGACCACGCCGCGCCACGGCCTTCCGGCGCCAATGGTCCTCCAGAGGTGCTGCCAGAACTCCCTCGCATGGTGGCCGGAGTTGATGATCGCGTGGCTCTGGCCCACCAGCTCCTGCCGTGTGTAGCCGGAGATCTCGCAGAACTTGTCGTTGACCTCGATGATGCGGCCGCGTCGGTCCGTGACCGAGACGATGCCGAGTTCCATGATGGTGCCGAGCAGCGCCTGCTTGTCTCTCAGCGCCTGAGCGAGCTCCTGCCGGGCTTGGACCTGTGACGAGACGTCGAAGGCGATGGCGTAGAGGCCGATCACCTCGCCGCGTCGAACGTCGGGGATCAGTCGCAGCATGCTGGCAACTGAATTGCCGTGGGGATCCATCACGGCGCGCTCCAGGGCTTGTGGCTCGCCTCGCAGCGCCGCCTCCAAGCTGGGCATGATCTCCTCGACGCGGGGTCCCATGGCCTCGGTGACGTGCTTCCCGGGTAACTCCGAGGGTTCCAGGTCGAACCAGTCCTTGAAGCGCCGGTTGGCGAAGCGATTCCTGAGGTCCCTGTCCCAGTAGGAGACCAGGCAGGGCAGCTCGTCGAGGATGCTGTCCAGATCGTGGAGCGCCGAGTCCAGCTGCGCGGTGCGCTCCTCGAGCTGTGCCAGGAGGCGCGCGTTGCTTCCTCGGACTCCGCGCTCGGCCGGTGGGGTGTATCGCTCTCGTCGCAGGTCGCCGACGTGGTCACTTCGCGAGGCCTCTCGGGCCCTGGAGCGAGCCAGCGCGTAGGCCAGGCTCGCCACGAGCGCCAGGTTCAGCAGGCCCAGCAGCGTCACGAGCTGGCTCATGCGTCGCCCGTCGGCTCCAGCGCGTCGCCTGCCGGGGCCCAGCATGCGCGCATGCGGCCCTGGTGCTTCGCCTCGTAGAGGCCACGGTCCGCGGCGTCGATCAAGGCAGTGGTGCTCGTCGTGCCCGCCAGCGTCTTGCGGAAGTTGCCGCTGGCGCTCGGATCCCAGGTGGCAATTCCCACACTGACGCTCACCCGAGCCGACGTCGGAGAAGCTGCGTGCTCCAGGGCCAGCCCCGCGACCGCGGCGAGCAGCCTCTCGGCGACGAGCTCGGCGCCGACCGCGTCGGTGTGCGCCAGCACCACCGCGAACTCCTCGCCGCCGAAGCGAGCTGGCGTATCCGCGGGGCGACGACAGATCCCCTCCAGGGCCCCCGCGATCGCCTTCAAGCAGCGGTCGCCCGCGGGGTGACCGTAGTGGTCGTTGTAGAGCTTGAAGTGATCGACGTCGATCAGCAGCAGCGATAGCGGTTCCCGGGTGCGTTGAGCCCGGCGCCACTCGTGTTCGACCACCTCGTCCAGGTGTGCGCGATTCGCGAGCCCGGTGAGACCGTCGGTCGCTGCGCTCGTCCGCAGCTGGTCGCCCATCGCCTTGACGCGTAGCTGGTTCTCGACGCGCACCCGCACCAGGCGCGGATTGATCGGCTTGCCAATGAAGTCCGCCCCGCCAGCGTCGAACCCAGCGACCTCGAAGTCCTCGTCCTTGTGGGAGGTGACGAAGATCACTGGAATGTGGCCGAGCACTGGCTCCGACTTCAGGGCGCGACACACCTCGAAGCCGTTCATTCCCGGCATCTCCGCGTCGAGCAACACCAGATCTGGCATCACCTCGCAGGCGACCCGAAGCGCATCGCTGCCGTTCGTGGCCACGCTGACCGCAGCCGTGGGGGACAGCAAGCGGGCCAGCACGTGAACGGCTCCCGGGTCGTCATCGACCACGAGGATGCGCGGTGGGTTCATGAGGCGGAGAACGGCTCCTTCTCCGGGATCCTTGAGCCCTCCCCCAAACTCGTAGAAACCACGGATCCTCGATGGAGTAGACTGCCTCGTGGCTCTCTCTGCGACCATCTACCGCTGGAACGTGACGCTGTCCGATGTCGATCGCGGAGTCTACGAACAGCTCGAGCTGCGCCTGGCGCGACACCCTTCCGAGAGCTTGCGCTACCTGTGGCTGCGGACCCTTGCCTACTGCCTGAACCACGAAGAGGGCATTGCGTTCTCCAAGGGAGGCTTGTCCGACACCAGCGAGCCACCCGTCGCGATCGTCGATCTGACTGGCAGGCGACTGGCCTGGATCGACGTGGGCGCACCCTCGGCGGATCGCTTGCACAAGGCGAGCAAGTCCTGCGAGCGGGTGCTGCTCTACACCGATGACTCCCTCACCCACCTGAGGAAGCAGCTGGAGAAGCAAGAGATATTCCGCGAGGAATCGATCGAGGTGTGGGAGCTGCCCCGAGACCTGATCAGCTGGCTCGAGGGGCACGATGAACGCGCGCTCGGGTTCGAGCTCGTACGCAGCGACGGTCGCCTCTACCTGACCCTGCACGGCGAGGTCCGGGAGGCGGAGCTGCGCAGCGCTCGCTTGCGAGAGTAGGCGGCGCGCGGAGCTACGACGCGAGGTGGGGGGAACGCGGTGGCTGTGTGGGGTTGTGAGCCGGTCGTCGGTGTTTCCAGGCGAGAAGTGCTCGCAGACCCTCACGGGCTATTGACTCCGCCCGAGAGGTTAACTCCAATTCCTAGTGTGGCGTCCTTCGTTCTGCAGTCGCTGCCTGGCTGGCTTGCGGTGCGCGCCCTCGTGGAGGCGGCGGCTCTGACGATGGCGAACGCCGCCTTTGGTCATCACCTCTCCAAGGGCAACGTCGAGAGCTGGTTCGGCTTCGAGCTCGCATTTCACCTGGACGCAGCCCTCGAGAGCCACGACTGGACGGCGCTGGTGGGGGAACGCCGCATGGACCTGCTGCTGGTGCCGCGGGCCATGGCGAAGCACGAGGAGCGGCTCTCCCTCGGTTCCGGGGCTACGCCTTCGATCGCGATCGAGATCCGCGAGAAGCGGCTTGCGTCACGAGGCATGTACGAGGACGCCGCGCAGCGACTGGCCCAGGACCTCGAGAAGCTGGGTCCGGCGCCCGTGCGCCTCGGGGTGCTGCTCACGACGGATGCGGTGTGGACGGGCGCGGCGCGGGACGTGAGCAACAAGCTCGAGGGGGACGCGGTGCAGGTTGGGGAGGCGCGCCTGTGCAGAGGCTTGCAGCGGCTGGCTCGCTTGCATCGCCACGTTGCGCGCCCTCAGTACGGCGGGCGGGTGTGGGTCGATGTCGTGGTCCCACAGACTCAGCGCCGCGCCCTCGGGGAAGAGGGGAACGTGACCTATGAAGACATGAGTGCCTTCGTCCGCCGCGCCGAGGCGGCGTTTCCTTCCCACCAACCCGTGGAGGAGCAGGCTCGGCTCGCGGCATCTGCGCGGTCCTACTACGATCAATACGGAGAGGTGCCGGACGCGCACCTGGCGCTCCAGCGCTGCCTCTGCTTCGAGCATCGGAAGCTGCGCGACGTCGGGCGCGAGCCCAACGGCCACGATCTCGAGTACCAGCTGAAGCTCTACTCTGCGCTGATGGGCTAGCAGCCAGACGTCTCGGAACGGGACGAGCGGCTCGTACCCTGTACCCGGGTTCAACGTATCCCGGCGGATACGTCTGCGGAAGCTTTGTCCGCATGCATCCGGTGGTTGCATACCTGCTCGAATCCGAGTTCTCGCACAGAAAAGCGCAAGGCTTGCGCGGTCTATTCCACGGGGAATCACCTGTGCAGTGCTCCCGACAGACGCGCAGGGAGTGACCTGGAATGCAACAGCTGTCGAAACTGGAGGTCGTGCAATGGAACGCGCTTGCGGCACCTGGAGCCGTCTTCTGGGCTTGGCCTCGTTGCGCAACCTCGCCGCTGCATACGGTGAGCGGGCCGTGCTCCAGGACGTGTCGCTGGAGCTGCCTGCTCGGGGCGTGCTCGCCCTCATGGGACCTGGCGGTGCCGGCAAGTCCACGCTGTTGCGTATCCTCGCGGGAATGGATGCGGCTCAGCCCGAGCTGGTCGTCAACGGGGAACTGGAGCTGGATACGGCGGATGTCGAGCTCGTCGCGCAACGCGCTGTCAACTACGTGTCGACCGTGCGGGAGAACCTTGTGAGCGCCTTGACGAATCGTTCTCGGCTCACTCGGCTCGAACAGGACGAGCTGCTGAGGCGCACGTTCTTGCGCCTGGGTGTTGGGTCCCTGGCCGCTCGCAGAGACACGCGCATGGTCGAGCTAGACGCAGGTGAGCGGCGGCTGGTCGCAATCGTTCGAGCCGCGGTGCGTCGTCCGGCGCTGGTGCTGCTCGACGAGCCCAGCGTCGGTCTCGATCCGACGGGGCGCGCCGCGCTGCTCGAGTGCGTGCGTCAGCTCGCGAAGCACTGTGCTGTGGTCTACTCGACGCACAATCGCCGGGATGCGCTCGAGCTTGGAGCTACGGTCGCGTTGCTGAGCGGCGGTACGATCCAGGAGGTCGCCCCGGCGGATCGCTTCTTTTCTCGGCCCGAGACACCAGCGGGTCGGCAGTACGTCGAGAGCGGCAACTGCGCCTTGCCGCCTCCCAGCGTTCCCGCTTCGGGAATCAATGTCCGTGCGGCAATGGTTCCTCGAGGGTTCCGCTGGGTGATCCGTGATCGTCTGGGCGGAGTCCCTCGACCTGGGCTGATCCGGGACCTAAGAGACGACGTGGAAGGCCTGAGGTCGCTGGGCATCGACCTGCTGGTGGGTCTCGAGGAGACAAGGATCGAGGTGAGCCCCCACCTACAGTACATCTGGTTCCCGATCCCAGACATGGGAGCGCCGCCTCCCGCGGAGTGCATCCCCTTGCTGCAGAAAGTCGAGGCACATCTAGCCGCAGGGAAACGTATAGCGTTCCACTGCAAAGGTGGGCTTGGCCGTACCGGCACGCTGCTAGCCACCTACCTCATCTACCACGAGGGCCTCAGGGCCCAGGAAGCGCTGCTCAAGGTGCGAGCGGTCGAACCCCGCTACGTCCAGAGCGACGAGCAGGTGCGCTTCTTCGAACACTTCGAGCGTCGCTATCGCGCCGCTTCTTCTGTCAACCGAACCCCTCACGACTAGGAACTCACGTATGTCTCTCGAGAAAGCCATCGCTCAAGCCCAAGCAACCGTCCCCGAATGCGTCGCCGCAGGCTACGTCGACATGAGCACAGGTATGTTGCTCGCAGTTCGCACCGTTGACTCCCACCCCAGCGAGGTCCTCGACCTGGTGTCGGCGGCCACCGCCGACCTCTTCCAGGGCTCGAACGTCGTCGCCATCGAGCAGCTGTTCAAGCAGTCTCGGGGGATGCCCGCCGACAACCACCACTTCTTCAAGGAGATCCTGGTGCTGAGCGACAACCTGATCCACGTGTTCCTGCGTGGAAAGAAGCACACCAACCACGCGCTGGTGCTGGTGACCCGGGCGAGCGCGAACATCGGCATGGTGATCGTCAAGTCCCGGGCGGCGATCACCGCCGTGGAAGCTGCCGTCTGAGCGCCGAGGCAGTCCCATGCCAACTGAGCTGAGTCAGCTCAGCGCCCTTGCCAAGCAGGCCATCGACGCTGCCGTGGCATCGGCGCTGGCCATCGACGCTCCAGGCTACGAGGAGGAAGGTGAGATCGCCGACCTCCTCGCAGCCGCCCAAGCCGCCCTCGCGACGACGCGAGAGGCGTACGGGCAGGTCCTGCAGCAGCTGGACGGCTTCCTGGGTTCCCGACCGCAGGAGGTCGTCAGGCTCGCCGACGCCGCGTTCATCGGTCGCTTCGCGACCGGTCAGCTGGCGGCGGAGCTGGGTCGCGCCGAGTCGAACCCCGAACGCTGGGCGAAGATCCGCGCGGCAAGCAAGGTGAGGCGGGAATTGCTGCGGAGTCTGCGCTCAGCCGACCTGCTTGTGTGTCAACTCCTGGGCTGCAAGGCAGACACCTCCTACTACCTCGACGAGCTCCAGCACGCCCTGGCAGCGCGTCACGCCTACTCCAAGCTGCGAACCGAGGCGAATCGGGCGAACGGCGAGGACCTCGACCTCTCCTTGAGGCGTGCGGCCACCACCCTCGCCAAGCTGGTTGGGCGTGACTGCTATCCAGACCTGCGCATTCATGACCGCATGCTGGTGCGGCAGCTCCAGGGTCGGATGCGCCGCTGGTTCGCGCAGTCCGAGGCCAGTGAAGATCTGACTCTGGACGGCCAGCGCCTGCTCGGCGAGTACCACAACTTCGTCGAGATCGCGCTGGAGGTGAACAAGCGACCGGAGTTGATCGAACACGATCGTTGCTTGCTCACGCAGCTGCTGGTGGCCTGGGATGAGCTCTCGCAGTCCGAGATCGTGGACACACTGACCCACGTTCTGGGTCGAGACGGTGAGCTGGATTCCCAGCTGAGCAACCGTCACTACACCTCGCTGCGAGGGACCGTCGAGCAAGTGCTGACGCGCCTGGGTGGCATGGTGTCGACTCACTCCCTGGCCATCGAAGCCACGCATCCCGCCTCGAAGGCGTTCTCGAGCTAGCGGGCGCAGCCCCAGCCCTTGCGGCACGCGCCTTGCTCTTCCAGCGGTGTGGAGTCGAGTATCGTCCACCCTCACCCCCTGCCCCGACGAGCGCGCTCGCTCGCGCTCCTGGTCTTCTTTCAGATGCTGCCGGCGACGCTGGTGATCCCGGCGATTCGCCCCCTGTTCGCAGCTTTCCATGGCGGAAATGAAGGCTCGATGCATGCCTTCAGCGCGCTGAACATGCTGGGGGCCGCCTTCGCTGCGCCGATGGTCGGCAGGATGCTGGATCGTGGACGCGATCCGCGCCCCATCCTGACCGTCTTGGCCATGGCGGATGGTGTCCTGCTGCTCACCATCAGCTGTCGGATACCGACCTTTGCCGTGCTGGCGTTGCGTTGTGTGGAAGGCGGCGCCCATGTGGGCGCGGCCACCGTGCTGCTCGCCGAGATGGCCGGGCTCGGTCGTCAGGGAGCCCGCGGTCGCGTCATGGGTTTGGCGGGCGCCGCGATCATCTTTGCCATCGCGCTGGGCAACACCCTGGGCTCGCTGCTGATCGCGGTGGACAGCCGCGCGCCGCTCTGGGTCGGCGGTGTGCTCGCCGTCGGGATTGCCGCCTGCGCTGCGCGCACTTCCCGGCCGGCGGCGATCGAGCGCCGATCGGATGTCCTGAGGCTGGGCGAGCTGCTGCGACGCCGGGAGCTCCTGGTGCCGCTCGGCGCGGCGTTCGTGGGACGCTTCACCGTCGGCTGCATCGTGGTGACGTTCGCGCTGTTCGCGCATCGGGTACATGGTCTGGGCGATTCCCACATTGGCTTGCTCTTCAGCGCACTGACGCTGAGCTTCGCGGTGTTCATGTATCCCGCGGCGCGGATGACCGAGCGGCTCCCGCCGGCGTTCTTGCTGCTGGGCGGAGGAGCTGGCTACGGGCTCGTGCTGCACGCGCTCGGGCACGTGCCCGCGGTCTGGCTGGTGCTGCTGATGTTTGCCGCAGGGATTTGCTCGGCGCTGCTCTTCGCCACCACCCTGAACTATGCGGCTCAGGCGCGAGAGGATCAGCGCGGCAGCGCGATGGCCTGGGTGAATGCGGCCGGCGCGCTCGGTATGTTGATCGGGCCGGCCGTCGCCGGGATCACCTGCGGGGTCCTGGCGTCGAAGCAGGACCCGGGCGCGGCGTACCGGGCGGTGTTCCACCTTGCGGGGGGAAGCGTCGTGCTCTGGTTGCTGCTGGGGGCGCGCTGGCTCTTTCGCATGGGTGCCATGGAGCGCCGTGCCCAGCGCGGCGCCGGGGTGGTGGCGGCGGAGTAGGTTCTCGCAGTTAGCCGCATGGAAACAGTCAGCAGTCCTGTTCGAAGCGCCTCAGGAAGTCGAGCTGGGCCTGGGACTGGATGTAGCCAGGGCCAACCTCACGCACCCTGGAGATCGCGTCTTCGGCGGAGTGCCCCTTGTAGATCAGGTAGGCGGCGAGCATGGTCCCGGTACGTCCGAGGCCCGCGTGGCAGTGCACCGCGACGCGATCGCCGCGTTCCAGTGCCCTCTCGACCGTACGGCACAGGCGGATCGCGCTACTTACCGTGGGGATCCCCATGTCCGCGATGGGAAAGTGCCGGGCCTCGAGTCCAAACGGGCTGAGCTCTGCGGGGGACAGCGGATCCTTGGTCAGCGTGATCAGGGTCGCGACACCAGCCAGTGCGATGGCGGCGAGCTCGTCTTCCCGCGAGCCCAGGAGCCCCGGCTTGCCCATGCCTGCGAGGGCACCCGGGATGATCCACTTGAAATGGCTTGGGAGGGCAGGCGCCTCGGCGCGCGGCCAGCAATTTCCCTCGCGAACGAACCGCGCAGTCAGCTCGTTCGGGGGTGAGGAGAACACCGCGTCCGTGGGGCCGTCGGCGAACATGCGCCCAGCGCAGAGCAACGACGCGCGATGCGAGAACCGACGAGCGAAGCCCACGTCGTGGGAGACCAGGAGCGTCGTGCCAGTGTGGGAGAGTAGCGCCTCGCCGAGTCGCAGCAGGGCTTCCTGGTCGAGCCTCCGCTCGGGTTCGTCCAGGAAGCTCACGCGGTGAGCGTGCACGCCGCGGATCAGCTCCTCCACGTCATCCCGAGCTGCGCTGCCCCGTGGCGCCTGCTGCAACCAGAACAACTCGCCCTGAGGAGTGCCGTCGCCTCCTTGGTAGAGCCAGCGCCCTCGCCGCTCCCAACCGCTCGGCAGAGCGCCCGCCAGGCCGCGCAGGATCAGGCTCTTGCCGACGCCCGCCGGACCGAGCAGCGCGTTCACTCGCCCGCGCTCCACGCGCCAGCTGAGGCCGGTGAAGAGGTTGGTATCGGGGCCACTGAGGCCCGCGTCCACGAGCTCGAAAAGCGCGGAGTCGTTCATCTGCCCGTTCTCAGCCGTTCTCCCAGTTCGCATGGCAAGCCAGCTGAGTCGAGCTCGGCCACGGTGCTCGCGACATCGTACTCCACCCGATGGATCTCGAAGAGCCGTGCGGAAACATCCAGCACGCCGAAGCTTGCCCGCGGATCACCGTCTCGAGGTTGTCCAACGGATCCTGGGTTCAGCAGGACCGCGGACGCAACGTCGGGCCAGCGGGAAGCGGCGTTGCGCTCTTCCACTACCCTTCCGGCGTGGAGCCACGCGCAGATCGGAGAGTGCGTGTGTCCGACCAGCGCCACCCGAGGCCACTCTGCGCAGGCCGCGACGCGCTCGAGATTGGCGGGTATCATCGTCGAGGTCACGTACCCGGTGAAGTGGTGCTCGTTCAGATAGCAACCGTGAACCGCAACGAAGCCGGACCGGTGGACGACTCGATTCGGCAACGCCGCCAGCCACTCGAGCTGCGCTGGGGCAAGCTGCTCGCGGGTCCAGCTCTGCACCTGGCGGGCGACTGCCCGCGTGCCCTCTCGGGGCTCGCTCGTGAGGACGTCGCGGTCGTGGTTGCCAGCCACCGTCCGAGCGCAGGTCTCGGCCACGCGCTCGATGCACTCGCCGGGGCGCGCGTGGTAGCCCACGACGTCCCCGAGACAGATGATCTCCGCGACATCCAGGCGTTCCAGCGCGCTCAACGTGGCTTCGAGCGCAGCCAGGTTGGCATGTACGTCTGCGATGATGCCCACGCGCATGGTCAATCCTGCCGGCACGCGTCCAGCGCTTCGATGAAGCGACCTCGGGCTGCCAGCGCCACGGGCGAGCGCACGATGGCGTCCTGGAGCGCACGTCGCAGGTCCAGGCGCTCGACGTCCGCCTGGGTCAGATGCTCGGTCAGCGCGGCGGCGACCGCGTCGACGTAGGCCCGAGTGGCTGCTGGCCACTCCGCGTATTCCTCCACACGGCGCAGCAGGGCGAAGCCCACGGCCGGGAGGCGAGTGCCGCGAACGATGTCGTCGTCCAGGTAGTAGCAGCGGTCGCGGAGGGAGGCGAAGTTCGACGGGTGCACGTCCAGCAGCACCTGGCTCTTTGCCGCGAGGATCAGCGCGCGGACCACCAGCTCACCGAAGATGACCAGGCTGCGCTCGAGCTCTGCGCCGTCCTTGCGGTGAACTGCGAAGGTCATGGAGCCGCGCAGCGTGGTCAGCCAGGGTGTCACCGTCCAGAGCCAGAAGTCGCCGGTGGGACCTTGCTGGACGGTGAGGACGGTGTTCTGAACCAGCAGCTCACCGAGCAGGATCTTGTGCCGCACAAGCTGGAGCAGGGCGTCCCGCGCCTCGTCCGCGTCGAGGAAGCGGCGCCGCGCAGCTGTCTTCAGGCACCAGATCCCCGCCTCGTAGATGTACGCGTCGGAGCGACCGCTTCCGTCGGCGGTGCCACTGCGTCCCACCAGCTCGGTGTGGAGGATGGCGTCAGCGATGGGGATGCGTTGCAGGATCTCGCGGCCATTGGCGGAGGGCCAAACCAGCCCGCTGGGCACGTCGGCGGCTGGCAGCGGAGGGAGCGGCGCCAGCACCTGGCTGGAGCTCGGAGGAGGCCGCGTCGGGCGCTCCGACTCCGAGATCGTCGCGGATGCCGCGTGGAGTGTCTGGTTGCTGTCGACGGACGATCGACTCGAGGGCGCGTTCTCCGCGAGGCTGGTGGTCCCCTGTCGGCGAGACGTGATCGCTGCCGCGACCAGCGCCGAGTGCGCGTCGACGGGTTGCGCGAGGGGCCGTGGCGCCACGCCGCCCACCGAGCGTTCGGCCTCCATCTCGTTGGCCGGTCCGCACGGAATCGACCAGGACTCGTCGATCTCGGAGGTCGACTCTGGGGCGGCCTCTGCTCGTTGCGTGATGGGCTCGGGGTCCGCGTCCGCTTCGGGCAGCGGCTCTTCGGGCAGCGGCTCTTCGGGCAGCGGCTCTTCGGGCAGCGGCTCTTCGGGCAGCGGCTCTTCGGGCAGCGGCTCTTCGGGCAGCGGTTCTCGGGCGGTAGCGGTGTCGCAGATCCGGGCGCTGCCCGCCTTGGGCTCTTGAGCCGCGAGGGTGTTCTGCTGGTCCAGGACGACGTCGAGCGGCGTCTTGGGATCGCTCTCTTCCCGGCGCGCCATGTCCAGCATCAGCGCCTCGCCTCCCAGGACCTCTCCGGTCAGTTCCTCCAGACCCCGCTCCAGCACCAGGCGTTGCACACGCTCGGCAGCGGCGCGGATTGCCAGCACGACGGTCTCGCGTACCCCTGCGCCGGTCGCGGCGTTCGCTGCGACGGCGGCGACGCCCGGTGTACCGAGGGCCTCAGCCACCGCGGGCGGAGCTGCCGCCCCGGGCAGGTCCTGCTTGTTGGCCTGGATCAAGATGGGCGTATCCGCGCGGTCAATCCTCTCGAGGTACTGGCGCAACAGTCGGTACATCGGCCTGGCCTCCTCGAGCTCCTTGGGCGCGCTGGAGGTGACGAACACGACGGCGTCCGCGATGTCGAGCAGATGCCAGCGCCTGCGAGAGAGCACCGCCTGCCCGGGCACCGTCAACAGGTGACAGCGCAAACCGTGACCCGCCACGACCCCGCCCTCGAGCTGCATCCAGTCGAAGAACAGCGTTCGGCCAGCCAGCGCCTTGGGGGAATACAGGTCGCTGCGGCGGAGCGGCGTGAAGAAGTGGCAGAGCTGCTCGAGGTTGGTCGTCTTACCCGCGAGCGCGGGGCCATCATAGACGACCCGCACGACGATCTTCTGTTCTCGCTCGTCGAATACGGCCACGGTTCATTCGCTTTCTTGCACGCTGTGCAGAGTTCCCCGTCAGCTGGACAGGCTCGTCGAACGCTTCGCCAGCACCCGCGCGAGCACCGCCGTCGACTCGCAGAACACCGTGTAGACCACGTCGCCCTCGAGCCAGGTCGTTGCGAAGCGACCCGAGCTGGAGCCCGCGGCGTAGACCCGAGCCTTGGCTCCGATGGCGGCCGAGACGTCCTGAGCGCCGACGCTCCACTGGCCGGCCTCCACGATCTCCATCACCGATAGATCGTCTGCCCCCACGACGCCGATGGGCACTGGAAGCGCCGTCGTCGACGAACGATGGAAGGCGACGCCGAGTCCACCCTGTGAGAGCAGCTCCCGGAGTCGCACCCGCGCGCTCGCCGCCATGCTCGGCTCGCGCAGCGCGCCAATCGTGCAGAGCAGCTCCGCGGGGGAGAAGGTGAAGCGAGCGTCATAGCGCCGCTCCTTGCTCGCCCGAAATACCACCGGCAGATTGCCGAGCAGGGTCAGGACAGCGATGCTCTCGGCGCTGTGCTGGCGCAGCGTCCGTCGCAGTCCATCTTCCGATACGATGCCTTCCGCGACCAGCGTCTCGCCGAACGGACGCCTCGTGTCGCGGCACTTCCGGAACGCCGCCTGGAGCACTTCCGCGGGGATAGGAGGATCGGAGTTCTTGCGCAGCAAGTCGGTCAGGCGCCTGCGCATGCTGTCCACCGCTGCCCAGCAGATGCGTCCGGCTTCGACCAGGATCGCCCCGGCTGGCGCGGTCTCCGAGCCGAACAACAGCGCGCCCGTTGCGCCCTCCGGCAGCTCCTCCACCCGCTCGAAGAGGGGCAGGACCGCCGCCGGAGGGACCGACTGCGCAGGAGACGACGCGGAGTCACGACACGGAATCGTGGGTGAGTCGCGCCGCCGATCGGACATGGCTAGACCGCCGCTTCCACTGCCTCGAGGTTCGATCGAGCCTTGGTCAGGACCATACCCAGGTTGGCCGAGATCCGACATACCACCACCAGGACCATGTCTTCATTGCGCTTGCAGCGCTGGAAGACGTGAATGAGGTTGTCCGACATGATGATGATCTCCTGGAAGTAGTGGTGACCATCGTCCCGTACCCCGCGGAGACGCTTGAACGTCGCCTCGATGGCGGAGACGTTCTGTCCTTGAAACAGCTCACCGGTCGCAGCAGCGACCAGATCCAGGACCTCCTGCGGGTGACTGTCGACGGTCTTGACCGAGAGCAGCATTCCGGTCTTCATGTCCACGAAGCCCACCGCCACGCACTCGGGGACCGCGGACCTAACCTTGTTCAACGCATCATCCAGACTCATAGTCTTCCACCCTTCTTATTTGTTGTTCTTGCCTTCTGAATCTACGGGACCAGGGGCTCGACGATCGGGAGAGCCGCCTTCAGCTGGGCCCACCCCATGCCGATGTTCGTCGTCTTCTTGGTGACCAGCATCATCACGGCCTTGCCGCCCTTCATGGTCTTCGCGAAGTGGTAGTTGTTGGCGGAGGTGATGTGGACCTCCTGGAAGTAGTGCTCGCCGTCCTCGGGGATGCCGCGGTGAGCGCGGACCATCTGTTCGACGCGACCGACGTTCGGTCCCCGGAACAGATCCATCGTGGCAGCCGCCACGACTTCGTTGAGCGTCTGCGTGTACTGAGCGGTGTTGTGGATCCCGAGCAGCATGCCCGTGTCGAGATCGACGACACCGCAAGCGACGGCACCGTCCACGTTGTCAACGACTTCCTTACAAGCGTCATCAATCTTGCCCATCATGGCTTCCCCTTCGGTTTCTTCCGTGGCGCCGTCGAGGGAGGCGCCGAAGAAGTCAGCTTCATCGAGTTCCAGGCTGACCTCGTCTCGTTGTTGTTCATCGACGGTTCGCAGCAGGTCGAGCAGCAGCGACTGGAACGAGCGCTCGATCGTCGTGGAGCCGCTCTGGAATGCCCCCGTGCTCAGCGAGCCGGTGGGCAGCGCAAGGATGGCCTTCAGCGCTTCTTCGCCGGTGCGGTTCCCATGCTCCGCGTGGACGATCTCGCCGTCCTCGATGTGTATTGCCCCGGGGATAGAGTCATCGACGCGCAGAGTGATCGAGCGACGCCCGTAGTGGAACATCTGCAGCATGTCGATCAGACTGAGGCCGTGAACGCTGCCGCGGAAACCAGTCGCGCAGTCGATCGCTTGCTGGATCGCGTCCAGGAGCTCGCGAGAGCCAAAGGGCTTGCACAGCACGCGCACCGCACCGAGCTCGACGGCCTTCTGGTGGTCACGCGCCGTGGCGTACGCGCTCATCAGTATCGGGCGGCTGTTGAAGCCTCGCTCACGAATCGCCAGGAGCAGGTCGATTCCGTCGGCCTCGGCCATTCGCAGGTCGGTCAGGACGACGTCGGACGCCTGCTCGGTCAGCTGCTGGAGCGCACCATCCACGGACGACGCAGAGAGCACGTCATAGCCGTTCGCTCGCAGGTCGCGCGAGATGGCAGACACGAGCTGCTGGTCGTCGTCGACAACGAGCACGGAAGTCACAGTTCTGCTGCCCCCTCCGCCACTGGTTCTCCCTTCGGCAGCAGCACGACGATGCTCGTCCCCGTGTCGCTTGGTTCGAGGACGAGGTCGCCCTGCAGATCACGGACGGCCTGGCGCGACGTGGTCAGACCGAGCCCCGTGCCCTTCGTCTTCGTGGTGAAGAAGGGTTCGAAGATGCGGTCCCTCAGCTGCGCCGGAACGCCGGGCCCGTCATCGCGGACACACACCCGAACCAAGGATCCGGTCGAGCTATCCGCGTGGATCTCGATGTGGGCGCCTTCGCCCTTGGCCTCGGTGGCATTGACGACCAGGTTGACGAAGACTTGCTCGATGACGATCGGGTTGCCCCTCACCCACTCCGCGCCCGGTCCAACCTCGAAGGAGAGACGATGCTTGCCGTCTCGCAGCAGCGGACGCACGAACGAGCCAACCCGCTCCAGCGTCTCTCGCAGGGACAGGTCGATCTCCACCTGTGGTCCCAGTCGCGCGTAGTCGAGCAAGCCGTCGATGGTGCGCTTCAGGCGTCGGCAGGCGATGCGGATGTCGTGCACGACCTCGCGCAGCTCCGCCTCCTCCAGCGTGTTTTGCTGGGTGAGCAGCTCGGCGTTGTAGACGATGCTGGACAGGGGCGCCCTCAGATCGTGGGCGATCGCAGCGACCAGCTTCCCCGTGCTCTCGAGGCGTTGCCGGTGGAGTGCGCGGGAGAGCTTCAGTCGCTTGTCGGACACCTCCCGCATCACCAGGAGCAGGTGACTGTCTCCAAGCAGATAGGGCGAGCAACCCAGGTAGGTGCCAGGGTCGTGCTCTGGAGACCATTCCGTCGCGTCTCCGAGCTGCAGGCTACCCAGCTGGGACCACAACGAATCTGGCAGGCGGAACGGGACGCTCGTGCAGTCGATGCCGACGCGTTCGAAGGTCGCCTTCGCTTGCGCGCTCAGGCCGACGACCTGTCCATTGCGGTCACACACCGCCAGGGCAGCGCCTACTTGAGCCAGGTCCAGGTGCAATCCGTCGAAGTCAGTCATGTCAAGCACACGGGGCGCGTCCCTCATGCAACCCACAGTCCATCTCGCGCTTGCTCGTGCTTCGGCCTCGCCCCGCCACATCGAGCCGAAAACGGCTCGATCCTCAGGTCGCGTCCGGGAGATTCTGTGCGGAAAGATGTCCGGTCTGTCGGAATCCGACACCCCGGTCAGTCGGAGTCCGTCACCTGACCAGGGGCGTCACGCACCGCTGGCCGCCAGCGGCAGGCTGCGGCTCCGCACGGCTCGGGTGAGCGCTCTGGCCCTTGCACCGCTCATCGAGCGCGTTGCCCGCTGAATCCGCTAGCGACAGCCGTACTTTCGCAGCTTGTCTCTCAGGGTGGAGCGGGGGATGCCCAGGCTTCGAGCGGCTGAGCTGAGGTTGTGGCCGCTGCTCTCGTAGGCGGCCACGATCATCTCCCGCTCGACATCCCGAAGACCCCGCACGTCCGAGTGGTGCTCGGCTGAGTTGAACACGGGGAACTTCCCGGATTGGGGGGAGTGTGAGCTGCGCTGCCGGATGGCACGTTGGAGGTCCTCGGCCTCGATCACGGCGCCTCCCGCGATCACGGCGGTGTGTTCGACGACCAGCTTCAGCTCGCGCACGTTTCCCGGCCAGTCGTGCTGGAGCAGGAGCTCACCCGCGCTCTGACTGAGTCGTGTAGGCACGCCGGAGTAGCGTCGCGCGAAGGCCTCCAGCAGGTGGAGGGCGAGTGGTTCGATGTCGGGCAGCCGCTCCCTCAACGGCGGAGTGAAGATGGTGAACCCGGCAAGGCGGAAGTAGAGATCCGAGCGCATCTCCGACTCGCTCTGGTCGAGCACTCGGTTGGTAGCGCTGATCACCCGAGCCCGTAGCGGGATGTCCCGGGTCCCTCCGAGCCTGCGGAAACGCCGGGTCTCCAGGGCTCTGAGCAGCTTCGGCTGCAGGGCTGGAGGCATCTCACCCACCTCGTCCAGGAAGACGCTCCCGGAACCGGCGGACTCGAGCAGGCCCACTCTCGTGGCGCGCGCTCCCGTGAAGGAGCCGGGCTCGTGGCCAAACAGCTCGCTCTCGAACAGGGCTTCCGGGATCGCTGCGCAGTTGAAGGACGCGAAGGGCAGGTCCGCGTGGGTCAGCTTGTGGATGGCGTCCGCCACCAGCTCCTTGCCGGTGCCCGTCTCCCCCATGATCAACACCGAGAGATCTGGGAATCGCGCGACGCTGCGTACCTGGTTGCGGATGTGACGGACCGCTGGCGTTTCTCCGAGGATTTGATCGGCGGCGTCCTTGAGTGGTTCCGTGTTGCGTGGCGCGGGACCAGTGCTGTGAGCTCCCTGCCAGCCCATGCGAAATCGCCGATCCAGATCGTCGATCGTCACGGGTTTCTCCACCACGTCGTAGACTCCAGCGCGCACTGCAGCGACGGTGGCGGGTACGTCGATGTAGCCCGATAGCAGCACGGTTAGCGGTGCCGCGGGGAGATGCTTCAGCTGGCGAATCACGCTCCAGCCGTCCATCTCGGACATGTGCAGATCCAGCACCAGGCCATCGAAGGACTGTTTTCTCAGTAGCTCGACCGCGTCGAGTCCATCCGCTGCAGAGGTCACGGTGTAGCCGCGACGCTCGAAGCCGTGGCGCAAGTAGCGCACGATAGCCGGATCGTCATCAACCAGAAGGATGCTCCGGCCAGTGCTGGACTCACTCACGCTCTGATTCACTCCTGCTCCCCAAAGACAACGCTAAAGGATACCGAGGTGAGGCTGGATCGCGAGTGGTTTTGCCCGCGCAGACCCGCCCCACCCGACTCCACTGGCAGCAGGCGAATCCTGGTTGGCGCGTTTGGCTGTCGCGTTTGGCTGTCGCGTTTGGCTGTGATGTCGCGTGTTGCGATGAAGCGCGTGCGGGGCGGTTCTCGCTGCTCATGATTTTGTGCGGTTTGTTGTTTTGCTGTTCGGAGGAATTTCCTCCGAGTAACCGTGGATCCGAGAAACCGTGGATCCGAGGGACTGTCGCTTCCGGCCGCCCGGCGCATGGGCCATTGGCTGCACTGGGTGGCCAGATTGGCCAGCTTCGAAACTGCAGTTCCTGTGCTTCGCCGTCGACCCGAGTCCACGGGCTGCGTTCGCTTCCCCGCCCATGGGCTGTGGGTAGTGAAAAGTTTGCGTGCGGAAATGGCATGTGGTCGTCGAGGCCTGGCGGCGTGCAGGCACCGGCCCGCAGGCGCCGCCCCCCCGGCCTGCCGCATGCAGCTAGCCCCTGGCCGGGCACTTGGCGGAGGTCCGGTCCAGGTGTGTGGGGCGAGGGGCGCCGGGTTATCGGCGCCCGGGGGCGTCGCCTGGGCAGGCGTCACGACCTCCATCGACCACCGAGGTGTCGAGGCGTGCTCGACCGCGCGGAATCCTTGGAGTTCTCGGCTTCCGGGAGCCTACGTCCGGAACGACCTGGGCTCGGGTACAGGCTTCATGGAAAGCGGGAGCTTGCGTCCCGCTGGTCAGCTCAGCGCACCCCGGAGCACGAGCCGGACGTGCTGTCCGTGTTGTTCTCCGGTCGGCACTCGACCCAGGCATGAGGCGGGTTCCCGTCGTCGACGACGACGAACGCCAGCGTCTGCCCTTCGGTCAGCGCCATCGAGGCTGAAGGAAGCTCCAGCGTGACGTCCTCTGCCTCGGCGGGCGCGAGCGCCTTGGTGGTCAGCGCCTGCCCGAGCTTCGTGCCGCCTGCGCTTGGATCTCCCTCGTAGAAGCCGACCACGACCCCAGGCGGTACGCTCGCGAGTCCGACGTTGCGCACCCGCGCGATCAGGCCGTACGTGCCCTCACACTTCGGCCGCAGCTCGACCACCAAGTCAGGGGCGCTGAACTCCCCGGAGGGCTGGATGTTCTGGCGGAAGTTGTTCAGGCGTGGCTGCTTCCAGTTTGGAAGCTCGGTCATGGGGATACTGCCATCCTCTTCCACGTTGGTCACGTGGTAGGTGTGCTGATTCCAGATGCGACGGGTGCGTACCCATTTCCCCGCGGTATCACCGAAGATGCGCACGCCGCGCATCTTCGTGGTCCCGTCAGATAGACAGGTGATACTCGAGTAGTCATTCGAGATGACGATCAGATCGGCGTGGCCGTCGTTGTCGACGTCGGCGACCAGCGGATACTCCGTCAGGGTGCCGCTCGTGTTGCACGTCGACCACTTCTCCACCCCGGTCGTACCATCGTAGATCCGCAGGGTGTGCTCGTCGGCGTACACCACCTCGGCCTTGCCGTCTCCATCGAAGTCGAAGACCGAGCTCCCCGTCGCAGCCGAAGAGCAATCCTTCGTCTCCTTCAGCCAGATGTTGGTCTGATCGTTGGCGACGTTGGTGTCGAGCAGCTTGGTACCGCCGAGCACGGTGTAGCCAATGCCCGTGGCGATCGCGACGTCCGCCGTCCCGTCACCATCGAAGTCTGCCACCGTTGGCGGTCCGCCGCCGCGGGTGGCGCCTGCGGATCCGCTCGGGCAGTTGTTCACGAAGGTGCCGTTCATGTCGATGTTCTGGCGCAGGATCTTGAAGCCTGCGACCTCCGCGGGGTCGTAGTGCCAGACGTGAACCAGGTGGGAAGCGGAGTCGACGGCGACGACCTCCGGGTTCCCGTCCTTGTCGAAGTCTCCGAGCGCCATGTGGTTCGCGGTCAGACCAGTGTTGGCAAGCTCGACCCCGGTGTGGTCGTAGACCGCCGTCGGCGTCACTACCTCGAGGAAACCGTTTCCGGTGACGTCGGCGAAGACACCCGTGCTCGCTCCACTGACCGGGAAGATGGTGGCGCCGGTCTTGCCGTCCAGGACCGCGTTCCCCACCAGCACCTCTGGTGAGCCATCGTGATCGATGTCGGCGATGCCAGGCATGAAGCATCCGGTCGCGCTGGACACCCAGAACTCGGAGCCGTCGGCGTGGAGCGCGCGTGCCCGACCGTCCTGGGTGCACACGATGACCTCGTTGCCAGGTTCACCATCGATGTCTCCGCCGGCGAGGTGGGTCCCCGGGTGGACGCGATTGTCGAAGGGCGTATCCGGGTGGTAGCTCCACTTCTCGACGACCTGTCCGCCGACGATGCTGATCGCATGTAGCGTCCCGTTCTGTGAGTAGTTCGGCCTGCCGTTGTCTCCGGTCGCCGGCGTGCTGTACTCGAACGTCGAGAACAGGATCTCGGGGATGTCCTTCGCGTCGACCTTGCCGTCGCAGTTGTCGTCGTCGAGCTGAATGACGATCGGCGTCATCATCACGTTGCCGCCGTCCCAGTGATACTTGAGCTCGGGGTCGAAGGCTGCAGCGGGCGGGTGGTACTCGCAGTTCTCGATACAGGTGATGGGGTCCCCAGGCTCCTGGTCGGTCGCACACTGCGGGGGACGTGGGAGACAGCGGCCGGTCGCCAGTGAGACGCCGCCGGTGCAGGTCGCGCCTCCAGCTCCAGCGTCCGGCGTCTGGGCTGGTTCCCCGAGGGAATACTCGCAGTAGTCACCGCCGTCGCAGTCGTCGGAGTCGATGCAGGTCTTGCCCGGCGTGACGCACTGCTGGAAGGAGCACACGTCGGAGTCGCCGCAGCAGACGTCGCCGCAGGCCTTGTCAGCTTCGCAGCAGGTGCCCTGGATGCACACTCCGCCATCACACGCGCAGTCTCCGCCGTCGAGGTTGAAGGTGCCTCCAGAGCTCGCGCCGCCGGTGCCGCCGCTTCCGCCGCCGCTGCTTCCGCCGCTTCCGCCTCCCGCGTCCACGAAGCTGCCGCCCCCCGCGCTGCTGGCGTCGTCGGAGCCGCAGCCGTTCAGGGCGCCAGCACCGCAGGTCACCACGGTCAGCGTCGACAATCCCAGGATTCGCGCGCGCGGTGCCGCGAACAGACCCATTCCAAGCCGTTTCGTCCTCACGCCCCGAGTGTACGCAACAAACGGCCGTTCGCCTGGGCTAATGTGGGGCGTCTCGCCTTCGCTTCCTCCGCCACGCCCCTTCGGTCCGCAGCAATCGCAGCCTTCGACTCCACCGACCGGCTGGCGACCGTGTGCCACCGCCCCGCGGTCAGGGCGACGTACGCAGACGTAGCCCGCGGATGGCCTTCAACGCGTTGCGTCCGAGGTTGCCCGCGGCGCTTCCGGAGAACGCATGCCAGGCGTGCTGCGCCCGGTTCCACAATCCCGCGCGGAAAACCGTGAGGCGTTCCCTCACCCCCACCTCGGGACCCGTCTTGCGCGCCCTGCTGAAGGCCCTGCGTTCCGCCAGGAGCGAGCGCGCGAACCGTCTGAACTCGCTCTCGATGTGCCGCTGACGCTCGAGCACGGTGGAGAGGAACCTCGCCCGCTCCTCCAGGGTCTCGAAGCGCACCGACGCATATCCGTTCAGCGCCTTCGAGAGCTCGCGCTTCGGGAGCTTGCGGATGCGGCGAGCCTCACCGAGCAGCATGCCCAGCCTGAGATCGATGCGCCCCTCGACGTAGTCGGCGTAGAGGAAGGTGCGAGCGCTGGGGAGCGTGCCCTTGTACTTCGCGAAGCGCGACAGCTCGCTCTCCCCATCCTGGCCGAAGGCGCGATCCCAGTCCACGTTGACCGGAAAGCCCTGCCCGCCCAGCAGCGCGAACTGGCGTGGGTTCGTGTCCAGGTTGTCCAGGAACCACTCCCAGGCGTGCTCCATCAACATCACGTGGCGCTGCAGGTCCGTCCACTGCGTGGAATCGGCTGGCAGCTCTCGCTCTGGGTCCCAGTCGATGAAGGGCTTCAGTAGACCCCGTCGAGCTTCGCCATCAATCATTACCTCGCGGATCTGTGCTGGGATGCTCGGGCGCTTGCCGAGGTCGCGCAGGCGATGCGCGACGACCTCGGCCTCGAGCAGCGCTGGATCCCCGAGCTTGAGCACGAACCGAGCCCCCTGGGGTGACTCGAGGGTGTAGAGCGGCTTCGAGCCCGTGTGAGCCCGGGACTCGACCTGGCGCAGCGCGCTTGCCTCGACCGTAGCGAGTTGCCTCGACCTGAGCCGACGGTACAGGCGACGGTTTTCCGTCCGGATCTGTCGGAGCAAGCTGCGATACGAGCGGAACGACGGTTGCATCGGCATCTTCGGCATGAACGCTGTTTGGCAAACGCTGGGCCAGCTTCCGAGTCTCCCCGAGGGGGAGCGCTTCGAGGTGGCGCACATCTCCGACCTGCATTTCGGGCGCACCGAGCCCCGCCGTGTGCGTGCGCTCGCGGAAGCTCTGGTCAACGCGCCGCCGGATCTCCTGGTGGTCACCGGGGACCTCACGCAGCGGGCGCGGCGAACACAGTTCGAGCAAGCTCGACGCTTCCTGGATGACATCCCGGCGCCCAGACTGGTGGTGCCTGGCAATCACGACATCGCGCCGTTCTTCGCGCCGCTGAGCCGCTTGCTCTGGCCGCGCCGGCGCTATCGGCGCTACCTCGGTGACGTGGAGCTGATCCAGAGCGGTCCGCTGATCGCCCTGGGCGTCGACAGCGTCTCTCGGTGGCGGCTGAAGGAGGGCTCGCTGCGTCGCGGGCAGCTCAGCGATCTGAGGCGAGTGCTCTCAGAGTTACCGCGTGGATTTAGGATTCTCGCGTCGCACCACCCGCTCGTTCATCCCCGGCGCGGAGTGAGGCAGCGAGTGCCTTCGCGGCTGGCGGATCTGCTCGAGGAGCTGCGGATCGACGTCGCCCTGTCGGGGCATCTGCATGAGACCTGGTCCGGGCCGCGCGCCTGGCACACCGGGCGCGCTCAGCAGCTCCACACCCTGTTCGTCCAGGCATCCACCGCGACATCGACCCGCTTGCGCGGACATCGGAACGCCTACAACCGGCTGCGCATCAGCGAAGCCGGAGTGGAGGTGGCGGTGGAAGTGTTCGATGGCTTCAACTTCGTCACTGCCCAGACGGAGACGGCCCAGGTGGACGCAGCGGGAGGAGGCGTCGAGGCACGGAGCGCCAAGGGCCCGACCGAGATCGATGCTGCCGCCCGCGCCGAGGTGCTACAAACCGCTGAGTGACTGGCCTCCCCCCTGCCAGGCCCCTGCTCGCCTTCGTCTTCGTCTTGATCTGCTCGGGCTGTGAGGCCAAGGGCAAGAGCCTCGACGCGCCACCGCGACGGCTGGAGTCGGCGACCACGACGACGCCCGCCGCGCCGACGCCATCGAGCGTCGAGGTGGCCTGCGAGCCGACGATGCTGCAGGTCTCGCCACCCGGTCAGCCGCCGTTCTGCGTCGACCGCTACGAGGCGAACCTGATCGAAGCAGACACCGGTCGAGCACACCCTGCGACGCTGCGACCGGCGCCTGGCGTACGCTATCGTGCGGTGTCGGTCGGTGGGGTGCTGCCTCAGGCCTACGTCAATCGCTTCGAAGCCGCGGCCGCCTGCGAGGCTGCGGGCAAGCGGCTCTGCCGCGCTCGCGAGTGGTACCGAGCTTGCTCCGGACCGGATCACACGAAGTACCCGTACGGAAACGATTTCGTGAAGGGTCGCTGCAACGTGGACAAGGGGCATCTGCTCCACAAGCTGTTCGGCAACGTCACCTACACCTACGACGCGCACTACAACAACCCGAGCCTCAATCAGCAGGCGGGCTTCCTCGCCAGGACGGGGGAGTATGCCGACTGCGTCAGCTCCGTCGGCGCTCGTGACATGATGGGGAACCTCCACGAGTGGGTGGCGGACGACGTCAGCGCCCAGCTGCGCGAGGAGCTTCCGCTGGAGAAGGGCGATCAGTGGCTGGGCAAGCGAGGAATGGGCGTGTTCATGGGGGGCTATTTCAGCTCCCATGGTGAGCACGGAACGGGTTGTCTCTACGTCACGGCGACGCACGCGCCGGACTACCATGACTACTCGACGGGCTTCCGTTGCTGCGCCGACCTGTAGCTAGGCGGCCGTCGGTGCGTGATGGCCTCGGGAGAGTCAGAATGGCTTCTGACCCTCGTCCTGATATTCTGCAAGGAAATCACGAAGTCGATCGCGTTCCTGGGGGTTGAGGCTGTCGTGCAGGTGAGCCAGCGCCTCGCGCGGTTCGTGCATGACCTTGCGGTTCTCGTAGCCGGCTTCGCGGACGATGCGCTGGAGCTGGAGATTCAGTGTCGCGTTGGTGGGCGAGACCAGGATCGCGATGCGCTCGAGTCGGGTGTTCATGTTCTGAAACAGCTCCGTCAGTCGATCCGCGGCGGACTGCGGGTAGATACGCACGGGGCGATGATCGGCGCACAGGATCGGTTGCATCGTCGCGGGGGCCTTCGAGACCTCCGCCGCGAGGGCCTGGGAGTAGATGTCCGCGTCTTCGCGGGTCCACAGGGCGAACACCCGGGCCTCGATCACCCGACCCGTGGTTCGCTGCATGCTGAAGAGGTCCGACACGCTGAAGGCCTAGCATGCTGCGCCAGGTCCAGGAGCCGCAAGAGCGTTCGTGTCCCACACCGTGCCAGAGGGGGGGACACACGCGGCTGCCTACGGCTCGAAGCCGGCGCGCTGCAAGCCATCGACTACGCGATCCGCGACGTCGGTCTGTCCGCGAGGAATCATCGCGTGAATGCCAGCGAGGCGGAAGCTCGGGTGATAGCTCTGGAGCCGCACCCGCTCGGCCTGGGCTTCCGCGGTGCGTTCCGCCATACCCAGCGAGGCGCACAGCAACGCATGGCCGAACGCGTACTGGGGTCTGGTGACCAGCGCCTCACGACATGCCGTCACGGCGTTGCCGTAGTCGTTCGCGATGAAATGGGCGAAGCCGAGCCCAGCGGCATACGCGCGGGGACTCAAGCGCGCCGCCAGGCGCATGCTGTCGAAGCCACCGGCGTCGCCGCGTGCCAGCCTGACATGGCCGAGGGCGGCGTGGGCCGAGGCGAAGCTCGGGTTGATCTGCGTCGAACTGACGAACAGCCGGTCCGCGTCGTAGTGCCCCTGGGTCATCTCCGCGCGCCCTCGAAGGTACCAACCGATGGCGTCGTTCGAGTCGATCTCGAGCGCGCGCTCGGCGGTCGCCCTGAGGGCCGCGTAGCTCTGGGTCACGTCAGGGACCCACTGATTGATGATGTTCTGATACAGCGAATAGCCCCGGCCGTAGAGCGCAAGCATGAACTTGGGGTCACGGCTCAGGGCTCGCTCAAAAAAATCAAGGGCCCTTTCATTGCCATCGCGCGAGCGGTCGTCGCTGCCGAGCAGCCCCTGATGGGTCAGCTCCCATGCGTTCAGATTTGCTGTGGGGAAACCGATGCTGCGTTCTCCCTCGGCGCGCATCAGCTCGGGGTAGGCCTTGCCGACGATGTTCTTCGCCAGCTCGTCTTGCAGCTCGAACAATAGTCCCAGCCCGACATCGAAGTTCTCTGACCACAGGCAGTGCCCCGTGCTGACGGCGTCGAGGCGCGCGGTGACCCGCAGCCCCTCCCCCGAACGTCGCACGCTCCCCGTCACCAGGTACTCGGCGCCGACCACCTCTCCAAGCTTCTGTGTGGGGTGGTCGCTGCTGCCGACGTGGATGCTCGTGCTGCGAGCGATCACGGGAAACCAGCGCCACTTGCTGAGGAGCGTGATCAGGTCGTCGACCAAGCCAGCCGCGAACCCCTGGATTACGGAGTCGTCCCCGTAGCTGTCGAAGCGCAGCACGGCGACCGCGGGACGCTGTTCGAAGGGCTCCGCCGTGACCAGTCGAGAATGGCCCGCGAGCTCGTGTGTCGCGACCTCGCCGAGGGAGCGGGCGATCGCAGCCGCTTCCGTGCGGTTACTTGCGCCGAGAGCCTTGAGCAGGTTCTCGACGTGAGTCTTCACCGTGGAGACCGACAGCTGGAGCTCGCCCGCGATCTCACGGTTTGGATAGCCACGCGCGAGCAGGTCGAGCACGTCCCGCTGGCGCTTGGTCAGGCTGGTCAAGCCCTGGGCTCTTGGTTGGGATGGATGGGTCTTGGGGGTCACTGCTTGCACCTCCGCGCACGACTGTCAGGTGTTCACCGAGCGTCGCGACGTCTCGCTGGCCGCATACGCAGCACGTCGATTCATACCGTCGCTCGCTCGCTCGTGATTGTCTACGGACGTGATGAGAAACTATCCCCGGATGTGGGGGGAAAGGCGATGTCAGCGACTGATATCGAACGCTGGCCTGGTGTCACGCGTCACGCTGCAGAGTGTTTCAATCCCGTATTGGGGGCTCGAGTCCGGCGATCAAATCCGCTGATTGGCACTTCGGAATGCGCGCCAGTCTGCGTTCCGCCAGCCCTCAGGGAGCTCGACGATCGAATTCTTTCGATGAGGATATCGAGAGGCTTTTACCCGAATTTTTCGGGGGTGAGACGCGCCGCGGCCCGTCGAGTTCCGGTGCGCGGCGGCAGGTCGTGAGTCGATGAGCTATGTTCCGCGCCCCGGCAGCGGCGGGGCGGCTCCGAGTGAAGTCCCAAGGGCGCGACGAGGAGTGCCCCCGGAGTCTTCCAATGGCAGAGTCACTAGAAATAACCACGCGGATAATCATCCCGGCTTCGGAGCTGAGCTGGTCCGCGGTGCGCGCGTCGGGACCAGGCGGACAGAACGTCAACAAGGTCGCATCCAAGGTCGAGCTGCGCTTCGACGCGGCTCACTCCCTCGCTCTGAGTGAAGAGACACGAGCCCGACTGATGCAGCTGGCGGGATCACGCGCGACCTTGGACGGGGTGATCGTCATCGTCGTGCAGGACACCCGCGACCAGCGCCGCAACCTGGAGCTCGCTCGGGAGCGACTCGCAGCGCTGATACGTCAGGCGCTGATACGGCCCAAGCGCCGGCGCCCGACGAAGCCGAGCCGCGCGGCGAAGGCGCGTCGCCTCGACGCCAAGAAGCGTCAGAGCGACAAGAAGCGCGGTCGTCAGGCGAACTTCGACTAGCCAGCGCCGTCAGCGCGACCTGCGGCGCCGCAACATCACCAGGGCGACGAGCGCGCTCAGGCCAGCGAACGCGCCCAGTGAACCGCCGCGACTCGAAAGGGAGACGCGACAGGCGCACCCCGTGTCCCCGTTGGCGTTGCTGGTCGTTGGACTGAAACCGGTCCCGGCGCTTCCACCCTCGCTCGCCCCGCCGCCCCCAGCGCCTGCGTCGTCTGGCCAACTCCCTGCGGAACCCCCGGCGCCGCCCGCGGTCCCGCTACCTGCGTTCGCCGCTCCTCCGCTGGTGCTGGCTCCTCCGTCACCGCCGTTGCCAGCGTCTCCGCTCCCGACCACAGGGGTCCAGCGCAGGTCATCGAATGCCAGCTTTCGTTTCAGACTGTCGTAGTTCTCGCCGGTGTTGTCGCCCAGCGTGACGTAGCGGTCGTCGCCCTGCGTGAGGGGGTAGACTCCCAGGTTGACCCAGCCCTTCTGCGACGCCTGATTGACGCTCGGAGTGCTCGTCGTGCTGGCGCCGTCGAAGACCTCGTAGACGGCGTTCTCGGAGCTGGCCTCGCTGCTCGGGATGTGCACCCAGAGCTCGTAGTCCCCAGGTGTATCCACATGAAAATGCCAGCGCCCGTAGGTCTCGACGCTCGGTGCGTCGGTGGCGAAGGTGTAGTAGTGGTGGTCCCCATGGCCTTCGGCGACGTCCCACCAGTACGTGGTCGCGCGCTCGAAGCACGCAGGGTCCGCTTCGTCGATTGTCAGCTCGCTGCCATCGAGCCGCGCCTCGCAGCTCGGAGACGGTCCACAGTTGTCGCTGGTCAGGCTCGCGCCCAGGCCTGGATCGCCGAAGCTGGTGAAGCTGCTGGAGATGCTCTGACACCACCAGGACCCGCAGGTCTGCTGGATCTGGAAATGCAGGTGCGTGCCGCAGATCCAGCCGCTGTTTCCGACTCGACCCACGACGTCCCCGCGCTTGACTGCTTGTCCGGCCTGGAGCGTCGAGCTGCCGGCCTGGAGGTGCAGGAACAGCGCCTCGGTGCCGTCGCCGAACGCGATGATCACGTAGTTCGCCTCGTTGGCGTAGGCGGAGTCGCAGCCGTAGGACTGGGAATCCATGCGGATCATGCGCACCGTGCCGTCCGCTGGAGCGCTGACTTCTCCACCGAGGCCGATCCCGATGTCCCAGGCGTAGGCTCCCTCCGCGGTGTGACTTCCCGTGTTGTGGCCCTGCGTCACGGGGTGGGTGACGCCGCAGGGCCAGGGCGCGGCGAGCTGGGGCGTTGCGTTGGCCGCGTCTGCGTACAGCGCGCCTAACCCCAAACCCACGATCCAAATCGGCGCGCGCCGCTTCCGGGAAGTCAGGTTCATCCTGAGTCCCGGATTGCAAGGCCCGTGCCCAGGACGCCGCTCGGAAACGCTCGTGGTTCGCGTGGCGGAGGGGCGCGGGTACGTCTGGCCCATGGGTCGGTTGCGCACGCCGACGCGGGGTTTGCACAAGACTTGCACAACCTTTCGGGTCGATTCGTGCAGGCTTCGCCAACAAAACCGCGCGGAAAGAGTTGAACCAGCACCACCCTGATGGCCTGCTCGAGGGCAGGACAGCGGCCCCCATGCCCGGTCGCATCCAGGCAGCCATGGCGCGCTGCCCGGCCGGTCATCGAGCCGGTCCGTGCGGCCCCTGCAGAATCTTCGCAACCGCGGGCCACCGCGGGCGAAAGGGGGTCCAGCCAAGGCAGTGGCCCTGCAGTGAGGCGGGCGAGTCCGGGCACCCCAAGCCGCGCCGGACCCGCCAGGCCGTCGAGGAGTTCCTGCGAGGGCTGCTGCCAAGGCTCCTAATCCTCAAGGAAACGCAAAGGTAACGAAAGATGACCCAGCAAGACCACATCACCCTCGCAGCTCTGGAGCGCATCGAGCGCGAACTCGAAGAGCAGGATGAGCTGCTGCGAGGCATGCGGACCGCGATCGCGGCGATGTCCTCCGACGAAGTTCTCTCGCTTCCGTCAGGCTACCTGGCGGAGATCGACGACCTCCTGGCGCACGACGTTCGTCAGCCGCCTCCACCCGCGGGAGCGCTGCGCGCCTGATCACAACATTGCCACACGGAGAATAAGAGATGAGCATCGACCCCACCAATGCCGCCACGGCAGTCGCTCTCGACACCGGATACACCGTCACCCCCGACCAGCTGGGACCGGATGCGCTGATGATGTACCTGGAGACTCGCTTGAACAGTCTCGACTCGCAGATCGACGGCATCTTCAAGAAGCAGAAGAACATCGAGTCGATTCGAAAGGCACTGAGCCAGATCACCAACGCGCTGGCCAAGCTGGATGACGACACCTCGACCAAGGACCTGAAGAAGTCCGAGAAGGACGTGGAGGTCTGCTCGGGTGTGGAGAAGGAGATCGAGAACGCGATCGACCAGATCGCCGATATCGACCCGGCGCTTGCACAGAAGATGCGAACCGACCTCAGGGCGGAGGGGCAGATCCTCTACGTGAAGGACGGCAAGTACTACACGCGGGAGGTTCAGGCGACGAGCACCTACGTCAACAGTCTGGTGAAGAGCCTCGAGTCGAGCGCTCAGATGGAGATGATCCAGCTGCAGTCCATGTCATCCGCTCGAGGCACGGCGATCCAGATGTCGACGAACCTGATCGCATCGTTCAGCGAAGGGACGAAGGCGATCGTCGGCAACCTGCGGACGTGACGGAGTCGCTCATGGCCCCCCAAGGTGCAGTGGATTGGCGTCGCCTGGCCACCGAGCGTAGCTACGCTCAGGGCTATGCGGCGCTGGCCGCGGGCGACAGCTCGCTCGCGAGCCGGTTCTTCTTCGCTCAGATCGCGTTCAAGCACACGGATGAGCGCGCCTGGATCGGTCTGGGCGCGGCCCTGGAGCAAGCGGAGCAGCCCCTCAAGGCTGCCGCCTGTTACCGCATGGGGCTGCGCTTCATCCCAAGCTCTGCCTGGCTGGGCTTCGCGCTGGGCCGAGTTCTGAAGGCGCTCGATCGCCCCAAGGAGGCGGACGAGGTCCTGTGTCGAGCCGAAGACTGGGCCCAAGACGAGGTGCTCAAATGTATCCGAGAGGAGATGAGTAGCGATGCCTGACGTAGCCCCCGTATCCAATGTCGCAGCCGCACAGTCCAGCGCCCCAACCGGTGGTATCGAGGTCGTGATGCTGCCGGATTCCCTGAGCGCCGGCGACCCCAACGACGCTCTTGCCATGCTCATGGTCGCGATGCAGCGGCTGGCCGATCGAGGAGTCGCCGAGGCGGAGCATGGGATGAAGGTCAACGGCGAGAAGGCAGAGGAGAAGCTCGAGAAGTTCTTGAAGCAGCTCAAGGAGGCGCTCGAAGCCGCGCGGAAAGCCGCAGAGGAGAAGGACGACGGCGGGCTGTTTGGAGGGATCGTGGACTTCGTCGCCGACGTCGTCGGGGATGTTCTCGGTGCCCAGGTCGACTTCGCGAAGGATTTCCTCGAGGCCCCGTTCGAGCTGACGTACGCGGCGGTGACGAACCCCGGCGACCTGGCGGCCCTCAAGCAGGCCATCACGCAGCAGCTCAGCGAGCTCGCGACGAACGGCGAGTGGGCGGACAGCGTGGACGGGTTCACCGAGGGCGCCATCAAGTTCTCCGTCGATGCGACCACCTTCGCCGTCAAGCTGACCGCAGCCTTCGCCGAGGCCCTGGCCTCTGGAGACTCGGGCTGGGAGGCGCTGAAGGAAGAAGGCAAGCAGCTCTGGAGCAGCTTCCGGGAGAACATCCTCGAGAACCCCGAGTTCTGGGACGTGGCTTCAGTGGTTGGCAAGGGGCTCGCGGTCGCGGCCGTGATCGGAAGCGGTGGTGCGCTCGCGCCAGTGGCGATTGGCTTGCTGGTCCTCGCGGAAGCGGACAAGCGCTACCAGTTCGTGGACGACATCGTAGGCCAGGACGCGGCGCCCTGGGTTCGCATCGGGATCCAAGCGGGGGCCGTGGCGACGTGCGCCATCGCTGCCGGCGGTGGGGACGAGGGCTTGCTCCGCATGATCCGCGGCGGAATCACCGTGCTCGAAGGCGTGCGGGGGATCGACGGAGGTATCCGCATGCTGTCGAGCGCCGAGGAAAGCCGGGCGGAAAAAATGCGCGAGGCGGCGATTCAGGAGATCTTGAACCAGTTGCAGCACCTCGAACGACTCAAGGATGACCTGGTCGAGGCGTACCGAGAGCGGAGCGAGGCGAAGTCCTCCTTGCTCTCGCTGTCCCGAGAAGTATTCGCGACTCGGGACTCGAACAACGCAGCGATGGTGCTTCGCGGCTGATTCCCGGGTGTTTTTGGCGCGGCGGACGTCGTCGCGCCGTTGATTGGAGGAAACATGAGTATCGATGGAGTTCGTTCCGGCGGCCTTTCAGTGGTCACGCCTCAGGCAGATCTGGAAGGTTCGGTCCTGGACACCCTCAACAGCGTTGGCGAGGTCGCTGCCAGCCTTGGCGGGGACACCAACGCTCAGGTCGCCGCAATGCTCTTGAAGCACGCGCACCAGCGAAAGTCGGAGATGCGCCAGATGCGGTCCCACGAAGAGGAGCACCTGCAGGAGTGCGGGGAGCGGCGCGTCGCAGCCATGCGCAAGCAGGCGGAGCTCGAGTACCACGCAGCAGTCAAGCAGGCCCTTGGCGGGATCGCAGCAGGCGTGGGGAACGTCGTGGGAGGCTCGATGGTGATGAGAGGCAGCGACCCGGCCGAAGCTGGAGTCCCCTCGGGGAGCGGCGACGTCACCAAGGGCGCGCTCGACCTGTGGGCGGCTGGTGACCGCGAGCGAGCAGATCAGAAACAGGCCGACGCCGCCGAGTACGAGAGCCGGGCGGGCGCCTCGGAGCGACGGCTCGAGGATCTGCGCAACGAGGAGAGCGACGCCAGCGAGCTGATTCGAACGGCGCTCGACTTCGTCAAGAACGCCAGTGAGAGCACGGCGAACGCGAACCGGAACGCGCTATTTCAGCGGGTCTAGTCTCCCTGGCGCATCCCTGCTCATTTTCTCGGGGTTGGCGAGAGCGAGGGTGCTCAATCCGCGCGGATCAGCACGGATGCTGCCCGAGAACGCAGTCTTCCAGCGGTCTGCTGGTGAGGCGAATCTGTGATTCGCCGAACGAGTCGATACAGCGTTCCCTCGTCTCGAAAAGGCGCACCGAGTCTTGCAGCGAACTACGGAGACAGGACACTGGTCGGATGGCTATACTTCGAGGCGATGAAGCTCGAAGGCTCGTGCCACTGTGGGAAGGTGCGGTTCCGGCTCGAAAGCCACGAGCCGGTGCCGTACCAGCGTTGCTACTGCTCGATCTGTCGCAAGACCGGCGGCGCTGGCGGCTACATGATCAACCTGGGCGGCGACGCGAAGACGCTGGAGGTGGACGGTGGGGAGCATGTTCGCATCTATCGTGCAACGCTCACGCGCAAGAACGACGCCGGGCAGCGCGAGGAGTATCCGAGCCGCCACGAGCGACATTTCTGTGGGGAATGTGGCTCTCACCTCTGGGCCTTCAACAGTCGCTGGCCGGAGCTAGTGCATCCGGTTTCGAGCGCCATCGACAGCGAGCTGCCAAGGCCACCCGAGAACACGCACATGATGCTCGCCTCGAAGGCGAGCTGGGTGGAGCCGAGCGTCGGACCGAACGATCGCAGCTTCGCCGAGTATCCCGACACCAGTCTGGCGCAGTGGCATGCCGACCACGGCCTGACCAGCGAGTGATCCGTGGGGGAGCAAGAGAAGCCGCTGCTCGCCCTGGTGATGATCGTGAAGAACGAGGCGGCGGGCATGCGCCGCACGCTGGAATCGGTGAAGAACTGCGTCGATACCTGGAGCATCCTCGACACCGGATCGACGGATGGCACTCAGGACATCATCCGCGAGGTGCTCGGTGCGCTGCCGGGAGAGCTGCACTCGGGGCCGTTCGTGAATTTCGAGGCGACTCGCAACCGCGCGCTCGAGCTTGCGGGAGAGCGAGCGGTGTTCGACCTGCTGCTCAATGGCGATGACGCCCTGCGCGAAGGCGAAGCGCTGCGCGCCTTCTGCGAGACCAGGAGGCACAGCCAGCGTGCCGAAGACGAAGCCTTTCAGGTACGCGTGCGCTACAGCGCCGAGTTGATTCACGACTCGCCGCGTGTCGTGCGCGCCAGCGCTGGTTGGCGATATCTCGGCGTCACCCACGAGATCCTGTGCCACCCCGAGCGCGATCCGCCGCTCGAGCGCGTCCCGGGGGCCTGGATCGAGCATGACCTGAGGCCGGAGGACGATCGGACTCGTCGCTGGGAAGAGGACCTGGAGTTGCTGCGTGAGGACCTCGAGCGTCGGCCTGGCGACACGCGCTCCACGTTCTACCTCGCGCAGACCTACGAGTGTCTCGGGCGTCTCGAGGAGGCGGAGGAGACCTACCAGCAGCGTGTCGCGCTCGGAGGCTGGGAAGAGGAAGTATACGAGTCGCTGTTCCGGCTCGGACGCGTGGCAGAGGCTCGTGGCGTGAGCTGGGCGGAGTGCCAGCAGCGCTACCTGGACGCCTTTGCGCACTCACCTTACCGCGCGGAACCTCTGTTCGCCGTCGCCTGGCACTGGTATCAAGCTCAGAACTGGCCCCTGTGCTACCTGTTCGCGAAGCGGGGCGCGGAGATCCCGTTTCCCGATCGAGCGAGGCTGTTCGTCGACGTGACCGTGTACGAGAGCAAGCTGCTCGATCTGGTCGGGACGTCGGCCTACTACGTCGGCGAGTTTGCGTCGGGGCGCGCGGCGCTGGAGCGGCTCTTGAAGGCCAACCCGGGCGACGCGCGCCTGGTCGCGAACCTGAAGCTATATCCGCCGGGATGAGAGCGTGGGCCGACGCCGACTCGCCGCCCAAGAGCGTCGACTCAGGGGCCGCTGAACACGACGAGCAGCGTCAGCACCACGGCCACCACCAGCGTAGCGATCCCCAGCACCGCGACCCAGCGATTGGCGCGGTGCTCCGTGGCGGCGGATGACGGATCCGCCAGCTTCGAGGGTGCCATCGGTGGCGGGCGACCGCTGTTGCGCACCTCCTGGGCAAACGCCGCGGCGCGCTTGCGCTCGGTGCTCAGACGCTCGGCGCGCACCTTGCGCCAGCGGGTCATGACCTCGCGCACGTCTGGCGGGAGCTGGTCGAGGAGCCGATTGATCTCCGTGAACTCCGTCTTCTCATCGTCGTCCCACAGGCTGTGAAAGACCGGCTTCTCGGCCTTCATTCGCGGGTCCGAGGCGCGTAGCTCCGCCAGGTGACTCGCCTCGAGCAAGTCGTCGACCACGGTCTGGTCGTCGGCGGCGAAGGGTGGCGCGGGATCCGTGGCGCGGCGCGCGAGGTGCTCGCTGGGTGGCTTGACCTGGGTGAACTCCGGGCGCCAGTGGTCCTGAGCGCGAGCGGAGGCGAACGGCAACAACGCCAGGCCCATTTCCCTGAGCGACGCGAAGCGCTCATCGGGCTTGGGCGCCATTGCCGTGAGGATCACAGCTTCCATCTCGGGCGTCATCTGAGGGCGCCAGGCTCGGGGCGACTCGAAGCTCCCGAAGGCGATGGACTGCATCAGCTCGTTTCCGTGCAGGTCCTGTCGCGGCAGGCGCCCGGTCATCATCTCGTAGAGCGTCACTCCGACCGCGTACTGGTCCATGTACGGCTTCACCGGCCGCTCGCCACGAGCCTGCTCGGGGGACATGTAGTGCGGGGTGCCGATCGCGGTGTCCGGCAGCGTGATGGCGTCGGCGGCGCTCATCGCCTTGGACACGCCGAAGTCGAGGATCTTCGGGGTCGTTCGGCGACTGCCGTCGCGGGCGAGGAAGATGTTCTCGGGCTTGAGGTCGCGGTGCACGACCCCCTTCTCATGCCCAGCCCAGACCCCGGCGATGACCGGCAGGAGCAGCTGCGCCGCGCGCATCTCGTCCAGCGGGCCCTCGCGATCCAGGAGGTCGGCGAGGCTCTCTCCCTCGAGGTGCTCCATCACGAGAAACGGCAGCCCGTTGAGCTCACCGACGTCGTAGATGTCGACCACGTTGGGGTGGCGGATCAGCGATGCGTTCTTGCCCTCGCGCAGGAACCGAGCGCGCACTTCGGGGTGCTCCCGCACTTCTCTCCGCAGCACCTTGAGGGCCACGCGCTTGTGGAGGCCCAGGTGCACGGCTTCGTAGACTTCGGATCCGCCGCCCATCCCCACCAGGTCGACCACGGCATACCGCCCTAGCGCCGTCCCAGCGGGGATGCTCTGGGTCGATCCACTCAGATATGCCACGAGATCCTTGCGGGCGGTTAGAGCACCGGACTGTGGAGAGTATCCCAGGGGTCCTGTTGACGGCACGTTTCATGGTGTCGGCGTCTCGGCGCGCCCTCGCCGATGCTTATCAAAGAGCTGTGATTTCAAGGAATTGGTTGTTCGGCGTGGGGTGACGCGAGTGCTCGTCGTCGGCGAACGAAGGGCCAAGCGTGCTACACACCCCAGTCGATGCTTCGCCTGCTTGCTGGCCTGGGACGTTCGCTGACTCGGTTCGCATCGAACCCCACCTCGAGAGCTAATGGGCGTGTGCCGAGGCTCGTGCTGCTGGGTGCGGTCTCTGCCTCACCGCGTGTCCCAACCCGAATCTGTATCAGACGGCGCGCACCACGCCGAAGGGCAAGCTCAGCTACAGCATCGCCGCGGAGGCCCTGGGTTTCGACGCCGAGACCAGCGTGGAAGACAGCGATGGCAACGTGAGCACGAGCGACACGAGCCACGAGGTGCCGCTGCCGCCGTCATTCATGCTGCGCTACGGCGCGACCGACGACATTGACCTGGGCTTTCACGTCTACAACTTCGTTTCCCCAGGGTTCGACGCCAAGTTCAATTTCCTCAGGGATGCGGTGGACGTCGCCCTGGACCCGGGCGTGCAGGTCTACCGCGGGAGCTCCGACGAGACCGACTTCAGCGTGGTCTACGCTCATCTGCCACTGATCCTGGATCTGAACTTCAACTCGAGCATCAGCATGGTGCTCGCCCCGGGCATCACCTACGCGTACTCTTCTCTCGACACGAGCACGGACACCATCTTCACCGACATCAACAGCAACTCCGGGCTGATTGCCCGCGCTGGCATCGGCTTCGACTTCCGAGTCAGCAAGCGCTTCGCCTTGCACCCGGAGGTCACGTTCCTGCGCGCGCTCAACGACTCCAACTGGACCACGTACGTCGCCGGACTCGGCTTCAACTTCGGTCACCTCCCGAGCTTCAGCGACCTCGATCAGTAGCTGATTGCTCACCGCTCGCGTGAACGGTGCCCCACGACCGGTGCCGCGTGAACAGGCGTCAATGCGCTTGCAGGCTGATGTGACACTCGCTGCTGGTCGGTACGCTGCCGCAGACCTTGGCGGCCGCAGGGAGCCACACGCACTGGCGCTTCTGTGGGAGGCCGATGCGCGTGATCTTGTCGGTCTTGGCGACCTGCGCGTTCCACGTCTCCGGCGTCAGCGGGTTCACTGAATAGTCGACGTACTGCTGTGGTGCCTTGGCGAAGCCGGCGGCGGGCTTGTCGGGGATGTCGGTGCACTCCCAGATCTTCTCCAGACCCATGCCCTGGAACCTCGTCTCGAAGCCGCTCTTGAGCTCGTTGACGTCGACCTTGCTGCGCTTGTAGAAGAGCCGGATCTGCGGGGGTTGCGAGCCGTAGGTGCTCATCGGGATGGCGTTGCTGAGCCCTTCCGTGGGGACATACGGCTCCCACGGCGCAGGTACTTTCACCTTCTTGCAGGCCAGCAGCGCTGCACAACACACCAAGAGCCCCGATACCGCTGCCCGCGTATTCATCCTCACACCCTAACAGGTGTTGGAGAAACCGCCTGCCAATAACAGCCAGCGTGCCCGCATACGGTGCTCAATCCGCGCGGATCAGGACGCAGGCTGCTGGAAGGCGCAGCCATCCACTGGCCTGCTAGACGGTGGGCGGCTGCTCTGGCAACGCGCGTCGGACCAGCTCGTGGTCACCTCGCCCGTGCTTCGACCCGGCGCTCTCGACACCCGTTTCGTGACCCTTGCCCGCGATGATCACGGTGTCGCGAGGCCCTGCAGCGCGCAGCGTCTGTTCGATGGCGAGCGCTCGATCGAGCTGGATCTGGGGGGGAGGCGCGCCTTCGACGCGCTTCAGGCCCTCCGCGATGGCTGCGGCGATGGCTCGAGGTGACTCGTCTCTGGGGTTGTCACTGGTCAACACCACGTGGTCCGCGATCGCCGCGGCCTTGCCCATCTCGGGGCGCTTGTCCTTGTCGCGGTTACCCCCGGCTCCGAACACCACCCACAGCTCGCCCTCGCACAGCGCGCGCGCGGTCTGCAGCGTACGGCTCAAGGCGTCCGGCGTGTGCGCGTAGTCGATCACGACGTAGGGCTCGCGGTGCACCACCTCGAAGCGTCCTCTGGGGGCTTGCTGCGATGCCAGGACGCGGGCGGCGCGAGCGGCAGGCGCTCCCAGGGCGGCGGCCATGATCAGCGCAGCCAGGGCGTTCTCCATGAAGATCTCGCCGATCGCGCCGAGCTCGAGCTGCTCCGGCAGCTCGAGCGCGCGGGCAGACTCCGTCAAGGCCACCACCCGCGCCCGCGTCCCCTGCCAGCTGACGCGGATGTCCTCGACGCTCACGTCGAGCGGCAGCTGGGGCTCGCCCCGGGAGGCGGCGCCGTAGAACAGCTTCTTCACGTGGGGTGGAGTGACCTCCGACAGCAGCGGCGCGACCTCGTCGGCGCCGTTGATCACCGCGGTGGCACCTGGATGGAGGTGCAAGAAGAGCTGGGCCTTGGAGGCGAAGTAGTGCTCTGGACTCTGGTGCGCGTCCAGGTGGTCATGGCTGAGGTTCGTGAATATTGCCGCGCGGAAGGGCCATTTCTGAGCCAGGCCGAGGGCGAGCACCTCGCTGGTGACCTCGAGGGCCACGAAGCGCGCGCCAGCGCGGTGTGCGCGGAGCATCAGCTGCAGGAAGCCGCGGTAGGTCTTCGGGAGATCGGCTTGCTCTTCTTCACCGATGTACAGTCCGATGGTGGTCGTCCGCGGTACCGGCGGCTCGAAGTCGTTCAAGATTGCCGCGAGGAAACTAGTTGTGCTGGTCTTTCCGTTGGTGCCGGTGACGCCGACGGTGGTGAAGCCGTCGCTCCAGTCGGGTGGATCTGGGAACGGTTTGTGCGCCATCGCCAAAGCCTACTCAACTTGCCACGAGGCACGAAGCGGCGCTGGTGTTGACCAGCGCCGCTCGCGGGCAAGCGTGCTCTTGCACGCCGGGTCGAGGGGCAATTCAGTGCACCTCCCCCCCAAACCCTCACTCGGCGGACGTGTACAGAACGCCTTCCGCACACACCGTCACGTCGCACTCCGTCGCCATGCAGCCTTCGAAGAAGGTGCGCATCGCGCTGTTCAGGCCGCTCATGTAGTTCTGGCAGTCCGTGACGTCGACGGTGCCGACGCAGGTGGTGATGATGTTCCCGCATGCGGTCTCGACGGCGGCGTCGGGACAGGAGTTGCTGAGCGCGGTGAACACGCACTGCTCCGCTTCGACCCCGTCACACTTGTCCGTCATGTTCGTGAAGCAGTCCGCGACGGCCTCGTCGCGGCCGGGTTGCAGCTTTCCCGACACCTGCGGACACAGGTAGGCACGCGCGTCGCAGTCTCCCTCGTTGGTCGGGATGGGGAAATCGTTGCAGTCGATGGCGACGCCCACGGAGTCGTCGCAGGTCGCGCCGCCGGTCCCGCCCGTCGCGCCGCCGGTCCCGCCCGTCGCTCCACCGCTTCCGCCCGTCGCTCCGCCGCTTCCACCCGTCGTGCCGCCAGTTCCAGCGGTCGCGCCCGTGCCTTCGGTCGAGCCCCCGGTGCCCGCGGTCGAGCTTCCGCCCGTCCCGCTGCCCGCGGATCCAGCGCTACCACCGCTGCCCGCGTTGCCACCGTTGCCGGTACCCGCGGTTCCGCCCGTGTTTCCGTCGTCTGACTCCTTGATCACGCAAGCCTGCGCGGCCAACGCGCCTACCAACAACAAAGCCTTGGTTCGATCGATCAACATCTTGAAGCTTCCTCCCAACCCACGGTCGCTGTGAGCGAAGGCATCCCCCACGCGCACGCCGTCAGCATACGTACGCACCCTTGGCGCACGCCCTTCCCAAACCTCGAACATCCGCGGGATACGCGCCTGCTGCAAGCGCGGAGTGCCGAGTCGCCCTCGGTTCTCGTCGGAGCTCCGGTCGTGATCTCTGCGCTAATTCCGCGCTAATTTCGCGCTATTTCCGCGCGAGCAGCCGCGCATCCGCGCTGAAGCGGCCGGGGCCTGCCAGCAGCAAGGCTAGTGCTGCGAAGCCATAACAGAAGGCTAGCTCCTTGCGCTGGAACGGGTCGTTCCCGTGCACCACGAACGCCGCGACGGTCATCGTGCCGGTCAGCGTCACCGCGGACACGCGCGTCGCCAGGCCCACCGCGAGCAGGATTCCGCCCAGAAATTCGCTGAGTCCAGCAGCGGGACCCAGCACGCCGGGAAGCGGGATGCCCAGCTTGGCGACCTTGGCGCTGAACTCGCCAAGGTTCATCAGCTTTCCGTAGCCGTGGGCAACGGCCATCGTGAGGCCGAACCACAGCCTCAGCACGAGCAGTCCCAGATCGGTCGTGAGGGGGTTCTGACGCGCCAGACGCTTGAGCAGACTCATCATGGGGAGCGTGCCACGAGCCTCGAGCGGTCGGGTGTGGGGAGAGGTGGAACACTTGGTCTCGCCCGGAAGGCGCAACGTCTGTTCAGTGTAACTGAACAACCGTGCGGATATTCCAGAGGCTGGTCATCGTCCAGCTCGAGGAGCAAGGTGAGAAACATCCGCTCGTGTCGGCGATCGCTCCCCCGGAACCTTGCGCGGACCCCTCGCGCTCGCTAGCGTGCCCCTCCCCTATGGCTCGAGTTACCGTCGAAGATTGCTTGGAAAAGGAAGAGAACCGCTTTGCTCTCGTGGTGCTGGCGGCTGCCCGCGCCCGTCAGCTGATGAAAGGCTCGGAACCTCTGGTTCGCGCTCGTAATCGCGACGCCGTCAACGCGCTGCGCGAGATCGCGACGGGCAAGGTGCGCTTCCACCGCGACAGCACGGAAGTCGTACGCGAGTGGATCGAAGAGAACTGCATCTGAGGTCCGCGTTGCCTCCCGGCAACGTAGAGTTCGCAGGCGAGCGCTGACGCGGTGTCCGGGCTGGATCTCGCGCAGCTCGGTCACGCCGGTGACTTCGGTGCGCTCGCCCACTACGCCGACCCGGCGTACTACGCGAAGGCCTACAGGAGCCGGCGCCAGGACGTCGCCTACTACGTCGCGCTCGCCGAGCGCGTCGGGGGGCCGCTGCTCGAGTACGCGATCGGCGATGGGCGGGTGGCGTTGCCGCTCGCGCGTGCGGGGCACGAGGTCTGGGGCGTCGATCTTTCGGCGCCGATGCTCGCCGCGCTCGAGCAGCGTCTGAGCAAGGAGACGCCCGAGGTCAGGCGACGCCTGCACCTCGCGCGCGGGGACATGCGGAGGTGGCGGACGCGTCGACGCTTTCCGCTGATCATCAGCGCGTTCAACAGCGTGCTCCACCTCTACACGCGCGACGACGTCGAAGCCTTCTTCCGCCGCGTGCAGGCACACCTCGCTCCAGGAGGCCGCTTCGTCTTCGACTTCTCCCTGCCGCGGCCCCAGGACCTCGCGCTGGAGCCGGGGCGCAACTACAGCCGGATGCGGCTTCGGGATCCTGCGAGCGGCAAGCTGGTGAAGTACTCCGAGCGCTTCGAGTACGATCCCGTGCGGCAGATCCAGCTGTGCTGGATGCAGTTCGAGCCCCTCGACGGCTCGGAACCCTGGGCGATCCCGCTGACCCACCGTCAGTTCTTCCCCCAGGAAATGGAGGCGCTGCTGCACTATGCGGGCTTTCGCGGCATCGAGTTCAGCGCCGACTTCGAGCACGCGCCGCTCACGGTAGACAGCGACTGGGTCGTGGTGAGTTGTCGCGCACCCCAGCGCAGGCGGGCGCGGGCGGCCAAGAAGGTCGACGAGCGCCGAAGATAGCGGCGAAACCCCGACTGGGAGCAGGGTTGCTCTACAACCAGAGCGATTTAGGTTGTTTCACCGCCTGACGTCCGCGCCAGGCGAACTGTGGGTGACAGCGATCACCTCGAGGAAACCGACGATGGCCAAGGACTACTACGACGAGCTGGGGGTCAGCCGCAGCGCCTCCGCCGACGAGATCAAGAAGGCGTTCAAGAAGCTCACCAAGGAGCTCCACCCGGATCGCAACCAGGGTGACGAGGCGAAGGAGCGTCGCTTCAAGGCCGTCAACCGCGCGCACCAGGTGCTGAGCGACGAGAAGAAGCGGGCGCTGTACGACGAGTTCGGCGAGGAGGGCCTGCGTGAGGGCTTCGATCCCGACGTGTACCGCGCGTATCGCTCACGGGGTCGCCGCGGTGCCCCCCAGGGCAACATCAACTTCGAGGACATCTTCACTGCCGCTCAGGGCAGCAACATGGGCGACCTGTTTGGAGATCTGTTCGGCGGTGGCGGCGGGCGCCGCCGCAACGGTGGCGGCGGCTTCGGCAACATGCCGATGAAGGGCTCGGACGTACTGAGCGAGGTTCAGGTGAGCTTCGTGGACGCGATCGCGGGCTCCACCATGAAGCTGCGTCTCCAGGATGGGGGTGAGGAAGTTTCCGTGAGGATTCCACCCGGCGCCGACGACGGCGACAAGGTGCGGGTCAAGGGTCACGGTGCCCCAGGCATGGGCGGTGGTCCGGCGGGAGATTTGATCCTGAGTATCCTCGTCGCACCGCATCCCTACTTCGAGCGCGACGGCCTGGACCTGCACGTCGACCTGCCGATCAGCGTCACCGAGGCGTTCTACGGAGCCAAGGTGCGGGTCCCGACGCCTGGCGGCGACGTCACGCTGACGGTGCCCAGGGGTGCCCAGAGCGGCCAGCTGGCGCGGCTCAAGGGGCGCGGCGTGAAGCGCAAGGACAAGGTCGGCGATCTGTACGCGCGCTTCATCATCAAGCTCCCCGAGGAACAGAGCGAAGCCGTGGAGAGCGCGATCAAGACGCTCGGCGAGGCCACGGGCGACGTGCGCTCCGACCTGCATTTCTGAGCCGTCAGAGCAGCGCGCGCTTTCGCACGACCTCGAGGGCGGTGGCGATGAACTCGGCGTCAACGGCGACGCGTGGCCCTTGCTGTCGGGTGTTCACGAACTCGCCGTCGTGGTGCTGGCTGATGGCCTGCGCGCGCCCGACCTGCTGACAGCGCGGGCAGTACTCGAGCTGCAGCTTGGCGAAATGCGTCTCGTCCTTGGGTTCGATGCGCAGCTCCCACAGCGCCGGTCCGTTGCCCTGCACCAGCGTCTGGTTGAGTCGCTCGTAGCAGCCGACCGGGAACGTCGTGTCGGATTCCTGCAGCTTCACCCGGCAGCGCGAACAGCCGTACGGAAATACGGTGAGCAGCATACCGAGGCCGAACAGCAGCAGACTGGCCGCGAGGATCAGCGCGCCGACTGGGAGGTCGCCGCTCTGAGTCTGCGTCAACGAGCGCGCCCCGAGGACTGCGCTCACCCCCACCAGACCCAGGGCCAGCGCCGCCCGCGTCACGGAGAAGAAGCGCCCGATGCTGGCCATCGCAGCAGTCTACGCGAGGCCGGTGTGATCCAGGTAGGGACGCCCGAGGAATACGAGAGCCCGACGCCGGCTGTGGCGCAGGGCTCTCGACTCCTGGAGCGCGCCTTCAGGCCTTGGCCGTGGGTGCGGATGCTGGCGGGCTGCTCAGCTCGGCGCTGGCGCGCGGGCGCTTGGACTCCTTGACCGGCGCGTCGACGAGGTTGCCCTCGTCGTCATAGCGGCTGAGCTCGGAGACCACGTGGCGGAGCGCCGCCTGCTTCTCGTGGAAGGGCCGGAACGCTGACTTGAAGCCCGCGACGATCATGCTCTTTATCTCCCTGAACGGGACGCCCATCTTGGTGTGCACCAGGTGGAGCTCCTTGGAGACGGTGGTGTCGGTGATCAGGCGATTGTCGGTGTTGATCGTCACCCGCAGGCCGAGGTCGAAGTAGAGCTTCAGCGGATGGCTCTCCAGCGTCTCCACGGCTTGGGTCTGCACGTTGCTCGACGGGCAGCACTCGAGGGGGATGCGGTGATCGTTGATGTAGTGCAGCAGGTCGCCGTTCTCGCGCAGGCGGCAGCCATGACCGATGCGGTGGGCGCCGCAGACGTGGATGGCCTGCGCTATGGACTCCGGTCCATACGCCTCACCCGCGTGGATCGTGCAGTTGATGTTGTTGTCACGGACCAGCTGGAACGCGCGCTTGTGGTGTGCCGCGGGGAAATCCGCCTCGGCACCGGCCAGATCGAAGCCGACGACGCCACGTCCCTTGTAGGCTACCGCGAGCTCGGCCATCTCGTAGGATGATTCCGGCGAGATGTTGCGGATCCCGCAGATGATCACGTTGCACTTGATGCCGTAGGTCTCGCGGGCGCGGCTCAGGCCGTTGAGCACGGCTTCGACCACCTTGGTGAGCTTCAAGCCGCGCTGGGTGTGCAGCATCGGCGCGTAGCGCACCTCCATGTAGCGGACGTTCTCTTGATGCGCGTCCTCGGCGAGCTCGAACGCGATGCGCTCCAGCGCCGACTCGGTCTGCATCACCTTCAGGGTGATCTCGAAGCCGCGCAGGTACTCGACCAGAGAGCCGAAGTTGTTGCCGCAACCGATCGCCTTGCTCAGGCCGTCTTCGGTGTTGGCGGGAAGGTCGATGCCTTCCTCCTTCGCCAGGTCGAGGATGGTGGACAGCCGCAGAGAGCCGTCCAGGTGGACGTGAAGGTCGGTCTTGGGCAGCGCCTGAAACACTTCGAAGGGCACGACGCGGCGACCGGAGCCGTTCGTGCTTTCAGGCAGTTTCTTACTTTTCGTTTCCATAGAGGACTCTACCATCGGTTTTGCCTCGTGCAATAGGCCCGAAACACGATCGGTGCGCGCGAGTGGGAGGTCCGGAGACGAGTTCGGGGGTGAGGGTGCGTCGATGCGCACCGCGTGTCGAAGGACGCCCGACGCGGGGGCTCTCGAGGCCGCCCATGGAGCGCAGCGTCGGGGGCACGGTCGCCGCCCGAGTGGTCGCCTCAGGCGTCGGCGGGTCGCTTGCGCCCGGCGAAGGCGACCCCTGCGAACGCGACCAGGCAGACCAGGGCATAGACCGGGGCCGGCACGCCGCTCTCGTGCTCCCCGCTCTTCAGTTCCGCTTCCGCGCGGCTAAGCGCATCGACGTAGACGTCCTCGGGCTGGTTGCCGATGATGCGCCGCCCGCCGATGTAGGTCGTCGGTAGGCCGACCATCTCTGCGTCGCGGAGGATCTGCATCTCCTTGTCGAGCGCCTGCTGGGTGTCCGCGCTCTGGACGCACGCCTCGAACTTCTCCAGGTCGAGCCCGAGCGCCTTCGCAGTGCGCGTCGCGCCAATCGAGCCTATCGGCTCGTTCTCGAGCATTCGCTCGGCGTACTCGTCGCCCTTCCCCTGCTCCCGCGCGCAGAGGTGACCCAGGGCCGAGGCCTTGGCGTTCAGGTGGAAGGCCAGGGGGTAGTTCTTGCGAACGAAGTTCACCTTCTCGCCGTAGGGCTCCTTGGCCTTCGTCAGCTTCGGGTGCAACGCGCGGCAGTGCGGGCACTCGAAGTCGAAGAACTCGACGACGTTGATCTTGTCAGGCGCATACAGCGCTGCGATCGGCGGCGGCACCGGGGGCAGCGGCCTGAATCGCGGCCAGAGCGCGGGCGCCGCCACGGCGATGACGCCCATCAGCGCCAGCGCCCAGGGTGCGAAGTCCGGACCGTAGGCAACGCTGCGGCCCTGCTCCTCGGCGGCCGCCGCGTCCCCGACCGCCTTGGAGTACATGATGCTCGCCGAGCCAGCGACGATCGCGCTGATGTCGGTGACCATGCACAGCCAGCACAGGTGCTTCACCACGGCGACCTGCAGCACGATCAGGAACAGCCCGACCGCCGCCCCCGCGGAGGCCGCGTAGACCAGCAGCTTGCGCCCGCTGGCGGAGTCTTTCCAGAGGGATAACAGGTAGAGGCTGGCGAAGCCGGCGAGGCCCACCGCCGGCACGGGGATCGAGCCGTTGAACAGGTAGCCGTAGCCGCTGCCGCGCACCTTCGCACAGGCAGAGTCGGCGCCGCAGAACGCCTCGGCGGGCGTGGTGTAGTCGATCAACAACGCCATGCTTGCCGCCAGGGCCAGCAAGGTGGCGATGCGCAACAGCAAAAGCCAGCTTCCTCTCGACGCGTGTCCTGCTCGCACTCCCGCGTTCTAGCGCCAAGCCCAAGGGAGTCGAAGCTTTTGGGGAAAACCGCCGCAAACGGCCCACGAGACGCCCTGTGGGACCAGCGTGCTGCGGTTCGGCAGCGGCGTGGACCAGCGGGGGGGCGGGCAGCCAGCACCCGCAGGATGACGTTGGGCGCGGCGCGGGGACGGTCTATAGCGGGGACCATGGCTCGTTTACCCAAACCCGAAGCAATCGTTGAAGCGCTGCTCGCCGAAGGCCGCCCGCTCAGTGTGGGCGAGATTGGAGAACTCTGCGCCGTGCCTCGTGGTTCCCGGCGCCGCCTGCCCGAACTGCTCGACGGCCTGGTCGCCGAGGGCAAGTTGAAGGAGATGCGCGGCGGGAAGTATCGCGCCGACGTGCGCAAGCGCAGGTCCGACGAGAGCTGGGAGGGCTTCCTGAACGTGAATCCGCGAGGATTCGGCTTCGTGGTCCAGGTGGGCAAGGACGACGTGTACGTTCCTCCGGAGGCGATCGGGGGGGCGATGCACCGGGATCGCGTGCGCGTCGGCGTGGTCGGGCGGAGCTCGAGGGGCGTCGAGGGCCGGATCGAGGAGATCGTGGAGCGCCGCAGCCCACGGGTGGCTGGGGTCCTGCGGCGTCGAGGTGGCTCGCTGTGGATGGATCCGGATGACACCCGTATCCGTGGTCCCATCACGTTGCCGGCGGGGGAGCAACGAGGCTCCGAGGGTGACGCCGCGGTGGTGAGCATCACCCAGTGGCCAGACTCCGGCAACGAGAACCCGCACGCCGAGCTGGTGGAGGTGCTGGGGGCTGACGGAGATCCGCAGGTCGAGGTGGCCAAGATCCTCGTGCGCGAGGAGGTCACGGAAGAGCACCCGCCAGAGGCGATGGCCGAAGCCGAGGGCATGGCTGCCAGGTTGCGTCGCGTTGCCGCGGAGAAGCGAGAAGACCTGCGGCACGTGCCCTTGCCGACCATCGATCCCGAGGACGCGCGCGATCACGATGACGCCGTGTGGGCCGAGCGCGATGGCGACGGCTACAAGATCTGGGTCGCCATCGCCGACGTCAGCGAGTACGTCCAGCCCGGCTCTGCGCTGGATCAAGAGGCGTTGCGGCGCGGCTGCACCATCTACCTGCCCGATCGAGCAATCCCCATGTTGCCCTCGGCGCTCGCCGCCGACCTGTGCAGCCTGCTGCCGGACACCGATCGCCTGTGTCTGTGCGTCATTGCCGAGCTGGACAAACAGGCGAAGGTCAAGCGAGTGAAGATCGTGGAGGGTGTGATGCGCTCGGCGGCGCGCCTGACCTATGGCGGCGTCGCGCGCGCGCTGGGCTTCACCGAGGAACCACCGCGCAGCGCCCAGGCGGATGCCTTCAAGCGCGATCTGAAGGTGCTCGCGGAGGTCACCGGGAAGCTGCGTCGCGCGCGCATGAAGCGTGGCGCGCTGGACCTGGACCTGCCGGAGGCGCGCATCGTCGTCGACCCCGAGACGGGCGCGCCGACCGCGATCTACCGCCGCACCCAGGACCCGGGTATCAAGCGCGCATATCAGATCGTCGAGGAGCTGATGCTGCTCGCCAACGAGCTGGTGGCGCGCTGGCTCGGGCGGCGCAAGTCGCTGGCCATCTACCGGGTCCACGGCAAGCCCGATGAACAGAAGCTCGAGCGACTGGGTGAGGTCGCTCACAAGCTGGGTGTGCGCTTCGACCTGGACGAGATGCTGGAGCCGCTCGGCCTGGGCAAGTTCTTGCGCTCGATCCAGGAGCACCCGCGCAAGCAAGTGCTCGAGGGCTTGACGCTCCGCTCGCTGAAGCAGGCGACGTACGACATCTCCAACGTGGGCCACTTCGGCCTGGCCTCCGATGCCTACCTGCACTTCACCTCGCCGATTCGGCGCTACCCCGATCTGATGGTGCACCGGCAGGTCAAGCACCTGCTGCGCGGTGGTGCCGTCGACACGACTGATTCCGCGCGGGAACAAGCGGCGACGGCCGCCACGCGTTCAAGTCAGCGGGAGCGCGCCGTGATGGACGTCGAGCGCGAGGTCTCCGATCTGTATCGGGCGCTGTTCATGCGGGATCGAATCGGGGATCGCCTCGAGGGGACCGTCACCACGGTGGTCGGCTCGGGGCTCTACGTCAGCCTGGACGACCCCTTCGTCGACGTGCTCGTGAGGCTGGAGTCGCTGGGACCCGATCGCTACGAGATGACCGACGATGAGCTCGGTGTCCACGGTCTGAACAGCGGGGACCTGGTCCAGGTTGGGGACCGGATGCTGGTGGAGATCGAGGACGTCTCGGTGCTGCGACGGGCGGTGTTCGCGCGGCGCATTCCGCCGGACGATCTGGCGCAGAAGCCCCAGCGGGGACGTCGCGGTAGGCGCACGCTGGACGACGCGCTGAGCAAGCGCGGGTCACGCAACGACGGCGGTCGCAAGGCGAGCCCTCGCAGCGGGCGCGCGGGCCCTCGCGCAACGGGGCGTGACGCCGGTGCGCGCAAGGCTGGTCCCAAGGCGAGCAAGCCGAAGGCGTCCAAGAACAAGGGCCGGCGCAAGAAGTAGAGTGGTTGACCGGGTGGGTGAGGTGGCCCCGAAGTGCGCCTCACCCCCGACCCTGGCTCCGTCGTCGAGCGGTTCAGCGGGGCGTGATGGATCCGCAGGGGAACGAGATCTTGATGTCGTGGTCCCCGCTCTTGATCGCCTCGCAGGCGTCGCCGACCAGCTCCACCTGACTCGGTGAGTTCAGCTGCCAGCCGTTGGGATCGTCCTGGGCCAGCGTCTCGCCGTCCAGTCTGACGTTGCCCTTGCTCTGGGCTTCCATCGCGACGGTGCCGTTCAGGTCGAAGATGCAGGAGCGCACGCCTTCGATGATGGTGTTGAAGGCGTCGATCAGACCGGCCTGATCATTGGCCTTCCAGAACGGCGCGTCGGGACCGCTGGTGGTGCCGGTACCCGCGTTCGCGACGTCTTGGAGGTGCGCGTCGCTGATGTCGCTGCCCACCGCGATCACGTAAGTGCGGATGCCCTGACCGAATGCGGCCGTGGCGGCGTCGACGGAGATCTTCTGGGAGCTTGCGTCGTGGGCGTCAGCGTCCGTGCAGTTGTCTGGCTCGCCGTCCGTCGCCAGCACGATGGCCTTGTCCCCGGGTTCGGTGACCTGAGCCAGCTCCGCCGCGACCGCGGTGATGCTCTCACCCGTGGGCGTGTCGCCGTCTGGGTCGCTGGCAGAGTAGAGCGCCTCCAGTGCGTTGTAGTTGCCGAGCGCCACGCTCTGTTCCGTGAGGATCGGGCACTCGCCGCCCTTGAAGCCCCCGTGGCTGGTATACAGGCTGAGGCCGAAGCGGACCTTGTCCTCGAGCGTGAACACGACGCCGCTCGGCATGTCGAAGAGCGCGTCGTAGACCGCGTTCCAGCGCGTGGTGCCTGCGAACTTCTCGGACATCGATCCCGACTGGTCGACCAGGAGCACGACGGTAGGCGTCTGGGGCTCGAACTTCACGTCCTCGTCGATGCACCCGGAGCCACCGGTGCCACCGGTCGAGCCGCCGCCAAATCCGCCGACGCCCGAGCCGCCAGACCCGCCCTCGCCGTCCTCGCATTGCCCCAGGGAATTGCAGTGCCGACCCAGTCCGCACTGACTGCCGTCCGTCGTGCACTCCGCGGTGCAGGTGTCGCCCGCGCCGCAGTGAGTTCCGCTCGGGCAGTCCTGATCGAAGGTACACTCGCCGCCGCAGGCGTCTCCGAGCTCGGCACAGACCGACGTGCCATCGGAGGAGCCGCTGCAACCGCCGGGAAACAGACTCGCCGCGAGGAGCAGTGCGCCGATGGCGATGCCGCTGGCTGCGCGCGAGGTGGAGTACGGACGACGGGAGCCTTGGTGAAGCGACGTCATGCCCTCCAGGGTAGCACGCCGATTCCTGCCGCACGGCAGACCGCGGATCCCATTCGCGCAGATACGAGTCCAGTTCACGTAGCGGTGACGGGTGTGCTCGTGCCAACGCGCGTGACGCCTGGACTTTCCATGCGGCGAACCCGCAGCACTCCGTGCCATCCGCTGTGGGCACAATTCGCGTGCTTGGGCTGGCCCGGGGATGCACGGCCAGCACGGGGCCGATCTTCTCGCTTCGACGGGCGATTTCGCGCGCTGGTGCCTGGGAGGTCGCGCTCCGGTGTCCCGGGACAGCCTTGCTAGGCGGCGACGGAGAGCATGCCGAAGGCCGCCACCCCACGCCTGCGCAGGTCGCGACGTAGCTGCTTTGCGTCGCTCTGCGGTCCGAGGAGCGCTCCGAGCAGGCACGCCGCGAAGCCGTCCAGGGTGTCTCCGCACGCGGAGAGGTCGTCGCTCGTGCCCCTCAGCACCTGTTGCCAGGCGCTGGCGTTGGCCTTGAAAGCGTCGCTCGGTTCGAGGCAGGAGCCGCGCAGGCTCGCGATCCCGGCCTGGTGCAGGCAGTCGACCACGTCGTCCGCGAGGGCGCTCGAGTCGACCAGCTTGCCCTCCATCAGCCGGGGGAGCACCGCGGCGGCTCGGGTGGCGCCGGCTCTCAGCGCGACGTCGCACAGGGCGTTCACGAACTCGGCGTAGTGATCTGGAGCGAGCTGCGGGTCGCAATGGGGTGCGCCGTCCGCGTCCGGCGCCTGACCGTCCTGTCCCGGCCTCGACCCGAGCGTTGCCGCAGGGAGCTGGACGTCGCTCGCTGGATGGGCCGCGTCCAGTGGCTCCGCCGCGGCGGCGAACTCCGCGCACAGGGCCTCGGCGACCGCGTCTGCCAGGTCGTCCACCGCGCTGCGACCCAGCACTGGTGTTGAGTGTACGCCGCTGGGCGGCGCGTCCAGGGGCGCGAACTCCGTCTCCGAGTCGATGATCTCGAGTGTCTTCAGTACCTCGAAGAGCTCCGCGTTGAGCGCTCGGTCGTCGTCGAAGCGCTGCCCCTCGTTCATGGGCGTCGATGGTGGGAGGTTCTCGATCAGCTCGGCGACGGGTGGCGGCACGCTGGCTTCGGCTTCCAGCACCGGTGGTACGAGCTCCTCGTGGCCTGGCTGGGCGTCGAGCGTAGCGACGGCGGAGCGGTGGGTGGCTGGGCTCGGCTCCTCGAGCTCGGTGGCAGCGAAGCTCAGGTCGTCGAAGCGCTCCAGCAGCTGACTGAGCAGTGGGCCCGGCGCGCTCGTCAGGTGTAGCTCGTCAGTCGCCGCGGGGCGGTCCCACTCGCTGAACAGCTGTGGGTCGGGCACACAGATGCTGAAGCCCAGGCCATCGCGTGAGCGCTGCAGCAGGCTCTGGACGACGCTCGCTGGCGGGAGCGGGATCCTGGTGCTCGGGGTCGCACCGACCGTGGGAGGCGTGGGTTCCACGGCTCGAGGAGGAAGCGGCGTCAGCGGCACCAGCTCCGCAGCTTCGGGCTGGTGTGCGCGCATGACGGCGCGAGGCTGACCGGTGGGGGTCAGGCAGACCCACGAGGCTCCGAGGTGGAGTCGGTGATTGTCGTTGGGGAACTCGGGCGACGAATACGGGCGGAAGCGCATGGCGAAGGACCTCTACGCTTTGGCTACCGTGCGGCGTGAGATCCGCCAAAAAAGCCGCGCGGATTGCCTACTGCGGGACTTCGCTAAGCGGCGTGCCTCAGAAGCCGATGCCGACGCCGATGCTGACTCCGGAGCGCGGGCGCCGCTGGTATTCGCGCACGAGCAGCATGTGCGAGATCAGCGTGCAAGTCCGGCGCGCGGGGCCGTCGCAGCCCACCCAGCGCCCGGCGTCTTCGCGGTCACCGTCCGCGTCGTAGCGCACCACCGTCCCGTCCGGCATGATCGCCAGCCAGGCCGCCGCGGCGTTGGGGGGGGCCGCGTTGGACACACCGATCCGCCCCAGGAGCTCGTTGTCGTTTCCGGCAACGAATCCGTCGGGCAACAGGATCGCCACCGGGTCGTTGTCCTCATCGACGACGCGGCCGACGCGATCCACCAGCAGGATCGGCTCGCCGTCTTCGAGCACTTGACCATTGGGGAGGATCTCGATGGGGTCGTCGTCGGGGCGATCCCAGCGGGCCGCTTGAACCACCAACGCCGCTCCGCCTTCTTGCCAGCGGGGGGGAGGGTTGGCGCTGCAGGCCAGCGCGAGCAACGCGCCGCCGAGCAGAGCGGCAGCGCGGAGCGGACCACGGGAGCGAGGAACGATCGCCTTCACGTCCCCGAATCTACCGCGCAGGCGCCACGAAGGCACGCCAACGCCCCGTGGGGTGAGCTATAACCCCGCTGAAATGCTCGATGCGAGATACGTAGCAGACCACCTGGACGAGGTTCGAACCGCCCTCAGGCGCCGCTCCGAGACGGCCGCCAGCGCGCTCGATGGCATCGCCAAGCTGAGCGAACGTCGGCGTACCCTGATCGGCCGCACAGAGACGTTGCAGGCCGAGCGCAACGCCGCGAACCAGGCCATGGCGGCGCTGGCGAAGGGGCCCGACAAGGCCGCGTTCGCCGAGAAGCGCAACGCACTGAAGCAGCTCTCCGGGCAGATCAAGGAGCTCGAAGCGGAGCTCGGCGGGGTCGAAGCGGAGATGTCGGAGCAGCTGCTTCAGGTGCCCAACTTGCCCGACCCGAGCGTCCCCGACGGCAAGAGCGAGGCTGACAATCCGGTGGTGCGCACCTGGGGCGAGGCGCCGACGTTCGACTTCGAGCCCAGGAACCACTGGGAGATCGGCGAGCGCCTGGGGATCCTGGACTTCGAGCGCGCGGCCAAGCTCAGCGGCTCTCGCTTCAGCGTGCTGACCGGCCTCGGGGCGCGCCTGGAGCGTGCCATCGCAGGCTACATGCTGGATTTGCATACGGGAACTCACGGCTACACGGAGGTCTCTGGGCCGCTGATGGTGAAGCCCGAGGCGCTGCTCGGCACGGGACAGCTGCCGAAGTTCGAGCAGGATCTGTTCCGCACCCAGCGGCGCCTGGCCGAGGACGACAAGGAAGGCGACAGCTCGCCGCTCTTCTTGCTGCCGACGGCGGAGGTCTCGTTGACCAACCTGCACGCCGACGAGGTGCTGGAAGCGGATCAGCTTCCGGTCGCGTACACGTCGTACACACCGTGTTTCCGTAGTGAAGCAGGGTCCTACGGGAAGGATGTGCGCGGACTGATACGGCAGCACCAGTTCGGCAAGGTGGAGCTCGTTCGCCTGTGCACGCCGGAGACCTCGCTGAACGAGCTCGAGGTGCTGACGGGGCACGCCGAGAAGGTCCTGCAGGGGCTCGGTCTGCACTATCGGGTGGCAGCCTTGTGCGCCGGCGACATGGGCTTCAGCGCGGCGAAGACCTACGATCTCGAGGTATGGCTACCAGGCCAGAGCGCCTTCCGTGAGATCTCCAGCTGCTCCGTGTGTAGTGATTTCCAGGCGCGGCGCGCCAAGATTCGATACCGGGCGGAACCAAAAGGGAAGCCAAGGCTGTTGCATACGCTGAACGGCTCGGGGCTCGCGGTGGGGCGCACGCTGGTGGCGATCCTCGAGCAGTATCAGCAGAGCGACGGTAGCGTGAAGGTGCCCGAGGCGCTGCGAGAGCGCCTGGGCACCGACGTGATTCGCTGACGCGGGCTCAGGAGCCTCCTGCCACACCCCGTGTGTAGTCGCAGGAGGCGCTCTGTGTCTTGACGCAGCGGTTGCTCTCGCAGCTGTAGCCGGCGGCGCACTCGAGGACGCAAGCCTCGCCGGCTGAAGGGGCGGCTTCGCACGTGTCTTGCTCGCAGGTGTTGCCCTTCGCGCAGCGGCGGAGGATCACGTTTCCGCTCGGGGTGCAGGCGCTCCCCGCGCTCGGCAGACTGGCGCACTTCTTGGAAGCCTGGTCGCAGTAGGCCGTGGTGGTGCACAGGTCGAGCGTGCCCAGACAGGTCTGACCCACCTCGGGCAGACTCTGGCAGGTCTTGTCCGTCTGAGAGTCGATGCCGATGCAGTAGAGCCCGGCGTCGCACTCGTCGTTCTGCTGACAGCTCGCTCCGACTCCGCCCCGAGCGATCAGCGCGGTGCACACCCCTCCGTCGCACCTGGAGCCTCTGACGCAGTCGTCGCCGCTCGAGCCGTCGAGCGGCGCACAGGCCTCACCCGGTTGCTTCGCGCCGTAGTAGATCTTGCAGTCCGCGAACTCGTACGCCAGCTTGACGAAATTCGTATCGAGGACGATGTCTTGACCGCTCCGGCAGTCGATGGCGTCGACGACGCTCCTGAGCTTCGTGACGCACGTTCCGTCGTAGCTCAGGTCGGTGTCCTTGCCTTCATCGATGGCTTGCTGAACGGTGGCCGCGACCTGCAGCTCGCAGTCCTTCTGACTGCTGAAGGTCTGGTCGTTCTCGTCACAGCTACAGGCGTAGTAGTCGCTGCACAATGCCGCGGCGACGGCGTTCGGTGCGTCGGTCTGGGACACGCTGCCACCGCCTTCATCACTACTGCAGCCGTAGGGCAGCGCGCCGACGAACAACGCACCTAACCCCCAGATCCAACTCGAACTCCAAGCTCCGATGCGCATGATCACTCCTCCTGAGGGCGCTCTTGCCCCGGCGTCCCCAGCACCCTGCAAGTATCGTACGCGAGGCTTGGCGCGGCGTGCGAGTGATCCTCGCTGGGCTAGCGCTGCGGAACGACGCGAGTGCCGAGCATGCGGGCCAGGCGGTGGAAGTCGCTCTCGGGCGAGACGAAGCGGACCTCGGTGAGCAACGTCTCGGGGTCGACCAGCGCGGAGAAGGGCACGAACTGCAGATCGAGCTGGCCGGTCACACTGACCATGTGACCATCCAGACCCTCCTCGACCAGCGCGCGATACGCGCCGACACCGAGCTGGGAGCCCAGCATCACGTCGAAGGCATGGGGCACGCTGCAGCGGGACTCGTAGCCCAGCTGAACGCCTGTCAGCTTCTTCTTGCGTCCGGTCCGCGCTTCGAAGCGCTCGCTCACCAGCTGCGCCACCAGCTTTCCGATGTCGATTTTCCCCAGGGAGATGTGACCATGTTCGTCTCGAGAGACGCCATCCAGGAAGCTCTGGGGCAGCATCTCCGCGAGCCCTTCGGCGAGGACGACGGTGCCGTACTGCTTGCCCCGGTGTTCACGCGTGAGGATCAGGTCCACGATCCGATCCGCGAGCGCCTCGAGGTTCAGGCGTTGCTCCTCGCGCTCGCCCCGGCCATCACGCACGACCTCCTTCAGCGCAAGCTCGCCTCGCACGTCTTCGACCGCCACGACCAGGTGCGCCTCGCCAGCGATGGCCACGCCGTACGACAGCCAACCAGCCTTGCGTCCCATGGTCTCGACGATGAAGTAGGAGCCCGTCGCCATGGCGTCGGCGCGCAGGTTGAGGAGCTCCTGCGCCATGAAGTCCACGGCGGTGAAGAAGCCGAAGGTGAAGTCGATCCCGCGGTAGTCGTTGTCGATGGTCTTCGGGAGGTGTACCACGCGGATACGCTTCGCGTCCGCCGGCAGGGTCTTCTGATATTCGTGGAGGAAGTTCGCCGTCTTCAGCGTGTCGTCGCCGCCGATGCTGATCAATGCGTCCACTTCCAGCTCGCACAGCGCGCGATACACGTTGTCCAGGCGCCGCGTCTTCTCGGGGATGCGCAGGTCCGCGGCGCCATGTATGTCCTTGCCAGGGTTCGCTCGTGCGGTCCCGATGATGATGCCGCGGGCGTTGCGTAGCCCGCGCAGGTGATGATCCTCGAAGCGGAAGTAGTGCTTCTCTGCCTCGAGTCGGGGGAGCTCGTCGCCGAATGACTGCAGGCTCCCGTAGCCGTGCCGGAACCCGAGCACCTCTCTGCCCTGGCGGCGGAACGACATCACCGCCGAGCAGATCACGGCGTTCGCTGCTGGAGCGGGGCCACCCGAGAACACCACACCGACGCGGCGGATCTGCGAGCCTGAGTGGCCCGGGGTCTGGGGGGGAGAGGGCGACGAGGCTTCCGACATTGCCCCAGGGTACGCCTCCGGGCAGACGGGATCGACGCCTGTTTGGCCAGCGGAGGTCCTCGGTCTCAGACCAGGGGCGCTGGTTCTCCGGGTGCGAAGGAGTCGAACAACGCCACGTACTCCGCGGTGGTCGACGGCTTGGTGAAGAAGTCACGCGCGCCGAGCCTCTGGGCCTGCGCACGATCTCGCGGATCGCTCGAGCTGGTCAGCATGCAGACGATCGGGAGCTCGTCGAACGCAGCATCTTGCCTCAGGTGCTCCAGCACCTCGATGCCGGACATCTCTGGCATGTTGATGTCCAGCAGCACCAGGGCGGGCATCGGGTGCTGCCCCAGCTTGACCCCGCTCATGTAAGCGATGAAGTCACGACCGGAGGCGAACGCGAGCCAGGGCGCGTGCAGGCTCGATCGTCGGTAGCAAGTTTCCGCAAGGAATAAATCGCCGTCGTTGTCGTCGACCATGACGATGGCGTTCTCGTTGGCGAGTCGCGTCACACCCTCAGCGTAGCAGCATCACTGCTGTCGCCAGAGAGTTTAGCTGGGTGCAGCAGACACCCCGTCACTCAAGCACCAGCGTGCGCGCTCGTGAGGCTGCCTCGCCGAGGCTGAATTGGCAGCGTGAAGTAGAAGAGCGTGCCCTGGCCTGGCTCGGACTCCGCCCAGATCCGCCCGCCGTGGCGCTCGACGATGCGTTTCGCTACGGCGAGCCCGATGCCAGAGCCGGGAAACGACGTGCGAGGGTGTAGCCTCTGGAACATCTGAAAGATGCGGTCGGCGAACCGGGGTTCGAAGCCCACACCGTTGTCGCGGACGCAGAACAGCCACTCAGTGCCGGCATCCGTGGCGCTCACGTGAACCTCCGGGGGCGCGTCGGCGCGGCGGAACTTCAGGCCGTTGCCGATCAGGTTCTGGAACAACTGTAGGAGTTGTCCGGCCTCGGCGTCGACGCTCGGGAGGTCGCTCCAGGTGACCTTGCCAGCGCTGTCATCGACCAGGCGCTTGAGATTCTGCGTGGCGATGTCGACGATCTCGCCGCAGTCGCACGCGGTCGGCTTCACCGCGTGGGCCTCGATCCGGGAGTAGGCCAGCAGATCGTCGATCAGCTCCTTCATCCGCTTGCCGCCGGTCGTCGCGTACTGGATGAAGCGCTGCGCGCGCTCATCGAGCTGGCCCGCGTAGTCGCGCTGCAACAGGTCCATGTAGGCCGAGACCATGCGCAGCGGCTCCTGCAGATCGTGGGAGGCCACGTAGGCGAACTGCTCCAGGTCGGAGTTGGAGCGCGTGAGATCGGTGATGATGCGCCGCAGATCCTCCTTGGCTCGCTTCAGCTCGGTCAGGTCGCGTACGAACGCAGTGAACAGCGGCGGGTCAGTGCCCGCCAGGCGCACGATGCTCGCTTCAACGGGGAAACGGGATCCGCCCTTGCGCTGGGCTACCAGCTCGACCCGTCGACCGAGGATGCGCGACTTGCCGCCTGCGCGCTGATGAGCGAGCCCCGCGCGATGGGCGGCGCGCTCTTCCTCGGGGATCACCAGCTCGGCCAGCTCGCGGCCAACGGCCTCAGACATGGAGTAGCCGAACAGAGTCTGCGCAGCGGCGTTGAACTCGACTACCTGGCCAGCGTCGTCGATGGTGATGATCGCGTCGATGGCGCCGGCGAGGATGGCGGCGTTGCGTCGCTCGAGCCCGAGGCGATCGCTCATGTCCCTGGCGAAGGTCGACGCGGCCACCACCTGTCCGAGGTTGTTGCGGATCGGGGAGACCGTGATGGCGACGTCATGGCTGCGTCCGTCCTTGGAGACACGCCGTGTGACCAGGTTTCTCACCCCGCGCCCTGCCCGCACCTCACGCATCACCCAGTCGAGTTCGGCGCGCCTGTCCTCGGGGACGATGAGCGAGATGTGCTGTCCCAGCGCGTCGGATGCGGGATAGCCATAGAGTTCCTCTGCCGCACGATTCCAGGCGGTGATCGTGCCGTCCAGGGTCTTGCTCAGGATCACGTCCTGGGACGACTCGACCAGAGCCGTGAACAGGCGCTCGCGCTCATGCAGGCGGTGGTGGCCTTCTTCGATGGCCGCCTGCCAGCCCTGCAGCAGGGCGCCGAACGTGACCTGAGTGTAGTGCTCCAGGCCCGTGGCGAAGGCGCCCACCCGTCGCGGATCGAACTCCGACGAGTCGGTCCAGCGTTCCCAGACCACTCTCCGCAAGGCGCCCAGGACATGCAGCCAGGTGGTGAGCGATACGCCGATGGCGGCGAAGTGCCTGCCGCGTTCCCGGTAGCTATCGACGAAGGGCTGGAGATCTCCCTCGATGAACGCCCGATGCTCCAGTGCACGTCGTTCGTCGGTCGAGCCTGCGAGGCGATCGTTGTGGATCAGCGCGAGCAGCGTGTCGCCCCCAGGGGACTGCGAGAGGGTTGCCAGGATCTCGGGAGCGAGGTCGTCTCGCCGCTGCCTGAACCACTGGTAGAAGAAGTTGGGGATCAGCGGCACGAAGTCATCGAGGGCGGAGCCAGGAGCGTCCCGCTGCAGATCGCGATCCCGGGCTGCTTGCAGGGTGATCCGCGTGGCCGCCAGGTGAACCACGCGCTCGAGCTCCTGGGGATCGGGAAAGCCCAGCACCTGGGTGTCCATCGGCAGGTTCGGGCTTTGGTCCACCACCTCGCGCACCTGCTGCAGCTCGCTGGTCGGGACGTAGAGCACCAGGCGCGCGGCGGGAGCGAGCTTTGCCAGGTGCTGCGCGGCGAGCGTGGCGTCGGGCTCCTCCGGTCCAATCAACACCAGGTCCGCGGCGAGCGCGTGCGTGAGCTCTCGCCACTCGGTCTCGAGTCGAGGCTCGAAGTGCGGGCGTAGCGCCGCCTCCAGCTCCTGAGAACAGCCGATGAGCAGCGCTACGCGAGAGTCCAAAGCATCCTTCCGCGTTCCACCTCAGGGTCGCATGGGGCGACCTGAACGAGGCGCCCGAGATGTCAGCGCCGCGCGACACAGCGTGTGCGAAGCGCTCGCCCCCGACGAGCGTAGGGGTACGAGCGCAGGATCTCAACGGCGGTGAGGGTGCCGATGGAACGTCCAACTGACTTTCTGACTCATCTCTCCGCCAAACTGCACCACCCTTGGGGGTGACCAGAAGGTAAAGATCGGCGAATTCCTGGAATTCCTGTGGACTCCTCAGGCGATGTGGTCTGGGGCCAGCTCGACGTCGTCCTCGAGCTCGTCGTCCTCGACCGGTGGAGGGCCGTCCTCGGGGCGACGACCCACGACTCGTAACCACAGCACGATCACCGCGCTACCCAGGATGTAGGGTAGCCACGTCGGTCCCCCGAGGGCGATCGGCAGGTAGCCCACCGTCGCGGCCACCAGCATCACGAACACGGCGTAGGGCAGCTGCGTTTCCACATGGTCCAGGTGATCCGAGCCGGAAGCGATGCTGGACATCAGCGTGGTGTCGCTGATGGGTGAACAGTGGTCGCCGAAGATCGCCCCGTCCAGAACCGCAGCGCCCGTCAGGATCATCAGAGGCAGCCCCCCCATGGAGTGCGCCAAGGGCACCGCGATGGGGATCAGGATGCTCATCGTCCCCCACGACGTGCCCGTGGCGAACGCGATCGCAGCGGCGAGTCCGAAGGTCGCCAGGGGAACGACCCAGAGCGCGATGTTTCCTCGCAGCGTCGCTCCCAGCACCTCCTGAGCGCCGAGGTCCTGACACACCTGTGCCAGCGCCCAGGCCAGCAACAGGACCACCACGGCGGAGGCTGCGTGCCGCACACCGTTCCAGTAGGCGCGCAACGCAGCGCCGACGCCGAGGATGCCCTGCGCGAGGGGCAACGCCAGCGCCAGCAGCGAGCCAACGCTCGCGGCCAGGAGCAGCATCTTGACGTTGTTCTCGCTCGCCCCGAGCGTCTCTCGCCAGAAGGTGAAGCTCAGCGCGAGGCCCGGGTTGCCGCCGAGCTTGCCGGCGCCGCCACCATCGACGATGAACCCCACCATCGCGACGAGTACCACCGCGAGGATCGGGATCAAGGCGTTGCGAGCGCGGTGCGGCTTGTCCTCCGGAGGCGCCATCAACTCCGAGTTGCCTTGCGCCATCGGGCGCGCGCCATCTCTGAGTGGCTTCTGCAGGTGACGCGCGCGGCGCTGCGCTCTGAGCATGGGTCCGAAGTCGCGCCCCAGGAGCGTCGACGCGAAGACGAACACCAGCGAGAACACGCAGTAGAATCTGAAGGGCAACGCCGAGAGCACGAGCGCGTAGCCGCGCTGGTCGAGCCCCAGCGCCTGCGCCTGGGCATCCAGTAGACCTACCTCGTGACCTATCCATGTGGAAATGACAGCGAGGCCGGCGACGGGTGCGGCGGTGGAGTCGACTATGTATGCTAATTTCTCTCGGGAAATGTGCCAGCGATCGGTGAGCGGGCGCATCGTGGGGCCGACGAGCATGCAGTTGGCGTAGTCGTCGAAGAACACGAAGAGCCCCATCAGCGCCGCGCCGACCTCGGTGGAGCGCGCTGACCGGATGCGCCGGCTGACCCACTCGACGATGCCCGAGGTCCCTCCAGCGCGGCTGACCACCTGCACCATCCCGAGCAGCGCCAGGGTGAAGCCGATGATGTAGAGGTGGGTGGGGTTGGTCAGGTTGTCCAGGACGTAGGTCTTGCTGCCCTCGACGAACACGCCCGACTTGAAGCGCAGGATCGCGCCGATCAGCACCGCGCCACCCAGCGCCGGGAGCAGTCGTCGCGTCGCCAGCGTCACGACCACCGCGACCAGCGGCGGCACCAGCGCCGTCCAGCCGACTGCTCGCCCTTCGTGGACCGCGCTCGGCAACAGGTGTGGCAGCAGGCCGAGCAGCGCCACGCCCAGCGACACGGCGATCAGGCGGCCGTGGAGCTCTCGAATCCCGCTGGGGGTCTTGGGGGTGAGGGAGGTGCGCGCCTGGGACCGCCTCGCGTGAGGATCGGGCACGCTGCGAGGAGGTCTGTCAGAGAGCCGCTGGCTAGATGGCGCCTGGATTTCGTCCGTCACGCGCGGACGCTACTTCGGCCCACCGCGGACCACCACCGATGGCGGACGCGAAAATGGCACTCGTCTGTCTTCAGCGCCGGCAGTCGAGCGCGAGGGGTCCCGCAAGGCGCGGGGTCGAGTCGGGTTGCTGCCTTATAGTGCGGTCGCCGAGTGGCTCGGGCGTCCGGCTGTTGGGGGCTGCAGTGCCCGCTCTGGTCTTACCGTCGGCGCGTCACTTGTGCGATGGTCCCTCAGGCTTTGGGGTGGTGCCCGCGTCTTCCGCCCGTCCCGGTTGGTGTGTAGCTGTGGCGCCGCGCGCGCCCAACGGAGAGAGCGTGAACAAGTCCTGGATTCGAGGCATGAGCCTGTTTGCCGTCATGGCGCTCGTGTTGACCCTGAGCGGTCTGGCTTTTGGTGACAAGACCCCCCCCGCGGATGGGGTCGCCCAGGCCGCCAGCGCAGCGCCCAGCGCGGCTCCGTCGGCGCCCCCAGCCGAGAGCGCGCCAGCGCAGGAGCAGCACTCCGCGTTCGGTGCCGCGCTCACCAAGTTCAATGGCCTGGTCGCCAAGAGCTTGTTCTTCGACATCTCGGCGGGTGCCTTTCAGCAGCCCAAACTGGATTCCGCAGGGAACGAAGTTCGCGGGAAAGACGGGGAGGTGGAGATGGAAGGCGCGACGGTGCCCTTCATCGTGGCCATCCTCGCGCTGGGCTCGATCTTCTTCACCTTGTGGTACCGCTTCATCAACCTGCGCGCGTTCCGTCACGCCATCGACGTCGTGCGCGGCAAGTTCGACGACCCGGAGGACGAGGGGGAGATCTCGCATTTCCGCGCATTGACTTCCGCGCTGAGCGCCACGGTCGGCTTGGGGAACATCGCAGGGGTGGCGATCGCGATTCAGAAGGGTGGCCCAGGCGCCGTGTTCTGGATGATCGTGATGGCAGTCTTCGGCATGAGCGCGAAGTTCTCGAGCTGTACCCTTGCGGTGCTCTACCGCCGCAACAACCCCGACGGCAGCATGAGCGGTGGTCCGATGTACTACCTGGACCTCGGGCTGAAGAAGCTCGGCATCGGGCCCCTGGGGAAGGTGCTCGGTTGCGTCTACGCCCTGATGGTGATGGGAGGGGCGTTTGGCGGCGGGAACATGTTCCAGTCGAACCAGAGCTACGCCGTGCTCAGGAACGCCGTGGGGCTCGGTCCCAGCGCCAAGTACGTCTACGCGACCGTGATCGCCATCGCCGTGGGGCTGGTGATCATCGGCGGAATCAAGCGCATCGGCGCCGCGACCTCACGAGTGGTGCCCGCCATGTGCGCCATCTACGTGATTGCTGCGGTGGCGGTGATCGTGGTCAACGCGAAGCAGATCCCCGAGGCCCTGGGCACGATCTTCAGCATGGCATTCACCAAGAACGCGGTGTTCGGCGGCGCCGTGGGCGTGCTGGTGATCGGCGTGACCAGGGCCTCGTTCTCCAACGAAGCGGGCCTCGGAAGCGCCGCGATCGCGCACGCAGCGGCGAAGACGGACGAGCCCGTGCGAGAAGGCATGGTCGCCATGCTTGGCCCGTTCATCGACACCATCATCATCTGCCTGATGACGGCCCTGGTCGTGGTGGTCACTGGAGCCTGGAAGTCGAGCCTCGCCAGCGCGGGTGACGTGGATCAAGGCGTCGTGATGACGAGTCAAGCCTTCGCCAGCGTCATCTCCTGGTTCCCCTACGTGCTCAGCGTCTGCGTGGTGCTGTTCGCGTATTCGACGATGATCTCGTGGTGCTATTACGGGGAGCGGGGCTGGATCTACCTGCTGGATCACTTCGGCGAGGGCACCGGGCTGCGCTCGGTGGTGGTGTTTCGGGTGCTCTTCGTGCTGGCGGCGTGGTTCGGTGCCGTGACCAAGCTGGGTCCAGTCCTGGATTTCAGCGACCTGATGATCCTGTGCATGGCGTTCCCCAACATCGTCGGCAGCGTGATCCTCGCCCCCACCCTGCTCAAGCACGTCCAGGACTACTGGGGTCGCTACAAGAGCGGGGAAATGAAGCCCTATGAACCCGCGCCTGCCGAGTAGCCGGGAGGCTGCGGGAAACGGCAGCTTTGGCGCACGGTCGCGTGGCTGTGTCGCGCTCGAGTGAGCTAGCCTCGGCCTCGATGGATTCTCGGCGCGACACCCGCCGCATCGTGTGGCTGGTGGCGCTGTTCTGGACGGCTCCCGCGCAGGCCACCCCAGCCACCACCCGCGCCGTGTGGCAGAGCGCCGGAGCCTGCATGGACGCCGACGAGCTCCAGGAGGGCGTCGAGCGCCGGCTCGGAAGGCGTGTGTTCAGCGCAGTCGCGGACCTGGTTCTGCGTGGAAACGTATCCTTCCAGGATGGCAAGGCCCACGCGGAGCTGGAGCTGCGCACCGCCGACACCCGGCTCGGGCGCCGCGGGACGCTGGTCGGGAGTCGCGACCTGGACATGGACGGCGAGGACTGTCGGGTTCTCGATGAGTCTCTCCTGCTGGTGACGTCGATCATGATCGACGTGCCACGGGAGGAACTGCCGCCACCCCCTCCGCCCGAGGCGCCGCCAGTGAGCGCGGAGAAGCCCAGGGCCGTGACGCCCCTCGGTACTCCCCTGCGGCTGCCACCACGCTCGGAGGCGAAGGTCCCGGCACCTGCCCGCTCGTGGGCCTACGGCGTGTTCCTGGATGGGGCGTCCAGCGTCGGCGCTCTGCCGCTGGGGAGCGTCGGCGCCGATCTGGGGCTCCGGCTCGAACCGAGGGGGTTCTGGCCCATCGAGTTCAGCGGCGTCTACGACCACGCCTTCGCCTCGGCGGATGCTGGTGAGCTGCACATCGACTCGCTGATGTGGGGTCTCGGTTTGTGTCCCTTCGACTTTGGTCTCGAGTTGTGCGTGGGGCAGCGCGTCGGAGCCGTCTGGGCGCGAGGGGCGGGGCTGGAGAACAACCGCTCGCGACGGAGAATCCGCGGGGAAATAACTGTCGGCCTGCGCTGGTCGCCGAGTCTGGGGTCGCATCACCTGGTGCTGGGGCTGGAGGGCCTCGTGCCCCTGGTGCAGGATCGCTACCTCTATCAGCGCGGCGATGAGCAGGTGGAGCTGTTCCAGGTGGCGCCCGTCGGCGCCCGTCTGTCGCTGGGGTTTCGTCTGGGGTTGTGAGTCACCCGGTTTGATGGAGGGGGAGCGTACCCAGCACCGAATGGGCGAGTGTCGGCAGCCGGACACCCTGCTAGGCTATTCGGGCGCCGGCAGGCTTTGGGCCGACGAGGGCGTCATAATCGACCCTGCGACCGTCCACAGAACGAGTGGCGGTGACTTGGCCCCTTGGGGGGGCCATTGGTGAAGCCGCCAATGAACGAGCTACCCGATTTCAGGCGGATTTTCGATGAACACGCAGCCTTCGTCTGGCGCAGCCTGCGCTACCTCGGGGTGGCCGAGCGCGACGTCGAAGACCAGGTGCAGGAGGTCTTCGTCGCGGTTCATCGACGTCTCGGGGAGTTCGAGTGGCGCTCCAGCCTTCGCACCTGGATCTACGCGTTCTGCCTGCGAGTCGCGTCGGACTACCGACGACGCGCTCACGTGCGTCGCGAGCGCTTCCCCTCCGAGTTCCCGGAACCTCGGCTCAACCCGAACCAGGAGCGCCAGGTGGAGCATCGGGAGATGCGAGACCGCCTGGCGGCTGCGCTGGACCAGCTCGACGATGCCAAGCGAGAGGTCTTCGTCCTGTATGAGATCGAGGAGTTGGAGATGAAGGACGTGGTCGCCCTGGTGGGCTGCCCCCTGCAGACCGGCTATTCCCGACTGCGCGCCGCTCGCAAGCTGCTCGAAGAGTCGCTCCACACGTCTCCCCGTGGCGCTCGGGCGCTGCCTGACGACGAGGCGGCGGACCCGCTTAAGGAGGGCACATGAGCGAGCCCCGTCTCGACTCGGGCAGCGAGCTCGGGCGCTTGGTGGGCAGCGCGCGGGCCGACGCGCCGTCCGCCGAAGCCCTGTCGCGCATGGCGGCGCGATTGCCGGCCGGACCCCCACCGGCGGGCCCAGGCAGCGGGACTGGCGGCGCTGGGCTGAGCGGCCTGGCGAAGCTCGCCCTTGCCGTGGGGATCAGCGTCGGTGTGGGGGCGGGGGGATACGGCCTGTTCGGGGGTGAGAGCGCGCCGTCCGCCGCTTCGGGCGGGCAGGAGGCGCCCGTAACGGTAGCTCCCCCACCCGTCGAGGAGCCGAAGCCGGTAGCGCCGAGCGCGCCCGCGCCCGAGGCAGTCGAAGCGGAGAAGCCAGCCCAGCCGGAAGCTCCGCCTCACAAGGCGAACAAGCCTGCTGCGCCGAGCGAGGCGGCCATCCTCGAACGCGCTCGCCGCAGTCTCGGGAAGAACCCGGCGGGCGCGCTGGCTGCGACTCAGGAGCACAAGCGTCTGTATCCAAACGGGGTGCTGGCTCAGGAGCGCGAGGTCATCGCGATCGAGGCATTGAAACAGCTCAAGCGCGAAGGTGAGGCGAAGAGCCGCGCCGAGAGCTTCGAGACGGAGCATCCGGAGTCCGCTCATCAGCGCAAGGTCGAGTCGATTCTCGAGGAGTGATAACCCCGCAGAGCCCGTCCCACTGAAGGGGTCGTGTTACATCAGCACGGACTACGGGCGCTGCGACGTTGGTTTGCTCTGGGCACCCTCGTGGGTGTGGGCGCGCTCGCCGCGGCCTGTGGTGACGACGTCGAGGTTGGAAACGCGGGCGACGGCGGCGCTGGTACCAGCAGCGGCGCCAGCGGAGGCGTTGGCGGTTCCGCCGGGAGCGGCGCTGCAGCGGGCGGCACCGGTGGCGATCTGATCGCGAGTGGCGGCACATCCGCAGGCGGCACCAGTGGCGGCGCCGGAACCACGGCTGGTAGCGGAGGGAGCGCCGGCGGTGGCCCCTGCGTGCCCACGATGTGCCAGTCGCACTTGTATCTGTGTGGAAACTGCAAAGACGACGACAACGACGGCCTGATCGATTCGGAGGACCCGGACTGTCTTGGCCCCTGTGACAACACGGAGGACTCCTACGACTCCGGTATCTCGGGGGGCAACGAGGCGCCGTGCAAGATGGACTGCTATTTCGATCAGGACACCGGCAACAACGACGGTTGCTACTGGTCGCACAGCTGCGATCCGCTCTCCGTGGCGCCGAACTATCCGCCGAGCGGAGACGAAGCCTGCAAGTACGACGCGAACGCCAACATTCCTGGCACTTCGCGAGACTGCGCCTACCTCGCGCAGACTCAGGACGCGCCCTGCGACAGCTACTGCGGTCCGTTGACCCCCAACGGCTGTGACTGCTTCGGCTGCTGTGAGCTGCCTGCAGGCAGTGGAAAGCACGTCTATCTGGGCTCCGAGGGTCCGTCGAAGACGCCCACGTGCACCAAGGACGACGTCGACGATCCCACCAAGTGCCATCCCTGTACGCCGGTGCCCTCCTGCTACAACGAGTGCGGAGAGTGTGAGTTGTGCATCGGCAAGGACACCTTGCCGGAGAGCTGCGACCCACCGGGGAGCGGCGGCGCAGGTGGGACGGGTTCCGGTGGTACCGGCGCCGGAGGCAGCGGGGGCAACTCCCAGTGCGCGGCTGGCGTGCAGCCTTGCGGCCTCGCGGGGCAGGAGCCGTGCCCGGCCGCCTACTACTGCGTCACCGGCTGTTGCGTCGAAGCGCCCCGCTAGGTCGGAGCCTTTTTCCGCGCTAGCCGTGCCTTGTTTTTTGCCGTGAGGAATCGGTTTGCCACTCCATGGCCAACCGTGACGCGCGCCACGTTGCGCGCGTAGCACAGGAGGAAGTCGATGGGTCATTCTCGAATCAGCTGGCTTTGCTTTGGCCTCGTGTTCGCCGCCTGCGGCGCTGATGACGAGCCGCCGAAGGAAGAAGCCAAGGCTTGCGACGTGGTCGCCCAGACCGGCTGCGACCAAGGTCAGGTGTGTGAAGAGACCGTGGGGGGCGAGCCCGCGTGCTTCGCCCCGATCTCGGTGACGGGGCGAGTCTTCGACACGGCGGACGACGCCGCGATCGAGGCGGCACGCGTCGTCGCGCGGGACGCCAACGGGTCTGCGGTGTCCAGGGTCGCGACCACCGATGAGGAAGGGCATTACTCGCTGCGAGTGCCCGTTCGCCGGCAACCCGACGGGACGCCGGTCTCCACCTTCTACACGCTGCGCGCGGATGCTGCAGGCTACCTGTCCTTCCCCAAGCCGCCGCGGGTCGCGCTACCGGTGGACGTCAGCAGCGCCAATGACCAAGGGGAGGTCGCCAGCGTGGCCACGGACATCGGTCTCATCGCCTTGGCGAGCAGCGCCGGTCTGGGCTCCGTTAGCGGGAGCGTGCTCGCCGAGAACCCTGGCGGGACCCTGGTGGTCGCTGGCGGCGCTACGGGCATCGCTGATGCTGACGGCGCGTACACCGTATTCAACGTGCCTGCAGGTAGCGTGAGCGTGCATGGTTACGCAGCGGGGCTGGAGCTGAACCCCAGCAGCGCCGATGTCAAGGCAGGGGAGAACAGCGAAGGCGTCGATCTGGAGTCTGCTGGCGACGCGACCGCGGTGGTCAGCGGGAGCATCCAGATCGTGAACGGAGGCGGCGCCTCGGAGACCTCGGTCATCCTCGTCCCCGAGGAAACATTCGACGAGACGGCGCTGCGCGGTGAAGCGCCTCGCGGGCTGCGCGCGGCCGAGGTCAGCGGAGCCTGGTCGATCAGCGGCGTGCCCAGGGGGCGCTATGTCGTGCTGGCTGCGTTCGAGAACGATGGTCTGGTGCGCGATCCCGACACCTCGATTGGAGGTACCGATCTGGTGCGGATCGACGTGAGTCGGGGTGACCTCAGCATCAGCGAAGGCTTCAAGGTCACCGGCGCGCTGGCCGTGTTCTCACCGGGCGCCGACGGCCCCGAGGGCGTCTCCGGCAATCCGATCTTCGAGTGGGAGGATGACAGTAGCGAGGACCTGTACCGGGTGTCGCTCTTCGATGCGCTCGGCGAGGAGGTGTGGACCACCGAGGGCGCGTTCGACCCCGGCGGCAGCAAGCCCGCCACGGTGAGCTACGCGGGTCCTGCGCTGACCCCTGGCATGTACTACCAGTTTCGCGCGACCTCCCTGAAGGACGGCGTGCCGATCTCCAGCACCGAGGACCTCAAGGGAGTATTCTACGCGGAATGACGAGATCTTCTGGGCGACGCGCGCTTGGCGCTGCGGTCTGTTTCGGCGCCTTGCTCCTGGCCGGATCTGCCTGGGGTCAGATCAAGCGCCCGGGCAGCCACATCGACTACACCTTCGAGGCCGAGCCGCATCTGTTGCTGGGCCCCCTGGCGCCGTTCGATGATGACGACGACATCGGGTTTGGATTTCGCGGCAGCATCGAGCTGGTCGACAACGGCTTCATCAGCACCATCAACAACACGGTCGGCATCGGTTTTGGCATCGATCACCAGAACCACACCGATCGCATCCCGGTGGTGATGCAGTGGAACTTCTGGCTGCATCGAAAGTTCTCGGTTTTCGGTGAGCCGGGTGTCGCGTTTCGATTGCGACACGACCGCGGCAACGACTTCGATCCCTTCGTGTTCTATGCCGGCGGTCGTTGGCATTTCACCGACTGGGGCTCGCTGACGTTCCGCATCGGGCATCCCGTGGCGAGCCTCGGCGTCTCGTTCTTTCTCTGAGCGTCGCGCTCGGTCGAGCTGCCCGAAGTATTACCGCAGGGAAACGAGGCCCTGGCGCGGGCCCTCGGCGGGGCTCACTTGCAGGGCCGCAGGATCTTCAGGCCGTCCACTTCGACCTCGCACATGCGGGGCGCGGCGGGCTGTCGCTGAACCACGGGGGCTTTCAGCTTGATCACCACGCTCTGGCCGTCCTTCTGTGCGAGCACCTTCTCGCTCCCCTTCAAGGCGCCCTTGCTGGCGCTGAGCTCGAGCTGCTCCTCCGGGTCTGCGACGATGTCGCAGGGCGTCTTCGGGCAGACCTGAAAGTCGCCCTTCTTGAGCACGGCCCCCTCGGGCTCGGTGGTGATCGTGAGCGTGAACTTCTTGGGCTCCGTGGGCTCGGGCGGCGCGCTCGCGCTCGGCTGCGGCGCGGGTGCGCTGGGGGGGGATGGGAGCTGGGCCACCGACTCGCTGGGCTCCGCCGCAGGTGAGTCGCCCGCCTGGGCCCGGATCACGAACACGGCCGCGCCAGCGGCGCCGAGCAAGATGACCAGCGCGCCGATCACCAGGCCGAGCTTCGACTTCTTCTCCGGAGCGCGTGTCGGCCCGGTGGCCTCGAGGTAGGTGTGAGCGCGGGAGATGCGATCCGCCTCGTTGGGATCCTCGACGCTCCCGATGGTGATCGCCTGCGCCGGCGGTTGACCGTAGTTCGGCGCGTGGGGCTGAGGCATGGGCGGTATGTTGCCCTGCGGAAGCGGCGGGTGGCCTGGAGAGACCGCGGTCGGGGGGTTCATCGAGCCGCGGTTACCGTCTTGGCCGAGCGGATTCGGGGTCGGATGTCCTGGCGCGAACTGGGCTGAGGTCTGAGGACCCGGGGTGTTGAACTGGTGACCGGTGACCGCGCCGACGGATTGATTCGGGTTGTAGCCATGGCCGGCGGCCATCGATAGCTGCGGATCGGAGGCCATCAGCTGCCGCGTCACCGGGCCCGCACCCATGCCCTCCGGGGTCGCCAGCAGGGCCTGGGCCATCTCGTTCATGCTCTGGAAGCGCTCCTCCGGCTTCTTCGCCAGGGCGCGCATGATCACCTGCTCGAGCTCCTGGGAGATCTGCAGGTCGGGCGCGATCATGCGCATGGGTGGCGGATCGTCGTTCAGGTGCGCGGCCAGGACCGCCATGAACGTTTCCCCGGTGAAAGGCACCGCGCCGGTGAACATCTCGTAGAGGATGATGCCCGTCGCGTAGATGTCGACGCGCTGATCCGCCTTCTTCCCGGCGGCTTGCTCCGGGGACATGTACTCGGGTGTCCCGAAGATCATGCCCGTCTTGGTGAGCCGGCGCCGCGTTGGTTGCTGCTTCTCCGCCTCCTCGTTGGTGCGAAGCTGCGCGATGCCGAAATCGACGATCTTGACGATCTCCTCGCCGTCGGCCACTCGCTGCAGGAAGACGTTCTCTGGCTTCATGTCGCGGTGTACGACGCCCTTGCCGTGCGCTGCCGACAGCGCGCGACAGATCTGCAGAGCGATCCGGATGCCGTCTTGGGGACCGAGCACCACCACGCGCTGGAGCTCATCAGCGAGGTCATGACCCTCGAGGAACTCCATCGCCAGATAGAAGGCGCCGCTGTCGAGCTGACCGAAGTCGAAGATCTCGAGCACGTTGGGGTGCTTGATGCGGGATGCGCTGATCGCTTCTTGCTGGAAGCGTGTGACGATGTCCGCCTTGGCGGAGTACTCGGGCCGCAGCACCTTGAGGGCGACCTTCTTCTCGATCGCCTCGTGCATGGCCAGGTAGACTTCACCCATGCCGCCTTCGCCCAGGCGCTTGACCACGCGGTAGCGACCGGCGATCAGCGTGTCGATGAGGGGGTCGGTCGGGTTCTGATCCGCTTGGCTCACGCAGGCTCCTGAAGGTCGTGGACGATCGCCCCGCGGCGAGCGAGCGCACGTCCGGAAAACCTACAATCCCGATGGCCCAGAGCCAAGGAGATCACGGTGGCAGCCCCCGCAGATCACCAGGGTCGCTGGTGGGCGCGCCCGCGGGGTGCTCGGATTGCTGCCCGGCGTGCGGCGTTTCCCTCCCAAGATTCGCAGTTCTGATAGTCTGGTCGGTCCCATGATCGTCGTGATGGAGTCGGATGCTCCGGAGTCCGCCATCGAGGCCGTGATCGCGTACCTCGTTCAGAACAACTTCGACGTCCATCGCTCGAGCGGTCAGACGCGGACCATCCTGGGCGTCGTCGGGGACGTCACGGACGCAGACGTCGCGGTCGTGCGAGAGATCGATGCCGTGGCCGAGGTGGTTCGCGTGAGCGAGCCCTATCGACTGTCTTCGCGACGGTTTCGCCAGCGGCAAACGGTGGTGGATGGCGATTTCGGCAACATCGGTGGCGAGCGTCCCTGGATAGCCATCGAGCCCATCGGCTTCCCCGAGGTCGACGCGGACCAGCCACCAGTCAGCTTGCCCTATGCCCTCGCGGCCGGGCGTCCTTTCGATGCCGCGGTGAGTCGCGCTCGCAGCGTCCCGGAGGCGCTCGGGGCGCTTTCCTGGGTGAGCCTGCACGCGAATCCCCAGGCACCGAAGTGGCCGATCACGTTCGTCGTGCGGGAGCCGAGCTGGGGCGCCAACAAGTGGATCGGCGCGGCGGAGCGAGAGCTCGCGCGGAACAGCACCGTCGTGTTGCTCGAAGCTGGCGGCGAGTACCCGAATGGGGCGCGAACCCTCGAGGTCGCGGCGATCGCCCGAGCCAAGCTGCGGACGCATTTGCCAATCGTCGTCGACGTGCCCACCATCGCTCAGCGAGCGCGCTACTGCGCCGCCGTGGCCTCGGCTGCGATCGGCGCTGGCGCGGACGGAGTCATCTTGCGGGTCTGGGTTGGGGCGGCGGGAGACCTTCCGTCGCAGCCGGCGACGCTCCACTGGGAGGACGCGGTCGAGCTCGCCCGCCGACTGCGAGCGATCGGCGAGGTCGTGCGGAAATGAGCCGTCGGGCCTTCCCCGAAGTCGACGAGGCGATCCTCGTGGTTGGGGTGGGCCTGATCGGAGGCTCCATCGCTCTGGGCCTGAGGAACGCCGGGTTCACCCAGCTCTGGGGCGCAGACCTCGCGGCGGGGCTGGACGCAGTGGACGAACCCCAGCTCTTCAGTCGCTTGCTGGTGGCCGACGCGCAGTCGTTGAGCGCTGCGTCCAGGCAGGTGTCCCTCGTGATCCTGGCGACTCCCCTGCCGGTCATCGAGAGCCAGCTCGGGTGGTTCGTCGACGCTCCTTGCGTCACCGACTGCGGCTCGGCCAAGCGCACGATCTGTGAGCGCGCCGCCGCGCTCGGCCTCAGCAGCTTCTGCGGCGGACACCCGATGGCCGGCAAGGAGCGAGGCGGCTTCGAGCATGCCTCTGCGGAGCTGTTTCGCGGGCGCAGCTGGTTTATTTGCCCTACGGAAATTACCGACCCGAGCAGCATCGCGTTGGCGCAACAGCTTGCGACGCTGCTCGGCGCTCAGCCGCTGGTGGTGGACGCGGCGGATCACGATCGGGGCGTCGCCCTGACGAGTCACGCCAACCAGCTGGTCGCCAGCGCCATGGTCAAGCTGGCGGGACGCGAGCGTCGACGCTTCGCCGGGCCCGGCTTTGCGGATTCGACTCGCGTCGGCGGGGGGCCCGAGGCGATGTGGAGCGGCATCCTGGAGCGCAACGCCGACGAGGTCGCGGCCGCGCTGGGCGAGCTGGAGCAGGAGCTTCGACGCGTTCGCGAGAGCCTTGCGCAGGGAGACCCCGCGCCCGCGCTGGGTTTGCTGGCGGAGGCGCGACGCCTGAAGCGCTGGTGAGCGAATTCAGCGGGGGACCACCCCAGTCACGACTTCAGGCGCGGAAATTGCCTTGGCCGTTCCGGGATGGGCTTGCTCGACTACCTACCAGCGCGCTGGGAGAGGCTGCTATGCGCGTCGATCGCTGCGGCGGTGTGTGTCGCTTGCGGGCTGAATCCCCAGCCCGAGCCGCCAGCGGATCTGGCGAGCTCGGGGGGACAGGCGGGAGCCAGCGGAGTCGAGGACTCACCCGGCGGAGCGGGCGGGCACGCGAACGGGGGCACCGGTGCAGGTGGCTCGGGTGCGCTCGGGAGCGGGGGCAGCGGCTCGATCCGGGACGCTGGTAGCGAATCCCCAGACGCCGGAGATGCCGACCCCAGCGCGTTCATGGATGGGGGCGAGGGCGGCGTCGTGCCGGTCCCGGGAGACGCTGGGGATGCGTCGGATGGCCGTGATAGCGGGGACGCGGATGACGCCGAGGATGGAGCGCTCGCTGAGTGAGGCCCTGACCCTGGGTGCGTCGTTCTCGTCGTGGGATGTGCCAGAGTGAGCCAGGCGGAGGGCTTCGGCCGCTGTTTCCAGAACCAAGGCATGGACTGCATCCTGCAAACGTAGTCGTGTGCTAATGGATCTGCGGGTTATCCGAATGCGCTGGCTTGCCTGGATCGCTGCCGTTGCTCTGGTGACGGCGAGCTGTAGTCTGAACCCGCAGCCCGAGCCCCCCACCGCCGATGGGGGCAGTGGCGGCGCCGGGAACGGAGGCTCTGGCAACGGAGGCTCCGGCAACACCGGCAACGGCGGCAGTGGCGGCAGCGGAGGCAGCAGCACAGGCGGCAACGGCGGCAACGGCGGCAGTGGTGCCTTCGGAGGCGCAGCTGGCTCCGGAGGCTCCGCAGGCAGCGCAGGCTTTGGTGGTTCTGCTGGCGCGGGCACTGGCGGGACGAGCACGGGTGGCACCGCGGGCGGCGGGGCTGGTGGGACAGGCGGTGCGACCGGCGGCGCCGGCGGCACCGGCGGCTCCGCGGGCACCGGCGGGACGACTGGTGGTGCCGCAGGCGCGGGTGGAGCGACGGCCGGGACCGGGGGAACGACTGGTGGCAGCGGTACCGGAGGCAGCTCCGGTGGCGCTTCGGGTGCCGGGGGCGTCGCGGGTACGTCGGGAGTGAGCGGCGCGTGATCCGTCGAGGCTGGCGCGCGCTGTGGCTGGTGCTGCTCGCGGGGGTCGTAGCCGTCGCCTGCAGCCTGAATCCGCAGCCTGAGCCGCCCGCGGACGGCAACTCCTACGGCGCCGGCGGCTCTGGAACCGGCGGTAACCTGAGCGGTTCCGGAGGCGACGCGAACAACGGTGGGAACGGCGCGCAGGGGGCTGGTGGTGAAGCGAGCGGAGGCTCTGCGGGTAGCACGGGGGTCGCCGACGCGGGTGCTGACGCTCCATTCAACGACTCCGATGCGAGTGATGCCTCCGAGGTCGATGCAGGTGACGCGTCAGATCTCGATGCGGGAGACGCTGGTGACGGGGACGCGGGTGATGCTGCCGACGGGGAAGCCGCTGACGCCGCGACGGATGTGGGAGCGGCGGGCTAGTCCGCGTCGGGCCGACGTCGCTCGACGACGTCCAGCACGTTGACCAGGAAATCCGCGAGGATACCATCGGTGACACGCAGGCGCCGGCTGAGCTCTCGCGCGATGTTCAGGACGACCAGCGCGTACGCCTTCAGGTCGTGGCGATACAGCGCATCCAGGTCGGTTGCTCGGATCCTCAGCAGACGCGAGGGGGCGAGGGCACGCACGCTCGCCGAACGTGGCTGCACGTCGAGCACCGCCATCTCGCCGAACCAGTCGCCTGGCCCGAGCACCGCCACCCGTGCGTCGACACCCGAGCGAGAGCGCTTGACGACCTCCGCCTCTCCCTCCAGCAGCACGAAGAGCTCGCGCGCTGTGTCGCCCTCCTTGAAGACCAGGTCGCCAGGATCGGGCTCCACCGTTGGGAGCGTCTGGGCCAGATGATCCAGGACCTCGCTGGAGAGGGCTCCGAAGAGCCCAATCCGCTTCAGTTCATCGGCCGTTACGGGTTTGCGATGCGACACGGAACCTCCGCCGGCGACACGCGCCAAGGCGCCTCACAGTAGCCGCTCGGGCGGCGTTGGGCCAGCCGCGGGGCGCCTCAGGAATCTGCGGAGTCGTGGTACATCGGAGCGCGGCCCTCGCAGAAGCGCTCAATCGCCTCCAGATCCTGCTCGCTGAGTTCTCTGAACGCGATCCCCATTCCCGGCGGGGTGTCTCCACCGCCCTCACGGGTCCAGCGCACCGTGCCCTTCGCTTCGACCACATGGCCATCGGGCAGAGCGAAGTAGAGCCCCACCTCGGTGCCCGGGGGCTTTGGCTGGTAGGTGGCGATGAAGACACCGCCTCGAGATAGGTCCTGACTCAAGCCCGTGTAGAAGTGCGAGTCGGTGAGCAGCCCGATGTCCGCCTCCACGAAGACCCGCTCCCCTCTCGAGCGGTGCTCGTGGCCGCGGTAGCTCGGGGTATGGATCCGCGGGCGCCCGGCGGGAGGCGCGGGCGGGACAGTCGACTCCGGAAGACTGAGCTGAGCATCGACCGGGGCGCGAGTGTGGAAGATCACGTTGCGTCGCGCGCGTTGCTGGGCACGCGCGACCGGGTAGAGCAGGGCGAGCGTGCGCGCTAGCGTTTCCGTCGCGGAAAGAACTGTCGAGTCGCTGAGCGAATCTTGCTGCAGGGAGCTGAGCGCGGAGCCGAGCTGCTCTATTGCCGCGCGGATACCGTCGAAGGAGTTCTCGGTCTCGCCCGTTTCGACCTCGTACAGCGCGCCGGATGCTGCGGCTGCGGCCTCGATCGCCTGCACGACGCCTGGGGTCTGCCCCGCCTTGAGCTGGAGGCTCTGCAGGGCGCCACTGAGCAGGCGTCGTGCCTCCCGTGCGGGGCCGGAGGCGGGAAAGCTGGCCGGTGCGTCGTCGGTCACAGCGGGGAGAAGCGGTCCTTGGGGTGAGTCAAGCGAGGGTCTTGTTGAAGACCACTCGAGGGCGTGCGGGGCCCGCGTAGTCGTCCACGTGGGAGACGGTCCAGCCCGCGGCCTTGTGGAAGGCGATGGACCCCTCGTTGCCGGTGGTGGTGATGCCCTTCAGCCGAGTGCAACCGGCCTTTCGGCAGTCCTCCTCGAAGGTCTGGTAGAGCACCTTGCCCACTCCTCGCCGCCGATAGTCGGGGTGGATGCCCACGAGGTGCACGTATCCGGTCTTCGGCGGCCCGGGTGCAATGAAGCCAAACAGGAAGCCAACCAGGATGCCGTCGTGTTCGACGACTCGCGCGAGCTGGCCCAGCTCGTAGAAGAAGATGGGGTGCGCGAGAGCGCTGGTTGGTCCTCCCCACCAGCGATCGATGACCTGGACGATGTGATCGTAATCCTGCTTGCCGAGGGGGCGGGTAATCATAGTTCTGACGTCGCGCTCAAGGTGGTGCCCACCTTACCCACGTCCGCGGTCCGTTCCAATCGAAAGCGCCTGCATCGGGCGCAGTGTGGGTGGATGGCGCGCTGGCGGGTGAGTCTTCGGTCCACTCTCGGGCTCTCGAGGCGTCCGTCGGGTCGCGACTGGTCTGACCTCCGGGGGTCGTGTATGCCGTGCGCCATGGCAACGGAACGCCCCACGCTCATTGCCCCTTCGATCCTCAGCGCCGACATGGCGCGCTTCGGAGAGGAGATCGGCGACGTGGCCGACGGCGGAGCAGACTGGATTCACGTGGACGTGATGGACGGTCGCTTCGTCCCGAACATCACTCTGGGGCCGCCGGTGGTCGCGGCGCTGCGAAAGGTGACCCGATTGCCACTCGACGTGCACCTGATGATCGTCGAGCCCGAGCGCTACATCGAGGAGTTCGCCCGCGCTGGCGCTGACGTGATCAGCGTCCACGTCGAGGCCTCGACCCACCTGCAACGTACCCTCGCGGAAATAAGGCGCCTGGGCAAGCGCGCTGGTGTCGTGCTCAACCCTCACACCCCGGAGAGCAGTCTGGAGTACGTGCTGGAGGACCTGGACTTGATCCTGGTGATGAGCGTGAACCCTGGCTTTGGAGGTCAGGCGTTCCTGCCGCAGGTGCTGCCGAAGGTCGAGCGGCTACGACGCATGGTGGACGACCGGGGCCTGCGTGTGGACATCGAGGTCGACGGCGGGGTGACGCCGGACAACGCTGGCTCCGTGGTCGACGCTGGAGCGAACGTGCTGGTCGCTGGTAGCGCCGTCTTCGGACGCCCGGACCGGGCTCAGGCGATCGCCGCGATCCGGGCGGCCTGCGCATGAGAGCGTATGTGACGGTCTGCGTGTGCCTGGTCGCGTGCTCCGGGCGTCCGCCGGAGCCGATGGCGGTCGCGCCTGCGCCAACCCCGAGCGCCAGCACGTCAGCCACGCCAGATGCCCGGACGGAGCCCCCGGCGGAGCCGGAGGATCCCTTCGCGGGGACACTCGCGGAGGTTGCGGCAGCGCGCGGCCTGGCGGTGAAAGGCAAGGTGCTTGGCAGGCGCGTCAACCGCAAGGAGATGCTGGACGAAGTAGACCGGGAGATCGCCCACGAGGTGCCCAGGAAGGCACTCGAAGGCACCCAGGAGATCCTGATCGCGCTCGATCTCGCGCCGCCGGATTTCGACTACGGGGCGGCGATCCGTCGCGTGATGACGGCCAAGCTGGCTGGCTTCTATCAGCCTCGCACGAAGACCATGTTCCTGGCGCAGGACCTGCCGGTGATGGAGCAGATCATCACGTTGAACCACGAGCTGGTGCACGCTCTCCAGGATCAGCACTTCGACCTCGGAGGAAAGCTGGACTACCGAGACGATGCCGGGGACGAACAGGCGGCGCTCCACGCCCTGGCCGAGGGCGACGCGACCAGCTTGATGCTCGACCTGATGGTGCGCCCACAGGGGAAGACCGCCCTGGATATCCCCGGGGATATCCTGGCGGGTTCAGAGGAGCTGCCACCGGAGGCGGGCAAGGTGCCGGGGATCATCGTGCGGTCCATCGTCGCCCCGTACCGCGACGGTCTGACGTTCGTGCACCATCAGCGTGGTCGCGCCGGCTGGCGAGGTGTTGACGCCGTGTGGAAGCGGCCTCCGGTGAGCACCGAACAGATCATCCATCCGGAGAAGTACGCCAGCGACGAGCGGCCCCTTGACGTGGAGATTCCCGCTGCTCCTGGCGAGGGCTGGGAGATCGACTACCACGACGTGATGGGCGAGCAGTCGGTGCGCGTGCTGCTCGAGGAGTGGCTCGACCACGGGCGGAGCGCCGCGGCCGCCAGCGGCTGGGGTGGCGATCGCATCGCCGTGTACAGCCGAGGGGAACGCCGTGCGGTCGCTTGGGGCTTGCGCTGGGACGACGAAGCGGGCGCGAAGCGCCTCGAGGGTGCGCTGCGGAGCGCATTCGGGGCGAACGCGGGTCGCTGTGGAAAGGGTCAGCGCGGGGCGATCGCGGTTCATCGCGCGGGATCCTCCCTGGCGCTGGTCGTCGCGCCCTACGGCTCGGGGGCGCAATCGCGGCAGGACTGCGCAACGGCGTTGAGCTGGAGTGCTCGGATCGCGAAGGGACAGGCCCAGGGTGGACTCACACCCGGTCAATAGTGACCCGGGTCAACGTGGACCCGGAGGAGCCGGATGTGAAGTCCATCACTTGCGCGCCACTTGCGTTGGCACGGTTGGTGCTTATGTCTTCGTACCTGTAACGAGCCACGGACCCGTGGCGTTAGCTGGAACGAACCCATGGCACCCCTCCCCCCCATCCCCAAGAGCGTCAGAAACGCCGCCACCGGCGTCTCCTGGCTCGCCTTGGTGGCTGCTACCAGCCTCGGCGTCGCCGAACTGGAGCAGGTCAAGGCGCGCGTGAGCGCCGTCGAAGTGGCGGACGAGGCGGGTGCACAGCGACTGATTGTCCAGACCTACGACGCTCGGGACCTGCGGCCAGGGACTTCCCAGCCGGTGCCTGGTGCGCGCCCCCTCGCGAGTACGCAACGTGCGGTAACTGCAGAGGAACTTCGGGATGGGGTGGAAGTCAGCTTGGTCCGCATGGGAGAGCTCGGGGCGGGTCAGATCCTGGTCGCCTGGGTCGAGCGAGGAGAGCCGGACCTGGAGTTCGATGCACTCAGGGCCGTCCCTCCGGTCAGCGCGAAGTCGAGCGCCGTGGAAGGTGCTTCCGTGCGACTGGTCCTCGCCTGAGTGTCAGCAGACGCACGGTGTGATCCATCGGACACGCACGCTCTGACCTGGGGGTCAGGGGTGGGAGCGCCGCGGACTCGTGAAACGAGCGCTGTTTGCTGAAACGGAAGGGCGTTTCACAACTGCATGCCGCAGATGCTGCGCTAAGCCAGAAGAAATTGCGTTGATTGGCGCGTCTGGCTAGGCGGCTTCGGCGCTCGCGGGCTCGTCTCTCAGGGCCCGCACCCGCAGGTTGAAGTCCCGAGCGGTCTCCAGGTCGAGCTCTCGCCCTCCAAAGCGCACTTCCAGGTAGATCTCCGTCAGCGCGAGCACCTCGTCGGCCAGCGGGTGCTTCATGCCCTGGAGGTTCCTGGCGTGACGCAGCGGGGGCACCGATGGCGGACGCGGGATCCCGCGCTTCGTCAGCGCACCTTCCAGCAGCTCGTAGAGGCCCATCGCTCGCTTGGTCGCCTGCATGCGATGGGACGTGTCGGTCCGCGTTTCGACGCGCCGGCGTCGTGAGCGTCGGAACCAGTAGATGCTCAGCGCGAGCAGCAGTGCCCCGGCGGCGAGCGCACCGAGGCGTCTTGGTGAGCCCATGGGTCCGCTGAGGAACGACGAGCGGCTGCGCACGCTGGAGTAAGTGCGACTCACCGAGTTGAGGAGCCCGACCTGCTGCTGGAGGTCGTAGCCCACGACGTGCCGATTCCAGCGCTGAGCCGACGCCTCGACGAAGTCACGAACGAAGGCGAGCGCCCCATTGAGTTCGCTGCGCGGCGCGGAGTTGCCTGGCGGCGTCGGATCGAAGCGAGTCCAGCCCTTCTTCGGCAGGTACACCTCGACCCAGCTGTGGGCGTCGCCCTGGCGTACGGCGTAGAAGTGACCGAAGCGGTTGTAGGTGCCCCCGATGAAGCCGGTCACGTTGCGCGTCGGCACCGAGAGCGTCCGCAGCAACACCGCCATGGCCGTGGAGTAGAACTCACAGTGGCCGCGCTTGGACTCGAAGAGGAAGTCGTCGAGGGGATTGGGCCGGGAGCCAGAGGGGGACGCGAGGTCGTAGCTGTACTCGGTGCGCAGCTTCGTCTCGATGATCTTCGCCTGCTTTGCAGGATCCGTCTCGGCTCCGACCCAGTCCCTGGCCAGCTGCCCGACGCGATCGGGGAGGTTCGGCGGCAGCGTGAGGTAGCGCTGGCGTTCGGGGTTCTCCAGCTCGCGTACCGGAGCCGGGACGGTGGTCGGCGTCCAGACCTCGTAGCGCACGCCGCGCTCGTCTCGGGTGCGGTACTTGAACTCACCTTCGGGCCCGGAGAAGAGGAGCGGAGTTCCTCCAACGGTCGTTTCCCCGCGGCTAGCGAGTCGGAGCGCCACGGCGTCGGGGGGGAGGAAGACCACCGGCGGGTCGATGGGCTCGAGGTCGATGGTGAGGTGGCGGTCGCTGGGGTCCGGCGCGCGGCTGATCACGTAGTTGCCGTTTTCCCTGGTGGCGGGTACCCGCAGCACCTGGGTGCGCGACCAGGAGCGCCCGTCGTAGCTGTCAAAAGCGGTTCCGCGCAGATACAGCGCGAGGCGCGGCGGTGGGTTCGCCGGGAGCCCGTCGTACTCGATGCGCATGGCGATGGTCGGGTCGCTGCGCAGCTTTCCCACGCCTCCCAGATCCACGCGATCGCTGAACCCGATCATGCGCTCGGCGCGGCCGTGGTTCAGGAGCAGGAGTGAGAGCCCCACCCGGGGGAACATCACGAAGATGATCGCGGTGAAGATGAAGATCGGCACCGACAGCAGGCAGGTGAAGACGAGGAACTGCTTGCCGATCACCCGTCGGCTACGCAGGATGCGTGGAACATCGACTGGTAGACCGGTGCGATCTCGTGCGCCCTGGCGGTAGTTGCCCTCGACCTCCCGCCGCAGGTGGCTCAGCACCAGCGCGCCCGGTGCCACCACGAGGAACCCCAGGAAGCACAACCCGTACGCCAGACCAGTGCCGAGTACGGTGCCTGCGATCAGGTGGAGCAGCGCCAGGACGATGACCTGCTGGTCGTGGGCCGCGCCGCGGCGAGTCGCGAGTCGAACGATCTGGAGCGCGGCAGCGAACTCGATCGCCAGCTGGAGCACGGGCGCGCCAAGGAACAGACGCGCCGCCTGGGTCAGCAGCAGCAGGATTGGCGCCGCGACCCCGAGCTGGCGAATGGGTGTCCGATCCTGCCAGCGCTCGGGCACCAGCATCGATCCCAGCAGACCGACGAGCATCGCGATGCTGACTGCCCGGCCGAGCTCCCCGCTGGTGATCAGCGAGAGCAATCCCAGCGCGGCGAGCGCGTCGGTCATGATGCGGTGGATGAGGCCGAACCTCATGCCGCCTCCTGCTCGCTGGGTCGGCTTGGACGTTGCTCGGGCTGCGTCGGCTTGGCCTCGAGGAGCGCCAGGAAGCGTAGAATCGGATCAGCGCCGATCGACCCGTTGGCATGCGCGCGCTCCCCCGTCGTGGTGCGCACGGTCACGGCGTCGCCGCGCTTCAGATGGGCGACGGCACGCGAGGCCACGTCGCGTATGCGACGCTCGAAGCGCTGCACCCACTCGTCGTCGGGTACCTCGCCCGAGAAGGTCACGTCCAGTACCTGTTCGACGTTCCGCTGGGTCTCTCTGGCGCGCTCGCGCAACACCATCTGGCCCGCGTTGGCGCTCTTGCGCCAGTAGATGTCCCGGGGGTCGTCGCCTTCCCGCATCGGACGTACGGTGAGAATGTCGTCGCCGGAGCCGCGGGTCATCGCACCCACTGCTCCGCCGCGCTGGCCGCTCACGGCGGGCGGCAAGCGCACCGGGTCCACCGCAGGATAGATGATGAGCTCGCCATCGGCCGCCAGCTCCCGCGACTTCTCGAACAAGCCGAAGGGGAAGCGAGTTGCCACGCGGAAACCAATGTGGTGATCCCGTCCGCGTCGGGCGGGGGTACGACGATAGGCGGCGACCTGCGCGGAGCGGGGGCTGATCTTGAGGAAGAAGCAGCGCTTGTCCGCGGGCTGGCCGGCGCGCAGGTCCTCGATCTCGATGGCGTAGCTCGGGATGCGGCGCTTGTGGTTGTAGACCTCGATCTCCACCAGGTGTGGGCGCCCGACCTGAGCCCGCGGTGGCAGCCGCCGCACCACCGTGAGGGAGCGCAGGCTGAGCTCACTCATCACGCCGCTGACCACGATCAACGAGAGCAGCATCCCGAGCAGCAGGTAGAGCAGGTTGTTGCCGGTGTTGATCGCGGCGAAGCCAACGCCGAACGTGATGCCGATGAAGTACTTTCCTTCGCGGGTCAGCTTCAGGCGGCGGGGCGGGCGCAGGCGTGCGTAGAGACGCCGCAGCCTCCCAGCGTCGGACGGTAGCGGGCGGCGCAGGGAGCGCTGCACCTTCGGATGGAGAGACAGCCGGCCGACTGCCACGTCACCTCACAGAGGCGTGGGCACGCGCGCGACGACGTCACGCACCGCAGCCTCTGCCTCTTCACGGCTGGGGACGTAGCCCTCGGCGTGTGCAGCGAGGCGCACGCGGTGGGCGAGCACGGGCACGGCCAGCTCGTAGATGTCGTCTGCGATGCAGTAGCGGCGTCCGTGTAGCAGCGCGCGAGCCCGCGCCGCGCGCGACAGGTTCATGCCGGCGCGAGTCGACGCGCCGAGGGCCAACGTGGGCGTTGAGCGGGTCGAGGCGATCAGCGCCTGCAGGTAGGTCGCGAGGGAGTTGTCGACGTCCACGCGCATCACGTGCCGTTGCAGCTCGACCAGCGACTGTGGGTCCAGCACCTGAGCCACGCGGTCCACTCGATCGCCGTCCGGGTTCAGCATCAGTCGTGCTTCGACCTCGGGCGGCGGATAGCCAATGCGAATACGGACCATGAAGCGGTCGAGCTGGCTCTCCGGAAGCGGAAAGGTGCCTGTGAAGTCCTGCGGATTCTGCGTGGCAATGACGAGAAACGGGTCGGGCAGCGGGATGGTCTGGCCATCCAGCGACACCTGGCCCTCGTTCATGGCCTCGAGCAGCGCCGACTGGGTGCGGGGACTCGCGCGGTTGATCTCGTCGGCGAGCAGCAGGTTGCTGAAGATCGGCCCCTGCTTGAGCACGAAGTCACCCTGGTGCTGGTTGAAGACGGAGACTCCCAGCACGTCGCTCGGCAACAGGTCGCTGGTGAACTGGACCCGACTCATCTCTCCACCCACCGCCCGCGCGATGGCGCGAGCCAGGGTGGTCTTGCCGACGCCAGGGACGTCTTCGATCAGCACGTGTCCACGCGCGAGCAGCGCAACCAGGGCGAGCTCGACCGCACGCGGCTTGCCTTCCAACGCGTGCTCCACCGCCCGCCGCAGATCGACGAGGCGCTCAAGGTATTGAGAGTCCGCTGCGACCGCGGAAGTGGTCATCGTGCGCATCGTAGCACGGGCGGGTCAGCCTGCTTGCATCTGTGAAGACGTGTCATGGCGGTGGGCTGGAATTTGGGTGCTGGGTGGCGCCGTCCGCTCGGTTCGCCGGGGATTTCGAGGCCGGATCGGGCGAGGGTGAGCCGGGGGGCGGGGCCGGGCGTTCTCGGATGGGACTCCTGGTGGCCACGGGTCTTGGCTTCGCGGCGGCGATCGCGGGGCCAGAGCGCGGATTGTTCGCGCCTTTTCGGTGCCGAGTGCCAAGATGCGCGCCGAGATGAGCCGGGTGGAGCGCGTAGAGGTCGAGGCAGTCACGCGCACGTTCGGCACCACGCTGGCGCTCCGAGGGGTGAGCGCGGAGTTCCCCTCGGGGCGGGTCACGGTGCTCGAGGGGCCGAACGGTGCCGGGAAATCGACGTTGCTTGGCATCCTCGGAACACTGATTCAGCCCACCGGGGGCAAGGTGCGATACCCACCATTCAAGGACGCCGCGGCGGTACGCAGCCAGCTGGGCTGGCTGGCTCACGACTCCCATTGCTATCGGGAGCTGAGCGGTCGGGAGAACGTCCAGCTGGCGGCGTCGCTCCACGGCTGCAGCGGGGCTCGGGTCCAGCACAGCCTCGAGCGGGTTGGCGCGCTGGCGTTCTGCGAACGAGCAGTGTCCACGCTGAGCCGGGGTCAGCGTCAGCGCATCGCGCTCGCTCGGGCGCTGGTGCACCAGCCCAGCCTGCTGTTGCTGGACGAGCCCTCTTCTGGGCTGGACGCCGGGAGCGTCGGGCGTCTGCTGGAGCTCGTGGACGAGGAACGGAGGCGAGGTGCGGTGGTGGTGATGGTCAGCCACTCGCGCGGTATCGCGACGCGAATCGCCGATCGGATCGTTCGCCTGGAGGCTGGGAGGGTTCACAGCGTCGTGGACGACGTGGTGGTCGAGGGCTCGCTGGAGCCGTAGGGCACTCCGGAGTGTTGCCGTGCGGAAATGGTTGTGGGTTTCGCCCGAGCTCAGCCGTGAAACGCTCTCGTCAGGTACTCCAGCAGGGTTGGGGGTGAGGGAGCAGCGTATGCCTGCACGAACACCGGGCGGTCCTGGAGGATTCGCAGCTCCTCGGCGTTGCTGCTCTCCCCCCCTCCCCCTGCTACGTGTGCTTGGCTGAGGACGATGAAGTCTGCCGCGGTGGAGTGAGCCGCGAGCGCGCGCTGGGTGGCGATCACTTCGTGGAGCGCTCCCAGGCGATCCGCGGCCACGAGCGCCACCTGGCAGCCGGTGGAGTCCTTCAGCCTGGCCGCCAGGTCGGCGTTGAAGCACGGCATCTGCTGCGGTTCGCCGTGGAGCGGTGAGAAGGCGCCGCCTGCGGTTTCAATCAGGAGGCGCTCGCGACCCAGCGCGGCCCGCGTCTCTTCCACCCACTCGGTCAGCTGCTCCAGATCGATGGGCGACGACAGGCGGCGGGCTTCCAGGTGCGGCGACACGGGCCGGGGGAATCCGTAGCGCGGGGCCCGGTACGGATGGTTCGCCGCTTCGCTGAGCGCGCTCGCGTCAGGGGCTCGGGTGTTCGACGTGAAACCCGTCTCCACTGGCTTCAGGGCGCAGCAGTCCGGCCAGGCAGCTGCGATTCGACAGCTGACGTACGTCTTTCCTATCTCGGTCCCGGTGCCGAGGATGACCAGCGCTTCCATCCCTCGATCAGTAGCTCTGCCAGTCTGTCCAGCGCCAGGCCTTCCAGTTGGGGTCGAAGCGTGATGCGCAGGCGGGAGGTGCCATCGGGCACGGTGGGAGGACGAATCGGTTGTGCGAGGTACCCAGCCTGAACCAGCTCCTGGGCGAGCTTCTGGGCCGCGTCGGCGGAGCCCAGAACGACCGGGACGATGGGCCCCGGCAGGTAGTCGGCGGGCAGAGGCAGGCCCGCCTCCCTCAGGCGCGCGACGAAGCGTGCGGCATTCGCCTGCAGGCGCGCCCGGAGGGGATCCGCGGCTCTCACCGCCCGCACCCGGGGCAGGGTTTGCTCCGCCAGCCAGGGACTGGTGCCCGTCGAGAACACCAGGCTGCGGGCTCGGTTCCAGAGGAACCAGCGTAGCGCCTGGCTGCCAGCCACGAACGCGCCGCTGCTGGCGACGGACTTCCCCAGGGTGCCCACGAGGACGTCGGGTTCCACCCCGGCCTCGCGACAGCGGCCACCGCCTTCGGGGCCAAAGACACCGAGCGCGTGGGCTTCGTCCACCAGCCAGTGAGCCCCATGCTCCTCCGTCAGGCGCTTGAGGCGCCTGAGATCGGGCCCATCGCCATCCATCGAGTAGTAGCTCTCGGTAACGACCCAGCGCCGGCGCCCGCGTTCTTGCGCCAGCGCGCGCTCCAGGGCTTCCAGGGAGTTGTGCGGGAGGACCACGACTCGAGCACGACTCAGGCGACAGCCGTCGATCAGGCTCGCGTGATTCAGTTCGTCGCTGAGGACGACGTCCTCGCTGTCAGCCAGCGCCTGGAGGCAGCCGAGGTTGGCCGCGTAGCCCGATGAGAACAGCAGGGCCGCTGGCAGACGAACCCAGTCCGCGAGCTCTGCTTCCAATTCCAGATGCTGGCTGGTGGTGCCGTGAATCAGCCTCGAAGCGCCGGCACCGAGGGATGTTTCACGTGAAACATCTCGCCCATAGCCAAGGTAGTCATTGCTCGAGCAGTCCAGGAGGCCCCAGTCCGGCGCCGCGCTGGGAGGCGTCCGCAACAGACCCCTCGCCTCGAGAGCGGACAGCTCCTGTTCCAAGAATCCAAGGCTCACGCAGGCGGTTCTAGCCCCGGGACCAAGAGACCACCAGGCGCATCGCACAGGAGACGCGGGCGAAAGGCAGCGCGAAAGGCAGCGCGAAAGGCAGCGCGAAAGGCAGCGCGAAAGGCAGCGCGAAAGGCAGCACAACGCTAGAGACGAGGTAGGTCGTAGAATGGACCGGAGACCGGGCGACGCGCGGACGGCGGCCCGAAGAAGCCTCGCTTCGAACCGGTCCCGTCGGAAAGCAGCTCAGTCGACCACCGGCGTGAAGCAGCCCGGCGACTCGGTGGACATCGCTGGCTGTGGTGAGGATCGAGTCGGAACCGAGCGCCCCGCCACAAGCTGCCACCCCCCGCAACGGGGGAAGCGGCGGCTCCCAGCCGCGAGCCGCCGCGCGGCCCCCAAATTCTGGTGCCATGAAGCGGGCCGCGAAGGCCTCGGGCGCAGCTGTCTCAGGTCGAGCCCATCGGGACCAGCGCACCGTGAGCCGCCGCTCGAAGGCGGGTACGGCTCACGGAGCGAGCCAGTCGGGCCGAGGGAGCCTCACACGTCGCCAGCATGCTGCCGCCCCGTGTTGCCCCAGTGCCCGCGCCCCCGTGCCGCGTGGCCGCCTGGCGTCCTGTGGGGCCCGGCGAAGGCCACCGAGCGGCGCGCCGGACACCGCCCGAGAAACCGGGCCTGATCGGCAAGGACGAACCCTGGATCGCGCGCCTTGGAGCTCCATGTCGCGCTCGACCCCGAGCGCGGCCCCGAGCGAGCCGCTAAAAAACGGAATCGTACCATTAAAAAAGCTGTAAGTCTCGCTAGTTAACCAGCTCCAGGGTGTGGTCGCGGGCGATGAAAACAACCCTGTTCTTTAGAGCTGGGGGCGCGAAACGACCTGATAACGCGCCGCGGCACCCGAAGCAGTCGGCCATGAGTGCCGAGCGCCAAGGCTCGGACGGCAGTCCGACTCTCAACGACTTTTGCAGGCCGAAAATGGAAGAGACCGAGCCTGACCAGCGAGGCGTAGCGCGCGAGCGCGGACGCTGCGGACACCAGCGTGGGGCGCCCTTGAGGTGCTTGTGAGCGCCCGGGAGCAGCAATAATATATCCACGTTCGCATGACCTCGCCGCTGCTCAAATCTCGTGTGGAATTGGCGCCTCCGCGAGGCCGCTACGACCGCACGCTGGATGAGGCTGCGCGAGATCACGCTCAGACCGCGCGCGTGATCCAGGCGACCGCCGAACAGCTGGCCGCGCGGGGCCCAGCGGAGCTCACCGTCGAGCACGTAATTATCCATGCGGGAATTAGTCGCGCGACCTTCTACCAGCACTTCAGCGACCTCGATGCGGCCGTCGCCTCCGTCGTGGACGCGCTGGAGGAGAAGGTCGTCGGCGGCTGCGCCAGCGCGCTACGCCAGGAGCCGGCGCCTCGCGGCCAGCTACAGGCCATGGCGACGGCCTTCCTGGTCGAGGTGGAGAACCACCCGCATCTGACCCTGGCAGGCGCTCTGGTGCTCGACCCACAACGGGCGGAATCAGCGCTGCGACGTCTGCTGCGGCCGCTGCTTCAGCGCTGGCTGGACGACGCGCGCCGCGCGGGGCTGGCGGCTCCGACAGCTACCCCGTTGGTCGGTGGCTGGCTCGCAGCGCTGTTCGAGGTCACCGCGCTGGACCTCGTGCTGCGAGGCGGAGCGCTCGGTGAACTCGCGGAGCGTCTCGCACGCGGCGCCTCCGGGCTGGTCCGCTAGTCCTCGCGGCGGCGCGGAGCGTCTCCGCTAGTCCGGGCGTCTCGCGGGGCTTCCGGGCTCGTCCGCTAGTCCTCGCGCCGGACGTCGGAGGCGCTGCCCTTGCGACGCACCTCGACGAGCGCGGGCTCGGCGCTGGCGTCTGGGCTGACGGCGGTCGTCTGCCCCAGGCTGTCCAGGGCGGTGTCCAGGCGGCTGAGCACTCCACGCAGGACCTCACGGGAGCGCTGTTCGACCTCATGGCGACGAGCGCGTTCCTCTTCCAGTTCGTGGGCCAGCGCCATCGCCGCGAGCAAGAGCCCCTGCGGAGAGTTGAGGTGGGGGCCGGCGTGCTCTCGCAGCTTGCGATCGACCAGAGCCGCGAGACGTAGCAACGCGTCGTCGCCAGCAGACGCCAGGACGCGATACTTCTGTCCTCCCACCTGCAGTTCGACGGGGCTCCGCTCCACCCGTTGCTCCATGCTGCTGACGGTAGCACCCGGGACGGATCATGGAAATCGCTGTTGTGGTCGCGTCCGCGGTTTGCAGCGAGCCTAGACGAGGCGCTGGTGGGGCCCAGCGACGCAACCGGCACGCTGCATGAACCCCCTTCTTTTGAGCTGCTTCTGCGACCAGAGGGGCCACGACGCGCTTGCCTGGCCAGACCGGAGGTCCCGCGCAGCGCAGCCTGGCGCACGCGGTGCAAGAGCGATCGATGTGGAGAACTTGTGGGGGCGAGGGGGAAAGCCTGTGCGAGCGGGCGAGTGACGGATGGGCCTTGACGAAGCGTCGGTTTCTCCGAGCGGCTCCTGCGCCACGTGGTCGCTCGTGCCGACGCCCGACCTCCAGCGCGCGCCTGCGAGAGGAGTCGAAGCAAGCGATGGAGGCGCTAGTCGTCAGGCGCGCCAGCGATCCAGTTGTAGAGGATCACGGCGGGCAGCCAGAGCACCGAGCTGTCGAGCTGGGCGGCGACGATCAGCGTGAGCTCCTTGCTGTCACCGACGCCATAGCGTGCGCCGAGTGATACGCCGCCGGTCATCACGTATGCCGAGTGGAAGTTGTAGCTGCGGGAGCCAATGAACAGATCGCCAGCGAGCCCAGGTTGCCACTCGGAGTCGAAGCGTCGGGCATAGCCGCCCAGCGACAGCACCGCGGGCACGTAGGGGTGAACGGGGATCTGCAGGCTGCCCCCGCCGCCAAGGCGCAGATCGTCGAAGCCCGCGGTGCCAACCTCGAGGTAGGGGCCGATGCCGAAGTCGGAGTTGCGGTCGCGGCCGAAGAGCACGTCACCGTGGAGGGCGTTGTACCAGCAGGTGTCGTGCCAGACGTCGTCTCGGGTGCCTTCGCCACACAGGCCGCTGATGATGGATACGTTTCCTTGCGGATCGGCGTACGCTGGCGTGGAGTAGAGCAAGCTGGCCCCGAGGAGCGCCTCACCCCCAAACCACGCGAGCCTTCGCAGGCCAGATACAACGACGCCACCTCGGCGCTCGGCGGAGGTGGCGTTCAAGGTCGGTCGGCGCGCGGGCATGGCCGCCCCGTTATAGCAACGCCGCTCGCGACTTGTTCAATTGTTGCCGCGACCAACCGCGATGTAGGCCGCATCGCAGAGGTTGGGGTTGGCGTCATCTCCCGTGCGGCACGCCCCGCAGTCCACCGCGTCGTCATTGCCGATCGAGCAGGGCGGAGGGAGGTTTGGATCCTCCGATGGGCAGGAGAGTGTGCAGGTGTAGCAGGCAGTGATTGGGTAGGTGAGCTTGGCGCTGGTGATCTCCGAGCCGCCGAGGGAGTCGCCGAAGACGCGTACCTCGACCACGACTCCGACCCGCGCGTTTGGATCTCCACCGAGCTGACCTGCGAGCTGGCCAGCGGTGGCGGAGTCGATCAGGGTGACCGAAGCCACGCCGTACGAGGCGTCTCCGTTGGGCGCCTGGTTGACGAAGCCCGTGGCGGCGACGGTGTACTCGTTGATCAGCTGCTGCTGGGGGGTGAAGATCTGTACCTCGGCGCCGCGGATCGCGATGCGCGAGGTCTCGGTCTTCGTCTCCTCCCGCGAGCCGCGCTGGGTCAGCTGGTTGCCGACCAAGAGGTCTCCCGTGTAGGTGCTCGCGAAGGCGACGTCGATGAGCCCGCCCAGGCGAATGGCGGTGCCCTCGTCCGGCGTCACGTTGCACTCTCCATCCGGGACCGCGACGCCGACGATGAACAGTTGACTGTCGTTGTCGGCGCAGCCGCTGGTGGCGGTCGCTGCGAGCAGACCGAAGGAACAAAGGGCGAACAGCTTTTGCAGTGAACGGCGCATGAATAGACCTCGACGCGAGTACACACGAAAGCTTACCGGTGGGATCTGCGCGGCGCCAAACAATCGGGCGCTTCAGTAAGCGCGCGACCTACAGCGTCTGCGCGCTCGCCTGCACGGCGTCCAGTGCGAGGTGTTCAGTGAACACGTCACCTACATCGCGAGCGAACACGAAGCGAACCCGATCGCCTGCGCGCTTCTTGTCGTGACCGAGCAAGCTGCTGGCGCGGGGCAGCTCATGCCGCGCGAGATCCGTCGGCAAGCCCAGTTGCTTCAGCAGGTCCTCGATCCGCGCGGTTAGCTCGGAGGGAGTGTGGCCGAGGCGCGTGCCCAGGCGCAGCGCTGCGACCAGGCCGAGACTGATGGCTTCACCGTGGGTCAACTGCCCGTAGCCGGCGAAGGCCTCCATCGCGTGGCCCAGGGTGTGTCCCAGGTTGAGGTGGGCGCGTTCGCCTCGTTCTCGCGGATCGCGGCTGACGACGCCCGCCTTGACTGCGACGCAGCGGCGCAACATTTCCACGAGCAATTGGGGGTCCCGCGCGAGGATGCCTCGCTGCTCGCGCTCGACCAGCAGCAGCAGCTGCGGATCTCCGATCAACGCAGTCTTGATCACCTCCGAGAGTGCACTCAGGTAGCCCCGGTCGGGCTCGGTGCTCAGCAGCTGCACGTCGCAGACCACGCCGCTCGGCTGCCAGAAGGCGCCGACCGCGTTCTTCGCCGGTCCGAAGTCGACCGCCGTCTTGCCCCCGACGGACGCGTCGACCATGGCGAGCAGGGTGCTGGGAGCGCCGAGCCAGCGCACGCCGCGCATCCAGGTCGCGGCGGCGAAGCCCGTGATGTCCGTGACGACGCCACCTCCGAGCCCGAGCAGTACGCTCTTGCGATCGGCTCCGAGCTCGAGCGCCCTCTGGTAGATCGGGCTCAGCGCCTCGAGGGTCTTGTGCTCCTCGCCGGGCTCCAGCAGCACTGTCGCGTGCGGGACCCGCGCGGCGCCCAGGATGCGTTGCCTCAGGGAACCGTGAGCGGCGTCGACGTTGCTGTCGCTCACGCACATCACGCGGGTGGGGGTGAGGGCAGCCAGTCGGTCGCCGAGCCGCTGCTCGAGATCGCCGTGGGTCACCTCGACGCTGTAGCTCTCCGCGCCCGCGGCGACGGCGATGGGGTCCCTGCGCCAGAGCTCGAGCAGGCGTTCCGCGAGCGCGCTCGGGGTCTCGCCGCTGGTGTCGAGCTGGAAGTGGGCCTCGGCGTAGGCGAGTGCACGAGCGTCCAGGAGCTCACTCACACGGGCTGCTGGGTCGACGGCGTCGAGCAAGGGTCGTGTGGAGTCGCCGTGGAGGCGGCGCAGGATCTCGTCCGTGGTTGCGGAGAGCGAGACCACGACCGCGCGCTGCAAGGCGTGGAGCCGCTGGGGTCGCGCGAGCAGGGCGCCGCCTCCCAGCGCGATCACCCGCGGGGGGTCGGTGCCGCTCAGCAGGCTCCTCAACAGCTCGCGCTCTCTCGCCCGAAACCCCGCCTCCCCCTCGCGCTCGAAGATCGCCCGCACGGCGTGCCCGGCGCGGCGCTCGAGCTCGGTGTCGAGATCCAGGAAGTCGACGCCCGCCCGCGCTGCGACGAGCCGGCCCACGGTGCTCTTGCCGGTGCCCATGAAGCCGCCGATCAGCAGCGGGCGCTTGAAAGCCGTCATGGCGAGGCAACCTGATCGACCCTGGGAGCGCAGTCAACGACCGGCCGCGGTGTGGCGCGGAGGGCGCCGTCGGCGTAGAGCCGCGGCTGGATGGATCTCGAGTTGACGCCAGTCGGCGATGGGGTGCGCTTCGCGGTCTTCGCCAAGCCGAGAGCGAGCAAGAGCCGCGTCCTGGGGGTGCGGGAGGGCGCGCTGGAGGTGGCGATCGCCTCGCCCCCGGTGGACGGCGCCGCCAACGTCGAGCTGCTGAAGCTGCTGGCGCGCGGGCTGGGCGTTCCCAGGCGTGAGCTTTCACTGGTCGCCGGGGAAGCCTCCAAGCACAAGCGCGTGCTGGTGGCGAACCTCGGCGTGTCCGCCGTGCGAGAGCGCCTGGCCACCATGCTCCGCTGAGTAGCCCCGGGCGCTTCCAAGGTCGGCAGCTCACCCCTGGCGACGAGGGCTGTCGAGCGGAAGGTGGCGAGCGCGAGCGTCGTTTCGATAAGTCTAGTGGTGAACGAGTGGCTTGCGTTGTTCTGCGGTGCAGGGGCTTTGCTGTAGACTGAGCCTCCCCCGATGGCTGCGCTGGAGTTCACGAAGTACGAGGGCTTGGGCAACGATTTCATCGTCGTCGACGTTTCGTCGAGCGACGCCCTTGGCCCAGCGGAGGCTCGGTTGCTGTGCGACCGTCACCGCGGGGTAGGTGGGGACGGCGTGCTGCTGGTCGCTCCGGCGCGAAGTGAAGGCGCGCTCGGCCGCATGGTGGTCCTGAACGCCGATGGCTCGCGGCCGGAGATGTGCGGCAACGGCATTCGCTGCGTCGCGCTTCACCTCGCGCGGCGGCAGGCTCTTCGAGAGGGTACCATCCGCGTCGACACCGACGCTGGCCTGCTCAGCTGCGACCTGGCGTTCGCCGGTTTCCGGGAGGCAACGATCGGTGTCGACATGGGCCGTGGTGTTGCCGTGGGGCAACATGAGGTCGAGTTTCTGGGCGAGCGCCTGGAATTTTCCATGGTCTCCATGGGGAATCCGCACGCGATCGTGTTTGGTCGTGACTACACGTTGCCGCAGATCGATGAGCTGGGCGCACGCGTTTGTGGGCAGATTCCTGGCGGCACCAACGTGGAGTTCGCTCGTCAGATCGCGCCGCGGAGCATCGATCTGGTGGTGTTCGAGCGGGGTGTGGGTCGAACGCTGGCATGCGGAACCGGCGCTTGCGCAACGGCGGTTGCCGCCGCGCTGGCAGGCCAGAGCCCCTTCGACGCCCCGATCGAGGTGCGACTGCCAGGCGGACCCCTGGAGATCCGTGTGGCGGAGCAGGACCTGGCAGTGCACATGCGCGGCCCCGCGCGGCTGGTGTTCTCGGGCAGCATCGAGGTAAGCGCGCTGAAGGATCTGGGCACGACCCCGCTCGTGGGGGAGCGCTGAACCACTGTGAACGGGGCACCCAGCAGCGAGCTGTTCGTGTTGGCGCTGGTGGCGGACGCCGATCAGGCGCGGCTGGTTGCGCGGGTGTTCGCCGAGTCCGGCGATGTCTGCGTCGTGGCGACCGATCTCGCCGAGGGGCTCGCGCGCAGCGCCTCGGAGGTGCCTGACGTCGTATTCGTGGACGTGGCGATGGGTGAGGGCGGAGGCGTCGCGATCGTGCACCACCTGCGCGCGGTCGCTCCCCACGCCAGCGTACTGGCGCTCGCGGACGAGGCGCACGTCAGCCTGGCCACTCAGGCGATGGCGCTGGGGGCTTCAGGCATGCTGGTGACGCCAGTGAGTGGAGACGAGCTGCTCACGGCGGTCGGCCCGGTGCGCTCGCGCCTCGCGGAGCGCGCGGAGCGCCAGCGCCTCGAGGAGGCTGCGATGGTCTCACGTCGCGGCCTGTCCATGGCGGCACGGGTAGCCGAGATCGCGATGCACTCGGATCGAAGCCGTGCAGCTGGAGAGCTTGCGCAGATCTTCGCGGAGGCCACGCAGGCGGAGACCGTGCTCGTGTATCTCCCGGCGGGGGAGCGCACCAGGCAGCTGATGTGCGTGCATTCCCTCGGCGACATCCGGGACGCGCCAAGTTTCTGCGAGGAAATGGATCTGCTGAACTACTCGCGCAACCTCGACTGGGAGGTCGTGCCGCTTGCCATCAGCAAGGAGCGCAGCGGGCTGGTGGTACTCGGCGCACCGCGAAGGGGAGGTGGCGCCGAGGAGCTGATTCAGCTGATCGCCGCCCAGGCCGCGACCACCTTCGCGCTGATCGGCGAACGTGAGCACTCTCATCGCGGGGCGATGAAGGACCCTTCCTCTAGCGCCTACACCTTCGCCTACTTCGTGGACGTTGCCGGCCGCGAGATCGACAAGGCGCGGCGTCACGGTCGTCGCTTCGCGCTGGCCACGATCGCGGTCAACGCCGAGGACAGCGGAGCGGGACCACCCAGCGTGGCGAGCGTCGAGCGCATCCTGGGAGCCGTGCGGGACACCGACGTTCTGGCGCGCGTCGACGAGCGGGAGTTCTATCTCTTGCTGCCCGAGACCGGCGGGATTGGCGCGCACATCTGTCGTCGCCGAGTGCAGAGGGGGGTCGAGGCCGACGGACGACGGGGCACCGGCAGTGGCCTCGAGCTGACGATGGGTATGGCGACGTATCCGCACGACGGAACCGATCTGTCTCGGCTCTTGCGCGTGGCAAAGCACCGCGCGGAAGCGAGCATGGAGTCCGTCGTGCGGCGCATGCAGCTCGATCGCATGCCCCTCGGGGAGGTGCTGGATACGTTGCTCTGGCACGTGCCGGAAGGAGACTCCGTGGAGCAGCCGCGCAGCTTCGAGCTGCCTCAGATGGACATGCTGGGCGTGGCGGTCTCGGCGGTCAGCGAGGCCATGCGCAGCGACCGCGCGCGTGTGGTGGCCACCCATCGCGGGGGCGTGAGCCTCGGCATGGCCGTCAAGGCGCACCTGCGAGAGCGCGAGGGGGCGGAGCTCATCACCGTCGACCTCGGCGCTCAGCCGGAGCTGAGCGACATCGAGGCGCTGGCGCTGGTGGCGGAGCACGGGTGCTACGTCCTGCTCGGACGTGCGGAGCGGGGCGGCTTGATGCGCGCCGTGCACGCCGCAGATCCTTTGCTGGTGGACCTGGTGGTGCAGCGCTTGGGTGAGGCCGTCGGCCTGAGGTTGTTGGAGTAGTCAGTGTCGCGCTCGGTGTTGCTAGTAGACTCGGACCTGGACGCCCTCGGTGAGCTGGCGAGTGTGCTGCGTGGCCGCGGGCTCAGCGTGGCGGTCGCCGATGAGCCCGAGCGAGCGCTGGAGCGTGCGGAGCGCAATCGCCCGGACGCGATCCTGATCGCGGAGGAGATCGCCCTGAGCAGCGACTTCCAGGCGCGCCTCGCGGCAGACCGCAGTCTGCGGGAGATCCCGCGCTTCATCCTGGTGCCTCGCCCGGTGTCGGAAGCGTCGAGCGGCGTGGCTCCGTCCGAGTCGGGGTCGGGGTCGGGCGCCAGCTCGAGCCCGCCGGGCGAGTCGGAGGGTCGCCCGGTCTCGAGCGCCCCAGTGAGCAACCCCATCAGCAGTCCCCTGAGCAACCGAGACCCCATCAGCTCTCAGACCCACCACAGCAGCGAACCGCCGGGACAGGAGTCGCAGCGTCCACGCGTGGAGCTGAACCGGGCGGACGTCGATCAGATCGCACAGCGTGTGATGGCCCTGCCCAAGGTGGCGGTGCGCGGCGTCCGTGCCGAGAGCGGTGACTTCCGCGGGGATCTGCATCAGGTGGGTGTCGTCGATTTGCTGCAGCTCCTCGGGATGAATCGCCGCACCGGCGCGCTCAGCATCACCACGGCCAGCGGCGTCGGCGAGGTGCGCCTGGAGGACGGGGAGGTCGTCGACGCGGTGTATCGGCGGCTGGAGGGCGAGAAGGCGCTGTATCGGCTGCTTGGAGAGCGCGAAGGCTCCTTCTCGTTCGCGGGCGGGTATGCCTCGGCGCTTCGCCGGGTGGAGACACCGACGCACTCCTTGCTGATGGAAGGCATGCGGCGGGTCGACGAGGTCGCCGCGCTGAAGTCGCGCTTGCCGCTGTCAGATGCGCTCTTGCTGGTCTGTCCCGTTGCGAGCGATGCCCCCGAGGTGGAGCGCCTGGTGGGTGACCTCCTGATAGCGCCGCGCACGGTCGACGAGCTGACCGATGAGCTGCCACAGGGTGATCTGGAGATCCTCGGTGCGGTGGAGGTGATGCTCGCCTCGGGGATCGTGCGGCTGATCCCGAAGGGCGCGGTGCGCGCGGTGCTGACGGAGCCGGAGCAGATGAGCGTGCTCAGCGCGATGGTCTCGCGCCTCGTCCGACCTGGCTTCGGGGGGAACCCGCGACTGATCTTCGCGGGGCCGCCCGAGCGCCTCGGGGGGCTTGGCCACGCCACGCGTCGCATCGCGGATGCGATCCCTCCTGCGGAGACGACGCCAACGGCGCCAGTGCCTCACGTGATCGCCTCGATTCGTCTGGGGGAGTCCGTGGATCTGGACATCGTCGCGCTGCCAGAGCTGGAAGCCTATGCTCCGCTCTGGCCGCTCTGCCTGGCGGGAGCAGCCGCCGTGGTGCGCCTCGACGATCGGGAGTCCCCGTTCCTCGAAGCGGCGTGCTCGACGGCCGAGGTGCCTCTGCTCGAGGCCTTCGCGCTGCTTGGCGAGGTCGACGAGGCGGACCCGGTGCAGGCGGCGGCGCTGATCCGCATGAGCGTCGAGCAGGTGGCTGGTCAGGGCCCCTGAGCGGGCTCGTTGCGCTCTCCCCCCCAAGAACCGCCCTCCCCCCCAAGAACCGCTCACACCTCCAGGAACCGCTCTCACCTCGAGGAACGCAGGCCGCCGCATACTGCATATTGCCGCGGGCGGGGCGCACTCGTATGCAGCGTCGACATGAACACCAAGACCATCGCGCTGATTGGTGGAGACGGCATCGGCCCCGAGGTGACCCACGAGGCTCGGCTGCTGCTCGAGTGGTATGGGACCGAAGGAGGCTTGCCCCTCGAGCTGTGGGACCTCGACCTCGGCGCCGAGCGCTACCTGAAGGACGGAACGACTTTCCCTGAGGAAATTAAGAACAAGATCCGGGACCGCTGCGCGGCGGTGTTCCTCGGCGCGCTGGGCGACCCGCGTGTTCCTGACATGGCGCACGCCCGCGACATCCTGTTCGGGCTGCGCTTTGGCTTCGACCTGTACGCCAACATCCGGCCGGTGCGCGCGCTCTCGGACGACCTGGTCCCGCTCAAGGGCAAGACGAAGGCCGACGTGGACCTGGTGGTGTTCCGCGAGAACACCGAAGGCATCTACGTGGGGGTCGGCGGCCAGATGCGTCGCAACACCCCGCACGAGGTGGCAATCAACGAGGACATCAACACCCGGTACGGCGTCGAGCGGATCATCGTCGCGGCCTTCGAGTACGCGAAGCGACACGGCCGCAAGAAGGTCCACATGGCAGACAAGTCCAACGCCATGCGCCACGCTCACGAGCTCTGGCTGCGCGTCTTCGACGAAGTCGGTCAACGCTACCCGGAGATCGAGCGGGCGCATGTCTACGTCGACGCCCTGTGCCTGTACCTGATCCAGGACCCGAGTCAGTTCGAGGTGATCGTCACCAACAACCTGTTCGGCGACATCGTCACGGATCTGGGAGCTGGACTCCAGGGCGGTCTCGGGATGGCTTGCTCGGCCAACGTGCACCCGGCGGACCCGGATCGAGTCGGTCTGTTCGAGCCCGTCCACGGCTCCGCGCCACCTCTGGCCGGGAAGAACGTCGCCAACCCCTTCGCGGCGTTGCTCACGGTGGGAGCGCTGCTCAGCTACCTCGGCTGGCCCGAGGAGGAGCGGCGCATCGAAGCGGCGATCACCGCGGCCCTGGCGGAGAAGCAGGTGACCAAGGACCTCGGGGGTAGCCTCGGAACCGATGCCGCAGCGGCCTGGGTGCGGGAACGCATCGCAAAGCGCTGAGAAACACGGGCTTTGCTCCCGGGAGCGCCCGCTCGGAGTTCCGCACGCGGTTAGCGAAACGTTCGCAGGAAACGTGCCCGGCTCAGGCGTGGCATGATAACGGCCGACCATGGTCGAGGGTCCGGGAGCCGAAGAGAAGCCTGAGGCGGTTGCCGCCGCGCGCACCGAGTTCGTTCAGAGCCTGGGGCGACGGCTGGAGTTTATCCGCAACCTGCTGGAATCATTGCATAAAGCGCCGGATGCCGGCGAGCGGCAGGCGTCGGCACAGCGGCGCCTCCACGCCCTGAAGGCGGCCGCCCAGGTGCTCGCGTTCGATGGCCTGGCCGAAGCGCTCAGCGAAGTCGAAGCGGAGGTATCGGGCCCCTTGAGCCACGAGCGAGCCAGTCAACTGGTGCGTCGCCTGGAGCTGATGCCCAGCCTGGTGCTCAGCCCGGGTGGCTCGGGACAATTCCGTGCGGTCAAGCCGGCCAGCAGCGGGCGAGCTTTTCCGATGCACGCGCTGGTGTTCGGGACTCCCCCGCTCGCCGACTCGCTGAAGAGCGAGCTGGCCTTCGCCACTGGCCACGCGCTGGAGGTGGAGCGCACCGAGAGCCTGATGCGGGCTCGCGGTCTCGCCTTCGAGAACGCTCCGGACGTGATCCTGATCGACTATGATCGCCCGAGCGCTCAGGAGCTGATCGAGACGCTGCTCGGAGACGCAGCGCTCGAGCTGGCGCCAGTCGTCGTGGTGGGGTCGTTCGACTCACCGGAGGCCGCGAGCGGCCTGGCAAAGCTGGGTGTGAACCGCGTGCTGCCGAAGCCGGTCAGCCCGAGCACGCTCCGCGCGACCGTGCTCGACGTGTTCGGACGCAGCGCAAGCAAGCCCGAGGCCTTGCGCGGCTTTGGAGAGCTGACGGTGGAGAAGCTCGCGGCGCGTGTAGCGAGCGAGCTGGAGGAGGGCCTGAAGGGCACCGTGGATCCGGCCACGATCGAGCGGCTCGTCAACCTCGGCGACGGCTCGGAGGTGCTGGCAGCCGTGTGGGGTGCCATAGCTCGTATCCGTGAGGTAGTGACGGTGCGCTCGGGCGGTCACGTTCGCTTCGACCCACGCGGTCCGGAGGGAGCGATCCACGTCGCGCCGTGGGTGACTGGTGAGCGTCGCGCCGGCGAGCGCGCAGCGGGCGGTCGCGTCGGGGACGACGTGACCCTCGACGGGCGCCTGATCCTGGTCGCCGACGACGATCCGGCGGTGACGTGGTTCATCAGCGGGCTGCTGCGAAGCGCGGGCGCTCAGGTGATGGAGGCGCACGATGGCCGCAAGGCCCTGGAGCTCGCTCAGCGTCACTGGCCTGACGCGATCGTGAGCGACATCCTGATGCCCGAGCTCGACGGCTTCAAGCTTTGCCGTGCGGTAAAGGGCGACATCGCCGTACGCGACGTGCCGGTGATCTTGCTGTCCTGGAAGGAGGACATGCTGCAGCGAGTGCGTGAGCTCGGTGCGGGCGCGGACGGCTACTTGAAGAAGGAGGCCGACGGCTCGCTCGTGGTTCAGCGCTTGCGCGAGGTGTTGCGTCCTCGCAGCCGCATCGAGGCGCGCCTGGCCACGGGCGGTGAGGTGAAGGGTCGCCTGGGCGACATCACGCCGCGCTTGGTGCTCCAGCTCGCGTGCAAGCGGCTGCCGAACTGCGTGCTGACGGTGCGCGACGCCGCCTACCTGTACGAGGTCGAGATACGACGAGGCAAGCCGGTCAGCGCGACCCGTACCTCGGAGGACGGAACCAGCGCACGCGGCAAGCAGGTGATCGCGGCGTTGCTGGGTGTGAGCGCCGGCCGCTTCGCGGTGAAGCCCAGCGAAGGCGAGGTGCAGAGGGACTTCGAGCACGATCTCTTCGGTGTGCTCGAGGAGCCGATTCGCCTCGCGCGGGGTGCCCGTGCAGCCCTCGGCGAAGGGCGCCTGTTCGAGGTCAGTCAAGTGGCCCTCGACCCAGCCGTGCTCGACGCCTACATGCGCGCGACACCCGACGCGGCGCGGGATGTGGCGCGCCGTGTCGCTCAGGGCGTTCCCGTGCGGCAACTCATGAAGGAGGGCGTCGAGGTCGGGCTGGTGGAGGCCGTCCTGCTCGATCTGGCGCAGCACGGCGGCGTGCGTGCGATCGTGACCTCGAGCGCCGAGGACCTGTTGCCGCGGGCCGCCGAGCTGATGAGCGAGGTGACCGCGACGGGTGAGCCGCCACCGGTGATGGAGAGCCTCGAGCCGCCGCAGTTCACGCTGAGCTTCGAGCAGTCGGCGGTGCCCCCGGAGGTGGACGAGGCACCCGCGATCGAGGAGGCCTTCTCACAGCCCGCCTCGTCGGACGACGAGGCAGACTTCTCGGGTCTGCTCGACCAGGCCGAGGAAGAACCCGAGCTCAGCGCTCGGGACGAGGAAGAGATCGAGAGCGTCCTGGATCATCTGAGCGAGCATCCACCCGCGGAGAGCTCGGATCAGGGGGTGAGGGACGAGTCGGAGCTGGTCGATACGAGCTCGGCGGAGGAAGACATCGAGAAGCTTCCGGTGCGCAAGATCGAGTTCAAGCGCAGCTCGACGTTGCTCAGCGTTACCGAAGCCGCTCGCCAAGCGATCGCCAACTCGGAGGTCGACGTCGAGCCAGAGCCTTCGCCGGCGATGGTGGGGGCCCAGGTCGAGAGCGCCTCGAGCTTGCCTCCGTTGAGCGACGATCCCGACGCGGGGTGGGACGATTCACAAGCGGGCGTGCATGAGGCCAGCGCTGCGCCGGCGGTGATCGACGTGAGCGCGGCCGAGAGCGTTGCGCCCGAACCTGCTGCGAGCGTTGCGCCCGAGACCAGCCACGAGTCGGCTGCGCCCGAGGCCAGCGACGAGTCGGCTGCTCGCGAGGCCAGCGACGAGTCGGCTGCTCGCGCGGCCAGCGACGAGTCGGCTGCACCCGAGGCCAGCGACGGGTCGGCTGCACCCGAGGCCAGCGACGGGTCGGCTGCACCCGAGGCCAGCGACGAGTCGGCTGCACCACAGGTCGAGCTTGCGGACGAGGAGGCGTCGGCCGCGGCCCCGGTCGTACAGCTGCCCACGGCCAGCGCACCGCCGGCGGTGCCTCGGCCCACGCTGGATCTGAGCGCGAAGGAGGGCACTGCACCGCTGGGTGTCGCCGGCCCCGTTTCCGTGAAGAAAGAAGATGGGGAGCGCGCAGAGATCTCGTCTGCCGCCGTCGAGGCCGCCCAAGGCAACACCGCACCGCTACCCCCAGCAAAGGAGATCGACCCTCCCGCCAAGAGCCTGCGCAGCGAGCTGGTCAGTGGACTCGAGCGTCGCTCGGAGGCGCAGTCACCCGCGGTCAAGACCGTGGTGATGCCGCGTCCAGGGGAGAAGCTGGAGCACACCGCTCCTCTCCCCCCCACCAAGGAAGTCGAGTTCAAGTCCAGCAGCGAGCCAGGGCCCGCGCTGAGCGAGGAGCCGCCGCAAGCCCACGGCCAGCCAAGCGAAGCGCCAAAGGCGGTCAGCGAAGCGCCAAAGGCGGTCAGCGAAGCGCCAAAGGCGGTCAGCGAAGCGCCAAAGGCGGTCAGCGAGGCACCGAAGGCGGTCAGCGAGGCACCGAAGGCGGTCAGCGAGGCACCGAAGGCGAGCACGAGCGCAGTGGACGCGGTAGAGAGCCCTGCGGCCCAGGTGCTGGAGCAGTCGTCGGACTCGGTGCCGGTCGCGCGAGCGAAGCCCAAGGTCGACACTCAGATGGGGCTGGGCCCAGGCGCTGGGCCGCAGGCCTCGCGCAAGCCCGAGCCGAAGCCCGAGGTCAAGCTCTCGGAGAGCCTCAAGAGCATCGCAGAATCCGCGCGGAAAGAAACGGACGACGCGAGCGCCACCAGGTCGCTCGACGAGCGTGACCTGCCGGGACCGTCGGGCGGCGGCGATCGCGCGGCGCCGAGCATCGGCCTCAAGTCGCTCGAGGCCAAGCGCGACGCGCAGAGGACGGAGGACGACCCAGCAGCGGCAGACCCGGATCGGGACTCCGCTCCCAGGCTGCCCGCCGCGCGGTCGATCCGCTTCGACGAGCCTCGCGTGCGCAAGATCGACAAGGGGCCGATGCCTCGACTGGAGGACGAGACGCCCGCGGCGCTCGCGGCGAACGGGATCAACAAGTCTGCCGGCCCCAAGTGGCTGCGTGGCGCCGGGACCATCGGCGCGGCGGCAGCTGCGGGGTTGGTCGCGTACTTCGGCGTGCGCATGCTGATGGGTCCCGCGGCTAGCGCCGAGACCGGGGGCGAGGAGGCGCCGGCTGCCGCTGCCCAAGCTCCCCAGGAGCAGCCGAGCGCGCAGGCCCCCGAGGCGGAGGAGACCGCTCCCAAGGCCAAGGCCAAGCAGGAGTCGAAGGTTGGCGCGAACGTGAAGCTGAGCGTCGGCGATGCGCCGGACGACATCACCCTCGACGCGGACAAGGGCTTGCTCGAGCTGAACACCGGCGCTCGCCACTCGATCTACGTCGACGAGGCGTTCGTCGGACGCGGTCCGCGGCGCCGGGTTCCGCTCGGAATCGGGAAGCACGACGTGCGGATCAAGCTCAACGGTGAGGAGCTCGAGCAGACGGTGGACATCGAAGGGCGCCGGACGACGCTGTTCGAGGTGCAAGGCGCAAAGGACGAGGAGTAGAGTCGTCCGGGGCGCGGACCTCGAGCTCCGCTAGCGACTCGCGCGCGGCTTTGGCCGAGCGGGCGGGGCGTTCTGCGGCTTTCGGCCAGGGATCGCTTGACCCCGCCGCGACGAGGGGACAAGTGGGGCGTGTGACGACGGCTCTCGGACAGCTCCGGCGACTCCCGGTTCTCGCGCTGTGCGCGCTGGCGGTCGCCTGCACGAGCTGTGACGAAGACGAGCCCGACTCGACCCTCACCCCCACCAGCTCGGGCGCCGTGGGGGGGGCAAGCTCGGACGCTCCACAGCCACGTCGCACGAGCCTGGTCAGCCTGCTCTCGCGCTGTGATCTGTATCATCGCGGCGCGTTCATCGACCTCGCCGGCAAGGACGTTCAGGCTCGGCGCGAGTTTGACATCGGTCCCTTCGTCGACACGCAGTCCGTCGACCGCGAAGGTACCCAGGTCGCTCGTATCGACACCAAGAAGCTCGCCTACGACTTCTGGTTGGACGCCGACCTCGAGGAGCCCTTCGTAGAGCTACGGGGCGCGGCGGGGAGCGTGAGTCGGGCCGGGATCTACCTGGACGACCGCTATGTGGCGACGGTGAAGCTCGGCGAGGACATCGAGAACGTCCGCACCCGGAGCCTCGACACGACGATCGGCCCTGGCAGGCACACCGTCACCCTAAATCTACGCGGAAAATCTAGTCCGCAGGGCCGCATCGACGTGGACTGGATCCGTCTGGCTGCGACGGATGACATCAAGGCGACGTTCACCCCGCTGCGCGAGGAGGACATCGTGCGGGACATTGCCATCGACGGTGTCCCGCGGCACGCGCTGACGCTGCCAGCGCCCAGCGCGGTGCGCTGTCCCCTCTGGGTGCCTTCGGGCGCGGCGTTCAACGTCAACCTCGGCTTCTGGGGGACGGGCAAGGGAGACGCGGAGCTGCGCTTGCTCGAGGACGGGAAGCAGCCCCTCGTGCTTCAGCGCCGCAAGCTCCACGGTGGCCCCGGCAGTTCCTGGACGCCGGTCCACATCGACCTGAAGGACTACGCCGACCGTCTGGTGGCGATCGAGCTGCGAGCGGCGTCGGGAGTGGACTCCGGCCGGCTCGTCTTCGGCGACCCGGAGCTCCAGCTGGCTCCGGTGGAGGTCAAGCAGCACACGCCGACGACCAACACGGTGGTGCTGATCCTGCTATCGGGCATCGACAGACGGCGGGTCCCACCGTTCTCGCCCCCGCGGGACATGCCTGCTCTGGCAGAGCTGATGCGCGCCGGGGTGACCTACACGGGCTATCGGACCCCCACGACCGTGTCCTCGGCCGTGGTCGCCAGCGTGCTCACCGGGGTCTCACCCCGCGCCCATGGCTTGCAGGATCCGTACGGGAGTATCCCCGAGGATATGCGCTCGGTGGCTGAGGTGCTCAAGCAGGCGAGCGGGCGCACTGCGATGTTCACCGGGGTGCCGACCAGCTTCGCCGGCTTTGGCTTCGATCGTGGCTGGGATCGCTTCGAGGAGTACTCTCCGGTGAAGGATCTCCCTGCATCCGAGCCGCTCCTGAAGGCGAACGAGTGGCTCGAGAAGCAGCTCGACTCCAAGGGCCGTCGCTTGGTCGTCGCCCACCTTCGAGGGGGCCATCCGCCGTGGGATCTGACGACCGCAGAGGCGGGGCAGCTGCCACCCAGCGAGTACGGCGGACTGCTGCGGGCGCGGCGCGGGGCGATCATCCTGCACGACGTGCGAGCGAGGCGGCGCGCCAGCTCGCGTCGCCTGGCGTCGGAGGACTGGCAGCGGCTCCACGCGTTCCACGACGCGGCCTTGATCAAGCAGGATGCGGAGCTCTCCAAGCTGCTTGCGATGTTGAAGAAGAAGGGTGCCTACGACGATGCGTTGATCATCGTCGCGGGAGATGTGCCCATGGGGGATCCGCCGGAGGTCCCCTTCGACCCTGCGCCTCCGCTGCGCGAGGATCGCCTGCTCGCGCCGCTCTACGTCAAATTTCCGCATGGAGAATTGTCTGGGTCTCAGGTCAGCTTGCCGACCACGGCCATGGACATCGCCACCACGATCCTGGCGGCGTTCGATCTGAAGCCAGCGCGGCGCCTGGACGGCATCGACTTGTATCAATCCGCGGTTGGCGTCGAGCCGCCCCTCGGTCGGCCACTGGAGGCCAGCCTGGGCAACGACTACTCATCGCGTTGGGGCCTCCTGCTGCTCTCCGGGCGCCTCGGCCGCAAGCCGGAGCTGTGTGAGCTCGACGTGGACCCGGCGTGCGTCTCCGACGCCTTCGAGTCACGTCCAATCGCAGCGCGGGCCCTGTGGCGCGCGACGCACAAGCTCGAGCTGGAAGCTCGGCGAGTGGCGAAGACCGGCAGGCGGGCGAACCTGAGCCCCGACGAGACGGCGGCGCTCACGGTGTGGGGGTACTGAGCCGGTTGGCGCCTCGGTGGTGACGCGACGGCTAGCCTGCCTGGTGCTCATCGGCGTCCAGAGGACGCGCGCGCAGGTCCCGCTGCGAGAGCCGGTTCTCGTGCGCCTTCCAGCGCCAGCCGAGGTCACCGATCAGTCGATAGAGGGCGTCCGGGAGCAGCGGTCGCGTGACCTCATGCAGCGCGGCGTCGGGCACCACCTGGTTGCGGGCGAGGGCTGGCGCGGCGAGATCCAGGCCGCGCACGATGTGGGCGACCGGTCCGTGAGGTTCGCGCAGGCCTTCCTGTGGCTGAACCACGCCGCCGCCGCCGATCGGCAGCGCGCCACCGAAGGCATAGCCTGCGGCGTCGGCGAAGTGTCGGCCGATGCGCAGCGCAGTACGGTTCTGTTCAGGCTCGGGGAAGCCACAGTTCACGATCAGCACGAAGCGCGCTGGTTGGTTCCGCAGGGTACGAGCGTGGGCGATCAGCTCGAGAGCGTGGGTGGTGAGCGCCGGGAACGCATCGCAGTACAGTGGTGTCACCAGCACCAGGAGATCGTGATCGGCGATCGCCTTCGCGAGCTCTCGGGAGCGCGCGTTGTCATGAACGAATGCGGTGGCGTGATGAATGGTCGAGACCACGCCTTCGGCTTCGAGACGCGCGGCCAGGGAGCGCGCCAGCGCTTCGGAGGCACTGGTTCCTTTCACCTTTGGGCTCCCGACCAGCAGGGCCGCCCGGCGCACGGACGTGGGCCCCAGCACACCCAGGTCCGGGGCCGCCATCGCGAGCAGGTCGGCGCGCAAGGGCGCTCGGGAGTGAATGGTCTCGCCTGGTACCTTCGAGGAAGCCAGCATCGCTCGCAGTCGCGCTGACCACCCGGCTTCATCGTCCTTGTGCAGGACGACGCTGCCGAAGCGAGGCGAAAGAAAGTTCAGCGCGTTGGCTTCGGTCAGGTCGAAGAGGGTCTCTTCTTCTCGCGCGACGGGTTCCTGCGCCCAGCACACGCTGAACAGCGCCGGCTGCTTGGCATAACGAGCCTCGTGGTGCGTCAAGGAGGCGCGCTTGGTGAAGAACGGCTCGAGCAAGCAGATCAAGCGATCCAGCGCGCGCTTGACGGCGTAGCCATGAGCGCCGAACGCGAGCCGATCCAGAAAGATCAGCGCATCCGCGTCGTGCACTGCCCGAACGATCTCCTCTTCGGCGTCGCGTGCCCGGCACTTCCCGGGCGTCTTCAGCCAGCAGTCGAACTCCCCCTGGCAGAAGGCGAGCGCGGTGTTGTCGAGCTCGAACAGGCTCACCTCGTCGTAACCAGCGCTCTCCAGTTCCGCGAGGAGAGCCACCGAAACCGCCTTGAGCGGGCCATGATCATCCGGCAGAGCAGCAAGAACGACGGCTTTCACGCTCCCGCACCTGCAGTTCGCGTGCCGGCGCGAGGTGCCTGCAACGGCGCTGGGAGAGCCATCCACGCGGTGGGGACGCGAAGGTTCTGCGCCGCGCGCGATTGAGGGCGACGAAAAGACGAGTGTCCTCGACGTGGGCGACGGCGCCAGGGTCCGAGACTGACTGACCAGCGACGCGCCCGTCGGCGTCGGATCCGTGTAGGATGCCGCCGATATGCGATTTGCCGCTCATGCCCTCTACGCCCTCTGCGCTCTCAGCTTGCTTGCCGCCTGCGACGGTGACGATGACAGCAAGAAGTCGGAAGGCACGGGGGCCAAGACGGGCATGGGAGCCGGGGGAACCAGCAGCGGAGGCAATGGCGGCACGGGGGCGACGAGCGCCACCGGAGGTTCGGGCGGGACCGCGGCTGGAGCCGGCGGTGTTGGTGGCGATGCCGGATCCGCAGGCGGAGGCGCCGCGGGGTCGAGTGGAGCCAGCGGCAGCGCAGGTGCTGCGGGAGCGGGTGGAACCAGCGGCGGAAGTGGAGGAGCGAGCGGTAGCGCGGGCACCGGCGGCACGTCGGGTGGAGCTGGTGGCGCGTCGGGTGGAACCGGTGGCTCGGGCACCGGCGGGACCGGGGGCAGTCCGAGCTGCACCTGGCCAGGCTTGCCCGCGGGCGGCGTCACGCTGCCGGGCAACTCTCCCGAAGGCGTGGCCTTCAGCAAGGACTGCGCGTTGCTCGTCGTGGAGTCCGACACGGTGTATCGCATCGACTCCGGGAGTCCGAGCGTCGTGACGGCGTTCGCCACGGAAACAGGAGTCACGGATCTGCAGGACGTCGAGGTGGCGAGCGACGGCACGCTCTATGTCACCTCGCGTGGCGCGAACTCCGTCGTGCGCTTCGATGGCACCACGGGCGCGTTCATCGACACCTTCGCTACGACGACGTTCAACGGGCCGAACTCGATGGTTTTCGACGCGAGCGGCAACCTCTACGTCAGCTCGCGCAACACCGGCGCCGTGGTGCGCTTTGCGCCTGACGGTACCGATCTCGGCAACTTCGCGACGACCGCCCAGCTTGGCAGCCCCGAGGGGATGGTGTTCGGCCCGAGCGGCGAGCTGTTCGCCAGCGGCCGCACCAGCTCCGTCGTGCAGCGCTTCGACTCGAGCGGTGGGTTCGTCTCCACGGTGATCCAGACGCCCGCGGTGATGGCACCAGAGGGTCTCGCCTTCACGAGCGACGGTCGCATGTGGGTGAACAGTCGCGACACGGGCGAAGTCGTTCGCCTGAACAGCACCACGTTCGTGGAGATCGATCGGGTCAGCTTCACCAGCGAGGAGCCCATCGGCATGGTCGTGGCGCCGAACGGCGACGTGATCGTGAGCCTGCGTGGCTCGGGCCGCATCACGACGGTGCCGTAGTCGCGGGGTCTTGCTTGACTTGCTGCACCGCGGAGAACGAAGCACGGGCCGAACGAGCGCGTCGGCGACAAGCGCTGATCTCCGAGGTGGGCGGGGGAGAGGTCACGCGTGGACGCTCCTCGCCTGATGTTGTCGCCCCGTTTCGTGCCCTACTCCGAACTCTCGCCCTACCCCCCGCTCTCACTCCTGATCCATATCGGATTCGTAAACCCGAACGGCACCGTGTACTCCCTCGAGACATTGGGCAATCCGCGACTCCCCTGCGCCACCACCACAACGAACGACGCCCCTTCGGGTAACGTCAGTTTCAGTTTCCCACGGAAACGCTCCACCTTGCCACGAGTCTGCTTGAACGTCTGAAAATGGATGCGCTTGCCCGTAGCGCCGGCTAGCACTTCGAGCTGGCTCACGTCGATCCACGGCGCGGCCTGCACGGTGAGCTCCAGTTCGAAGCTCTCTCCCTCGATCATCGCAGTCTCCCCCGGGCCCTTGCCGAGCACCTTGGCGTCAATGAACGGTCCGCTGGTGACCTGCGCCTTGCCCGCCTTCAGCGCCTTCAAGCAGTCAGCGAACGGCGCCTTCACGTCATCCGCGTCGCTCTTCGCGTCGCGGCAACGCACGAAGGTTCGGGGCAGACCAGGATCCAGGATGCCGAGCTTGTGGGAGTCGCTGGACCCGGTGGCGACGTAGCGCTTGCCGCGACCGAGCTGATGCAGCCAGTCCGCGAGCACCTGCTTCACCTTCTTCAGGTCCCGCGCGTCGTCGCCGTTGTAGACCTCGAGTGTGTCGTACTGCGAGTCGTAGCCCGGCTTGCCCGGGCTGCCGTCTGCCTCGCTGACCTCGAACGCGGAGAAGTAGCTGATCGCCGGATCCCAGCGTGGGTGGTTGACCTGCAGGATCTCGTGGGGAGATAGCTTGCGGGCGCTGGCGAACAGCTTCTCCGGCGTCGTGTCCTGGTAGGCGACGTCTTCCCCGAGGCTCAGCGGAAAGACGTTGAAGTGGCCGAAGCGATTGCCCAGGGTGCTCACCTCGCAGCCACTCACGCTCTGGAACTCGGTGGTCAGGACGCCGTCCCGCTTCAGCGCTCGGCGCGTTGGCTCGAGATCGGTGACGACGTAGTGATCCGTCGCCACCGCCAGTTCGACGCCCTCGGCAGCGATGGACACCACGCGCGCCGGTAGCGAGATGTCCGCGTCGACGCTGGGCACCTGATGCAGGTGGAAGTCGGCGCTGGTCCAGCTCGGCGTCTTCAAGACTCGAGGTAACTCCGCGTGGAAACGAGTTGTCTCTCCTAGCTTGATGTTTGCGTCGTAGCTACGGGCGTCTCGCTCGAGGCCTGCCGTAGCCAGCACCTTGTAGCGCCCGACGGGAAGCGGGATGGAGAGGTGACCATTGCCGGTCCACGCAAAGCGGTCCGCGCCCTCCAGGCCTCCGTCCTCGTCGAAGACGGCGTCTTGCTCCCGACGCGATCGATGGTGAGTTTTCCGGCGATGCGTCGTCGTTCTCGTCGACTAGGTCAGCCTCGAGCCGTCCGTCGGCGTCGGCGATGGGGGATCGATGGGTAGCGGCTCGAAGCTCAGCTCTCGGCGCGCCACGAGCTCCTTGCCTGCTCCAAGCTCCTTGAAGTAATGCGCCTTGATGGTGCCCTGAAAGCCGCGAATTCGTGCGCGGTAGTCCAGCGTCATGCGGGTGGCCGCCAGCGGACGGAGCAGCAGGTCGCCCTGAGCGCCCTTGCGGCCCACCCACTTCGCGGGGCCCCTGTAGGACATGCGGGGCTTGCCGAGCCCCGAGACGTAGTACTGCACGTTTCCCCACTTGAAGGCGTCGCCTAGCCGCGCCCCGAGCGCCTTCCCGTCCTCGGCGCTGTAGCGGGTCTCGATGCTGAGCTTCGGTCGTCGGGGATCCACACGGAATACGGAGATGGCGCGCAGCGTGCGGCCGTGAAGCTCGAGCACGCTCATGACCTCGACGCCGTCCGCCAGAGCACGAGTCGACCTGGCGGTGAACGCGTAGTCCTTCTTGCCCATGCTCGCGACGGGGTGGAATTGCCACAGAGAATCTACCTGAGTGTCCACTCCGAGGGCTGGTACGCCGGGCAAGATCAGGGGCCGACGCCAGAGATCCGTGAGCCAGCCATCGCGCTTGCGGATCACGGCGGTGATCTCTGCGTTCGAGAGCGCCCAGTCCCCGGGCTTCGCGAACACACGGGTATGCGCCTGAAGCTCGCTGGCGGTCGCTGTGCGCGGAGCGGGCCCCGGCCGGGCAGCGCCCTCTGGTTCGCCCCGAACCAGGCTGCTTGCTAGCAGCGGCAGGCAGAGGAACGTCGCGCCTAACCCAATCCAAACCCCTCGAAGCCCTGTGGAAGAAAATCGCACGCCCCGAGGCTACCGGAGCCAGGAGACACCTCGGTGAAATTGGTTAACCCACTAAAATCATTCACTTGTTTGGGGGTGACGATGCACTGAACAAAAGCTGTGTACTGCTTGTCGGAAACTGGACAGAGTTGCAGTGGTTCCGCTACCAAGGGTTCATGACCGCCACCGATAGCCAAGTCCTCGTCGAGCTCTTCCAGCAGTCCCGCGACACGCAGCGGCCGAGCACCCAGAGCCTGGGTCGCAGCCTGAACCTGAGCCGTGGGGAAACGGCCGCCGCCCTGCTGCGCCTCGAGGCGCGGGGCCTGGTCGACGCGGGGCGCGTGCGCTTGACGCTCAGCGGGCTGGTCGTGGCCAACCAGCTCAGCACCCAGGCCCTTCGCCTGTCCGACAGCGCGCGTCCGAGCGCCGCCTGAGCGCTTCCCCCTCGGTATCACCCACCGAGTACGATCAGCGTGCTGTCGCCGCCAGGCATCGGGCTGATGCCTTGCCAGCCCTCGGGGAGCTTGGGCTCGCTGAAGTCGAAGAGCCAGCGCGCGTCACGTGGCGCCAGGTTTGGACAGCCGGCGCTCATGCGCTCGCCGAAGCTCTCGTGCCAGTACGCGCCATGCAGGGCGTAGGGCTGCTTGAAGTACTGGGTCCACATCACGTCGCTGATCCAGAAGCTGGTAGGCGCGCCCGGGTCAGGGCTCATGGTTCCCCAGCGTTCCTTCCAGTTGAGGGGGAACGCACCCAGCGGCGTGGTGTAGTTCCTGACGCTGCCCTTGCCCCGGTGGGTGCCGCCCCGTCCGGGAGCGTGAAGGGTCGCGTAGACCGGAATTTCCCCGCGGTAAGCGACTAGGGTGTACTCCGTCAGTGAGAGGTAGATCCAGGTGCGATCGCCCTTGATGGCGCTCGGGGGCTTCACGCGCTTCGCGATGCGCACGTGGTCGTTGCGCAGCCAGCGGCCGTCGCGAGTCGCGACGTAGCGATCGCCGTGGAGCTTGCGTTCTTCGCCGCTGAGCTCCACTGGCGCTGCCACGGGGAGCTGCTCGCCGGTGGCTTCAGCCTCCTCGTCCACGATGCGGAAGAAGTTCCGGGGCTGTTTGCGGGCCCAGGCCAGCGGTAGACGCAGCCTCCCGAGCTCGACGCCCTGGAAGGTCGAGGGTCGGTAGGGTCGCACTCGATCCGCTGGAACGAGGGTGAGATCAGGGGTCACCAGCCACACCCGTCCCTCGGCTTCGAAGGCGCGGGAGTAGGCGACCATGCTGCCGTGCGGGAGGTTCTTTCGCACCAGGTCGTCCCCGCCCAGGGGGCTCCTGCCGCCATCCTCGAGGAAACGTGGTATCGGGCCGTTGGGCTCGATGGGACGCGCGACGGTCAGGTCCTCGAAGCCTCGCGCCCAGTCGCCGAGCTTCAGTGGACGCTGGCGAAAGCGCATCATCACCAAGCGATCCTGCTCGGCGGTGGGGAGCTTCTCGTACATCGGCGCGCCGATGCTGAACGCGTAGTGGTACGGGAAGACGGCGTCCGGATCGTCCGCCAGGAGGTCCCGGCCAGCGTCCTGCATGGCTCGCACCACCGGGTGGTCCGGGTCTCGGGTCGTGGTTCCGTCGGCGCAGACGTAGCCGAGAGGTTGAATCGCGTAGAAGCCTTGACGGCACTTGTCACGGGGCGGCGCGAGCCCTGGCTCGCGCAAGGCGACACCGTAGCCGGTGCGGATGAAGCCCAGCTTCACCCAGCTGCGCTTGGGCTTCTCCGGGTCTCGGGGGATCCAGACCCAGGAGATGTAACGCACGCTGTACACGTGGCCGAAGGGCGCTGGCGCGCTCGCCGGTGCGGCGTCGGGGACCGCCTGCGGAGCCGTCTGGGATTCAGGCTCGGAGAGGATCGACCCGACGAGCGGCTGCTGGCGCGGCGCGCTCGGCTGAGGCCGGAGGGGTGGTGCGCCGGAACACGCCACAGCGAGCAACCAGACGCTCGCCAGGCGCCAGTCGCGCGCGACTCTTCCCCCCGGATAGGTCACGTCGCCAGTCTGCCACGGCGCATCGATCGGGGCCCACTTTCGCCAGCCGAGTGCCCTGAGGACTGGCACGGCGTCTCGTGGCGTGGAGCTTCCGTGGTGACCGAGACTTGCTATGGTCCCCGCATGTTCCGCGTTCCCGGGATCGCCTCGGCCGCGCTCGGCTGGTTACTGGTTGGCTGCGGCTCTGGCGCGCCGCCGCCCAACGCGCCGATCGAAGTCGCTGCACCCGCAGAGCCCAGCGCCCAGGCAGCAGACCCTCCGCCACCGCCGGCGCCTCGCTCCTTCGAGGAGTTCCTCGCCAGCTTCCTGGAGCGCGCCGGGGAACCCTCGGCAGATTTCGTCGACCCGGAGCTGGGGGTGTTCGCGGTGACGAACGCCGGAGCGTTTCCACACCTCGAGCGCTTCAAGAGCTATCGCGAGGTGCTCGAGAGCAATCTACTCCCGGCGCTGAGTGGTCCAGCGCTGGCCTGTGCGAACGCTCCGTGGGAGCAGAGCGACGGACGCGCCCCGGGCTTCAGCTGCGAGACCGAGGCCTACGACGTCTCTGGCGCGTGCGTGCGAGGAACGCTCGAGAGCGAGCGGCTGATCAGCCTGGTCAAGGCGATGACGGGTGCGGTGTTCAGCGAGGAGCTGGGGGAAGAGCTACAGCAGCGCGCGAGCCAGAGCGAGCCGCAGGTCTCCCACTACGCCTTCGTGCGTGAGCACGACCTGTTCCTGTACTTCGGGCGGGTGGACGGCAACTGGAAGCTGCTCTGGCTCGACGCTCGGACGCCCTGCTCCGCCTGACCCCAGCTGACAGCGCGCCCGTCTGCATTTTTGGCCTCGGGTCGGGGTCGATGGGATGCTTCGTGCTGGGCCATGGCGAGGCAGGCGGGGGCAAACATCGGTCGTTCGATACGACGACGCGGGAGCGCGTCGCGCATCGCGCTGGCGCTGGGCCTGCTTGGGGGGACCTGGGCGCTCGGAGGCTGTGACGTCGTGGGCAGCTTCCTGCCTGCAGAGGCGGAGTCCACCGCGCCAGCAGCGCCGGCAGTCTTGAGTTCCGCGAGGCAACAAGAGCGGGCGAAGGCGGGACCTGATCGCGCCTCACCCCCAGACCCAGAGCAGGAGTCGACGCCGAGCGCTGGCACACGACTGGCGAGCGCTTCGGACGACGTGCTGGTCGCCGGGGAGAGCGCGACCAAGCCGTCGAAGCGCTGCCCGGACGGCATGGCGCTGATTCAGGGCCGCTTCTGCATCGACCGCTGGGAGGCGACCCTCGAGACGAGCGCTGGAGAGCGTCACTCGCCCTATCACTCGGTGGGCGCGGAGAAGCTGCGGGCCACCACGGGCTCGGGCGGAGTACCTCAGGCGTACATCTCGATGAACGAGGCCCAGGCCGCCTGTCAGCGATCCGGAAAGCGCCTGTGCTCCACGGCAGAGTGGGTCGACGCCTGCGCCGGGAGCTCGAAGCGGCCTCTTCGATCGTATCCTTACGGCAATGAAGAGCGGGCGGACGCCTGCAACGTGGACCAGCCGGGGCACCCGACGATGGTGCTGCACCACGGGCGACGCAAGACCGACTCGTTCTGGATGAACGACCCGCGCATCAACCAGCTGGGTGGTACCGTGGCGCCGAGCGGCGCCTTCGATCAGTGCGTTTCTCCCGAGGGAGTCTACGATCTGGTCGGGAACCTGCTGGAGTGGACACAGGGCGACCGACCGCTGCTGATGGGCGGTTACTACCTGGACTCGCACGAGAACGGCGACGGTTGTCGCTACGTGACCATGCGTCATGGTGCCGACTACCACGACTACAGCACGGGCTTTCGCTGCTGCGCCGCGCCCAGCGAGACAGAGAATGAAGCCGAGGCGCCGGAGCCGACGGCCATCCCTGCGCCGGCGGCAGATCCCGTGACAGCGCCCCCGGAGTCCGAAAGGGTCGAGACCGATGGGCCGAGGGACCCGACGGGTGAGCGTTCCTTCGCGGATCCGGGTGCCCCGCTGCCCGACGTGGGTCAGCCCGTCGGCTATTCCACCGCGGAAGACGCCTGCCCCGAGGATATGGTGCTCGTCGAGGGCGAGCGCTGCACGCTGCCGATCCAGGAGTGCAAGTACTGGGTGGACGACCCCGGTATGCCGAACCGTGCCTGCGGCGAGTTCGAGCAGAGTCGCTGCAAGGGCGCCAAGCAGCCGATGCGCTACTGCATCGACCGCTACGAGTACACGCCACCGGGTTACACCTACCCGATCGTGAACGTGTCGTGGGGCGAGGCGCAGCTGATGTGTGGGAAGCTCGGCAAGCGGCTGTGCTACGAGGCCGAGTGGGAGTTTGCCTGCGAGGGCCCCGAGGCGCTTCCTTATCCCTACGGTTACAAGCGAGACGGCGCCGCCTGCAATCACGATCGGGCGGAGCTCTTCACCTCACGAGGCAAGCTGAACGATCAGCGCGTGCCGGGCGACTCGCTGAAGGAGTGCAAGAGCCCCTTCGGTGTCTACAACATCGTGGGCAACGTGGACGAGTGGACGACGCGAGGGGGCGGGGGTCACCGCTCGATCCTGCGAGGCGGCTGGTGGCTCAAAGGACGCAACCGTTGCCGCGCGGCAACAGGCTCCCACGGTGAGAACTACGCGGGCGCCCAGACGGGCTTTCGCTGCTGCAAGGGCGCCCGCTGAGCTTCACCAGGGTGTGATGCTCCCGGTGTCCACGACCTCGAAGGCGTTGCCGCGGATCTGCCCCAGGTCACTCAGGTTGTCGTCGCTCCAGCGAGGGTCGTGGCTGCCACTGATGAACCAGTTGGAGCCGTTGTCCGCCACGAACATGCCGAAGCGCTTGAGCGCAGTGCAGATCACCTGCACCTCCGCCGACAGTCCGCTGCAGTCGTAGTCGGCCTTCATGCGGAAGCGCATACCCATGGGCGGGTCGCTGGCTCCACCCGAGCCAGCGCTGTGAGTCGCGGGTGCGATGTAGCCATCCTGGCTGACGTCCACGGTGAAGCGCAGCGCGTGCAGGATCTCGCCCTTCTCCACGACCTCGTCGTAGCGCACGAGCCCGGGCAAGATGGGCAGGCCGGCGGCGTCTGCCGACGTCCAGCGCTCGGGTCTCAGGGCGTTGCTGCTCAGATCGAACACGGCGCCCGACGAGGCGTCCCAGCTCGCTCCGTTGTTGTTCGGAAAGGCGTAGAAGAGCTCGAAGAGCTTGCAGCTGCCTTGCTGCACGACCAGCACGTGGCGATCGCCGTCGGAGCTCGGCCCACCTTCGACCGGTGCGTCGGCGGGGATCGGGTACGGGCCAGGATCACTCTCCGAGGCGACGTCGAAGTCGATGGGCACGCCGGGCTGGTTCTCGGGAACGACGACGTAGGGGATGCCGATGGGAGCGCCCTGGTAGAACGTCCCGAAGTCGGCGTGGAGTCGGCCGTTGCTGCCGATGGAGTTCACGTACGTGCTGCTGTTCGGGTGCACGCTGTAGCCGGAGATGTCCGTGTTCCAGGGGTTGTCACCTGGAAACATGTCGCAGCCGCCGAGGGTCGCGCCACCCCCGCCACCGCTTCCACCGCTCGCGCCGCTTCCACCGCTCGCGCCGCTTCCACCGCTCGCGCCGCTGCCACCGCTCGCGCCGCTGCCTCCGCTCGCGCCACTGCCTCCGCTCGCGCCACTGCCTCCGCTGTCTCCGCCGCCAGTTGAGCCGCCGCGATAGCCCAGGCTCTCGGAGTTGGCGCAGGCAGAGACCAGCGCGGCCACGGAAACGAGGTGAATGAAGGAAGAACGAAGCTGCATGAGACGGCCCTACCTGTCCGGCAGTGGTGGACGAACGAGCGGATTCTCACGGCCTGCTAGGCCGAGAGAGGTTTCATGGAGTTGTCGCCGGGTGGTCCGGGACAGTAGCTGGCGAGCCCACGAGGCTCACCAGCGCAGAGCCAGCCCGGGCCGCGACACCAATCACGCGGGCAAGCCTCTACAGGATAGCTCAATTGCTCGTCGGACAAGCGTCCGTCCTCGCACCTCATGGCTCCTCGGCTCGCCTCGCGCCTCGAGTGAGCGACCAGGAGAAGAGCGCCAGCTTCGCCGCCGCTGGAAGCCGGCTACAGGTTCGCATCCGAGTCCACCGCGTCGTGCTTCGACTGCGCTCTCACGCCCCCTGCAACCCGGCTCCAGTCGCTCGTATACTGCGGCCGTGTTCACGAACGATCTGCGCTTCGAGGGGTTCACGACTCAGGATTGGACCCGACTCGCCAAGGCCTTCAGACCGCGACCGGGAGTCGAGCCGTCGGGCGAGAGCGGTGGTGGCGTCATCGTGGTCACGGCAGACGGCCGGCCGGTGAAGCTGCTCTCGACGCGCACCGGGCGCATCCAGCTGACTGGCGCGCGCAGCGAGCGCTCGGTGAGCGCGCTGGAGTGGCCGGTCAGCCTGGAGTCGCTGGCCGGCGCGTTCGACGCCAGCTGGGCGGTCGAGCTGGAGTGGTCGGCGCTCAACGATCTGATGGACGCCTGGGCGGACAAGCTGGTGCCCGACCACGACGCCTTCGACCAGGTGGTCGAGTTCTTGCGAGCAGCCCAGGAGGTCGAGGCGGCGGGCAAGCTCCAGGCATGGCCCTGGAAGATTTCCGCATGGCCATTACCGAATCAGAGACTCAAGCTGCGCGCGCTCGACCTGGTTTGTCCCGACGGCAAGGCGCTGGTGCTCGGCGTCTTCGAGCGCGGGAGCCTGTTCACCAGCGTCACGTTGCGGCGGCGGGGCAACGGCTTCGACCTGCTGCTCGGGCCCGAGGAGCTGCGCGAGGACATGGGCCTGGTGAGCGGCGACTGGACCCGCGACTACCGACACCTGCTGAGGGCGGTGGAGCAGCGCGTGGGTCCGGTGGCGGTTGGCTGCTTTGCAGAGCTCGAGACGCTGCAGAAGCTGAGCGAGTCTTCCCAGCCGGGCAGCTGGGCGGCGGCGGTGGCGGCTCGCGACGTCGTGCTCTCCCCCGTCGTCCCCGCCCTGGCCATCCCCCTGGGAGTCGACGCCGGTCGCGCGGCGTTCTTCGCGATTCGCGACCTGGCCGAGCGGGTCGGTGTTGGCAGCCTGTTCGGCGATGCGAGCCCGTTCGCTCCCGCGTTCGAGCGCGTCAAGGCGGCCGTCGAAGATCGCGACGTCGTGGGTCTGCTCGGCTTCGATCCCTTCGACCTGCTGCGCAAGCTGCTGGCGCGGGGAGACGGCGACTCCAACTAGCTGCCGCGCTCCCGCAGGTCCGCTCTGGGAGCAAAGTGCGGAGCCCAGACTGGCAGGCTGCGCTAGAGACCACCCAGCATCAAGGTCAGCGTAGCGCCGCCGCTCGCGTAACCCGTGGCGGACACCTGCTCGGCGTTCTCCACTCGAGGCATTTGCCCTGCGGCAAATAGCAGACCCAAGCGCGCGCCGTGGAACGCGGAGTCCAGATGGCGGAACAGGTCGAAGTTCGCGCCGGCGAACACCGTCGGATAGAAGCCGTTGACGCTCGCGGAGACGTTTGGTTCTCGATCGTCGCAGTCCGCTCCGAACCCATCACCGCCCTGACAGTAGCGGCCGCTGGCGTCCAGGCTCAGCAATCCGACGCCCGCGTTCAGGTGCAGCTCGACCCACTTGCTCTTGGGGGTGAGGAGAAAATCAACGGCATACTCGCCGCCGATGCGCGTCATGGAGTAGCTCGCGTGGTCAGCGCCGCCGCTGGCCTTGGTTCCGTAGAGCAAGCCACCCATCGCAAACCGCTCCTCGGAGTCGACGTAGGTGCGGTAGCGCACCAGTGGCTCGCCATACAGCCCCTCGTCTCCACCACCAACCACGCGGCCACCAACCCCAACGCCCTCGACGCCGATCAGATCCTCGGGATCGAACATGGCCGCCCCTTGCTGGATCGGTGAGCCCTTGGGCTCGGACTGCACCGCGCTGCTCAGGTAGTAGCCGGGAACCGCGGCCGCTTGCGCCTCCAGGTTACTCCTGGGTTCGGGAGACACGGCCTGTCCGGTGACCGTGGGCACCGGGCCCAGGGTGGTGCAGCCTGCGAGCCAGCCTGCAGCGACGCCAAGCATTGCGAGACGCACGATGGCGTCGATCCACATACCCCAGCGCTCCCCCCGAGATGTCTCGTCCGCGACCTGTTCGATTTGCTGCATGGTTATTCGAGGGAGCAATCGCCTTGCCAAACCAGGGAGCTACACGAATCGCGTCTCCCGACCGCGCTCATGCGCACACGTCGTCGGGCATTGCTCCTGATTTCAGCTACTTGCATGGCACCAGGGAGAGACAGGCCGGCCTCGCCGCGCACGCGACTTCGCACTCCCAGCGCTAGCTCGGGTGTCGCGGTGTGCCAAACGGGCAACACGTGAGTCGGTGTGACCACCAGCCGCAAGGTCCTGAGGGACCCGCAGCACGGCGTCAGCTCAGTGCAGCGTACCGTCGGTCGCCATGTTGGTGGCGATCTCCGGCTCTTCTTCCGTCCCGCCGTCCTCTGCCCCGGCTTCTTCCGCGAGGATCCGCTCTACCTCGTCGTCCATGGTGCCGTTCAGCATCTTGGCGAACATCACGAAGTCGGCAAGCAAGCTGTACGTGGGGTAGTCGAAGGTGGCGGGCTTGTTCTTCTCGATGAAGAAATGGCTGATCCACGCTGGGCCGTAGCCCATCACGGGGGCGAGCAGGAGCAGCGACTTCCGCCCGCTGAGCAAGCCACCGACGGCGCAGCCAAGCGCCATCCCCGTGCCCACGAAGTGGAAGCGCCGGGTCAGCTTGTTCTTGTGCTCACGCACGTAGTAGGGCCAGAACTCTTCGAAGGTTTCGAACCGCTTGCTCATGGAGTCTCCTCGAAACGAGTCGTCGGATGGGGATTCGAAGGTTACCCCGGAGGGCACTGCTGGCCCACCCCTGGCGCCCAGAAATTCGCCCCAGAACGCGGGATTCAGTCCAGGAGCGGCTCGATCGCTGCCTTCAACGCGTCGCGCTGCATGACGGAAGAGCGCACCATCCGCACGGTTCCGTCCTTGTCGATCAACACCAGCGTGGGCAGCGTGGAGACGCCATAACCCTTCGCGGTCGCCCCGTCGGGATCGAAGACGCTCGGGTAGGAGAGCTTGGCGCTCTTCGCGAACACCTGCGCCGGCTCCAGTGCGTCTCCCGTGTCGACGCCGACCACGTGCAGACGGTCGCCGTACTCCCGCGCGATCTGATCGACGATCGGCGCCTGCATGCGACACGGACCGCACCAGCTAGCCCAGAAGTCGAGCAGCACCGGCTTGCCCTTGAGGTTGCTCAAGCGAATACGCGCGCCTTCCTCGCCCTCGTGAATGACCTCCAGCGCGAAGTCGGGGGCAGCCTCGGAGACCAGCGGGCTCTTGGCGGGATCGAAGCGCGGCAGCAGCACCAGCCCGAACACCAGCGCGCCGACCAGCACCATCGCCGCAGTGATGTAGATCTGGTTCGGGTTCTCTTTGCGCTGCTTGGCCTTGGGTGCCTGGGGGTCGCCGCGGCTCATCTTCGTCGTGCTCTACCCGACGTGGGCCTGCCTCGCCAGTGATGCGCGCGACAAAGCCTCCGCTTCGGCGCAAGCACGCCAGGTCTGCCCCTCGATCGGGGGTTTGGGGGGGGAGAGGGCGTGATGGGCCGAGCCCGAGCTACGCCCGAGCAGAGATCGGCCCCTCCTCGCCGCGAGCCGCCAGCGCCGCGTCGGACGCTGCGCTCCCCAGCACCGGCAGGCGCACGCGGAGCCGCGCGCCGCCGAGAGGACTCTGCAGCGCCGTGACCAGCCCGCCGTGTTCGACCACGATCTTCTTCACGATCGCGAGACCCAGACCGGTCCCGTCGCTCTTGGTAGTCACGTAGGGGTCGAACACGGTCTTCCGTTGATCCTCGGGGATACCGGGACCGTTGTCATCGACGTCCAGGACCACCTGCTCCCCCTGGCGATCCAGAGACACTCGAACGCGAGGACGCTCACCCGACGCCTGCTCGGAGGCGGCCTGGGCAGCGTTGCGCACGAGGTTGACGAGCACGCGCTTGAACATGTCCCGGTCGAGGAGCACCGGGAGCTCGTCGCTCGGCAGCTCGACGTCGAAATCCACGGCAGAGTCCTCGGGCAAGCCGAAGGCGGCACCGCTGGGGATCACATCGTCTTCCTCCTCCACCACGGAGGAGCGCCCCTGGAGCTCGCGTAGCACCTCGCCCAAGTCAGCCTGCTTGAGCTCCGCCCGCGGCAACCGCGCAAAGCTGGAGAACTCGCTGACCAGGCGACGCAGGGTCCCGACCTCGTCCTCGACGATCTCGAGCGTGGTGTCCAGCATGCGCTGGTAGTTGGGATCCTCTCCCGGATAACGCCGATGGATCTCCTGCACCGCGAGCTGGATCGGGGTCAGCGGGTTCTTGATCTCGTGTGCCAGGCGCCGCGCCATCTCCTGCCACGCTCCGATGCGCTGCAGGTACTCGATACGCGCGCGGCTGCTCTCCACCTCGGTGACCATGCGGTTGAACGCCGCTGCCAGATCGGTGATCTCGTCTTGCCCCTTCTCGGGCACGCGGATGTCCAGATCACCTTCCCCGACCTTCTGCGTCGCTTCCGCCAGCTCTCCGATCCGCGCGGATACGCTCCTCGCCAGCGTGGTACCGACGCCGATCGCCATCAGGATGGTGAGTCCCAGCAGCGCCGTGAACGCGTACAGGCGCCCCGAGTCGTCTCCCTCGCGGCGCCGCTCCACGGTGCGGTAGGCATCCAGGAACGTGGCGAGCTGGTCGCGTTCCTGAAAGCGCTTGGCCTCCGTGGCGAACACCGCGACCAGCTCCGGCGGGTCCTCCATCGCCGCCTCGCGATCCACCAGCGGCACCCGCACTTCGAGGTCGAACTCGGTCTCGGGATCGAAGGCCTTGCCACGGTTCACTTCCCCCAGGACGTCGCCGCTGGCGTTCTCGACGCTCAGGCTCACGAGATCCGGCTGCTTGGGGAACAGACGCTTGAGCGCTCTGTCGATGGCATCTTTATCCTTGCGGAATACCGCGCGGCGGAGTCGGGTGTCCTCGGCGATCGACGCCGCGCTGCCACGCATGCGCGCCTTCACTGCCCGCGCCAGGTCCTGGTAGACGTCCAGGGCGTCGTCGAGGCGCGTGCCGACCTCCGGTGTATAGAAGCGAGCAGAGGTCTGACGCACCATCCATTCGCCCATGGCGATCGCAGTCACCAGGGGGATGAGCGCCGTGAGCACGATGGCCAGCGCCAGACGTCGCTGGATCCGTCCGACTGCCATGTCGAGGATTCTCGACAGAGCGGCCGGGTAAATGCCAGGAAAACCAGCCCTTCTGGCGGGCGTGCAGCCGATCCCCCTGACTCCGCACAGCCGCGCTCCGAGCGCGCTATAAGGGGCCGATGCAGGCCCAGAACAGCGGAAACGCGAACGCCACGCCGATCACCGAGGTGTTCGACTTGCCTTCACTCACGCTGCATTCGCTGCACGCACCCCCGCGCGGCGAGGACGCGGAGGTGGTGATCTGCCTTCACGGCTTCCCCGACATTCCCCGTGGCTGGAGCGAGCTGCTCACGGCGTTGAGCCGCGCGGGCTACTCGGGCTACGCGCCGTGGCTGCGAGGTTACGCGCCCAGCAGTCTGGGCGGCCCTTACGACATCGATCGGCTGTCCGACGACGTGCTCGAGCTCGCTCAGCACCTCAGCCCCGATCGCCCGCTCAGTCTGATCGGACACGACTGGGGCGCAGTGATAACCTACGCGGCCATCGCCAAGGCTCCGGAGCGGTTCAGGCGCGCGGTCTGCTTGGCGGTGCCGCACCCGCTGGCGTTCCGCGCCAGCCTCGGCCTGCGCCAGCTACGACGCTCGTGGTACATGTTGTTCTTCCAGACGCGAGTGCTGCCCGAGCGCGTCGTGCCGCGCGACGACTTCGCCTTCATCGAGCGCCTGTGGGAGGCTTGGTCGCCGTCCTTCAGCGTCCCGGATGATTACCTCGCGGAACTGAAGCGCTGCCTCGAGGAGAGCCTGCCCGCGCCCCTTGGCTACTATCGCGCCTTGCCCAAGGCGGCGCTGGCGATGCGCGACCTGGAGGCGCGCCTGAAGCAGATCGAGGTGCCATTGCTCTACCTGCACGGCGTCCAGGATGGCTGTGTAGGCTGGCAGTCGATGGAGGGCCAGGAGCGCTTCTTTTCCGCAGAGCAGCAGAGCGAGCTGCTCGGGGGCGTGGGGCATTTCCTTCAGCTGGAGAACCCGCGCGCGGTGAACGCGCGGATTCTGGACTGGCTCGCGAAGAGCTGAGCGACCGCGCTGGACGGCGCTAGCCCCTGGGGCTCACGTCGGCTAGACCAGCCCCATGGCGGCGGAGGGAAAGGGACCGGCGAGCGCGGAGCAAGAGCTCCGCATCTCCGAGCCGCCGCCGAGCGACAGCGGTTCATCCGGGATCTCACGCTGGGGCCTGGTGGGTCTGCCTGCGTGCAGCGTGCTGGTGGTCGCCTTCGCCTTGTTCGTCGTTGGCGCGCCGCGCCCGTATGTGGCGGCACGCCTCTTCGGCGGTCCGCTCGAGGGGCAGAGCGAGTACCACCTGCGCTTGGAGGTCGCGGAGCGCCTGGGAGAGCTGGAGAGCCCGCGGCGGCTCGGCCTGCAAGTCCACGCTCGAAGCGACGACGGCCGCGAGGCCAGCTGGGGTGGGACTACGGATCCACAGGGTAATGCCGAGGTCGATCTCGCGTTCGACTCGCAGACCCAGGGTCCCCTCGCCCTGACCGTCACCCTCGATCAGCCCCAGGCGGAGCTACCTGCTGGCTACGTGCTGGCGCGGGGCAAGGTCACCGCACCCGAGCGCACCTGGCGAGACAGCGTGCACGTCGGAGAAACCTGGACCCAGCGCTCTCGCGGCGAGCTGCGGCTCCGAGTGGCTCCCGCGCGTGGCGTGTTCGCGGTGCCGTTCCACGATGGGCTGTTCATCGAGGTGACGCGCAAGGGCAGCGCGGTGGCGGGCGCGGATCTGCAGCTGTCGCTGGAAGGGGCCACCTGGCTGGAAGGCGGCGAGGAAGGCGGTGAGCGACGTCACGCGGTGAGCGACGAGCGAGGTCGGGTCCGCGCCGAGCTGGTACCCGACAGCCACGTCATCACCCTCGAGGTGAAGGCGCGCCTCGAACAGCCGCAGGGTGAAGCCCTCACGGGGCGCCTGGCGTGGCGGCTCCCGGTCATCCCCGGCGCCTTGAACGCTCGAGTGGAGGGAAGCAACGACGCGCAGAGTCTGGTCATCTCCTCACCGGTGGAACGCGACCGGGCGTACGTCACCTTGCTGGATCGCGAGGGCCGCTGGGGCGGAGGCAGCGTCGGGCTGCAGCTCGCCGCGGACGGCAACTTCCGTGGGCGCTGGAGCCTCCCAGAAAATTTCCGCACAGATAATCGGTGGGCGCTCGTTTCCAGTGAGTCGGATTTCACCAGCGCAGGCGCTGTGGGTTGGCCGCTGAGCGACAGCGACGAGGCTCCTCAGCCCACCCTGAGCGCCCGGGAGATGCACCTGCTGGATGGATTTCCCGCGGCGTACGCCAGAGACCGCAGCCGCATCGCCAGGGCGCGCTGGCTGGCGATCGGGGTCGCGTTGCTATCGGGAGCGTTGATGCTCGTGCTGCTGGTGCGCCGCGCTCAGGAGTCTCAGCGCAAGCTGGCGGAGCACCTGCGGCGTCAGCAGGCCCTGGGCAACGTCGAACAGGGCGCCGACTCGACCTTGCAAGCGCCGCGCTACAGCCTGACGCTGGTGCTGGCCTTGATCTGCGTCGGACTGGCGTTCCTGATGCTCGGGTTGCTGGTGCTGTATCGAGCACACTGAAGCGCCAGAAGGTGGTTTTTCACGACCTCGAGTCGGGCGTTCACTAGACTGGTCGGCCCATGACGGACACCAACCGCTTGCGACGCAGGGGTCGCGCCCTGGGAGCCAGCTTCGTCGTAACGCTGGCGGGAGCGAGCGCCTGCAAGACCACCCAGGCCCCCCTCCTCGCGCTGGCGCTGACGCTGGTCGTCGGCGGATGTGGCGCAGCCCAGCCGACGACCAGCGAGCCACCGCGCCCCAATGTAGAATCCGCAGGGAAATCATCTCAGCCAGTAGCGCTGGCGCTCGACGGGGCTCACCCCGAGCGCATCAAGCTGCGCTGGCAGGAGGAGATCGGCGGCCGTGGCGTGGCGGTCGCCGTGGAGCGCAAGAGCGCGCGGGTCGCGGCGGTGGTGGAAGGCAGCCCGGTGAAGCTCTACGACTTCTGGTCCGGCAAGAGCGCTGGTGTCTCCGCGACCTGCACCGACGTCCTGCGCGGCGGCGTGTTTCTGCTGCAAGGACGCCTGATCGTGGTGTGCAGCGACCGCCTGGAGCAGTACCGCGTGCAGGGCATGAAGGAGCTTCCTTCCCCCAGCCTGGCCGAGAGCCGCGCTACCGCGGCGAGCTTGGCCTGGCCATGGCTCGCCGTGGGGCACCACGATGGGGTGCTGCGCCTGTACAACCTCCAGAGCGAGGAGCGAGTCGAGATCCCGGTGCCTGGTCCGCCCGTCGACGTGAAGAGCCTAGCCCTGAGCAAGGACGGCAGCACCCTGGCGGTCGCCTGGGTGCAGGGCTCCATCTGGTGGTGGAAGGTCGCCGAACCAGAGCACCCTCACCCCCTGACCCGCTACGAGAGCGAGAGCGATGCCCTGACGTTCGACCCCAGCGGACGCTGGCTCGCCGAAGAAGGCGAGAAGTCCCTCACGAGCGTGTGGTCCTTCGACGGAGAACCGAACCGACGCTACCAGCGCAAGCACGGCGCCTGGATCAAGCGCATGCACTTCACCCGGGACGGCAAGTGGCTGCTGCGTGCAGGGTCTCACGGGGTCGATCTCGTGGAGGTCGCCGGTGAGCACAGCCTGAGTCTGACCTCCGGCCTGGTGGAGGACGTCGGCCTCGACCCCGATCAAACGAGCTTCGCGGCGGTGGACCGCAAAGGTCGCTTGAGCTTGTGGATGTCGAGGCCTTGAGCGCAGCTCAGTCGACGGTGAGTACGATCGCCGTCACCAGCGACTTGCCGGTCGCCCCGGCGCACTGGACGCGCAAGGTATAAGGCCCTGGTGATGGCGAGTTGAAGCCGAGCACCGCCACCGGATCGGGATCCATGTCACTGGAAACCGGCCGTCCGCTGGGATCGAGCAGCTGCAGGTTGATGTCGGTGCTCGCCGAGTCGCCCGATCCCAGCAGCACGTGCTTCTTCTTGAGATCGAGGCCCCCGAAGCGGATCGCTTCGCCCTTGTCCAGCACGGTGCCGTAGAGCGCCCAGTCCGTTTCGTCGTGGAAAACCAGGCCGCCGCCGATCTTGCGCTTGACCACGCCATCCGAGAGCTGTGCTGCCTTCTTGACCGCGCCGTACACGGACTCCTGGATGCGCGACACCGGGATGCTTAGACCTCCGCTGCGCATCACGCCCAGCGTGACGAAGCTCGACGGACTCCCAGCACCGACCTCTGTGTAGACGTTGTAGGCGCCCGCAGTGGGAGGCACGAAGACCACGGTGCCCTTGGTGCCGCCCGCCACCTGACGCCCGCTCATGTCTCTCACGCTGATGTTGATCCCGGACGCGCGGCTGCTCCCCGACACGAAGACGTACATCACGCCCTTGTCGAAGGTGCGGCTGAACTTCACCGGCTTGCCTGGGTACATGTACGCGCCCATGAAGGTCGCGGCCGTGCCGTCGAAGCCGACGGTCATCGACTTCTCCTCGGCCAGCCGCTGGACGGCCACGGTCTGCGCCGACAGGTCGTCCAAGGCCTTGGTCATGAACGTACCCGGACGCCAGCTCGAGGGCGCGACCGTCGCGGGACTTCCGCGCGGTACCGTTGGGGGCGGAGTGGACGGCGTGGCGGGCGGAGGATCCGAGGGCGACCCCTCGAGGGATGCCAGGAGTCCGTCCACGTTCGCATCGGCGACCACCTTCGGGTCGACACTGGATGCGGGAGCCGGCGCCTCCGCGACCGGTTCCTTCTTCTTGGTGTTGTCGATCGTCGGCGTCTCGGCTGGCGGCGCACCACCGCACGCGCCAATGAACGCGATCACGCTCCCCAAGGCGGCAGCGGCGGCGAAGCTGACCAATCTCCGATGATTCTCCCCAAGCTGCATGGCGTTTTTGCCCTTCCCTCTGCGCTGAACCACGAGGTGCGGGGTCCCGAGTCCCCGACCCGGCCCAGCGACACGAACTCGATTTACCTCAGCTTCACAGCGTCCTCGCTCGGTGAGCAGGAGTCAATGTCCCGTTCGGGGGGGGCGGCGCCTTCTTTTCCCCTGGTTCGCGACGGATTCCCCGAGTAATCCAGCGCTGCGAGACGGCGACGCCGCACTGGATGACAAGCGCTGGATGACGAGCGCTGGATGATCAGCGGCGTGTGATGAGCGCTGCGACGCCTGGATGAGCCATGGCCGAGACCAAGAAGAAGCCCAAGACCACCAATCGCAAGGAACGCCGCGCCGCCGAGCGCAAGGCCAAGATCGCCGAGCGCGCAGACAAGAAGCGCGGCCACGGCGGGCGAGTGCACGAGCGACGCTTCGACGCGCCCGGACTGTCCACGACACCGGTGGCGCTGATCGGTGGTGCCCTGGGCGCGCTCGCCCTGGGAGCGGGGGTGCATGGCCAGTGGATCCGCGACGAGCCGTTGAAGTTCGCACCGTATCTGGTCGCAGGGGGCGCCGCCGCCTTGATGGCCGCGCTGGTGTTCGGCGACGCAGCGGCGTATCCCGTGCGCGTGGGCGACGCTGGCGTCGCCGTGGAGCGGCGCGGAGAGATCTCACGCATCCTCTGGTGTGACGTGGAGTCGATATTTCTGCAGGGCAATGACCTGGTAATCAGCTCCTCTGACCTCGTCCTGCGCATCCCGGTCAAGCTGCATCAAAGCGCGGTCGCGTGGATCGTCAAGGAGGCGACCGAACGCCGCCCTGACCAGCTGAAGCTGACCAGCGATGAAGAGAAGCAGCTCCCGAGCCTGCCGACCGCGACCTACGAGCGACTCCCCGTCGAGGGTCTCCAGCTCACGGGACGGAAATGCGCTTCCAGTGACAAGACCATCAGCCTGGAAGAGGACGCCCGCCTTTGCCCGAACTGCGGTCAGGTGTATCACGCTCACCACGTGCCGTCGCAGTGCGTCACCTGCGAAGCCAAGGTGGGAAGTCGCGGCATGCGCCTGGGGTGACGGTCGATCGTCCTCTCACGGCTCGCCGTCCCTCGCTGCGCTGGCGCTGTGCCGACCGAACCACGCCCCATCGTGGAGCCGACCCCAAGATCTGCAGGGTAGTGCAGTCGGAGCTGGCGTTCTGCCTCTGGCACCACTGACCATGGACTTCCAGGCTGGGAGCCCCTATCCGTAGCCGCATGAGCGACGTACGCGAGGTCTGGAGCGTGGCCGTGCTGGGGGCCGGCACGATGGGCATGGGGATCGCACAGCTGTGCGCGACGCGGGGCATCACCACGCGCCTCTTCGACGTACAGCACGCGCAGCTCGAGCGCGCCGATGCGGGCATCAACAAGCAGCTCACACGCAGCGTCGAGAAGGGGCGCCTGAGCGAAGCCGAGAAGAAGGAAATCCTGGGTCGCATCACCCGCACCGAGAACCTCGAGGAGGCGGTCTCCGACGCCGAGCTAGTCGTCGAAGCCGTCCCGGAGCAGATGGAGCTGAAGGTCGAGATTTTCCGCTCGGTAATTTCGATTGCTGACGCGAACACCCTGCTCGGCTCCAACACCTCGAGCCTCTCCCTGACGGAGCTCGGCAAGCGCCTCGACCAAGCAGAGCGCGTGGTCGGTCTGCACTTCTTCAACCCGCCACCGGTGATGCCGCTGCTGGAGATCGTGCGCGGGCTCGGCACCAGCGACGCCAGCATCGAGCGCGCTCTGGCCTTCGCGCGGCAGCTCGAGAAGGAGCCGATCGTCGTCAACGATTTTCCCGGCTTCGCCTCCAGCCGCTTGGGCGTGGCGCTCGGCGCGGAAGCCATCCGCATGCTGGAGAGCGGCGTCGCGTCAGCCGCCGACATCGATCGTGCGATGGAACTCGGCTATCGACATCCGATGGGTCCGCTGAAGCTGACGGATCTGGTGGGGCTGGACGTGCGACTCGCCATCCTCGAGCACCTTCATCGCGAGTTGGGGGAACAGTTCCGCCCCCCCGCGCTGTTGCGTCAGATGGTCCGCGCGGGTCGCACCGGAAAGAAGGCAGGCGTCGGATTCTACCGTTGGACCGACGAAGGACCCGTCGCGATTTGAAGCGCGTTTTCTTGGTTCGGGGGTGAGGGAGAGAAGCATGGCACTGCAAGCAGTCTACGTCGTCGACGCAGTTCGAACTCCGATCGGGCGCTACCGCGGCGCGCTGAGCTCCGTGCGCGCGGATGATCTCGCGGCCCACGTGATCTCGGCGCTGGTGGCGCGCCAGCCCAAGGCGGCCGAGCGCGTCGACCAGGTGGTGTTCGGTTCCACCAACCAAGCCGGCGAGGACAACCGCAACGTGGCCCGCATGGCCCTGTTGCTGGCTGGCCTGGCCTACGAGGTGCCGGCGGTCACGGTGAACAGACTCTGCGGCTCCGGGCTGGAAGCCATCAACGACGCCGCGCGCATGATCGCGCTGGGCGAGGCAAGCGTCGCCATCGCTGGCGGCGTCGAGAGCATGACGCGCGCGCCCTACTCCATGGCGAAGCCCACCGAGGCGTTCCCGCGCAGCGCTCCCCAGATCTACGACACCACCCTCGGCTGGCGCTATCCGAACCCGAAGATGGCCGAGCGCTTCGAGCTCATCGGGATGGGGGAGACGGCAGAGAACGTCGCGAAGAAGTTCGGGATCACCCGTGAGGAGCAGGACGCGTTCGCCCTGGAGTCCCAGAAGAAGGGCGCCGCGGCCTGGGAGTCGGGCGCGTTCGACGCCGAGATCATCCCGCTGGAGCTCCCGCAGCGGAAGGGGCCAACCGTCCGTGTCGAGCGCGACGAGTCGCCGCGCAGCGATACCTCGCTCGAGGCGCTCGCGAAGCTCAAGCCAGCTTTCCGCGCGGATGGAACCGTGACCGCCGGCAACTCGTCGCCGCTGAACGACGGCTCGGCCGCCGTGTTGCTGGCGAGCGAGGCGGCCGTGAAGGAACTGCAGCTCACCCCGATGCTGCGCTTCGTCGCCGCCGCGACAGCCGGCGTCCACCCCAGCTTCATGGGCGAAGGGCCGATCCCGGCGACCAAGAAGGCGCTGAGCCGCGCCGGCCTGAGGGTGCCCAACATCGACGTGATCGAGCTGAACGAGGCCTTCGCGGCGCAGAGTCTTGCCTGTATCCGTGGCCTCGAACTCGACCCCGAGCGCGTGAACCTGAATGGCGGCGCGATCTGTCTGGGTCACCCGATCGGGTGCTCCGGAGCGCGCATCGTCACCACGCTCGCGCACATAATGCGTAAGCGAGCCGACGCCCGCGTCGGATTGGCCTCGCTCTGCATCGGTGTCGGTCAAGGAATCAGCACGCTCTTCGAGCGCGCCTAGCAGGGTCTGCGCAATACCTGCTGCAGCTGACGAGCGCATTCGCACGGAATCGCACTCGCCTTGCTCTGGCCACGCCTTGGTTCTACCTTCTCCCAGGGATTCGTTTGGATAGCTACTGGCTAAGGTATCGCGGTGTGCGGTTTCCTCTCCGGCTCGGAGAGACGATCCTTGGCCGCAGTCCATACTGCAGCGTCGTGATCCCCGACGGCGAGGTCAGCCGGACTCACGCCGTGGTTCGCCTGACTCGCGAGGGTCCAGAGATCCAGGATCTCAACAGCGCCAATGGCACTCGGGTGAATGACGAGCGCATCAGCGAGCCGCACCTGCTGGCCGAAGGCGATCGCATCGGCATCGGCAGCGCGGAACTGGAGGTCGTCAGCGCGACTCCCGACGGCTATCAGGAGACCCAGCAGGAGCTGGAGTCCACGACCAGCACCTCGAACAAGAACCTCGCGGCACAGGAATCCGAGCCAGCCACGGCTCAACCTGCAGCACAGCGCGCGGCTCCGGTGCGCCCGACCCGCACTGGCAAGGACGACTGACGCGAGCCTGGTCTGCCTCGAGGCAAGCCGTGGGGCAGCGGAAGCGCGAGGCAAAAGCCGCTGAAGTTACGGGCCAGTTGGCGACCTTCGAGCGCGTGGACTTCCCCCTCCCTGGCTCCACGGTTAGCCTCGACCTGGCATGTCCTTCGTGATCCTCGAGAAGCCACCGGTCTTCGTGGCACGACGGGTGGGCTTCGTGAGCCCGGAGGACATGAGCGATATGCTGGAGCGCGCTCGCACGGTGCTCGCCGTGAGCGACACACCCGGAGTGCTGGTATACGACGCTGGCGAGGACTCCGCCGGCCGCCCCGACGCTCGCTCTCGCCGGCTGACGGCGGCCTGGATGGAGCGGAACGAGTCGCTGCTGCAGCAGCGCTGCGCTGGGGTGGACTTCGCGTTTCCGAACGCAGTGAGCCGTGGGGTGCTGACCGCGATCTTCTGGCTGAAGGCACCGCCGTTCCCCACTGGCGTCCACAACAGCAGCCGCGCCGCAATCGAGAACGCGCTCAAGCGAATCCGCAGCAAGCTCAGTCCGGACGACGTCCTGAGCGATCTCGAACGCAACGGTGAGCAAGCGACCGGCTGAGCCGCGGCGTGGCTCAGCCGGCCAGCGCCTCACTCCCTGTCGCGGTCGCTGGTGTCCAGCCCTTGCTTGAAGGAGCGAATGCCTTGACCGAGCCCCTTCCCGGCCTCCGCCAAGCGCTTCGGCCCGAAGACCAGCATCACCACCACCGCGACGAGCATCCAATGTGCCAAGCTCATGCTGCCCATGCTTCTTCCTCCGCGCTATGCGTAATATCCGTACAGCAATATAAGAATGAACACGACGACAAACACGATCAGCGGCTTAGCGGCGCTGTCGTACTTGCCTTCGTCGGCGGACTGCTCGGCCGCGGAGCGTCGCCGTGAGTCCTCTTCGCTGCTCTCCGTCCGCTTCTTCTGATTGTTCATCGCACTTCCTCGCGCTCACGCTCTCTCTCGTGAGATAATTTCCACACGTCAATTATTTCCACACGTCAATACAGGGGCGCTTCGCACCAGAAGGTCTACTGCGCCGGATCGTGCTCGATCTGCACGGCCCTGTTGGATCCTTGAGGATCAGCTGACGGATGGTGGCGCGCGCGCGCGAGGCTGACGAGCAAGACGATGGTGAGGAGCACCTCGACCGTGGGTCCCCAGCAGGCGCAGGACACCCGACCAGCCAAGCTCTAGGTCGAGCGGGCTCAACACCGCCACGGCCGCGCTGGCGTCCGCGTCGGAGACGCCTTGATCGGACGGAGCGGCAGCTTGCGCGCGCAGGGCCACGTCGCGCACCGCGGGGGTCACACCGAGCTGGGCATGCGTTTCCGTGAGCCCCGTGTTCGCCGCGGGAAGAGCGCCCGCCACTGGCTGAACGCCCCACGCGCCGCACAAGGCACTCACCACTGCCGCGAGCACGGCGAGGAGAACGCGAGCGGTCGATGGGGGGCGCTGGGACAGAGTCGTAGCTTGCTCCGCGCCAGCCGACGTAGCAAGCGCGCTTGACCCTGTTTCGCGCGCGTGTCATTAGGCTCCAACCGAGGAAGACCCATGAGACCGGAGTTCACCTACATCCCGAGGGCGCAAGCCCACGTCACCGCAGCGGCGGTAGCGGGGTGCGTGGTCTCGCCGGTTCAAGGCGTTGTCTCCGTGAGCGGCGCGCCAGCGGGCCTCCGCCAGTCCCCGACGTGGGGCGGGATCGCCATCCTGGGCAAGGTGCGCGGCGCGGCGACCGCCGGGTCCCTGGACGGGGCTGCGTGCCGCGTCCCGATGGTCAAGCTCATGGATGGCGTGAGCCACGGCAGCTACGAGGAGCTCTCGATGTAGCTCCCAGCCCCGAAAAAGAGGCTGTTTTCGCTGCCGCGGCTCCGCAAGGAACCGCGGTTTTTTTCTTTTGTCCGCCCGCTGGGCGGTTCTCTGGAGGCTCCCTTGAGCCAGCGATCGAATGGCCTCGACCGAGAGGCTCCCCCCAGTTCTCCCAATGGTTCCCGACGGCAACGCCCGAGGAAGGAAATGCAGATGAACACGCTGGAACAACGAGAAAAGCTCAGGTGGCGCTTGAAACCCTTCCCCGAGCTGGCAAGGCTCGCGTGGCCGATCGCCGTCTCGATGCTGTCTTTCAGCGCGATGACGCTCTCGGACACCTTGTTCGTCAGCCAGCTCGGGGCAGCTCAGGTTGCAGGCGTGGGTCTGGGTGGCGTCGCAGCCTTCACCCTGATCTGCTTCGGGTTCGGCGGCTTGCGCTCGGTCAAGGTCCTGATCAGTCAGGCTGTCGGCGCCGCCCGTCGCGACCGCATCCCGCGACTCGTCGCCGCGGGGGTCTTGAGCGCGCTCGCGCTCGGGCTGGTCGCCCTGGTGCTTGGTCGGTTCCTCGGCCCGCTGCTGACGAACATGGCTGCGACTCCTCTCCAGGGTCATACCGCCGCGCAGTATTTCTGGGCGCGCAACCTGGGCGCACCGCTGGTCCTGATCGGAGTGGCGCTGCGCGAGGTGCGCTACGGCGTGGGTGACTCTCACTCGCCCATGCGCATCTCCCTGCTGGCGAACGGCGCCAACATCGCCCTCGACTACCTGTTCATATTTCCGCTGGGAATGGGAGCGGTAGGGGCAGCGTGGGCGTCCGTGGCAGCCTCGGCGCTCGAGTGCCTGGCCCTGATCTTCGTGCAGCGCGGCGACGGCTTCGGCCTGCGCAGCGTGCGCTCGAGAGACGTGCTGGACGTGGTCCAGATGGGCTGGCCGCTGGGACTGCAGATGCTCGTCGAGGTCGGCTCCTTCGCCATCCTGACCGTGCTGATCGCTGGCATGGGCGAGATCGATGGGGCGGCGCACCAGATCGCGCTCCAGATCATCCACTTCTCGTTCCTCCCGGCCTTCGCTACGGGCGAGGCCGCGAGCATCCTGGTTGGACAGGCGGTCGGCGCCAACGAGGACGCACTGGTCAAGCGCGTCGGTCGCCAGACTCTGCTCCTGGTGTCGCTCTACACCGGGACCTGCGCGCTGGTGGTCGCGCTGTTCCCCAACTGGCTGATCAGCGGCTTCACCGACGATCCAGAGCTCGTCCGCGTCACGCGGTCCCTGCTCTACCTCGCGGCGGTCTTCCAGATCTTCGACGGCATGCACATCGTCGGGCGCTGCGTGCTTCGGGGGACGGGAGACGTCCGCCTCCCCGCCCTGGTCACCGGCTCCATCGCGTGGCTCGCGACACCTCCTCTCACCTACTTCCTCGGCAAGCAGCTCGGTTGGGGTGCCCTGGGAGGCTGGGTGGGTCTGAGCGTCGAGATCATCGCCGGGTCGCTCTTCCTGTGGTGGCGCCTCGAGCGCGGCGGATGGGAGCGCGCGGCAGAGCGCAGCCGACGGGCAATGGCGAGCGACGTTCCCGTCGCCATCCCAGCCGAGTGAACGAGGAGCTTAGGACGAGCCCATCGCACCGGACGGCGTGCGTCTCGAGAGAGGCGCACGCCATCCGTCTTTTGTGGCGAATGCGCGGGCCCCTACTCCCACGTCGACAGCTCTGGTAGGACCACGGCTCGCTGTGTGACAGGGGGTCACCTAGCGGCCTGCGCGGCGCCGAACGCCGCGCGTTTCGATGACACGAACCGAAGGACTACCGATGGATTTCCCGCCGATCAACGTCGCAGGCAGCGGCCAGCTCTACGCCCGTATGCACACCACCCAGGGCAACATCGTGCTCGCCCTCGAAGAGGAGCGCGCACCAAACACCGTGAAGAACTTCGTTGGGCTAGCCACCGGCGCCATCGCCTGGAAAGACGGGAACGGCCAGAGCATGGAAGGGACACCGCTGTACGACGGCGTTCGTTTCCACAGGGTAATCCCGAAGTTCATGATCCAGTGCGGTGACCCGCTCAGCCGAGACCCGGCCAAGGCGAGTCGTTGGGGCACGGGGAACCCGGGCTATCGCTTCGAGGACGAGTTCCATCCGGAGCTGCGTCACGACAAGCCAGGCGTCCTCTCGATGGCCAACTCAGGCCCGAACACCAACGGCGCCCAGTGGTTCATCACCGAGGTTCCGACGCCACACCTCAACAACCGCCACTCCGTGTTCGGCCATGTCGTCGCGGGCATGGACGTCGTCCTCGCCATCGCCAACGTCGCGACCGGCCCCCGTGATCGCCCCCAGGAGGACCAGGTCCTCAGCAAGGTCGAGATTTTCCGCAGCGAAACTCCCCCAAGCGCCTGAGCCCCTGCTTCGACCCGCGACGGGCGACTCCGGACCGACCGGGGGCGCCCGTTGACGCGTTCGAGCGCCAGGCTCGATGGAGGCGGTCTGCCCCCAGGACGAGTCCGCGTGCGGGGCGCAGCGCCCCCAGCCGAGAGCGCTTGCGAACCGCGCCCGAGCGCGCCCCAACGGAAGCTCAGTGAAAACGCCAACCAACGGCGTCGGATCCCGATGGCCCTGCGAGCGGTCGGGGTCCTAGCGCTGGCACGTGCGTTGCTTGGCGCCATGCGATGAGACTCTCCCCCATCGGCAGCGTGGACCCTGCGGTCCTGGAGGGGCGCTTTCCGCTCAGCGACGCCGCCAGCTGGGAGCCGGTCTCGAAGGCGCTGAACGAGCTTGGCGTGCTGCTGCCGAGGCGTTCCGCAGGCCCGGAGCAGGAGCTCTTGGTCGTGGTCGAAGAGCACCGAGCGCGAGTCCGGGTGTGTGAACCCGGGGACATACCTCGTGCCATCGAGCGTGCCCTGGACGCCCTCGGCGGGCAATGTTTCCACGCTGGAACGGCGCTCGCGGATCAACCTCAGCTGCCCCTCGAGCTGCGCACCGAAGCCGTGCGCCTGAACGCCTGGCTCGGCGAGTACCCCGAGGACTCCCTGGACCGCGCGGCCGGCCTGCATGAGACCCAGGTCGGCTTCCTGCAGGAGCTGAGGCTGCTGGCCGACGTTGGCCGGCGCTTCGAGTGGCAGGAGGTCTTGCCAGTCGTCAGCGGCTTCTTCGAGCGGCGCGAAGCCATCTCCCTGCCCGTGGCGGCCAGCGACATCTCCCGCAGCTACGCGAGCCTGGTGACCCTGGAGCGCGACAGCCTGCGCCTACCCGAGGCCAGGCACGTCAGCCGCGTCCGCGCCATCGGCCTGTTCTGAACGCGCCGCGCTCTCCACATCCCGGGTCGGGCAACTCGAATTTGGGGGTGAGGAACCTCGGCTGACCTCCCGAGCTACTTCAGGACGGTCACCGTATCCCCACGGATTTCGAGCGCCTGTGTGGGACCACCATAGTACGTCGCCAGACCCACATCGATGCGCCACACGCGCCCGCTGCAGGCTTCGGTGACACCCTGGCTCTGCACGGTGTGCCCGACGACCATGCGCTTCAGCTCGAGGCGATCGAGCACTTCACCCAGACGCTTGCAGTTTGCCTTGCCGCTCTCGGGTTCGGAATAGTCGCGCACCCAGACCGGAGCGTCGTCCTTGGCGATGATCGCTGGCGGGGACGAGCGCTTGCCGACCAACCAGTCGCGCACCTCCTGGTTGAGACGCCCGAGCCCGTAGTCCAGGTGCTCTGGCAGCACGCCCCCGTGGACGAACAGCGAGTCACCGACGATCAGCACCGTGTTGCGCTTGGCGAGCAGCGCTGCGTACTTCCCTCCCGGCAACAGCGCCCTCGCGCGCCCTCGTGCCGACTCCGGGAAGCGTCCGATCACCGCCTCGGGGACACCGCTCTCCTCGACGTCGTCGAAGGCCTTGAAGCCCCCCTGGGTGACGTAGCGAAAATCCGCCATCGCGTTCATCGTCTCGTGATTGCCGAGCAGCACGTGGAAGGCTCCACCCGCCTTCTTCGCTTCCTCACGGAGAGCCTCGAAGTAGTCGAGGATCTTGCGCTCGTCGTCACCGCGGTCGAGCTGGTCTCCCGTCTGCACCACCACCAGCTTGCCCGCGTTCCAGTGCCCCGCTTCGTCGACGACCTGCGCCATCTGCAGCACCTTTCGCGTCGCCGCGAAGTCCCCGTGGACGTCGCCGAAGGCGACCAGGCGCTCTGGAGCAGGAAAGCGGAACGGCACGCTGGGCGTGATGTCCGGCCGCGCATTGCTCTTCGAGCTAGCAGTCGCGGCGTTGGCTGCGCGCACCCCGGGCGTCGTCTTCGACTTCGGCTCGGGTTGCTTGTCGCAGCCAAGCGCGAGCAGCGCGGCGAGCAACAACGCAGGCGCCTTCAGCGTTCGCATCCCGTGTCCCTTACCGCGACCTGGCCCAAAAGTCCTGCTCAGCGCCAAATCAGGTGGAGCTCCACTCGGGGACGGCTGCCGCACACGTCCTCGGCTGCGCGACGCAGCACTCGCGCGAGCTCCCCTTCGACCTCGCTGGCGCGGCGCTCGCGGTTGCCCTTGGACAGGTTCTTCAGCGCCCGCTCGAGATCCTTGCCGAGGCGCCGCAGCACCGGTTCTTCATCGTCCAGTCCCGGCAGCCCGCGCGCGCTGACAGCCGGGGCCGCCAGCGTCCTGAGGCGATCGTCCACAACGAGGCTCGCGAAGATCACGCCTGCGCGGCCCAGCTCACGTCGGCGCCGCAGGCTCTCGGCGTCGAGCGCTCTCCCCCCATACCCTACGGAAATAGACCCCGCGTTGAAGTCGACGTCGCGCTCCAGGCTGGTCTCGGTGAGCAGCGCCGAGTTGCCGTTCTCGATCACCAGCCGCTGCTCCACCCCCAGCTCGCGGGCCAGCTCGGCGTGACGCGTCAGGTGGTGCAGAGTGCCGTGGACCGGCATGAAGGCTTCCGGACGCAGCGCACGCACCAGCTCCGTCTGCTCTTCTCGCGCGGCGTGGCCGCTGGCGTGGATCTGACGATCCGTGTGGCGATTCACCAGATCGACGCCGAGGCGCAAGAAGTCGTCGTGCAGCCTCGAGACCTCACGCTCGTTGCCCGGGATCACCCGGCTGCTCAAGATCACCCGATCTCGAGGCGCGAGCTTGAGCTGGTGGTGCTCCCCCCGCGCGAGCCGATACAAGGAAGAACCAGGTTCCGCCTGGGTGCCCCCAGCCAGGACCAAGAGCTCATCCTTGGGGAAACTCTGGGCCTGCTCGGGCGCGATCCGCAGATCACTCGGCCAGTCCAGTCGGCCCAAGGAGAGCCCCACCTCCACCTGGGTGATCAGGCTGCGTCCCAGCAGGCAAATCCGACGTCGACGCTCCCGCGCGATGCGCCCGATGGTGATCAGCCGCTGGATGTTCGAGGCGAAGAGGCCGATCACGACGCGCTCCAGCGCCGTCTTTATCTGCGCGTCCAGCGCCTCCGCGACCTCGGCTTCGCTCAGGGTGTGACCGACCGTGTCGATGTTCGTGCTGTCGCTGAGCAGGAGCCGAACGCCGCGGCTGCCCAGGGCGCGCAACCCATCGAGATCCGTCAGTTCTCCGTCCGGCGGCGCCGGATCCAGCTTGAAATCGCCGGAGTGGACCACCAACCCGGCGCCGGTCTCGATCGCCAGCGCGGTCGCGTCGCAGATGCTGTGGGTGACGCGGAACGACTCCACCGTGAAGGGTCCGATGTCGTAGCGCTTACGCACTTCCGTAGGGATCAGCTTGAGGGAGGCGTCATCGAAGTCGTGCTCTCGCAGGCGGCGCCTGGCCATCGCGAGGGCATGAGGCGGCCCCCAGACCGGGACGTTCGAGCGCCGCAGCAAATACGGAAGGCCCCCGATGTGATCCTCGTGCCCGTGGGTGAGGAATACGCCGAGCAGACGGCGTTGCTTCGCGGCGGAGTGCAGCCAGCCGAAGTCGGGGTGGATCACGTCGACTCCGTAGTCACCCTCGGGAAAGCAAGTACCGCAGTCGATCAGCAGCACGCCCTCGGGCGCCTGCAATGCCAGGCAGTTCATCCCCACCTGACCGAGACCACCCAGCGGCAACAGTCGAAGCTCACCTGGGACTAGTTCACGCATTTCAAACCGGATCACCATACTCCAAGGCTCGGCAGACGCGCACGAGGGATCCTGCTACGGAGATCGAGATGAGCGTGGAACGGGTCGGGCTCGAGCGAGCACTCGAGGCTCTGGCGGATGGATACACCTACCTCGACGTGCGCAGCTGCATCGAGTTCGCGGCCGGTCACCCCCCTCTGGCCTTCAACATCCCCGTGATGCACGCGGGCGAGGAGGGCTTCGCGCCGAACCGCGACTTCGTGGCGGTGGCGCTGGCCACCTTCGCCACGGACGCGCCGCTGGTGGTCGCGTGCCAGGCTGGCGGCCGCTCACAGATCGCGGTCCAGCAACTACGAGCGGCGGGCTTCACTCGACTGCTGGAGCTGAGGACCGGCTTCGATGGCTGCCGCGACGCCTTCGGACGACGAGAGCCGGGATGGGCGCGCGCCGGGCATCCGGTGGTGAGCGGCGACGGCGGCGAGCGTGGTTACGAAGCGCTGCGCGCTGCCACGCAGAGATAACCTCAGGGAAATTAGCCAGGCTCGGAAATCAGGGCGACGGCCTCTGGGGTCCACCCGCGCGCTCGTAATCCTTGGCAGCCTTGTCGATGAGCGCGAAGTCCCTGGCCGCCTTCTCGGCCTCGGCCACCAAGAACGCCGTGAACAGCGTCAATCCCCAGATGCCGTTGTCCCGGCGACGAAACGGATAGCGGGTGCCGCGCACGGTCTGCACGCTGGCTCGCTCTCCCTGGACCTCCACCTTGGCGACGGCGCTCAGGTCCTTGCGCAAGCGGTCCATCCAGCCGAGCTCGCGCGCGAAGATCGCGAACACGTCCTTGCCGTCGGGCGCCGACGCCAGCTGCTCATAGCGCTTCGCGAGGCGCCCGCGCTCGGGCTCCGGGTATGCCGCGAGCACGCGGTCGCGCGCTTGCTTCTTGTAGTCGCGCAAGGTGTAGCAGGCGTGTTGCGCGTCGGTCTCGATGTAGGGGAAGAAGTCCTCGGGGTGGTCGCGGTTCACCGCGCTCATCACGCGGAGGTAGGCGCCCTCCGGCGTCTTGTCGCTGGGGTACCGTAGCCACGCGACGCCGAACCAGAGCGCCGGCACCGCGATGGCCACCCCGGTGGCCCAGCGCAAGAGGCGCCGGCGCGGGATGCCTCGCGGCGGCGCCAGGGCTGAGGAAACCGGGTCACCCACGGCCTTCGCATACTCGCGGGGCGGGCTCCGAGCAAGCGTGTGAGCGTCGCCCCCGGCAGCGAACCTTGCGGAAAAGCCCAGCGGAGGCTAAGCGAGCAGCGCTGCAAGCCATGTTCTCCGACTTCAGTGTGTGGTGTGTCGTCCCGGCGTTCAACGAAGAGCGCCTGCTGCCGCGCATGTTGCAGCGCTGTTCGGTGCTGATCGACCGCGTGATCGTCGTCGACGACGCGAGCGGCGACGCCACGGCGGCGCGCGCCGAAGCCTCCGGGGATCCTCGCGTCCAGGTCCTGCGGCACGCGACGAATCAGGGGGTCGGCGCGGCGATCCGTAGCGGCTATCTTGCAGCGCTCGACGCCGGCGCGGACCTGGTCGTGGTCATGGCAGCCGATGACCAGATGGATCCGGCGGACTTGCCCCGCCTGCTCGAGCCGCTGATCGACGGGCGCGCGGACTACGTGAAGGGCAACCGGCTGATCCACGCCGACGCGCGGCGCATGCCCCTGGGACGCCGCGGAGCTGCCTACGTCTTGGGGTTCATCACCTCGCTGGCCACGGGCTACGCGTTGAGCGACAGCCAGTGTGGCTACACCGCAATCTCGCGCGCTGCGCTGCAGCGCCTGGACCTGGACGAACTCTGGCCGCGCTATGGCTATCCCAACGACCTCCTGGCGCTCGCGGCACGAGCCGGGCTGCGCGTCAGCGAGATCGCCGTGGCGCCGGTGTATGCGGACGAGACGAGCGGCATCCGGCCTTACCACTTCTTCAGCGTCTGTGCGCTGATCGCTCGACGCTGGGCCAGGGAGCGCGCGCGGCGACTGGTTCCTCAGGGCAAGAGCTTCGGGGGTTTGCGGAAGAGCATCACCTGAGTACCAAAGGCGAGCAGGTTCCGCTCGTCGTCCCAGATCTCGATGTCGGCGCTCGCGTAGCCCTGGAAGGCGACGCGAGCGCGCGCGCTGCACAGGAGCCACCGGCGCTGCGTCGACCGCACGATGTGGACGGTCAGGTCCAGAGAAGGCGCGATGAACGGCTCGAAGCCTGGGCCGAGGTACTGCACGACCGACGGCGGCATGGTGTCAGAGAGCGCCACCAGCGCCAGCGGCTCGAGGACGCCCTGCGCGTCGACTGGAGTCTCCAGGAAGCGCATCCAGCGCGCATGGTGCGCCTCACCACCGCTCCAGTCCCGCGCCCAGAGGTCATTGCCAGCTGCTCGGCGCGCCTCGAAGCGCTGGAAGAAGCGCGGCACGACGCCCGGCGCGAAGGGGACGCCGCCGCTGCCCGGAGGGCTCTCCTCCACGGTCTTTACCTCCGGGAAGCGCGCCGCACAGAACTCGGGCCCCTTGCGGGGTACACCGAAGCTCGCGCTGACCTCCAGTCCCAGCTCGTCGCTGCCGGCGCTCCTCACCCGCGCCCGGAGCTGCGAGACGGCATTGCCGATGCGAAGCGGCGCCACCTCCACGCTGACCTCGCCGGCTGGCACGACGGAGCAGAAGGTCGCGGTGCAGCTGAGCGGAGCCTGCTCGGTCGCCCCCAGGCGCCGCAGCTCCTCGCGCATGGCCGCGACGCCGAGCGCGCTCAACAAGCCGCCCGAGGGGCTGCGAAAGCTCCAGTCGTCGCTCAGCTCGCCCGCGTAGCGTGAGCTATCGCCAGCGCTCTGGAGCTCGAGTCGAAGCTCGTCGGAGAACGACCGGCTCACACCTCAGCTCGCGATGGCTCGCTCGACGATCGTCTCGGCGTGGCGCAAGGCGTGCTGCAGATCGAAGCACCGGTCCAGCTGTTCTGCGCTGAGCCGCGCAGAGATATCCGCGTCCTCGCCGAGCAGCTGCCTGAAGTCACCTTCCCCGTGGAACGCCTTCATCGCGTTGCGCTGCACCATCTCGTAGGCCCTCTGCCGCGGCAGGCCCGTCGCCACGAGCTCCAGCATCACACCTTCGCTGAAGAACAGCCCACCGCTGCGATCGAGGTTCCTCTTCATCGCCTCGGGGTACACCACCAGGCCTTCGACGACGCCTGCGGCGCGCTCCAGCATGAAGCCGAGGGTGGTGGTCGCGTCGGGAGCCAGCATCCGCTCCACCGAGGAGTGTGAGATGTCGCGCTCATGCCAGAGCGCGACGTTCTCCAGCGCGGGCGTGATGGCAGCGCGGACGACCCGGGCCAGTCCGCACAGGTTCTCGCTGAGCACGGGGTTGCGCTTGTGAGGCATGGCGCTCGAGCCCTTCTGCCCCTTGCTGAATTTTTCTTCCGCCTCCCCCACCTCGTTGCGCTGCCAGTGGCGCACGTTCGTGGCGAAGCGCTCGATGGCGGCAGCCAGTATCCCCATCGCCGAGAAGAACGCCGCGTGGCGATCCCGCGCGACGACCTGAGTCGCCACCGTTTCCGGCGCGAGACCCAGCTTGGCCAGTGCCTTGGCTTCGATCTCGGGGGTGAGGTGCGCGTAGGTGCCGACGGCACCGGCGATCTTTCCCACCGCGATTTCCTTGCGCGCTTGCTCCAGCCGCGCTCGGCCTCGCTTGACCTCTGCCAGGTGGCCCGCCAGGACGATCCCGAAGGTAACCGGTTCCGCATGGATACCATGAGAGCGACCGATCATGGGCGTGTGCACGTGCTCGCGAGCGCGTGCAGCCAGCGCCTCGATCAGACGGTCGGCGCGTATCAGCAGCAGGTCGGCGGCGCGGCACAGCTGTACGGCGAGGGAGGAGTCCAGGACGTCACTCGAGGTCATTCCCCGGTGCAGCCAGCGCGCCGGCGCCCCCGCCAGCTCCTCGACGTGGGTCAAGAAGGCGATCACGTCATGCCGCGTGGTGCGCTCGATCTCGTCGATTCGCGCCGCATCCAGCTTCAGACTCTGCGCCCGAATGCTCTGCGCGGTGCCTGCAGGCACGAGCCCAGCGTCCTCCATCGCCTCACACCCGGCGAGCTCGACCTCCAGCCAGATCTCGAAGCGCTGATCGTCGGACCAAAGTTCCAGAAACTCACGAGGGGTGTAGCGCGGGATCATGGCGTGGGCGGTAGTACAACCCAGCGCCGAGCGCTAGCGCCACGGCGCCAGCGCGTCCGGCAGGGACTAGCCGGCGCGAGTCGATGCCGCGTCTTTGCTAGCGACTCACCCGCGTTCCAGGCTGAGCGTAGACCTCTGGCGGAAGGGGTGCGTTCGGATCGAAGCTGCAGCTCATGGAGCGGTATTCGATGGGGCCCGCGTCAGCGCCCCTGATCCCGAAGCGCGACGGTGGGCGCACGAGGCTCGGCTGCTCGGTCTCGACCAGCTCGCGTCGGAAGAGCCACGCGTGCTCGAGATCGTCGAGCAGGATCAGCGCGGTCTCGCTTGGCGACGGGTTTGCTCCCGTCGAAACCGCTCCGGCGTCGATCGCAGCCAGGCACGGCTCCTTGGCGGTGCCGTGGAGAACCGCGCTACCCGACATCAACAGCACTTGGGGATCACTCGGGCTGTTCACCAGGATTGGGTGCCGCGTGCCCGGCGAGAACGGCGAGACGATGCGTGGCGTCTGCTTCAGCTGATCGGAATCGCAGCGACCCGGCGTCGCGCCGAGCTGGGCCTGGCTCGGGGCCAGCGTCGGGGTGGCATCGAGGGCGGGGCTGATCGGGAACAGCAGGGTCTGGGAGGACTTGCCACCCGCGTCCACGTAGCTGAGCTGGAAGGTGGCCTGGCCGTCCACGTAGGTCAGACGACGGGAGAGTCCGAGGCCGTAGCGATGGGGCTCCGCCAGGCCCAGCGTTGACGATTGGAAATCGCCCCCCGAGAGGGCAGCGATCAGCGCCATTCCGTCGCCGACGATACCCAACGGAATGGGCTGACCCTTCACACGCACGTACTCGGTGTCGATGCTTCCACCCAGGCGAACCGCTGGCCAGCGGAGCCCGGGCAGCTCCTTGACTGATTTTCCGTCTAGAAAATAGGTCGTCTGGTTGTCGCGCAACAAGCGATGGAGGCGCACGAAGATGCCGCCGCTCGCCACGCTCACCAGGTCAGGCGAAGCGCGCTGAGCGCTCTTTCCCCCCAGGCTCACATAGTCGCCTGGGCGATAGGGCCCCACGTCGGGGATGCGTCCCTTGAGCGACTTGTCGTCCTCCAGGTTGTGCCAGGCCACCTCGACGTCCTTGATCGTCGCTCCGGGTTTCGGCAGCGCGTAGCGCAACGCCGTGGCCCCCTCCACCTGCACGGAGTAATGGAATGCGACCTGATCCGCGGCCTTGGCCGGTCCGAGCAAGGTCTCTCGATCGATGTGCTGACGGGCGCCCGCCTGCGCGGTCAGGAACTCCACCTGCGAGGTGTCCGCGTCGACGGACAGACCGAACCACGCGGCCTTGCCGTACGCCGCCATCGCCGCGTCGGGAGGCGCATCGAGCCCGTCCAGCTTGCGCCAGGCTCCCTCCCCGACCGTGCACACGAGCGGGGTTCGGATGCGTACCTCGCGTCGACGCTCGTCGTGACGAGCCGCCAGCACAGGGAGCTCCGTCCGCTCGTCGACGCCCCAGCCGAGGCGAGTCAACACGCCCCCGACGACGCAACCCAGCGCCCCGCAGGCCACGTTTCCGACGCAGCCGCCAGAGTTCCCGCAGACCGGCGCGGGCAGCGGCCCCAGGCCGTGCCACTCGCCTCCCGCGTCTTGCGTCTCCCAGGCTTCACCGCTGCGAGGAGCGACCGCCAGCGCTCGCCCTCCAACGATCCCCACGGCAACACCCACCGCAGGCACCGACGCCATGGACAGCAGACGCCCCGCCTCGTCGGTGACTACGAGCTTGGTGTCCGGTTCACGCTCCACCACGAAGCCAATCGATCCATCGGGCGCCGCGCCGCTGGCGCTGACGCGCAAGGCTCGAGAGGTGGGTCGCCGCCACGGCGCCGAGAAGTCGGCGCTGTCGTCCCCCAGCCCCTCGATCTCCTCGGGCCGGAAGCTCCTACCGCCATCCTTGGAGATGTACACGCTGAAGACCGAGCTCTTCGCGCGCACACCAGCGACGTAGGCGCGCGTCCCGTCCACCGAGAATCCCAGCGCCAGGGCGTTGCCCTTGAGCGAAGGCGTCGAGGCAGGAACGAAGGCTGTCTCCGGCGTCCCGGCGTCCTCCTCCTCCTTCTCCCCGAGGTAATACACGCCCTCCGGACGACAGCCGCGGCGCTCGGCGCGCTCGGGACACAGGCCAGTCACCAGCACCGCGCCCTTGGCCCCCAGCGCGAGCCTCAGCTGGTGGATCCGCCCGACAGCGCTGACCTCGAGCTGGTTCCACTTCTTGCCGCTGTCGGCGCTCTCGTAAAAGTCAATCGGGTGGCTGGTGTCTCCTGGGCGCGGAGTGCAGGCCACGAGCAGGCGCTTGCCGAAACCGGTGATCTTCGCTGCCTTGCAGCTGCGTGGAACGCTGGTCTTTCGCACCACCAGCGGCGACGCGAGCTTGCCGACCACGAGCTCCCAGTTCTTCGCTCTCGAGTTGGCAGACGTGAGTTCGTAGTAGCGATCCCCCAGCAGGATCGCCCGCTCGCTGGTGAGCGCCTCGGCGTCCGGGCCACGCGGAGGCAGGCCGTCGAGGTTGATCTTGGCTCGGGAGCGCTTGCCGGTGAACGGAGCGAGGCGATCGGAGGCGAGCACGCGGTCATCCACCACACCTCGCACGATCACGTCGCGCCCGTCTGGTTCCAGCTTGTACGCGCCGAAGCGCGGCAACCTCAACGGCCGCCAGGTGCGTCCCGCGTCCTCGGTCTTCCACAGCCTCTCGGGCGCCGAGAGGGCGTAGCCGCGCTTCTGGTCGATGAGCTCGACGCCGACGAAGCGATCCGCGGCGCTCCCCCCCTGGACCTTCACTGGCTGCCAGTCGGCACTTCCGCCGGGATCCGAGAAGCGGGTAACCACCAGCTTGCCATCCTTCCGGATTCCAGCCAGAGCCGACCCCGAAGCGCTCACTTGAATCAGCGCCTCCAGTGGTTCGACGACACGAGTGAACTCTCCGAGAGGAGACGCTGCCTCGTAGGTGGTGCCGCTCGCCCCCACGAACAGCCAGCCCTCCTCGGCATGCGGGAGGATGCTGATCAGGGTCTCCGGCGCGAGGCGAGGCGCCGCCTTGAGCCCTGCCTTGTCGCGAATCCAGCGCTCCCCGCGATCGCCCGCGAACAGCACCCTGCCATCCGCGAGCTTCCGCTCGGCGCGCATGCGTCCCTGCTCCGGCGGGTGGTAGTGCCACTCGGCGGGACTGACGAACTCGCTGTCGCTCTGAGCCGGCTCCAGCAGCGAGGGCCGCGACTGGCTCAGATGCGGGCGCTGGGCGGCGCAGCTGGCAAGCGGACTCCCGGCGATGACTCCCACAGCCACGACCCAGGCAACGCGGCCCAAGCCCACTGGCTGAGGCTTCCGGGGCGTCTCTCGTCTCGCGCGCAGCATGGTCGGATGTTACTTCGATGAACGCACCTCGGCTCAAGGTTCTCGGTTTGCGATGGTCCGCCGGGTCGAGCTACGCTCGCGCTGTGTCGGACCGCCGCCCCGGAAAGCCTCGGGATCCAGCGATTCTGAGGAGCGGTGTGCGCCTCAAGCGCCGCATTGGACTGGAAGAAGAGCAGTCACCAGACGAGCGCTGCATGCCGGAGGTGAGCGGGCTCGCCCTGCGCACGTTGTGCCGCAGCCTGAAGCAACTGCGCGGCGACCCTTGCCTTCGCCGCGCGCTCGCAGAGCTGCCCGATGACATCGCAGCGGAGCTGGCGCGAGGCGCAGTGCGTGCCGATGGCTGGTACCCGCTGGCTTGGTTGATCGACCTGCACCACGTCGCCCAGCGTATCACCGGAGTCGGACCGGAGCTCTCGCGCACCCTCGGCTACGAAGGCTCGCGTCACAACTTCCGCGGAGCCCATCGCTTCTACGTAACGGGCGACGACCCCAGCCTGGTGCTCAAGCGCGCTCCCTGGGTGTTCGGCCTGTTCTATCGAGGCTGCGGAACCCTCGACATCATCGAGTCTCGAGCTGGCTTCGCCCGCGCGCGCTGGATCGAGGCGGTGGCGTTCACCGACAGCCTCTGGCAGGAGCAGCTCGGCAGCTGCGAAGCGGCGCTCGAAGCGTCGGGGGCGCGACGACTGACATGCCGCTTCGACTGCGGCGGCCGCTCGGGTTCTCCCGTGACCGAGCTGCTGGCAGAGTGGACCTGAGCCAACCAACGGTTCCCCGCGGCAGCGCTATCTGGCGCTCATTGTGTCCCGGTCAGCCCGAAGGTCCGTTCGATGCTGGCTGCTTCCGTCTTCGCGCACCGGAAGACGACGCGCGCCCAGCCATGATCGCTCCTCAGTGGGAACGTTACGGTGGTGTCCGCGGCAGACACGCGCACCATCGCGCCCGAGCCGCTGACCTGGAGCAGGGGCCCGAGCTCACAGGGGATGCCGCCACGAGCCGCGAGGGCGCAGGAGTCCTCGACCCACATGGCCATCAGCCGTTCGGCCACGGTCAGCACGCTGGTGTCGTCCAGCATGTCAGCGGGCACATCCAGCGCGCGCTGCGCCAGTCCGGCCGCGCAGCGGCGCTGCATCGAGAAGTAGATCTGCCGCTTGTGTGCGCCCATCAGCTCCGTCAACCAGACGAAGTCTCCACGGTGCACGACACCGCGAGCAACCTCCGGAGCCTCGACGTGGAAACCCACGCGCGCGAAGCGCCGAGTCACCTCCAGCCACGCAATCAGCATGCACTCGACCACCTCCGGTGAGAGCACCATCACCTCGTCCTCGACCGGGCGCACACTGGTGGTCTGAGGCCGACGCTTCTTGGCAGTGAGCTTGCGCCTCTGCACTTCCAGCCGACGCTTCGAGGCGAGGAAGCGAATGGTCTGGGGCTGAGGGCGACCACCGAGGTGGATGCAAACCGCCTCGACACCGTGGCGAGCGAGACGCTCGGCCAGCGCCGGGTTGCCCCGGGCGCCGGGCGGCAGCAGCAGCGCGCCCGTTGGACTCATCACTGGCTCGTCGATGCGGTAACCGGTGCCGAGGTCCAGCGGCGGGATCGAGATCCGGTTGTGCTCCTCACAGACCCGCTCGGCCTCAACATCCGAGTCGACGAAGAACACCTCATCGATGCCCAGGGACTGCAACAGGCTGATGTGGTCTTGTCGTAGATCCTCGCCCGCCGCGAAGAGCTCACGGCCGTCCCGCGCCACGACCTTGGACAACAAGCGGCCAGGCTGTAGGTCTCGGGAAGCGACGGCACGCATCAGCCGGCTCCTCTCCGAGCCAGCAGCTCGTGCCGCAACTCGTCCAGGTCGGCGAGTCGCTCGGCGGTCGTCGTCATCCGAGCACTCCCCGCGCCGAGCCAGGCGGCAAGCACCAGCCCCGCAGGTGCATGAGTCTCGGAGGCACCCGACAGGTCCATGCGGTACGCGGACTGCGCGCAGTCGCGCGAGTGAACCGAGAGCCCGTCTCCAGAGATGGCGACCGGCGTCGCCACCTGGTACGGACCCAGCTCAGCCAGGTACGCGAGACATCCGCTCCGCACTTCCTCGGCCAACGCCAACAGACTGGAGGCCAAGCTCATCTCGTGTTCCCACGCCTGCGTCGAGCTGGCAGCGCTGGTCATGCGCTCGATGAGCTGACCCTCGGGCATCACCACGACGCCCCCTTCGACGGGACCCGCGATCGACAGCAAGGCGATCTCGCGCGCCGGCAACGCACTGGGAAACGCGCAGGGCGTGGTGACACACGCGTCGCCGAGGGCACCACCTAGCAGCTTGGTGACCTGGGAAAGCAAGCCCTGGGCCGAGGGCTGGTTCGCGGACTCCCCGCCGACTCCGGACACTGGTCTCACACAGGCGAAAACGGCCAGGACCTACCGCCCTTAAGTCGCTTCCACGATGAGCAACGCGAATTCCTGCAAGGCCGTCGTCGGCTAGCCGGGCGGAAGGCTACCAGTCGTAGCGGAGCAGCTTGGCGGCGAGCGCCCCGCTCATCAGGCTGAAGCGCCGAGGCGCTCCCAGATCCAGCAGCGCCTCGGCCTCGGGGTGCCCCGAGAAGAGCAGCACCCGCGCGGTGGGTAGCTCACGGAGACGGTCGCCAAGAGTGCGATAGAAGCCCTCGAGCTGCAGCCGGTTGCCTCCAGAAATACGCTCACCGAAGGGCAGGTTCGAGACGATCACTGGCCGCTCCCCAGGGGCCTCGAGCTTTCGAGCGTCCCGGCGCTTCGGTGCCAGGTAGCGATCGAGACCGGCCGCGTGGATCTGCAGCTCCGCGCTCTGGACAGCGCCCGGGTGGTAGTCGCCGAGCTCGATCGGCGCGGGGAGTTCGGCCAGCTGTCGTTCCCTCGCGGAACCGCGCACGTCACGCAGAGCATCTACCAGCGCAGGCTCACGCTGGGGCCAGGACTCGCAGGCGAACTGACGCCCCAGGCCCGGTGCGCGGCGCAGCGCACGCCACGCCTGTTCGATGGCGAGGGTCCCACTCCCACAACACGGATCGAGGAAGGGCCGCTGGACGTCGGCGTGCCCCAGCGCCAGGATGGAGGCGGCCAGCGTCTCGCGCATCGGCGCCGTTGCGTCGGGATCGCGGTAGCCTCGGCGGGAGAGGGACGCGCCTGCCAGGTCCAAGGAGAGGCTCGCCTGACTGCCCTCCCAGTGAAAGACGTAGCGCAAGCGAGGGCGCCTGGTGTCGACGCTGGGTCGCTCGAGACCTCGAGCTCGGAAGCGATCGACGACGCAGTCCTTCACGCGCTGAGCAGCGAAGAGGCTGTGCGTCCAGGGGCACGAGTGCAGGTGCGCGTCGATGGCGAAGCTGTCCTCCCGCCCGCCGTGAGACTCGAAGGGGTACTCGAGCAGGCCCTCCACGAGCTGGGCTTCGTCCACAGCGTCCAGCCGCAGCAATCGCCACAGCACCTTGTGAGCGATCCGCGACTCCACGAGAATCCGCGCGGCTATTCCCCAGTCCCCTGGCAACTCGACCGCTCCGCGTCCCGTACCCTTGACTCCGCTGGCGCCGAGTTGCTCCAGCTCGAAGCGCAACGCCCGTTCGGTGCCCCGGGCACAGGTGACCACCAGTTCCAAACTCATCGAGCCTCCGCGCGCTTCAGGCGTAGTATCACGATCTCCGGCGCGACCCCCAGGCGGAAGGGCAGGCCACTGGTACCCAGACCAGCAGAGACGTGGAGCTGCATCCCACCCAGGCTGAACAGGCCTCGGCTGTGCTGACCCATGGCGCGGGCGACGTTGAGACGACGGCTGACGAACGGCACCCCGACCTGCCCACCGTGAGTGTGCCCGGCCAGCACGAGCCCGACGTCCTGCCCCTCGACGCGCTCGGCCCAGCTCGGATAGTGCAGCAGCAGCAGCGTGTAGCCCGGCGGGCGATCCGCGAGCGTCCGTTGGACGTCAGCGCACTGGGTGTAGGGATCACCGAGACCAGCGACGATCAGCTGGGTCTCTCCCCCAAACCCAGACACGGACACCGACTCCCAGGCGTTGTTCAACACACGCACGCCGTGAGCACTCAGCTCGCTCCGGAACTTCTCGCCGTTCCACTGATCATGGTTGCCCAAGATCACGTAGACACCCAGGCGCGCCGATAGCCTCGACAGCACACGCGCCGCTGCGGGGTAGCTCCAGGTGCCGCTGGTCACCAGATCCCCCGTCACCGCAACCAGATCGGGCCTCAGACGCTGCACACGCTCCACCCAGCGCTCTCCGACCCGCTCGGTGTCGTAGCTGCCGATGTGGAGATCGCTCAGGTGGGCGATGCGCAGTCCCTCGAGAGCAGCCGGGAGCCCGACGCACGGCACATCCAGCTCGCGCACCACCAACCAGCGCCGACGCACGAACACGCCGTACGCCGCGATCGTCGCGCCGAGCGCGTAGGCAATGACGCCGGTCGCCCTGACGTCGCCGACCCCCAGCGCGATCAGCGCAGCGAGCGGCAACGAGACCAGTCCGAGCAAGACCCCGATCAGATGACTGAAGACGAGCTCGATGCCCCACACCACGCCGGCGGGGCGAGGCTCGTCGTCGAAGAGTCCCCACAGTCGACTCAGCCCGAGCGGAGCGGCGACCACGAGCCATACTACCGCGGGGATACGAAAACCGAGGCTCCAGGCGCTGACGAAGACCACCAGGTGCGCGAGCAGGGCGGTGGCGCGGAGTCCCCAAACAAAACGCAAGCGGCTGCGCGCCGACCTGGCGCGCAGCCTCGAAACCGACGCCCCGCTCGACGGGTCGCCGACGGCCTCTGGTGCCGCGCTCAACCGCCGTTGATGAACTTGAGCAACGCGGCCTTGGGAACCGCGCCGGTGTGGGTCGCGGTGCGCTCACCATTCTTGAACAGCATCAGCGTCGGCACGCTGCGGATCGCGTACTTGGACGCAGTCATCGGGGACTCGTCGATGTCGACCTTGCCCACCTTCAGGCTGCCCTTCATCTCCTCGGCGACCTGCTCCACGATCGGGTTCAGCATCTTGCAGGGGCCACACCAGGTCGCGCTGAAGTCGACCAGCACGGTCTCGTTGGCCTTGATGACCTCGTCGTCGAAGTTGAGGTCGTTGAACTCCTTCACGTTCTCTGATGCCATGATCTCTCGTCTTTCCTCTGCGTGACCCGGGGGCGTGACCAGGACGCCACGACGCCCGAGGCGCACAACATAGTGCGTAAGCCCCTGGTCGCAAACCGGAACGATTGCTGCCAAGTCTCGTGGAGAGGTCTAGAGCGGCCGCGGAGCATTGGCAAGCGGGCGGCACCAACGCGGCCGTTGCCAGCCTGGAACCGCTGGTTTGACGCTCGCCCAGGCGCTCCTCTGACACTGCCTCGCGTCCTCCTGCCTCGCCGCCGGTCGCTGTCCCCTTGTTGCGTGCTGGCCTTTCGACTTCACTCGACCCTGCACCATGAGCGGCGGAGAGATCACAGCGACCCTCAGTATCGCCCGCTCGAGCGACGGGCGAGCGCTGTATCGGCCCTCACCCGGTCTGGTGCTGCTGTTCTGCGAGGGACGGCGGGTCGATCTCGCCCCCTCCAGCGGACCCGCGCCGCACGTCGTGGAAGGTCAGCTGCGGGTGGGTCGCGAGCCGTCGACGGATCTCTGCCTGCCCGATCAGCACGTCTCGCGTCTGCACGCGATCGTCGAACCCTCCAGCGGCGGGCTGCTCGTGCGCGACCAGGGTAGCCACAACGGCACGGGCGCCCTGCTGCCCCAACCAGGTGCCCACACCCTCCGCTACGTCAGCATCCGCACGGAACTGGTCGTGCCCTTCGACAGCGTGCTGCGCATGGGCAACACGCTGCTCTACGTCACTGACGACGTGCAGGCGTTCCAGCAACCAGGTCACGGTCTGACCCTGCTCGGGGGACCCTGGCTGAGGCGGCTGGTATCTCCGCTGAGCGGTGCGCTGGCAGCGTCGGAGACCGCGCTCCTCGAGGGAGAGACGGGCACCGGCAAGGAGCGCATGGCCCACGAGCTCCACGTGTTGAGCCAGCGCCAGGGTCCCTTCGTCGCCGTGAACTGCGCCGCGCTGCCCGGTGAGCTGATCGAGTCCGAGCTGTTCGGGCACGTGAGAGGCGCCTTCTCCGGTAGCAAGGACGGCCGCCAGGGGCTGTTTCGCAGCGCCGACGGCGGGACACTGCTGCTGGACGAGATCGGCGACCTGCCGCTCGCGGCCCAGAGCAAGCTGCTCAGAGTGCTCGAGGAGCACGCGGTGCGCCCGGTGGGTCAGGACCGCGCCGAACCAGTCGACGTGCGCGTGCTCGCGGCGACGAACCGTGATCTCTTGCGTATGTGCTCCGAAGGTCTTTTCCGGGAGGATTTGTTTCACCGACTGGCGACGCTGCGCCTCCGCCTGCCTCCGCTGCGCGAGCGGCGCTACGACATCCCGGCGCTGGCCTGCCACTTTCTCGACGGCCTGCAGCCCGACGCCGCGATCCGGCTCACCGCAGGGGCGATCGAGGGCCTGATCGCCCGAGCGTGGCCAGGCAACGCTCGAGAGCTTCGCAACACCGTGCGCGCCTCTGGTCTCGGAGCGCGCGCAGCCGGGCGTAGCGAGGTCAGAGCGGAGGACCTGCTCGACATCGACGCCCCAGCATCGCGCCCATCCTGGAACATCCCCAGCGAGCCTTCCGTGGTGCCTCCGCAGAGCGGCGTCCACGTGAAGCCCTCGCGTGGTGACGTCGAGTCGCTTCAGCGAGAGCGCCTGGTGACGGCCCTGGAGATGTGCGGCGGGAACGTCGCCGAGGCGGCCCGCCGCTTGAACATGCGGCGGGCGCGGCTGTACGAGCTCTTCAACCGTTTCGGTATCAACCCAGAGACTTTCCGCCAGGATAAGTAGTCACGGGCGTCGACGCCAGCCCCTCACTTCGGCGGCGCCTGAGAGCAGAAGCTGTTCACACACTCGCCCTGGCAGCAGTCTGCGCTCACGTCGCAGTGCCCGCCCTCGGGAGCGCAGCTCTGATTGCCAGGGTTGCCACACACCAGGCTCCCGCTGCCATTCGGATCGTCGATGCAGGATCCCGTGCAGCAGTCACTCCCGACGCTGCAGGACTCGCCATCTTGCCGGCAGGGGTCCAGGGCCCAGAAGCCGCGCATGTTTGGCTGCGCCGGATCTTGCCCTGGCACCCAGAAGGGCGAGTGGCTCGGGTCTTGGCCTGCCTGGGGGTTCATGTCGATGGCTGCCACCCACAGCTGCTTGACCGCGTCCGCGCCACCCGTGAGTCGGTTCCCCAGGGTACGGCGGGAAGTGAACACCACCCAGAAGTAGCCACCGGAAGCGACCGGGGCGAACGTGGGCTCGTAGTTCAGGTGGCGATCACGATCTCCAGCGCCGAAGGGGTAGGTCACGCCGTTGAGCCGATCGAGGGCGATCTCCACCTGTGAACCATCCACCGCGGCGATCGAGAGATCGGCGTTGCCGCTACGGGTGTCGTAGGGGCCGCGATGGAAGACGGCCCACTTGCCGTTGGGGCTCACGCTGGGGTAGGCGATCGTCGCCCCGGCGCTGGCCAGCGCGACCTTGCGCTCGTTGGAGAACGCCGGCAGGCCTGCGCTCAGGTCGACGTCCATCGCGTGGAGATCGCGACTGCCAGGCTCGATGAAGAGCAGCGACGATCCATCGGGGGCGAAGGCAGGCAAGCCGACGACGCGTCCGTCGAGCGCAGTGCCCGTCGCCTGGGCTCCGGTCGCGACGTCGTACACGCCGGGCAGGTCGTTGCCGATCCAGCGCCACTCGGGCAAGCCGGAGTTCATCACGGCATACTGGCCGTTGGGGGTGAGGGCGCTCATCGCCCAGCCGCGGCCGCGAGCCGTGGCGGTGACCGTGGATGCTTGCAGGTCGAACACGCTGGAGTCGGAGTCGGTAGCGGACTGTGCCTTGCCGTTGCCAAGCACCAGCGTGTTGCCGTTCGCGCTGACGGTGTGGCAGGTGGTGCAGCCATCGGTGACGCCCGCCTGAGCCAGGAAATCCTCGGGCGCGCCAGCGCCGGGGCTGATCCGCAGCACGCGACCCGGTGAGTTCGCCCAGTAGTACACCGAGCCTCGCAAGCTGCCGGTGGCGAAGCGCCAGTTCTGATCCATCACCTTGCCGACGCTGCCCGTCGAGTCCATGCGCGAGACGCTGATCTGCACCGGAGTGCCATCGCTCGACTCGGTGAGCTGGGTCCAGGCGGCGGTGTCGAAGTCATGAGCGCCCTCGCCGGGCACGAAGTAGCGGGTGTAGTCGGCGTAGGTCGACCGCACCGAGACGCGCATCTTGTCACCCGCAGCGTAGCCATTCCACATCAACCGCGGGGGAAGCAATCCCTGAGGAAATACGGTCGAATCGTATGGATAGAGCCAGCTGGCCGTTGGATCCGGATTGGTGGCGCCGTCGAGCGCCGAGACGTCGCCCGGCGTCACCTCGGGGGCTGTATCCGTGAGGATCAGGCGCACCTTGATCTGGCTGGTGGCGGTCATGTCGCCGTACGCGGCCGTCAGGGTGACCTCTCCCCCCAAATCCCCGACCGCGCTCACCTCGCTGGTGGCCTGGTCGAAGTCCGCGATTCCGCCACGAGAAAGCGACCAACCCGTGGGTACGACGTCCTCGGTCGAGTCGTCATCCTTGCGTACCCGAGCCGTGACGCCGACCGGCGAAGCGACGCCGTTGAGCACGTCGATCTGCACGGTGGCCGGCTCGATCTCCAGCCCCACGGCCTGAGGCACGTTGATGATGCCGCCCGTGCCTCCCTGATCCGTGCCTCCGGAGCCCGAGCTTCCGCCGCTACCGGCCGTACCACCGTCTGCGTTGAGCGTCCGGCCACCGCCGGAGCTCTCGGCTCCGTCACCGCCACACGCCGAGGTGGCAAAGGCAGCGCCGCACGCCAGGGCCAGGAGCGTGGCCAGCCAGCGAGAGCTACGAGTCGAAGAAGAGGGGAGAAGTCGCATGGGTGACTACCTACGCAAGCGGAGTGCCAACCAAGAACTGCGGCACTTCAGCCGGCAGGGACCGCTTCGGCCGCCTCGGCCGGACAGTCATCGCGCGAACTTGCCGAACGTTTTCAGGCACTTGACGCTACCGACAGTGTCCGACAGGCGTCCGTACACCACTCCGTCACTCGAACGGAACGACGCGTACGCCGAAGCCCCAGAGCGCCTCTCGGCGATACGCGAGCAGCCCCTTGCCGTGGCCATAGGCGATGGAGTTGAACACCTGCACCTCACCCCACTTGCCTGGAAAGATCAGCCCCGTGAGGTTGCGCAGCAGGTAGTTGTCCGGCGTCCTCACTCGCTCTCCCTCGAAGCTCAGCTCGGTGCCATACAGGTACTCGCCGAACACGGCGCTGAACGGCTGCACGGCGTCAGTCAGCAGCCAGTGCAAGATCAGGTCGACACCAGGCCCGACGCTGTACGAGCGCTCGTAGTGCTGCGCGAAGAAGTACTTCAGCTGGCCGCGCGCCTCGAAGTTGAAGTTGCCGAAAGGAATCCTCACGGCAACGTCCGGCATCACGAAATTGTCGATGTTGGGCACGTCCACGTAGCGGCCCTCGTTGCCTTCGCGCGAGGCCGTGAAGTGCTCGCTCTCGTGACGCAGCGAGAGCGCGAACTCCAGGCGCCCGCGCTCCCCGAAGCTACGTTCCCCGAGGGAGTCCAGGGACAGCGCCGCGGTCAGGCCGTTGGACCCACGCCACAGGAGGCCCACCAGCGGTAGCACCAGCTGGTCTCCCGCGTCGCCCGAGGTCAGCGGGCGCTCGCTCTCCAGCTCGATCAGACCGTAGAAGCCCAGTCGCAGCGAGAGGTGCGGTGTCTCCAGGCCAACGAACGCGAAGTCACCGCCGGCCATTTCCGCGGTGTAAGGCGTGATCTGGTAGGCCAGCGCTGGTGTGTCTCGCGATGCAGAGCGCCCGTGGCTGATCACCCGCGAAGCTCCTGGCAGAACCGTCCACTTCGCGCCCTCGCGCTCCGCGAGCGGTGTTGGAGCCGCGCGAGCGGTCGCTGCCAGCAGAGCCGAGATGGCAACGCAGCCAGCGCACACGGAGCGGAGCATCCGGCGCCGCATCACAGCTCCAGCCGGTGGCTGACGAGGCGCACGCCGCTGGGCTTCGCGTCCGCCTCGCTCTGGTCGGGGCTGCTCGAGTAGCTGAACCAGATCTCGCGATCGCCATCGCGGGCGAGACTCGGGTGCTGAGCGACGTCCCGGACTCCGAATTGCCCGTCGGGGACGCCCTGGAACACTGGATGAGTCAGCGTGTTCACCTCGCTCGGGCTTGCGCCGGTCTTCCCCTTCACGTCGCTGGACAGCACCGGCGGGAACGCGAACACGTACCCGCCGATGTGCGCGTTGTAGGCCACGCTGAGCTCGCCCGAGCCCTCGATCAGCGCCGCGGACTGCTCGGGATCGCTGACCCAATCGAAGGCACCCCGGTACTCCCACGCGCCGGGGTCGGCCAGCGCCTGCTGCTTCGCCCGCCCCACCCTGCAGGTGTCATCGAACGGCCCCTCGTGGACGCAGCGATAGCTGTAGACCCAGCCGTCTCGCCCGATCAGCGCCGAGCGGCCCCATATCTGAGGTTCGAGCCAGGTCAGGGTTGGTTCCTCGGGGTAATGATTGGGACTCAGCCTCGTGACAGCGCCTGCGTCATCGACGAGCGCCACGCCCACGCCGACCACCTGGACGTCGAGGAATCCCCGTACGAACTCCTTGCGATAGAACACCACGGCTCCCTCGCTACCCTGCCAGTCTGTCACGAAGCCGGAGAGCGGCGTCAGTCTCAGGGAGCCACGCGCCGGATCGAGCTCCTCGGGCTCGGGGTCGAGTAGTCGCAGCAGCTCTCCTCCTTGGGGGGGAGCCAGGTAGTCGAATGCGTAGCCACAGGCGGTGTCCGCCGGGGTCAGCCGCGCGGCGACGTTCCCCAGCGACCGACCCGAGGCGTCGGACGCACCGGGGAAGATCCAGAGCGGCCCCGAGGCGAAGTCCAGCGTGAAGCCGCCGGCGAACGTCGTGACCGGCGTCGGCGGCTCGATCAGGCAGCGCTCCCGGGTCTCGCCGGAGAGCGCGGTGGTCAAGCTCTCGTCCCCCAGGCGATCGGCGCAGCCGGCGAGCGACAGCGCGCTCAACCCGCAAGCGCACGTGAACCGAACAGCGCGCCCGCTTCGCCCCATCGCGCAGCGGAGCATAGCCGAACGTACGGCGCCGGAGCCAGGGCTGATCCAGCCCGCGCCCTGACGGCGGCGCCCAAGAGTCCACGCAGACGATTGCCAAGGTCGGTGGGATCACGCTACTGGCTCTTCCCCGAGCCATGGACGCTGCGCGCCGCCTCGACCACTGGAAACAACAGCTGCTCGACCTCAGCTATCGCAACGCGTTGCTCAACTTCAAGAGCCCGCGTGAGGGTGGGCGACGCGCCCTCGAGCTGCGGTCCCCCGACCTGCCGGCGCTCCTCGCCACGCTCGGCGACGGCAAGCAACTGAGCCTGAGCAGCGCGAGTGAGCTGCCCCCCCGGCGGGTGGGCGAGCTGGGTCAGGAGGCTCCGGAGCCGGACCCGGTGGTCAGCGGCCTCGCACAACGCAAGCTCTACGTCGAACAAGACCCGAGCGAGCTCGAGCGACGCCTGGTGCTGCTGGCGCGGGACGCAAGACTCAGCCAGGAGGAGCTGGGTCTGAATACGCTGTTCGTCGCCCTCGGCAGCCTGCTTTTCCCCGAGGCAATGGGCAGCGATCGCTTGCGCCGCGCGCCGCTGCTGCTGGTGCCGGTGGAGCTGAAGCGCAAGGGGCTGACCAGCGGTTTCAAGCTCAGCGCCTCCGACGACGATCCGGTCTTCAACATCACCCTGCTCGAGAAGCTGCAGCGGGAGTTCGGCATCGACCTGCCGAACCTGCGAGGTGAGCTGCCTAGCGACGACTCCGGGCTGCGTCTCGGGCAGATCCTGAGCGAGGTGCAAGGCAGCTTGGGGCAGCTGCCGGGCGCACGCATCGAGCACAGCGCCTACCTGACGCATTTCTTCTTCACGAAGTTCCTGATGTGGCGCGACCTGGATGCTCACACGGAGCAGCTGCTCGCGTCTCCTCTGGTCAGCGCGCTGGCCAGCGGTCGACCGCTCGAGGGAGTCGAGAGCAGCTTGCCCGTGGCGGAGCAGCTCGACCGCGACTTCGGTCCGCTGGACCTGACGTGCGTGTACGACGCCGATTCGAGTCAGCTTGCGGCCATCGCCGCGGCACACCAGGGGCGCTCGTTCGTGCTGGAAGGACCTCCAGGCACCGGGAAGTCCCAGACCATCACGAACCTGATCGCACACTTCCTCAACGCTCGGAAGTCGGTGCTCTTCGTGTCGGAGAAGCGCGCTGCGCTGGACGTGGTGCAGCGCCGATTGAGCGACGCCGGCCTCGGGCGCTTCTGCCTCGAGCTGCACTCACACAAGGCGGGCAAGGCCCAGGTCATCAAGCAGCTGGCCGACGCCTTCGAGGCCGAAGCCGCCGACGCGGTGGCCGATGTGCAGTCCGTTGCCGCCGAGGTCGGTTCTATCCGCACGGAACTGGACAGCTACGCCTCGGAGCTCCACCGCGAGCGCGACGGCGGCTTCTCCGCATTCGATATCCTGGGCCGACGCTCGCTGGTGATGGACGCCACACGCATCGAGCATCGTCTGAACCCTGGGCTGGGCCGAGCCGCGCTGGACCACCTGCTCGGCAAGGTACGCACCTTCAAGGAGCGGGTTCAGAGCGTCGGACCGCTGCACGAGCACCCGCTGCGCGGCAGCCGACTGAGCGACTGGGATCCCCAGCTCCACGAACGCGTGCGCAGTCAGGCGAGGCAGGTCTGCGCCGTGCTGCAGCAGACCAGTCAGGTCGCGCACTACCTGTGCGCGCCGCTCGGTCAGCCGGTGCCCACCAGCCTGAGCGGACTGCAGGCACTCGACAGCGTCTTCGAACAGCTGATCGCTTGCCCGAACCTTGGTCCAGGCCTGATCTCCGACGATGATCTCGCCGCGCGGAACGAGCGCGCCGAGCGGCTCGCGCAGATCTGCAGTCTGAGCCGCGACGACGAGGCCTACCTGGGTGCGCGCTACGCGATGGACCGCCTCCTCGCGCTGGATCTCGCAGAGCTCCGCCAGAAGCTCCAGCGAAGCGGCGGCGTGCTCGGGTTCGTGTCTTCGTGGGGCGTGCGAAAGCAGCTCGAGGGCGCGCTGCGCATGCCTGCGCTGCCCGCGAACAGTCAGCTCCTGGACGACGTCACTCGCGCTGAGCGCTTCCGCGTCAACCTGATCGAGCTCAACGCTTTCGCGAGTCGCGCCGTGGAGTTCCTGGGCGGTAGCCCCACGGACTGGCGCTATTTTCCCGAGCAGCTCGCGTCGGCGAGGAACCTCGCGAGGGAGCTGCGCCAGCGCCTGACCCGCCTCGGCCTCACTGCCCTGGGAGACAATCACGGCCTCGTGCAAGCGCTGGCCTCTCCAGAGTGGGCGCGACAGCGCGACTGGCTCAAGGGCGAGAAGGCGAAGCTCCACAGCGGCCTGGCAGAGCTCGGTGAGCTCAGCCAGAGCCTCGCGCGGGAGCTGGGCTTCGCGCTGGGCGTATTTGGCGCCCCCGACGCCCCGAGCTACACGAGCCGCCTCCAGGACCTGGCCCAGCGCTGGCAGGTGCTCGAGCCGCAGACGCTGCGCGACTATGCCCAGCTGAACCAGACCCGCGTGGAGCTGGATCAAGCGGGCCTCGATCAGCTCACCGCCCAGGTACTCGCCGGAAGCACGCCGGAGCTCTTGACCGGGCTCGAGGCCAGCGTCGAGCGCGCCTTCTACGAGGCATGGCTCGCGCATGACGCCTTCAGCCACCACCTGCTCTCGAGCTTCCGCGGGCGCGACCACGAGGCGAAGATCAATCGTTTCCGCACGGTTGATAGACAGCTCGTCACGGATACACGCGACCGCGTGGCGGCGACCCTCTGCGCGCGACAGCCCGCACAGACCGGCAGCGACGAGTCGGAGAGCGGAGTGCTGCGGCGGGAGATCCGCAAGCAACGCCGGCACCTGGCGATCCGCCAGCTGTTCAGCAAGGCCCCGAACGCCCTGCGACGCCTCAAGCCCTGCGTGATGATGAGCCCGCTCTCGGTCGCGCGCTACCTGGACATCCAGGGGCCCGCCTTCGATCTGGTTGTCTTCGACGAGGCCTCTCAGGTCACCGTCCACGACGCGATCGGCGCCCTGGCCAGGGCCAGGCAGGCGGTGGTCGTCGGTGACTCGAAGCAGATGCCGCCGACCAACTTCTTCATGAAGAAGCAGGCCGAGGCGGAGGTCGACGACGACCTGCCCGACGACCTGGAGAGCATCCTCGACGAGTGCGCCGCGGCGGGCCTGCCCTCGCTCAGTCTGCGCTGGCACTACCGTAGCCGCGATGAGAGCCTGATCGCGTTCAGCAACGCCCGCTACTACGCCTCCTCGCTCTTCACCTTCCCTGGCCCCGTCGCCGACAAGCGGGAGATCGGCGTCTCCTGCGAGCGCGTGGACGGAGTCTATGATCGCGGCGCCAGCCGCACGAATCGCAAGGAAGCCGAGGCGCTGGTCGCGCACCTGGTCGCGCGGCTCCAGCGCGGAGAACCCAAGACCTTCGGCGTGGTGACGTTCAACCAGCCGCAGCAGATCCTGGTGGAGGACCTGCTCGAGGTCGCGCGGCGCGCTCACCCCCAGATCGAGCGCTACTTCAGCGAAGACACGCTGGAGCCGGTGTTCGTGAAGAACCTGGAGAACGTGCAAGGCGACGAACGAGACGTGATCCTGTTCAGCGTCTGCTACGGCATGGATCCCACAGGGAAATTCGTTCAGAGCTTCGGCCCCCTGAACCTCGACGGAGGTCAGCGGCGGCTCAACGTGGCGGTCACTCGCGCTCGTGAGCAGCTGAAGGTCTTCGCCAGCGTCAGCGCGGGGGAGATCAGCCCCAGCGAGGCCAAGGGCAGCCAGGATCTCAAGCTCTTCCTCGACTACGCCGAGCGCGGTGCCATCGCCCTCACCTCGGAGGCGCAGAGCGACCTCCAGCAGGACCGCTTCGGCTCGCCTCTGGAGCGCGAGATCTGCCTGGGCCTGCGGGGGTTGGGTCACACGGTTCACACCCAGATCGGCGTCGCGGGTTACCGTGTGGATCTCGCGATCGTGGATCCCGCGGCGCCCGGCCGCTACCTGCTTGGCATCGAGTGCGATGGCGCGATGTATCACTCGGCGAAGGTCGCCCGTGACCGCGATCGCATCCGCCAGAGCGTGCTCGAGCGGCTGGGCTGGCGCCTGCTCCGGGTGTGGAGCAGCGACTGGTGGCTCGAGTCGAAGCGCGAGCTGGAACGCCTCCACGCAGCCATCCTGGCCGCTGGAGCTCCACGACAGGACGAAGCCGCCCCCGCCTCGAGGGCTGCTCCGACGCTGGTCGGCGACGAACCGGCGCCGTCGGGAGCGACGGTGCTCCTGCCGGCTCCCGCGGAGGTCGGCGACACGGCGAGCCTGGGCGCCGTGCGCGAGGCCTACGTCGTTGCCCGGCTCGAAGTACGGGAGGTCGACGGAGAAGCCTTCTACCAACAGGACGCGGCGCTGGTCGCTGACATCACCCAGATCATCCACACGGAATCACCCATCAGCGTGGAGCTCCTGACCAAGCGTCTCCTCGCCGCGTGGCCCCAGAGCCGCGTGACGTCTCGCGTCAGTCAGCGAGTCAATGAACTCGTGGACCGGGTGGTCGACGCTTCACCGATGGAGGCAGAGGGCAACGTCCTGTATCGCCATGGCGATCCGCTGCATCAGCTGGTGCGCTATCGACCGCTGACCGATGAGGACGGGAGAGAGCTGACGGAGGTGCCGTTGCTGGAGCTAGCGGCGGCGGCGCTCGCCGTGCTGCAACGAGACATCAGCCTACCGCGCGACGAGCTGGCGAAGCAGACCGCCCTGGAGATGGGCCTGAGCCGCTCGGGGAAGACGCTCAATCAGCTATGCGATCGGGCGGTCGAGGTGTTGCTCGCGCGGGGTAAGGCCAGACTCCATCAGGGCCAGGTCGTGCTCAGCTGAGCGGCGAGGGACCTGAATCAACGGCTCTCGCGAGAGCCGCCCGCTCGAGGTCGCTCGAGCCACGCCAGCGTCTCGAGGTGCTCGGTGTGGGGAAACATGTCGAACGCCGTGACTTCTCTCAGCTCGAATCCCGACGCCGTGAACTCGGCGAGATCGCGGGCCAGGCTCTGCGGGCTGCAAGAACATAGCGCCACGCAGCGCGTCGCGCTGCCGGCCAACCGCTGCGCGTCACCAGCCTCGAGCTTGAGCCCGGCTCGTGGTGGGTTGGCGACCAGCAGCTCCCGAGGCTCGAGCGACGCCCCACGGGCGTCGCCGACCCGCGCCCTGTGGTTGCGTCCCTGACGCCTCCAGCGCGCTGCGCTCTCGTCGAGGGCGGCGATGGCCTGAGCGTCGAGCTCGACGGACTCGCCGTCCAGGCCGTCGGCGAGCAGCGGCAGACTGAAGTTGCCAGAACCGCAGAACAGATCGTTGAAGGAACGCAGTCCGGCAGCGCGCACCAGCCCTCGGACACGCGCCACCAGCGCACGGCTCACCGCGCTGTTCACCTGGACGAAGCTCGAGAGTGGCACCTGGTAGCCGAGGCGCGTCGTCCCCCTCGGCTCACCGACTGGTTCCTCGAGGTAATAGTCGAGGCGTGGGAGCCGGGGGTCTCCAGCGTAGCCAATCTGCCACTCGGCAGGCAGCGCTGCGCCCAGAGCCGCACGGCTGCTCTGGGCCACGACCTGGTCCGCGTAGACGCAGAGGCCGATTCGAGCGTCGTCCGCGACCCGCAGCTCGAGGTGTCGTGTCCCCAAGAGCCCCCGCAGCGGCCCACTCTCCCGGAGCTTCGCCACGGCGTCGGCCAGCACCGGATCGAGCACGGCGCAGCTCGTCAGCTTGTGCGGGTTGAAGAACACTGCCGAGCCGAGCTCATCCACCCGCAGGCGTAGACGATTGCGATAGCCGAGGCTCGAGCCGGCGCTGATCAGCGTCGGCTCCGGGAAGTCCAGCCCGCGTTCGGCCAGGGCAAGTCGCAGCGAGTCCAGCTTGGCGGCGTGCTGCGCCGCGGTGGACTCGTCCAGCCATGGGCAGCCGCCGCACTCACGCCGCACGGGACAGCGCGGAGAGGCTGAGTTGGCGAGCGAGGCGGAGGACGACACGGGTTTGGGTGTTCGACACCCAAGTCGCCACGCAATGCAAGCCCGAATCCATCTCCGAGCTCGCTGGAGCGCGCTTTTCTCCGGCCAGCGGGTTGGTGAACCGGCCACGAGCGGCGATGGCGAGCAGAGGTTTTCGCCATCCGAGCGCTGGAATTCACACATGGCAAATCGCGCGCCAGACTCGATGTGTGTTGCTGTGCGGGAATCCGCGCGGCGTTTCCGTGGCAGAACGCCCAGTGAATTCTCCAGGCACAGCGGAACTGCGCGAAACTCCCTGGCTATTCGAGGTCGCCCCGAACCCGGAACGCGAGCGCCCATCGCTTTTTCTGACTCCGTGGTTCTCACCCGCGCCCACCCGGTTAGGCTAACCAGGTGTGGTTTCGGGGTGGCTTCCCGCGGGAAACCGTCTCCGCGCTGCGCGTCCTCTCCACCAATCGCTCGCGTCACCGAGCACGAGCACCGCGAGGTTCCGATGGGGCAAACTCCAAACGGCGCTGAGTCCACGACGCCGGAAGCTGAGCACACCGGGCGTCAGGCTCGAGCCAAGCGCCACGGGCGCTGGCTGAGTCTCGCGGCGCTTTTCTTCGCGCTGGGGGCGTTGCCGCTCGGATGCAAGGGCTCGGTCGGGGCGGCGGGCGGCTCCGACGGCGCCGGCAGCACCAGCGGCAACGGGGGCAGCGGCACCGTCGCTCCCGACGCGATCCCGCCCGCGAGTCGCTTCCCTCGCCTCGACCACACGCAGTATGACCACACCGTTCAGGATCTGTTCAACGCGCCCCAGCTGACGCCCTCCAATTCGCTTCCGCCCGAGGCCGTGGGCAGCATGGATGACCGCGCCTGGACTGGCTACAAGGACTCCGCCGCGACCCTGGCCAAGACCGCCATTTCCACAGCGGCCATTCGAGACTTCATCTTGCCCTGCCAGCCGAGCGGTGACGGCGCGGCGTGCGCGAGTCAGTTCATCTCGACGTTCGGCGCTCGGGCCTTCCGGCGCCCGCTCAGCGCCGCGGAGCAGACCCGCTTCGAGGCGCTCTACGCCGGACGCAGCGAGACCACCGCGAGCGGTAGCTTCGACGAAGGCATCGAGCTGATCCTCGAAGGTTTCCTGCAGTCTCCGAGCTTCCTCAGTCGCGCCGAGCTGTCCACGGAGCGCGCTGGAGACAACATCCAGCTGAACCCCTACGAGGTCGCCAGCCGCCTGAGCTATGCCCTGTGGAACAGCATGCCCGACGCGGCGCTGTTCGACGCCGCCGCGAAGAACGAGCTGTCGACCGCGGCGCAGATCCGCGCGCAGGCCGAGCGCATGCTCGAGCAGCCTCGCGCCCGCGAGATGGTGAAGACCTTTCACGAGCACTACCTCCGCATGGAGGGCACGGAGGGCGCGCGCTGGACCGACTTCGTGCGCGACGAGACGCTGTTTCCGGCGTTCAAGACGGAGACCATCCCGTACCTGAAGGAAGAGACGCTGCGCTTCGTCGACTACATCGTGTTCGAGAAGCGCGCCGGCTTCCAGGCGCTGATGACCGACAACACGGCGTTCGTCAACAACCTGACCGCGCCGCTGTATGGACTCGACGGCAGCGGATATGGCGGCGAGCTGACCAAAGCAACCCTCGATCCGAAGCAGCGTGCCGGCCTGTTCACTCGTGTAGGCTTCCTGGCATCGCACGCGCAGGTGGTCAGGACATCGCCGATTCTGCGCGGCGCTCTGATTCAGAAGTACGTGCTGTGTCGCAAGATCGGCTCGCCGCCGGCGGGCGCGGAGATGACTCCGCTCCCGGAGGTGACGCCCGACATTGTTACCACGCGGCAACGGGTGACGCTGCAGACATCCCCCGACGACTGCAACTTCTGTCACGCCATCATCAACCCCACCGGGTTCCCGTTCGAGCACTACGACGCGGTGGGCTCCTGGCAGACCATGGACACCGGCAAGCCAGTCGACAGCACCGGCACCGCGCTGTTCGGTGACCGGAAGATCAGCTACGAGGGGCCGGTAGACTTCTCGAAGGCCCTCGGTGACGCGCCCGAAGCTCATGGTTGCTACGCGAAGAACTGGGTGGAGTTCGCCTTCGGGCGACGAGCGCAGGGCATCGACCTGCAGATCATCGACTCCCTGGCGAAGAAGATGAACGCGGCCGACTACACGATCCTCGACATGCTGGTCGACATCGTGGTCAGCGAGACGTTCCGCAGCCGCGCTCCGGAGGCCCAATGAACAAGAAGACGCAGACTACTCGTCGAAACTTCCTGCGTGGCGTCGGCGGCGTGGCGCTGGGCATTCCGCTGCTCGGCTCGCTTGCGGGCCGCGTGCTGGCTGCCCCCACGCAGCCCATCAAGCGACTGATCATCCTGTTCACGCCCAATGGCGTGAACATGGATCGCTTCTTCCCCAACGTGGCCAGCGGGCAGATCACCGCCGCTTCCCTCCAAGGTCGCGCCCTCGAGCCGATGAGCGGCTTCGCGGATCGCTTGCTGGTTCCGCGAGGTATCCACATGGCGCCCCGAGGTTTCAACTGGGATGAGCTCCCGGGCGACGACCACATGAAGGGCATGGCCTGCAAGCTCACCGCTCAGCCCACCACGGATCCCGACATCTTCGCCGCTGGAGAGTCCGTGGACTTCGCCGCCGCGCGCAGCCTGAACATCGGCGGCAAGGCTCCGCTGGTCATCCAGGTGGGTCGCAACGGTAACCAGGTGCTCAACTACTGCTCCTACTCGGGCCCCCAGACGCCCTACGCCGGGGAGAACAACCCCTACAACGTCTACCGCGCCTTCACGGGCTTGATCGCCGGCTCCGAAGGCGATGACCGCGTGATGAAGCGGGGTCAGAGCCTGGTGGATCTCGTGCGCGACGACCTCAACGACCTCAAGCGCACACCGATGAGCAGCAGCGACACCAAGCTACTCGATGACTGGCTGGCGCTGGTGCGGGACGTGGAGACCGGCATGGGCTCCGCATGTTCGCCGGACACGGTCGCCGCGCTCGACCTGAACGGCGTCGATCGCTACGACATGATGGACTCGAACACCGTGGGCAGCGACGGCGAGTTCAACGAGGTCGCGCGGCTGATGATGAAGCTCACCGCGCTGACGATGGCCTGTGACGTCAACCGAGTGGCCACCATCAAGTTCTCGAGCGGCGCTTCGGGGCCGACCTTCCGCTGGGACGGCATGAACCACGAGTTCAACCATCACCAGCTCTCGCACCGCAACGGCCGCGATGACGCCGAGGGCGGGGACATCCCCGGCATCGAGAACTTCATCACCGAGGTCGACACCTACTACGCGAGCCGCATGAACGACCTGCTCTCCTACCTGGACATGTTCACTGGCGACGGGGGCACGATGCTGGACGACAGCGTGGTCATGTGGATCAGCGAGCTATCCGACGGCAAGGCGCATGACTTCCGCAACCTGCCCGTGGTGATCGCCGGCTCCGGCGGCGGCTACTTGAAGCAGGGCCAGGTGATCGATTGCTCCCGAGACGGCAACCTGATGAGCGACACGGGTGCGGCTCACAATCGCTTGCTGACCAGCCTGCTCAACGCGGTGGGCGCCACCGATGACAGCGGCAAGCCCTACTCCTCCTTCGGAGATCTGAGCTACGGCGAGCAGGGCGAGTTCGATCAGCTGAAGGCCTGAGTTCGTCAGGCCAGCGAGCCAGCCCGGTCAACGAGGAAAGACCGGTACGTTCTGCAGTCGAGCGTTCTGAGGCAACGGCATCAGCCACCCCGACCGAGGACACGTGACGGTGCTCAGCCCCAGATCCGCGCGCGCGGCGAGGGTCTCGCTGCCGCCCGCTCGCTCGAACTGAACCATCAGCCCAGCGCCGTCGCTGAGCAGATCCCCGACTCGCGCCTTCACCGTTGGATTCCAGCGGTTGCCTCGCGCACAGCGCCGCTCACCGCTACGTAGGTTGGTGAGGCAGAGGGCTTCGTCGCTCCTCAGGTTGCGCCTCGAGCCGTCGTCGGCGAGCTCGACTGGGCCCAGCCAGATCGTCACCTCGCGGTTCGCCGGGAGCGCACTCCCCGCCACGCAGGTGGACGCTGGCGGTGGGCGCGCGCGCGCTCGCGCTCGCCAAGGGCGAAGAACGCCGCCCCGGAGAGGCCCGCGACCACGACCACCGCGAACAGGATGGCCGCGAGCAGTCCCAGCGCCACGCCAATCGCGAAGCGATTCGCGCGCGGGGGCGCAGACTCCCCGCCTGGCGGAATAGCATTTCCGTGAGGCAATTGCCCAGGAGAGTATGCAGTGGGCACGGATGAAGGCGTGGGCCCGCTTCCGCGAGGGGGGTTCACCTGCCCCTGCGTCGGCGCGGGTGTGTACCCCTGAGCCGCGAGCTGGGTGGCTGCCAGCTCGTCCTCCGAGGCCGGGAGCTGGGAGGAACGCAGGGCGGCGACCAGCGCCGCGCCATCGGGCAGCCGTCGCTCGGGTTCCAGCGCCAGGCATTGACGAAGCCAGCGGAGATCGGGTCGTGAGTCGAGCTCTGCGAGCCAGCGCCCCGGCTGGCTCTTCATGCTTCGGTATGCAATGGCATAGTCCGCGAGGTTGCGCGCGTTCTGCACGCCGCTGGGATGCCCCGAGAGGAACAGCCGCCAGGCCATCACACCGAAGGCGAACACGTCCACCGCTGGAGCGTTCATCGATCCGCCCCAGGAAGCGTCCAGGGTCTCCGGCGCCATGTAAGACGGTGTCCCGACGATGTGCCCCGCGCGAGTGAGCTTGCGCCCGCTGGTCGGCGCCAGGGCGATACCGAAATCGATCAGCTTGACGTGCTGCGGCGACTCCGGCTCCGTGAGAAAGCGCGCGTCGACCAGTACGTTGTCCAGCTTGAGGTCGCGGTGGACGATCTGGCGTGCATGGATGAAAGCCAGCGCTTCGGCCAGGTGCTCGAGCAAGAGCCGTCGCCTCCGGGCGTCGAAGCGTGGATCCGCGAGCAAGCCCCCGACCGCTTGACCTTCGACGTAGGTCACGACGAGCCCGAGCACGCTCTCCTTCACGTCTTCGAACAGGCCGTGGCAAGCAACGATGGACGGATGCTCGAGCTGCGCGAGCTGATGAGCTTCGCGACGTACCCGTTCGATGCCATCGGGGCTGGCCTGAACCAGATCCACGAGCTTCACTGCGCGCGGTGCGCTCGGGTCGAGGGGGTCGCGAACGCGCCACACCGAGCCCTGACCGCCCGCCGCCAGCGGGGCCACCAGCTCGTAGCGATCGAGGCGCATTCCTGGCTGTAAGTGGTCCATTCGAGGGGCAGACGCGACGTTTGCAGGGCAGAGCGCGGCCTTGCTGCGGGAGTCTACGCTGCAATCCAGCGCATCGGGGTGTAGGATTCTCCGGAAGTGGAGCCGGGTACCGCAGCGCTGGTCGTCACCTGTCCCGCATGCGGTAGGCATGTGGCCATTCCGCGTGGCCACACGGTGGCTCCGCCGTGCGACGGCTGCGGTTCCGACCTGAGCCAGGCGCTCGGCGGCGTGGACGAACGCACGGACCTCGACAGCCACACGCCCTTCGGTACGGCGGTGATGCGGCGCCCGGACGTCGCCGGAGGCGTGCCCTCCGAGGCAGACACCACGCGCATGGACCCCATCACACAGGAGCTCGAGCAGACCGCAGCGAGCCCCAGGTACGAGCCGGTCTTGCCCCAGCGGAAGGTCGCCTCTCAGCTAGCCCTGGCCGCCACCGAGCTCGAAGGGCCGAGCCCCGTCGGGCTCGAGAGCACGCTACAGAGCCGCACGGACTCCCACGCCGCCGCGGAGCAGCTGCGCGCCCGCATGCCGAACGTGAATGTCGTTGCCGCGGGGAATGAGCCCGCGCCCCGAGGGGTGCGCTGGGTGGACCCCGACGAGCCCGCGAAGACCATCGATCAGACGGAACTCGCGCGCTCCCCGGCAGAGAACCCAGCGGCTTGGCAGCCTGCGCCTCACGAGTTCCAGCCACCGATGCCGCCTCTGGGCAGCCCGACCGGAAAGACCGGGCTGCACTGGGCGATCTGGGTCGCGCTCCTGGTCATCGTGCTCGGCATGCTGGCGGCGGTGATCGTGACGGTGCTGTATGGCGTGGTCTAGGCCCGCGCTGGGCGCCCTGGTCGCGCTGGGACTCGTGGCGTGCGGTTCGGACACGCAGCGCGAGTCCGGAAGCGGTGGCTCTGCGAGCGCCGGATCCGCGGGGCAATCAAGCGGCGGGAGCGGTGGCGACGCAGGCGAACACAGCGGCGGCAGCGCCGGTAGCTCCAGCGGCGGGAACGCGGGCACGTCGGGTGGAGGCAGCGGCTCGACGCTGCTGCCTGGCTGTTTCAAGGCTCCCTCACCCGATCCCGTGATCAAGTATGGCGACTTCCTGACCGACGCGACCTGGAACGATCCCCATGTGCTGAAGCAATCGGACGGGAGCTACGTGATGTACGCTTCGGCATCCAGCGGCTTCGCGGACCCGATCATCGTCAGCATCTATCGCCTCACCTCGGCTGACGCGCGCAGCTGGAGCCTCGACCCCCAGACGCCGGTCTTCGAACCCGCCGGGGCGATGGAGAGTGTGGAGACGCCCAGCGTGGTGTGGTTCAAGGGCAAGTACCATCTGTTCATCACCACCTATCCGGATCAAGGCGACGCTTTTGGCTATCACCTGGCCCACGCCGTGAGCGACGATGGCATTGCCTTCAGCCTGGAGAACGAGCGGTTCGTGGTCCCCACGGGCAACGCGAACGACTTCGACGGGTTGATCGTCGGCGAACCCGCGGCCGTCGTGGTTGGCGACGAGCTGTACGTCTACTTCACCGCGGTGGGCGTGGACGCCGGCACGATGCAGTCGCGCCAGGTGATTGGCCTCGTCACCTCGATGGATGGCAGCACGTTCTCTGCACCTGCTCTGGCCCTGACCCCCGACCCGATCTTGTATCCGCGGGGTGATGGCTACATCGGCTTCTCGACGCCGTTCGCCGCGCTGATCGACGGCCACGTACAGCTGTTCAGCGACGTGGCCAACGACAAGCACGATGACTACTACGACGCCGACTGGCTCCAGGTGGCTCTGCAGCTATCGGTGTCCGTCGACGGGCGATCGAACTTCACGCAGTACCCGGATCCGATCTTCGAGCGCGGGGACTTCAGCTGGACGAAGCGCGAGATCCGATCCGTGGCGGTACTCGAGGACACCGACCGCGTCCGCATGTGGTTCTCCGGCGACGAGATCGTGACCCGGGACGGCGCCGGCAACCTGAGCTTCCAGCCCGAAGTCTGGGGGATCGGGTATGCAGAGTGTTTGCGCTAGCGCAAACGCCAAGCAACCAGTGCTTGCGCTGATGCTCGACCGTGGAAGACTCCGTGCATGCGCCACGCCTGGTTGAGCCTGCTGCTGATTGCCGCGCTGTCCGCCTGTAAGCACGACTCCGGTGGAGCCTCCGCGAGCGCGGGAGCGGCCGCGACCGCAGGCTCGTTCACGGCGGTGACCCTCACCCCCAAGGACGGCGACCTGTCCGCGCTGCTCAGCGCCGAGGCAGGCAAGGCCAGGGCCAAGGGCCAGAAGGCGTACGTCGAGGTGCACGCGACCTGGTGCATGCCCTGCAAGGAGCTCGAGGCGAGCCTCGGCGATCCGCTGATGCAAGACGCTTTCAAGGACACCTATCAAATCCGCCTGGATAGTGACGCCTGGGGCAATGAGCTGATGAAGGCCGGAATCAACGCGAACGGAATCCCAGCGTTCTTCGAGTTGGACCCCCAGGGCAAGCCCACGGGACGCACCATCAACGGCGGCGCGTGGGGCGAGAACATCCCCAAGAACATGGCGCCCCCGCTCAAGCAGTTCTTCCATCCGGTCTGAGGCGTGGCGTCAGGCGACGTCTGCCAGCGCCGCGCTCAACCTCACCCGCAGCGCCTCCAGCTCCGCTGGTTCCCCGCGGACCACTCCATTGGACCACGTGAGCACCTGCGCTGGCCGAGCGTCGGGGTCCATCACCGGGATCACGTGAACGTGGAGATGGGCGCAGGACATGGGCACGTCAGCGCGAGGCGTACCGAGGGACGCGACGTAGCACCGCGCCGGCTCCAGACAGCGCTCGATGGCCTGGGCGATGCTCCGAGCCAGCTCGCTCATCTCGAGCCAGGCCTGCCGGGGCAGATCCGTGAAGCGCTCCACGTGCACGCGAGGCACGATCAAGACCTGACCGAAGGCCACGCCGAGTCTGGGCAACAGCGCAACCAGCCGTTCGGTCTCGAGCAACGTCAGCGCGCCGCCTGCACCGGCCACCAGCTGGCAGGCGAGGCATTTTCCTTCTGGTAATTCAATGCTGGCGACCGCCGCCTCACGGGAGATGCGCTCGGGCATGTGCGAGGCTACCACAGGATGGGCCTGCGCCAGCCCGCAGGGCGGTGATTCTTGATGACCGGCTGAGGTCGCACCACCGGTTCGCCGAACGCCACGTTCACGCGCACGTCCAGCGCCCCGCCACGCTCCGCCTTCGCGAGCTCCTGGGCGATCTCGTCGGCCTGATCGGGCGCGTAGTCCTTCGAGCTGAACGCCAGACAGGCGGCGTAGCGCTGATCGAAGTCGGCGCCAGGGTCGCTCGCCGCTTCGATCCGACTCCAGCGCTCGGCCAGCTCGGTGTGCCAGCTCGGAGGCGGCTGCGAGACCTGCGGCGCGATGGCTCTCATCAGCTTGCGATCGCGCTCGACGCGTTCGCGCACCGCGGTGGTGTCCACCTCCCAGCTCTCGAGCATCGACTCGTTCACCAGCACGAACTCGCGAAACGCAGGGCGCCCCTCCAGCTCTCGCATGCCGTCGCCCGGCGCCTCGGGATCCCAGCTGTGAAACACCACGGCCAGGCGCTTCACCAGCTCGGCGTCCAGCGCCGCGTCCGACTGGATGATGCGCCCCTCTTGATCGCGGAACTCCCAGCCGTTGCCGTCCAGACGTGCGAGCAGCGCTCGAGGCTTCAGGCGCACCTTCACCAGCACGTGGCCATAGGTGTCGCTCTCCCCCCACCCTCGAGCAGTTCCCCACGGATTTACCCAGGCGAACCGCCGCAACCCCAGGTCGGGCTCGAGCAATCTGCGTGCGACCAGGCGCTGCTCTGGCAGCACGTCCGCAGAGTCGCGCATCAGCTCCAGGCGTCGGTCGAAGAACGCGCGGCTGCCATCGTCGGCGCGATCCTTCAGCAACAGCCGTCGACGACTCCTGAGCTCGCCGAGCTGCGCCTTCGTCGTCCAGGTGAAGAACTCGCTGCGAACGTAGTCGCCTCGGGTCACCCCGGAGCTCGCGAGGTAGCGCGCTTCCTCCGCCGCCAGCCTCACCTGGGGCGGCGGTGGCGCGACCTCGACCGCGGTCGCGCGCGCCACGGGGCTCTCGCCGGACACCGCGGGCGCTGGCCGCGCCGTTGAAGAGACCGCGTTCGGCGACTGCTCGGGCGTCGTACAACCAGCGCACCCAAGCGCCACCACTACCCATGCCGGCACCCGCATGGTCGCCTTCTACGTGTGAGTCGCGTGGAAGTTCTGCGGACCTGCTGCTCTTCGCCTCGCGTTCTCCCGAGGGTTCGGGATCGGGGGTGAGATCAGTCGGTCGAGCGGCGCCGCAGCCAGAACAGCGCTGGCAGGAGCAGCAGGAGCGCTGAGCCAGACGAGCGTCGAGCGGCTCCCGGCAGCGAGCACAGGCAAGCGTCGGCGAGGCGGAAGTCCGCCGGGAGGAACTCGAGGGCCTCACAGCGGTGCTCCTCCGAGCAGTACACACCAAGTCCCACGCAGTCGGTGTCGACGCTGCACGAGGTCAAGCAGACACCCTCCAGGTTGCAGTCGTAGGGTGCGCAGTCGCACACCGGGGGTTCAGGTACCTCCCGCTCACACGACCCGGCGTACGTGCAACGATATCCCTCCAGGCAGTCTCGGCTGTCCAGGCAACGGCTGCGACAGGCTCCGTCCTCGCAGGGAAGCCCCTGACAGCTCTCGACAGGACCCTCGACACATTGGCCGTTGCCGTCGCAGTGGTCAGCCCGCACCGCCGACTCGCCGCTGCACTCTCCCCCGCAGCGCGTGTCGTACCGAGGGAAGTGACACTGTCCCGAGCCGTCGCAGGTACCGTCGAGCCCGCAGACGTTGCTCGTATCCGCGAGGCAATCTCCGTCCGAGTCCAGCCCCGCCAGCACGGGCGCGCACTCCCCATCGGGGCGCCCCGTTCGCGCCTCGATACACGCCTGGCAGATGCCGTCGCAAGCCGTCTCGCAACAGCGACCGTCGACGCACGCCCCCCCGAGGCACTGCGCGTCGGTCACGCAGTCCACGGGCGCTGACCCGTAGAGCTCCGAAGTCACGAGCGCAGAGCCGTCGCCTTCACCGCCGGCCAGCAGGAAGTTGCCGTTGCCCAGCACGGCGAGGTGAGCATCCCGGCGCTTGCTGAGCAGCGTCGGCTGCGCTTGCCAGCCGCCGACGGGGTTCGCCGCGAAGAGCGAGAACGCCTGATCGCTGTCGCTGCCGTCGGCCAGCTGGCCGCCAAGGAGCCACACCTGATTGTCTTCATCGGTGGCGGTCGCCGCGTGACTCACCGCCAGCGGTAGATCCGGTCCGCGCTGCGCTTGCCAGGTGGTCGCGACTCGCTTCAGCACCAGGCTGCGCACGCTGGGAGCGCCGTCGATCTCACCGGCGACTACCAGGTTCTGCACGAACAGCGGCTCGTTGACTCCCTGTGGAAACGCCACATCGATGCTCGGCCCCTGGGTCCAGACGGCGCCCTGGAGCTCTCCGTCCACTTCGCTCGCGCCCGTCAGATCGAGAGACCAGGTCGAGAGCTGGGGGATCCCGCCGCTGTCGACGCCACCGACCAGGAAGACGTGGCCGCCCTGCACGATCGAGCAGCTCGCGCGGCTCCGCGCGGGCGGAGGAGCACCCGCGTCGACTCGGCTCCAGGCGCTGCCATCCCGAGCCAGGTATTCGACCTCCATCACGCCGTTCGCCGGGCCGATCTGCAACACCAGACCCGAGGTCCCGCCCGTGCGCACCGCACACTCATGGCTCCACTGCGAAGCAGGGCCGGCGCTCCAGGTGCCCGAGACCGCGTCGTAGCGTTCGGTCTGCGCCGTCCCGCCCCCGACCAGCATCCAGACGCTCGCCGAGTCCAGCAGCAGGTCGCCTCCCACGCGCGGGCTGGCCAAGGCACCCGTCATCGCCCAGGTCAGGGTCGCCTCGTCGAAGCGCTCCACGCTCGCCAGCGGCTGCCCGGCGGCGTCCAGACCGCCGATCGCCAGTGCGGGTCCCGCACCGACCTGGCGCGCCATCTGCGTCCGAGCAACGGCGAGCTCCGAGGTGGTGTGCCACTCGGGATCCACCCAGACGGGGAACTCCGCCGCGGCGTCGAAGCTCAGCTCGACCTCGCAGGTGTCGCTGCCGGGCGGGGTGACCGGGCGCCCCCAGGGAGGCGCCAGACTAATATCCGCGCGGCAATCATTGACAGCGACCTGGACTGGCCAGGCTCGACCCAGCGCGTCGACGGCGAGCGGCGCCCGCATGCGCAACCGGGGCGCGCCCTGCGCGTCCAGGAACTCCAGCACGTTCGACACCAGACGCAGACCGGCGACGCCGTTCAGGCGGAGCTCGTAGTCGACCGCGCTGCGTCCGGGGGTCGCTCCTGGCGCGCCGACGCGCACGAAGTCCTCGATGCCTCGAGGAGACCTGGAGAGCATCCAGGCCGAGTCACCCGCGCTAAAGCCACGCTCGAAGACCGAGGAGTCGCCGTCCCCGGCGAGCTCCAGGCTCGGTCGCGCGCTGACCGCGAGATCACCACTTCGAGCCGTCAAGTAGCCGTCGCCACGCTCCGGGAGCACGAAACCTCGAGGAATCAGCCCTGGCGCTGCCGGCGCTGCGCCTGCCAGCAGCCGCCGCAGCTCCCTACCCCGGCGCGCGACCAGCGCCGCTCCAGCCGCCGCCTGCTCGACCTCGGCGCTCCGCCCCGGGCTCGACCCGTCGGACGCAGGCGCCTCGGAGCTGCACGCTCCGGCCAAGACCACGAGCGCGACCAGGAGGTGCTTGCCCACGACCCCACCCCCGGTTCGCCGGTACCCAGACGACGCGCTCCCCATCGCGTTGTTGTGTTCCGCCCGAGGCCGGGATTCAACTCGCACTTCGCGGGGCTGCGCCAGGAAAGAGCCCGTCCCAGGCTGAGCCCGCACGGATCCGAAGCCCAGCGGCCTCCGCAGCGTGCCACATGGGACGCGATTTGCGGTCCATTTCCTCCTAGAAATTCGCAGCGGCGGCGTACCGAGGGACGAACCAGCCGACTCAGGCCGGGCGTTCGGGGGTGAGGGCGCGCTGGGGATCTCGAGCGGCGCTGATCAGCTTCAGCGCGTCGTCATCCAGGGACGCGAAGTAGTCGCGCAGGGTGCGGTGCATGAACAGGTAGCCACCACCCACCCGGCGCAGGATCCCGGCGTGTGCGCCGATGTCGAGAAACGTAACCAAGTCTCGTGGTAGCGGCGTCTTCAGCGCGAGCACCCAGCGCAGCACCCAGTGGCGGGTCACCGCCGCGCCGCCATACACGAAGAACAGGACCAGCCCGACCAACCCGCTCCACGCCACGCCGAACGCGGCACCCTGACCGCCCAGGTCCAGACCGGCGCGCGCGAGCAGCGGAAGCAGCACCTGAGTCGAGCCGAGAGCGCTGACCAGCGCGCCGGGGATCGCCACGGCCAGCGCCGTCCCGAGGCTGTCCCGGAGCCCTGCCCCCGGCTCCGCTCGCGTCGCCTGGTCGGCCGCCTCGAGGCCCATCGCGAACGCCCCGAACAGACCGAGCAACGCGCCGTAGCCCAGGTTCGAGAACAATCCGCGCAGCGCCTCGTCTGCGTCCGCGACGTCTCCCCCTCCAAACCAGTAGCGAGACGCGAAGAGCGCACCAACGAGCGCGCCACCGATCAACCCGGCGGGCAGCCAGCGCAGCGCTCGGCGCCAGCCCCAGCGTATGCCCTCGACCGTCTGGATGTGCGGGCTGCGCAGCGTCCTGGCGGTCAGCAACACCGCCAGCGCCGACCCGAGCACCGAAGCCGAAGCCGGCAGCCCCGACGCTAGCTGGGCGAGCGTGCCAGGGATGAAGATCCCCAGGGCAACGGCAAGCACGCCCAGCGTCCTCGCCAGACGGCGGTCCCCCGCCTGCTCGAGCCAGCTCGACTGGAGCCGCTCCAGCCAGAGGTCAGTGCTCCCGCTGCGGATCATGGCCTGGGCCAGGGCGACATAGCCCCGCGCCAAGCGCTCCCGTGACTCCGGAACGTCGCTCGCTCGCGCGAGCAGATGAGCGACGAAGTGCGCGTACAACAGCCGTCGCAGCTGCGCGCTCCTGGTCACCTCCACCGCCGCGATGTCCGCTCGCGCCGCAACGCGCAGCATCAACGGACTCGAGAGCAGCTCGCGCAGCTGCGCGTCCCTGGGCCAGTGCTCGAGCAACGCCGTGGCCCGCCCCTGGCCCAGCACCGACAGGGCGAGGGCCTCGTGCACAGGAGCCACGCGGATCGTCGCGCCGACCTCGGGGCGCCACTCCAGATCGGCGTAGGTCAGCTCACGACAGGTCAGCGCGCATCCCGCGCTCGCCTCGACCTCCAGGAACGCGTTCAGTGCGCCGACGCACGCTCGCTGCCGCACGGCAGGAACCTCGTCCAGTCCATCCAGCATGGGCACGAGAGCGCCTTGCTGCAGCCAGAGTCTGGCCCAGCGACTCGGAAGGCCGTACTTCGTGTGCAGCTCCGCGACCATCCACTCCGAGAGCGGCAGCTTGGCCTCGAAGGTGCCGAGCGCCAGCACCACCGGGACGGGCTCGTGGAAGTCCGCCTGGGCACGCCTGAGCAGGCTCCTGGTCAGGGCCAGGAGCGCCGTGGTCTTGCCCGCCCCTGCCGCGCCGACGATCGCCAGTCGGCGTCCGGAGGCGTCGAAGAGATCGTCCAGCTCGAGCACGCTCCGCGCCTCGACGCGCCGCGCGAAGCGCAGTCGCTCCGCGTCTCTGCTGCGGCGGTCGGGCAAGTCGCCCGCCGGGGGGAGGGAGATCCGCTCCAGATCCTCCGGGAACAAGGCCTCGAGACGGATGGCCAGCGGCTCGGAGCCGGGCTCGGTGCCGGAGAGAGACTCGCTCAGCACCCCGCGCAACCACAGCTGCTCCACGCGCTCCATCAACAGGCTGCGCTGATGCTGATCGGCTGCGGGCGAGAGCTGACGCGACAGCGCCTCGCCGAGGGCGCGGATGTCCGGCCACCGGCGGTCAGGATCTCGCTCCAGACCGCGCTCCAGGGCGCGGCGGACCTGCTCGAGCGCCTGACGCTCCGCGGGGTCTTCGACGCGCGCGTCACGCAGGGCATCTCGGAGCGCCACGCACAGGCTGTACTGATCCGACAACCGGCTGGGCAAGGCACCGATCGCGACCTCGGGCGCCATGAAATGGGGAGTGCCGCCGATCAGACGGCTGGACGTCGCTCCTTCCTTGGCTTCGGCGACGTCGAACCACGCCATGCCGAAATCGGCGACGCGCACGCGCCCGTCTTGCCCCACCAGGACGTTCTCTGGCTTGAAGTCCTGGTGGATGACCCCCGCGTCGTGGGCAGCCGCCAGGCCCTCGGCGGCTTGAAGGAACAGCGCCAGCACCTCACGCCAGCGAGCCTGAGGATGCGTGTCCAACCATTTCCTCAGGGTACCGCCTGGCACGTACTCCATGGACACGAAGGTGTCGCCATCGACGCTCTCCAGACCGTAGACTCCGACCACACAGGGGTGGTTCAGGCGCGCCAGCGCTCGGGCCTCGGCGCGCAGCCGGCGGCGCTGCTGCTCCTCCGCCTGCTGGCGCAGCACCTTGACCGCGACGGTTCGCTCGAGCTCCGGATCGAACGCACGATACACGATGCCCATGGCGCCTTCACCGAGCTTCTGCTCGATCTCCAGGCGCCCGACGCGAACGCGGGCGTCGCTCTGGTCACGCGCGCCGAGAATCGCCGCGATGGCGACGCGACGCTCGATACGGGTCGGAGCAGGCGGGCGCAACGCACGCAACGCGGCGGCGGTGTCGCTGTCGGTCGGCTGCTCTGCCACGGCGGGGAGTTTCGCGCCCACGGACTCTCGCACCAACAAGAATGCGCGCGTCAGTCCGGCGAGTCGTCGCTCAGCTGGAACATGCTACGCACGTTCTCGCGCTCCTGTTCACTGCCGGGGAGGCGATTCATTTCCTCACGCAACAGCTCGCGCGCGCGATGCAGACGGCTCTTGACGGTGCCCGCGGGGACCTCCAGGGCCTCTGCCAGCTCGGCAACCGAGAGCTCCTCCCAGTAGTACAGCTCGATCGCCATCTGCAGATCCAGCGGCAGCCGCTGGAGCGCCTCGACCAGCAGGCGCTGCTCGGCGCGCTGGATGGCGATGGTCGACAGCCCCGGAGCGAGATCCACGATCGAACTGCTGCCGACGTCTTCGACGGCGCGCGCCTGGTCCCTGACCTTGCCGCGGATGAACTCGAACACGACGTTGCGCGCAATTCCGAACAGAAAAGCTCTAAAGCTGGCGTCGCCCCGGTACTGCTTGCCTCGGTCCAGGCACACCAGGAACACCCGCTGCACCAGATCGTCGGCGTGGGGCCCCGCCTTCGTGCGCAGGAAGCGCGCCACGGAGTCGTAGTGACGCTCGATCAGCGCTTCCCCTGCGGCGCGCTCACCAGCGAGCCAGCTCGCGAACAGTTCCTTGTCCTCGGTCACCAGCCGCGAAGCTAGCACGCCTCCTCGAGCCTTTGGGCTTGCCACGAACAGCGCTCTCGGTTTCATCGTCGTGCCTTCCCCTGCCGCAAACGGTTCACTCGATAGGGTTGGGGGTGAGAGCAAGTCGCACCGCGGCTTCGGGCGCCGGATTGCACCGTCCGCCTCGCGCTTCGACTCACCCCCACCCCCGTCTCTCGAAGCGTCATCACTCCGCGAGATAGACCACGTCCATGCCGAGGGTCGTCGGCTCGAAGTGCGCGTTGTCCGTCTTGCCGTCGAAGGTCACTCCAGTGGTGAACTGCAGCCGGAACTGGCAGAGATCGCCCAGGGCGCTGCGGTTCGCGTAGTCGGCGGTCAGGACGCGCAAGACGTTGAAGTTCTTCTGCACCAGGGACGAGTACTTGGTGAGCACTCCGAGGTTGTCCAGCGAGCTGGCGTTGAAGGCGGTCGTGTCCACCGCCGCGAAGTCCACCTCGTGGATCTCCAGGTTGCCGTGGTTGGTGTACGGCGTTCCGCTCACCAGATCCTGCTGGACGTGGAGCGTCGCCTTCTCGAACTCGATGATTCCGCTTGGCAAATCCGCCATGTCGATGGTCATGAAGCCGCGGTACTCCTGGTTGGCACTGCCGTCGCCGACGATGATGTCATTGGTCGCCTTGTAGCCGGTGCCGCTCACCAGGCCCGTGAGCGCCGGGACGCGATCGAGGGTGTGGGAGACGCGCCGCGCCGTGCTGAAGCTGAAGTGGGCGTCCGCCGCGAGGTTGTTGCCCGCCTTGTCCGTCGCGGTGGTGGTGATCGTGAAACCGTACCCGATGCGCTGCATCACGCTGGGGTCGTTGACCGCTTGATAGAGCAGCTTCTTGTTGGGCGTGATGGTCAGCTCGTCGCCAGCGGCGTTCCAGGCCATGGTGACCTCGGATGCCGGGAGCTCCACCGACTGATAGGCGGCCTGAGCGGCGGCTTGATCCATCGGCTCGGAGAAGGTGACGACGATCTTGGCGTCATCCAGCACACCCAGCGCATTGTCCGCGGGAAGCGTGGTGACGATGGTCGGCGGTGTCAGGTCTTCACCTGCACCCCCGGTCCCGCCGCTGGCCATGCCAGCGCTGCCGCCGTTCCCCGAGGATCCGGCTTCGCCGCCAGCGCCTCCGGCGTCGCTGCCACCGCTGCCTCCGACGCCACTGCCCCCGACGCCGCTGCCGGCATCTCCTCCGACACCGCTGCCGGCATCTCCTCCGACGCCGCTGCCGGCGTCGCCTCCGACACCGCTACCAGCGTCTCCTCCGACGCCGCTGCCAGCGTCGCCTCCGCTACCGGCGGCGCCGGCCGTGGCTCCCTCACCCCCGCCCTGGGATCCGCCATCAGAGCCACCACAGGCGGCGACCAACAGACCCACAGAGACCAGACTCAACACTGAACTTGCACGAACTCGCATGACGAACCTCCGATTGATGACGCTTCTCGGCCCGCGCAGCGCCGCTCGAGAGAGCGGGCTTCGTGGCCTCAAAGGGCAAGTGACGGGAGGCGCCGATCGGTTCGCGAAAAAGTGAACGCGCCCCACGATTCAGCGTGGGGCGCGTAATTTTGGTGCGATTTCACCCGGGCGCTGCACCAGGTCGGTGCGGATCTCAGCGGTTCAACGAGCCCATCGCCGCCTCGGGGTAGCGCGTACCGGCGGCAATGTCCTTGGGGAACGCCGCCTCGATGCGCGCGATCTCCTCGGGGCTGAGCTCGACGTCTGCGGCCGCGGCGTTCTCGTCGAGGCGCTTGCTGCTGCGGGTGCCGGGGATGGTCAGCGTGCGCTTCGACTTCGCGATCACCCAGGACAGCGCGAGCTGCGCCGGAGTGATGCCCCGCGCCTGTGCCAGCTCCTCGACCTTCTTCACGATGTCGAGGTTCTTCTGGAAGTTCTCGCCCTGGAAGCGCGGGTTGTAGCGACGGAAGTCGTCCTCTGCCAGGTCGTCGATCGACTTGATGGCGCCGGTGAGGAAGCCGCGCCCCAGGGGCGAGTACGCGACGAAGCTCACCCCGAGCTCTTCACAGGTCGCGAGCATGCCGTCCTCGGGCTCCCGGGACCACAGCGAGTACTCGCTTTGCACCGCGGAAATAGGGTGCACGGCGTAGGCACGGCGCAGGGTGTCGGTGGAGCACTCGGAGAGCCCCAGGTACTTCACCTTGCCCTCCTTCACCAGCTCCGCCATCGCGCCCACGGTGTCCTCGATGGGCGTCTCCGGGTCGACGCGGTGCTGGTAGTAGAGATCGATGGTCTCGATGTTCAGGCGCTTCAGGCTCTTCTCGCAGGCGCTCTTCACGTACTCGGGCTTGCCGCTGATGCCGAAGCGCGAACCGTCGTCCCCGCGCACGACGGCGAACTTGGTGGCGATCACCGCCTGCTCCCGCTTGCCCTCGAGAGCCTTGCCGACGAGCTCTTCGTTCCTTCCGACGCCGTACATGTCCGCGGTGTCGAAGAAGTTCACCCCGCGCTCGAGAGCATGATGGATGACCTCGATGGACTTGCTGTCTTCTGCGGGGCCATAGAACTCGCTCATGCCCATGCAGCCCAGGCCGACCACGGCCAGATCGATGTCACTCTTGCCAAGCTTGCGCTTCTTCATCTGTGTTCCTCCTCGGTGCTAGACCTCACACCTACGCCCACGCGCTGGCAACGCCCAGCCTCGCTCCTGCGGAGGTTTTGCTCAATCCTGCGATTTAGTACCCGCGCCACCGCGCCGGTTCTGTCCTCGCCGCGGTGGTTCAGTCCTCGCCACCGTCGAGGTGCACCGTGGGGGCGACCTCGAAGGTCCTCGCGTAGTGCCCCGGCGCGAGACCGAACTGTCGCTTGAAGTCGCGGGTGAACTGCGCCGGACTGGCGTACCCCACCTCCGCGGCGACGTGTCCCGCCGTGGAACCATTGGCGAGCAGCAGCTCCCGGGCGCGCTCCAGGCGCAGGTGCTTCTGAAAGCGCATCGGGGACACGCTGGCGATCTCCTTGAAGCGATGGGCGAAGTGCGAAGGACTCATCGCGACCTGCTTGGCGATGCTCTCCACGCTGAGCCGCTGGCAGACGTTCGCCTCGATGAAGTTCATTGCCTCACGGATTCGTTCACGCTCCGGCTCTCGCACCGCCTGGCGCAGCACCGCCGCGGCGTCGGTCTCGAGCAGTCTGAACACGATCTCGCGCTGGATGAGCGGCGCCAGCACCTGGCGCTCCAGCGGGCTGTCCAAGGTGCGGAGCAGGCGACACAAGGCGTCGACCAAGGGTCCCTCCAGGGGCGAGACGAAGGCGCGCGCATCGGGAAGGCTCTCCCTCACGCCCCCATGCTCGCTCACTTCGAGCAAGGTTCTCAGCACGACCTCGGGCGGCAGTAGCATACCCAGAGAGAGGTAGGGCTCTTCCGGCGTCGCCTCGACGGGCGCGGCTGCGTACTCTGTTTCCCCGCGGAGAACTAGATAGCTCAAGCGGTCGTAGACCAGGTGCTCTCCGGACACCTGCACGTGCTTCGCACCCGAAACGGCCACGGCGAGATACATCGCAGTCGTGCGCGCGGTCTTCGGGGGATAGGGGGAGGAGAACCGAAAGAACCACAGACCGGGCAGAACAGAAGCCGTGCGGCCTTCCCCTGGGGCACGGCGTGCGATCAGCCGCCTGAGCTCTTCGGTTCCCGCCGTCTTGCCCCGCCCCGCCATGCCAGACAGCCATAGCACGCGTTGGCGGATAGTCAGCGTCGGTGCCGCAGGTGTAAGTCTTCCCTCGAGCCCGCGTTTCTGCTGCCAACCGCGGCGCACTCCCCAGAAACGAAACCGGGCGCCGCCGAGCTTGGAGGAACTCATGAGACCACATACCTTCGTGGGCGCTGGGGCGTTGTACGCCCTGCTCGCGCTCGTCACCGGCTGCGGCACGGGCGCCATGGGGCAGAGCCAGTTCGCCGAACGCCACGCCGACGGGGCCCACGGCTTGAACGCGCCGCTCGCTCAGGGCGCGAGCCTGGAGCCGGAGGTCAACCTGCAGTTACCTGGAAGCGCTGCGCCCACGCTCGAGCTACTGAGCGCGCGAGGCGACGTCGCGCAGGTGCAGGACGGACGCATCGTGGGCACCGGTCCCGGCGTCACGGCGATCCTCGTCACCGACAAGGCGGGCACCGTGCTCGATTTCTATCACCTGTGGGTGGAGAAGCCGACGCGCGCGTCGCTACACCGCGTGGAAACGGGCAAGGATCTTGGAGAGGTGGAGGGCGGCATCGATCTGCTCGTCGGTGAATCGGTGGAGGTCGAGCCGAAGGTCTACTACGAGACGCAGGAGCTCGCCGGACGCATCTCCGCCGAGTGGAACGTCGAACCTGCCATCGCGACGCCCATGCGCATCGGCGCTCACGGCGGACGACGCTTGCTCGCGACGACGCCCGGCGAGGCGCAGCTCCAGGTGAAGCTCGGCGCCATCGAGCTCACGTTGCCTCTACGCGTGCTGCCGGTACCCGGCAGCGCACCTCACCCCCAAACCAGACCCTTCACACCGAATCCGGCGACCACGCCGAGCGCCGCCCCCAGCGAGGAGCCTGCAACATGAACCGTTTGAATCGCGCTCTGATCCTCGCTGGCCTGGCCTGGGCGAGCGCCGCCTGCACCCACTACTCCGCCATCAACGCGCCGCCACCGGGACACACCGCGCAGCTGAACGACTCAGCCAATGAGCTGAGGATCTCCCCCGGAGTGGCCCTGGCCTTCACCTGCACGACGCCCGGAGGAAACCCCTGCTCCAGTTCCGCGAGGATCGAAGATCCGAGCCTCGCGAAGCTGATGCCGGGACACCTGGCAGAGCTCGACAGCTACGTCGACGGGCGACTGCCCCAGTCGAGCTACGTCGTCGTGGGCCTCGAGCCGGGCAAGACGCGCCTGCTCATCGACGACGAGGATCCCATCGACGTCATCGTCGAGGAGCGCTAGCTCGGCGCCGCCAGCAAGAGCCTACATCACGAGGGTCGGCGAGTCCTCGAAGTCGAGGCGAGCGACCAGCGCTTCCGAGAAGGCGGGCAGGTCGTCGGGCTTCCGCGAGGTGATCAGGTTGCCGTCCTCGACGACTTCCCGGTCCTCCCAGCTGGCGCCGGCGTTCTCGAGGTCCTTGCGCACCGAGGGCCAGGAGGTCAAGCGCTTGCCGCGCACGACATCGGCTTCGATGAGCAGCTGTGGACCGTGACAGATCGCCGCCACTGGCTTCTTCTGGTCGACGAAGTGCTTCACGAACGCGACCATCTCCGGCTCGGTGCGCAGGTGATCCGGTGAGTATCCTCCGGGAATCAGTAGCGCGTCGAAGTCCGCCGCAGCGTGGCTCTTCGGCGTGCCACGCACCGTCACCTTGGCCTGCCCTCGCTTGCCGCGCAGAATCGCGCCCTGCTCCGTGCCGATGACCACCACGTCGTGCCCCGCTTCTTCGAGCGCGACCGCCGGGTGAGTGAGCTCCGAGTCCTCGAAATCCGACGCGAGCGTCACAGCGACCTTTGCCATCTTTGCCTCCCTTGATTGTTCCTTGGTTCGTGGGGTTGGGGGTGAGGTCAGCCATCGCTGACTGGCACCAAGCTCGAGTCAGCAAGTGCCGTGCCGGGCCCGCCAACCGCAGAAAACGCACCCACGCCGCGCCACAGTGCCACGCCGCCGCAACAATGACCCGTTGAAACACTGGAGCAGCGGAGGAAGAAGCCAGGTGGAAACTTCCCCGGCGCGGTCAAGGCGCGATCAAGGCGCGGTCAAGGCGCGGTCAAGGCGCGGTCAAGGCGCGGCCAAGGCGCGGCCAAAGGCGCGGCGAGGCCCCCCGGGCGGCTCCGACCGTGAGGCGCCGCTCGGGAACCGTTTACAGCCGGTGTCTCCTCGCGGTAACTTCCGAGGTTGCCCCGCTCTGCGCGCGGGGCGCGGTGCGTTCACTCGCCCGCTGAACGGACCACTCAAGGGAGGAAGCCATGCGAGGCCTACTGCTCGGCTGCGCGCTACTCAGCGTCGCATGTTCAGGCACGATTCCTGACGTTCACGTCTACTCACCGAACGCCGGCTACGAAGCCGGAGACGACGCCTACGCCAAGCCCGGTAGCGGCGCCGAACCCGAGCTACAGGGTCGACACTACTGCAGGCACCTGGAGCACGAAGCCCGCAAAGTCTCCGTGCGGAACGGCGTCTGGGCGTGGACCTTCACCAGCCTGTCCATCGGCATGGCGGTGACGGGAACGGGCCTGATCGGCGCCACGCCCGACGACCCCACGGCGACGCGCAAGTTCGTGAACGTCGCGGTGCCCGCCACCGCCGCCGCCTTCGGGCTCATCGCCAAGGCGTTCTTCGATCGCTCGAGCGCCGCAGAGAAGCTGGCGGGGGTCGCCGCGCGTCAGGCGGGTCAGGGGGACGCCGACCTGGAGCGTGACGCCGAGATCGATCGACTCGCGCACGCGAACTGCGCCAACGCGACGAGCGATTGGATCGGCGATCGCACGTCGGCCAGCGAACGTATCCTCGGGGATTTACCCGGGGGAACACCGAGCAAGCGCGGTGACGCGCCGCCCAAGCCACCCGCCAAGCCCGGTGTCGAGCCAGCGGACGCAGAGCCTGAAGAGAAGCCAGCGGCGGAGGAGGCCGAACCTCCTCCCGCTGAACCCGCGGCAGACGACGAGAAGCCGGCGAAGGCCGCGCCACGCAAGGCCAAGCCGCCAGGCGACGCACGATGAGACCGCGCGCGGCTCGGCGTTCAGCATGCGGAGCGGCGGCATGCCTGCTGACTCTCGTCCTGGTGCTCCTGCCGCGCCCGGCCAGGGCCTGGCTGCTCCACGAGCACACTCGCATCACCCGTGAGGCGGTCGCTGGTCTCTCCCCGAGCGATCGCGCCTCGCTGGAGCGATGGTGGAAGACCGGGCGCCTCGGCCTCGGCTCGCGCAGCTGCCCCTCGCTCGCCCAGGGTTCCGCGCTGCCCACGCTGGCGAAGGGCGAGCTCTGCGTCGACTTCGCGGTGCTGCCAGCGCTCGCGGCGGATCACTCGTGCTCGACCGCCGATCTTCGGCGCAGCATCGCCAGCGAGTGGCTCACCGACGTGCTCTCCATCGCGGGTCGCACCGAGGTCGCGATCGCGGCGGCGAACGCCGACGACGACCCTGGCGACGTGATCGACGCCTGGCGCACGCAGCACATCGAGCTGCGCATGGCGGATCGCAAGTACCTGTCGCGGGCCCAGGTCAACACCGCACACTTTCAGCCTCCGCGGGAGATAGGTGAGACCCTCGCGACGTACTTCGCCCGGGTCCATGGCGCCCCGAACGCGATCGGCCTCTACGCCTACTTTCACCAGGCAGCGCTGGACGCAGCCTCGGAGGCCCACGCCTGCAAGACCGACGCGTGCAGAGGTAGGCAGACGGCCATGGCGTTCAACCTGGAGGCCTTCGCGCTGCATTTCCTCGAGGACTCGTTCTCTGCAGGACACGTCGTCGCGACCTCGGGCGGGGACGCCGAACGCATGGGCACCCACGACCACTACTGCGAGCATGGACTGACGGTGACGACCTGGGGGGGCGAGGACTACATCGCTCACGGTGACGCCTTCCTGCAGGACGAGGATCTGAAGCGCGCCTCAGGCGCCGTGAAGACCAGCCTCGAGCTGCTGCTCGCCGCGTTCGCCACGCCGCCCGAGCCTGGCGCGCCGAGCCTGGCCAAGCGCCTGCCGCAGGTCGACGTGTGCACCGCGTCCGGGCTCTCGACGCGCTTCCAGCCTGAGCTCGCCCGCTTCGAGTCGGTGCTGCAGCAGGTCCCCAAGGCAGACACCCCGGGCACCACCAGCGGGCACCCGCATTTCCTCAAGGAACTGGGCCCGTTCTATCTCTGGGGCGGCGACGTCCGGATCAACTACGGGCTGCTCCAGGGCCCCAAGACCCTCGCCTACTCGCCAGACCGGCTGACGGGTCGCGCTGGCCTCGGCGTCACCCTCGACGGCATCACGCAGGCCGCCACCGACGGCATCATCTCGTTCGGCGCCAGCGCCTCCGCGCTGCGTCGGCCAGGCGATCCCGACGTGGTCCCCGTGAAGGATCCGGACCACAAGCGAGTCGGTCGCTGGCGCATCGGTGTCGGCCTGGACTGGCACATCCCGTATGTGCTGGTCCCCTTCGACACGCTCGTCCTCTCCCCATTCGTGTGGCTGGTGGACCAGCTCAGCGACGGAGACGCGCTGATGAAGATGTGGCTGACCGCGAGCAACGGGGGGCTGCTCGGACTGCAGGATCGACATCGCATGCCCTGGACGGGCCACATCCAGTTCGTGCTCGGCAGAGAAGGCGCCATCACCTTCTACAGCGGAAACGAGACGCTGATCAGTGACACGACCGTGAAGGGTACCCCGTACTTCTGGCAGCTGAGCTTGCCCGTGTTCACCTGGACGACGGTCCACCTCTCGGACCCGCGAGTCGCCATGGATGGACGCTTGAGCCTTGGCTACACGCTCACTCGCCTGGTGAAAGCCAAGGAACGCGATCCCGCCGACGAGGACGAGTTCTATCACGGCATCTTCCTCAGCTACGGCTTCGAGTCGCGACGCTATTTCTGAAGCTTCGGCTCACGACGTGGCAGGCGCGCCGGCCGGCGCTACACCTGCCTCGATGCCGTTCCCTCGCCTGACCGGGTTGCTCTTCGTCTTGCTCGGTGCTTGCAGCGCTCCCTCACCCCCGAAGGCGGCGGCTCCGGATCCCGAAACGGCGACGGCGATCGCCGTGGAGGACGAGGATCCCGAGGAGGTGAAGAGCGAGGCCACGCTGCGCGATGCGACCGGGGCGATGGCGTTCGTTCGTGAGCTGTGCGCGGCGGCCAAGCGTGAAGACTGGAAGTACGTCGAGGAGCACACGAAGCTCCCGCTGCGAGGCCAGGAGCAGGTCGGGGAGTCGGACAAGCCGCTGCGGGTCGCTGGATTGATCGGCCAGAACAAGCCGGAGCAGATCGCGCATCGCGCGGTCTGCAAATACCTCAAGGAAAAGCCCGCGGCGCTCGACGCCTTCGAGGTGGGCGACGACGAAGTGCGCGGCCAGGTGTCCCTGAATGGCCAGCCGTATCGGCTGACCGTGAGTCTGGATCCGCCGCGGCTCGTCGAGCAGAAGCTCTTGATCGAGAGTCGCCCGCCGGGAGACGCGAAGCTGGCGGCGGTGCTCACGCCCTTCCCCGTCGAGGTCAACGTGAGCGGTCGCGGCGAAGACGAGGAGATGGAAGGCCTGCTCTCCAACCTGGTCCAGGCGGAGCTCTCCGAGACACCGACCTGTGCGCTGCAGCAAGCGGCGCGAGACCCGGTGAGCAGCTCGCTATCCATCCAGGTGCGCACTCGGGCGGAGAAGATCCCGCGCGTCGACATCTACGCCTCGACGGTCACCGACGCGCGCTTGCTGGCCTGCCTGCAGAGCCAGCTGGTGCCGTTCCTCCAGAAGGCTCTCGAATACCCCACGGCAACGAAGGTCTACGAGCTGTGGACCATGATCGGCATCCCGGTGAAGGACGACGGCGAGGCGACGGGGGTGATCATGAAGAGCCCCGTGCACTGAGTACACGAACGCGTCGACCGATCGACTTCCACCGCCAGCGCCCGTCGCAGAACTCGAGCGGCGCTCCTCAGTTCGGCAGGGCACAGAGGTCGCCGCAAGCGCCGCGGTTCAAGCCAAAGCCGCCGAAGAGACACGCGAGCGGCTCGAGCACGGAGTCTGCGGGGTAGTCGATCGCGCACTGGTCGACGCAGTCGAGATCGCCGCAAGCCAGCGTGCAGTCCAGGGCGGCTTCGCACTGCGCATCCGCACGGCAAGCTCCTAGCTCCTCCTCACAGCATCCGCCGCTGGCCTCAGCTGCCGCCGTGCACGTCGGGCAGTCCGAGGTCGTGTCGCCACCGGCCACGCACTCGGGGCGCAGCGAACCCTTGCCGTCACACCACACGCCGCCGCCAGACGTGCACTGACTCTCCTGCGTGGCAGCGGGCGTGTCGTAGTACTCGATGGTGGCGCTGTAGTCTGCGCCCGGCTTCTCGCACCAGCCAGGGGAAGCGCCGAGACAGCCAGCGTCCCACCAGATCCCTCCGCCCGCCTCACAGTCGCCCTGCAAGTCGAGGCCCAGGGTCGCGTAGTAGTTCACGCAGTAGGTGACCGACCCTCCGTTGAGGCAAGAGCCGATGGCTGGTGGCGGCTCACACATCCCTTGCTTCCCCAGGGCACCACCGGTGCCAGCGCTTCCGGCGCTGCCGCCCGCACCAGCGCCGCCTGCACCAGCGCTGCCCGCGCTTCCAGCGGCGCCGCCGCTACCCCCGGCTCCGGTTCTTCCTCCGTCAGCTCGAGCCAGACCACGTGGCCCGCAACGCGCCAGGCCTGCGGACCTTCAAGCTCGGGCTGAGCGAGCCCGGGGAGCTCCAGCGGCTCCACCTGCTGATCGCTCCCAGGAGCAGCCTGCCGGCTCCACCGCACCCTTGAATCGGATCCTCCGGGAACCTGCCAGGCTCCGGACCCGCCATGCAGCCGAAAGCGCAAGCTATCGGTGATCACCGGCTGCCGTTCCGCCAGACGATCGGGCGGGCCGAGGCGGTGTGCGGGCCCAAGCTGCGGGACGGCGACCGGCGCTGGTGCGCTGAGCTCGGTCGAGCTCGGCTCGGTGGGCACGTCGCCGAACGCCTGAAACAGCCGATCCAGCGCGTCGCGCCCCGCCTTTCCGAGAGGCATCGGGCGCTTGTACAGCTCGTCCTGGAGCGTCCGGAGCGACTCGTCGACGTCGGAGCGCTCCGCCTCGGCCGGACCCACCGCCCGAGTCCATGCCGCCTCGAGTTTCCTCGCGGCAGAGATGCAGCGCCAGGATTCGCCCCTTGGGGGAGGCGCGCCAGCGTCCACTCGCTGGGAGATCCCGATGTCGATCCGTCGCAAGCGGTCGGCCGGCGCTTCGCCGTCGAGCGGCGAACGCCCCACGCTGCACGCAGCGAACTCCGACCAGGCCGCCGCGACCCCGCGGCGCTCAGAGGCTCGCTGCAGCAAATACGCCGCAGTCGCTGCCCCAGCCATCGCGACGAGCACCCCTACGCCGATGAGTCGCCGCCGTTCCATCGCTCCGTCGTAGCAGAGAAGACTGGCGCCGAGACGCCGGATCCGCAACGATCCCCGGGTGCCCCTCACCCCCCTCTTGCGCGCAGGCTGCATCCTCGCTGGCTCTGGGTTCGTCGTCGTGGCTTGCGGCGGGCTGGCTGATTCGTCGAACGACGGCTCGAGCAGCGCGGGAGGTACCGGCGGCTCCAGCGGAGGTCTGAGTGGTTCCGCAGGAGTCGGCGGAAGCGTTGGTGGTTCCGTCGCGGGAGGTAGCGGCGGCTTCGGCGGAAGCGGTGACGCTTCGGCCGGGAACGCGAACGACGCGGGCGACGCCGACGCCCAGGTCACGGAAATCGGCGATGCCTTGGTTCAGGGGCTGCGCGACTACGAAGACGAACTGTGCACGAACCTCGGCCATTGCTGCGCCGATCTCGGCAAGCCGTTCACGGAGAGCGGGTGCCGAGAGCTGTTCGAGAACGCGCTCCCGGACCTGGTGAGTCAGATCTCGGAGAAGCTCGCCCAGGGGCTCGAGCTCGACACGAACGCATTCGAGCAGTGCGTGGCGGAGCTCGAGGTTTCCCTGAAGACGTGCGACCCCGAGCTGCCGGACGCTTGTCGCGACTACTGGAAGGGCAAGCTCTCCACGGGCGACCCGTGCAACGTACCCGAACAGTGCGCGAACGTGCCAGGCAAGGAGGTCGACTGCTCTTTCGTGGGATCGTCCAGCCAGTGCGTCGTCAAGTACCACGCAGGGGCGGGAGAGTCTTGCGTCTGGAGCTGCGACCAGACCGACGCCAGCACCTCCTGCAATGCCACGAACATCGACTCGGCGGACCAGGGGCGCTGCTACACGACCGAAGGGCTGCACTGCCAAGACGGTGTGTGCAAGCCCAACCTCGGTCCTGGAGCGTACTGCCACTCGAACTGGTGCGCAGAAGGGCTCTCCTGCGACGACCCGACGGACAGCTGCGTCGCCCGCGACGCGCCCTGCGGCGGCGACGGGATCACCCCGGCCTGCAGCGCCGACCAGTACTGCAAGGGCGACGTGTGTATCCCCAAAGAAATGGACGGAGCGGACTGCAAGCGCGACGACGAGTGCGCGAGCGGAAGCTGCGGCTACTACGGGTGCAACACCGGCGTCTACCGGGAGTGGACGTCCTTCTGTCGCTGAGCCAGCGCGCAGCGGCCTGCTTTGCCGTGAGGACTAGGGCAGTGACCACACGGAAACGTCTAGCAGCTGCAGACCAATGCCGACCGCGAGCCAAACGAAGAAGAAGGCGAGGTCGAACGCCAGCGCTTTGCCGAGCGGAGAACTCCAGGCTCTATCGGTAACCATCAGCGCGGTGTCGGACTCCGCGCGGCGCACGAGCAGCTGCTTGCGCACCCACCGACGCCGCAGCTCGCGGTACAGCAACATGCCTACCAGGCCGATGGGGCCAAGGAAGACACCCAGGATCACGAAAGCCAGCGCGTAGAGCACGGTGCGCGAGGCCGCTCGCCAGCTGAACTTGCGGAAGTTCGGAACATCCTCGGAGACTGGTGGTGAGTACGGCATCGCGTCACATTGGATCGCGACGCTGGTCTTGGCCAGAGCGCGGAGACTCGCGTGCTGCGGGTTTGGGGTGAGGGAGCGCCGCCATCAATCACACGTCCAAGGGGGAGCAGACCATCCTCGCATTCATAGCCCGTTGTGCAAGGTCCACCGACGGGCTGACGCGCCCGCTGCTCGCACCGACCCTGATCACAGATCAGCTCGGGGTAGCACGCGTGGTTCGCGTCACACGGCTCACCTTGGCTCGAGCTCCTGATGCAGCGTTCTGCCCGGCCTTCACCTCGAGGCACTGCGCGTACCAGATACAACCGGGGCCGGACTCATGCATTCCGCACGGATCACCTGGCAGACCAACCTTCACGCAGTGCGGTTGCGCCCGCCCGTCGCAGGCGCAGGTCATGTCGACGCCCTCGCACTCCCACTGGCTCTGACAGAGGTTCGCGTCCCCTTCAGCGTGAGAGCTCGAACACCCCCCGATCAAGCCCACGACCGCACTCACCCAGAGCGCCCAGCGCACGAGCCCCGTCCCCATCGCCGCTTGGTATCACCATCTTGCGGTCGAGTGAATCGGAACCAGCGCCTGGAGACTTTCAATCGCGACCGCGAGGCGACAGCAGGGCTCACTTCGCCGCCAGACCTACGATGGGCTTCCAGTACAGCTCGCAGGCCTTGGCGTTGAATCCGAAGGTGCAGGCGCTGCCTAGCGCCGAGCAGGCGCGCCGATCGCCTGATTCGCAGCGCTGCTGACAAGCGGGCAGGTCGCTGGTGCACACGGGGCCAGCAGCGAGCGGCGCTGCGGGAGCAGACACCGCCTGAGCGGGTCGGCCCTGACCGGGCGCAGGCTGCGCGACTGCCGGCTCAGCGGGTGCTGGCTGAGAAGGCTGCGCTGAGCTGGGAGCGCAGTTGTGTCCGGCGCAGAGCCGAGCCAATGGCGCGAGCTCGAGGTCGATCACGGCACCGCACTCCACAGCGCCCACGCGTTCCGTCGGAGCCAGCTGCTGACAGCCAAGCAGGTCTCCCTGGCTATTCAATATCCCTGCGGAAGCATCCGCCTGACCGCGCACCACGCTGTTGTCCATGCGCCCGGACTGAACCGTGCTCGCTTGAAGCTGCGAAGCACCCGTGGAGTAGCCCTTGACCACGTGGGTGGCGCCTTCGCAGGCTCCGAGCAGCACCGCTCGATTCGTGAGCGAGCTGTCATGATGCGCGACCGTGTAGTAGCGGTAGCTGACTTCGCCCGACGCATCCCCACCAGCACCGATCCAGGGCATGTCCATCCTCGCCTGCGCGGTCAAGCGCGCCCGCATCGCATGATCTCCAGGCACCCGATCGCTGGTGGCGTAGCTACTCACCCCCTCCACCTGACACGCGGGCAGGACCAGGACTCGGCATCCCTCCTGACGCACGACGACGGGCCCTTGCGCTGCTCGATTGCGAAAGCTCCGCTGCTGCGCCTCGCCCCACAGCGCGGGCGACGGCAAGCCAGCGTCGCACAGCGCCCCCGCGTCGACCCGTGCGCTCAAGCTCGCGCGGCTGTTCACCCGCCCAAGCCCACAGCCACTGGTGAACAGGCTGAGCACAGCCATCAAGGCGCACACGCCCTCCGCCACTCGCCGCTTCATCGCCTCGCCCACGAACCCCATCCCGCCAGTCATGCCGCGGTATGAGCAGCATCCGTGCCAGGCACTTCCCCGCGGTTCTTCGGTCTTTTTTGGGGGAGAGAGTGCGCCGCGATCAGCCGATCACTCCGCTGCATCGATCGCGATCGATCAGAACTCGATGATCCGGATCGCGATCGCGAGCGCCTCGGTTAGCTGCGGATCGTGCTGCAGCTCACTGAGCGGCTGACCGGCGACGAAGGTCACGACCAGCCCGAGCACGCCGTGCTCCAGATCTTCGAACAGACCATCACAGGGCACGATGGATGCGTGTTTCAATGCGGCGAGCTGGCGCGCCTCCCGGCGGAGACGCTCGACTTGCGTCGGCCCAGCGAGCGCAATATCCACCACCTTCAGCGCGCGCGGCACCTCGGGGAGCAGCGGATCGCGCACTCTCCACACGCTCCCCTGTCCGCCACGTCCCAGAGGGGCTAGCAGTTCATAGCGGTCGAGACGCTGGCCGGCACAAAGTTGATCCATTGGACCATCGCGCATGGTCTACGATGTTGGTAGCGAGCGGAAGATGCGAGCGACGGAAGATTATGAGTTACCCGAGCTGCCTCCCAATGAGGGCGGGATCCCTGCGCTCATCGTCGCATTCCCCCGGTCTTCGGCGTTACCACTGCCAACTCTCAATCAGCCGCTCGGACGCGCTTGGTTCGAATCTGTAGGAATTCAGGATTCCAAGGTCAGTCGAGATCACGTGCGGTTCAGCCGCGCCGGCAATGTGTTGCAGCTCGAGGATGTGGGCAGTCGCAACGGCACCTGGGTGAACGGACATCGATTGAGTCCGAATGTGCGAGTGCGCATCGACGACGGCGCGGTCCTGCGTATTGGACGCACGCTCTTGGTGTATCGACAGCACCTGATCGGCGGTCCTCACCCCCTGAATCCCTCACCTCGGCTCGGGGGATCTTCGGGGCTCGTCGGTCCCTATGGCTTGCGCAAAGTGGAAGAGCGCCTGGGGCACTTTGGGCGCCGTCCACCGCGCAACGTGCTCATCCTTGGGGAAACGGGCAGCGGCAAGGAGCTCTTGGCGCGTGCCTTGGCGGATCACCTGCGCGTCGGGCGGCCGTACGTCGCGCTCAACGTGGCGAGCGTCGCTGCGGGCGTCTTCGAAGGCCAGCTCTTCGGCTACGTGGGCGGCGCGTTCTCCGGCGCCGGACGCGGTTCTCCCGGCGTGGTGATGCAGCACAACGGCGGGACGGTGTTCCTCGACGAGGTGGGTGAACTCGCGCTGGAGCTACAGCCCAAGTTGCTGCGCCTGCTCGACAATGGGGAGGTGTTCGCCGTGGGCGCGACCACGCCTCAGATGGTGGACGTGCTGATCGTCGCCGCGACCAACCGCGTGTTGCCCGAGATGGTGGACGGCGGTGGATTCCGCCGGGATCTGTACGCGCGCTTCGCGGGCTGCGAGGTGCACCTGCCGGGCCTGCGGGAGCGACCGGAGGACGTGTACGCCATCGCGAACGCGATCATGGCGCGCACGGGTGACGTCGCCTACGACCCGGACCAGGTCGACGTGGAGGCGGTGGAGATGCTGATGCTGCAGCCGTGGCCCGCCAACGTCCGCGAGCTGTTTGGTGTCCTGGAGACCGCGGCGAGCTACGATTTGCCGCCAGCGCTCAAGGTCCACGGCGTGCACTCGGGGCTGAGCCTGTCCTCGGGTTTGGGGGTGAGAAGCGCACCGAGCAGCGGCAGTCCTGGCGTCTCGTCCTCGAATCCCGCCTTGGCCCCAGCGCCGCTGACGCCGGAAATCGTGGAACGCATGCTGGAACAATGTGGTGGCAACCGCAGCGAAGCCGCGCGGCGCCTGGGCGTCTCCCGGGGACAGCTGCTGCGCTTCCTGAAGGCCGAGTGATCGCGATCGACCTTCGCCGCCACGTGCGCTGATCACGGCGAGCGGGGAGAGCCGGTCGATTCCTCACGGATTGTCCAGAAGGCACGAGAAAGCTCGGAGAATCGCCCAAGAGACACGCTTGGCACGCGCGGTGCTTTGGCCGTCCTTCATGCGATTCACCACGACCCTCGGGCTTCTGATCGGCTTCGGACTCACCAGCGCCTGCAGCATCCGCAGCAGCGCGACTCGCCAAACCCACTACGCGTCGCCTCCCGGCGCGACCATCCCGCAGGGAAATTCAGTTGGCGCAGCCGCTAGCTGCGCGCAGGTCGAGGTCGCTCCTGGAGTATTTCGCAGCACCGACTGCGAGCGCCGTCCGGCCATGCGCACTTCGGCGTTCGTCAGGCGTTTTCAGCTGCCCTTGCTCCAGACGAGCAGGGGTCTGGTGCCCATATCGAAGGCCGAGCTGCCGGCGCGCGTCGACCTCCGGGAGCGCGGCCTCGACGGCCCCGTACGCGACCAGGGTCAGGTCGGTGTTTGCTGGTCGATGGCGATGTCCGGTGTGGCGGACAACGCGCTCCGACGAGCCGGGCAAACGGAGAACGCCGCGCCACTACACTTGATTGCCAATCGCGCCTACGAACGTCTGTACCAGAGCGGGCAATCCGAAGGCTTCACGCGCGAGCCGCTGTGGAGCTACGACCCCGGGCGCGCCTGCAAGCTCAGGACTATGGAGCCGACGACTGCGGCGAGAAGCTCGGCGTCGCTCAGGGCTCCTGGAGTCACGATCCGGAGCTGGTGCGAAGAAGCGCTTCGCCAACACCCATCCTACCTACGCCTGGTGGACGCCGAGAGCCTGAGCAACACCGACGAGATCGCGACGGCCCTCGCTCAAGGCCGCGCCGCGTACCTCGATCTGTACATCGACCGAAACGTGTGGAGTTGCCGCGGGATGAGCGGCGGCAAGATCCCGGACTACACCAGCACCACGTCACCCCACGCGGTCACCGTCGTGGGCTACCAAGTGGCAGCAAGCGTACGCCAGTTCCTGATCAAGAACAGCTGGGGCAAGCAGTGGGGTGAAGGCGGCTACGGCTGGATCGACGAACGCTCCCTGCAGCGAAACTTCCGCGATGCCTTCGTGTTCGACGTGCGCGACGCGAAGGGTGTTCCGTTTCCCCACGGTTCCACCGCGAACGAGCCTCAGCAGCCGACGCCACCCAACACGTGCAAAGCGGGCCAGGCGCGGGATCTGGTGTTCGGGATCTGCATGCCGGCGTGCGCCGGCGGCAAGCCGAGCTTGGGCGGGCTCTGTGTGCCACAGGCGCCGACTGCGAGCAGCGCGAGCTGCGGCGCCGGGCAAGCGCGAGATCCGCTGAGCGGGCAGTGCGTGCAGCCTTGCCCGAGCGGTCTCTTGCCCGTCGGCGGCGTGTGCTGGCTGGGCTGATCGGCTGACTGATCGCGATCAGCTGAACCGCGGCTTGGGGCTGATCGCGGGGCGATCGCAGCGCGCCTCACCCCCAGAAAAGCCGACAAATCTCGAGGAAACGGCGCGGCACGGGGCGTGCTTAGGGGACGGCCATGAACGCAACGCTTGGGCAGATGGGGATGGGAACGATGGGGCAGACGGAGTTCACGGTGGAGTTTCCTCAGTGTGGCCACGTGGTGCGGGTGCCGGCGAACACGGAGCACACGCTGGTGGACTGTCCGCTCTGCGGCGGCTGGCGACCGAGCGGCGGTTGGCGACCGAGGGCGCAAGAGCCGGACACGCTGGTGGATGCTCCGTGGGGAACTGCCGTCTTGCCGCTCCCGACGGCTCACTCCGTCGAGCCGTCCGCTCGGGTTGAGTACAGCGCGCCGCAGCTGTCTCCGGTCGCTCCCCAGCTGGCTGCTCCCCAGCCGGCGCCCAGCGCGGCTCCTCCCGTTGCGATGCCCAGTGCGTTGGACGTCGGCGCGGGCATGCTCATTTCCGCGGTGAGCGGCTTCGTGCGCCTGGGAGGACAGCTCGACGGCGCCCTCGCGGGCAAGCGCGACTGGGTGCTGATGAGTGTCGCTTGCGTGTACCTGATCGTCGCGCCGGTCGCCGAGTGGGTCCTCGCGCAGATCACGGACTACGACACGTCGCTCTTGTCCGTCGGCTCAGGCTGCTCGTTCGCGCTGCTGATGTGGGTCTTCGCCCTCGGGCGCATCGACGCCTGGCGAGACGACGACGGGTTCAAGCTCGGGCTGGTGTGGGTGCAGCTCAAGTTGCTGTTTCGCAACCTGTGGGAGGGCACGCTGACCTTCGTGCGCGGTGGCGCCGTGGGCGATCGACGCTGCACCCTGGGCGCGTTGATGATTGGAGGCGGCTTCATCGCGCTCGCTGGCATCAAGCTGAGCGCCGCGCTGGTGGAGGCCGCTGGCTACGAGCTCGAGTTCGCCGAGCACGGGCAGGCGCTGTTCTTCTTCGTGGCGCTGAGCGGCTTCATCTGCTTTCGCAGCGGGTATTCCGCTTGGAAAAATGAGTCCGCGGACCAGGGCCCAGAGCAGGCGTCTCTGGCGGGGAGCGAGGTCGGTCAGCTGCCGGTCCTGATCGACTGCCAGTCCGCGCCGGGTGACGCGACCCTCGTCGACACCTGTCCTCACGCCCAGGTGCGGCGCCTGGTCGCCGCGCTGCGCTGCTGGAAGCCCCGTCGCTTCGACTACGAGGCGGAGTACCAGAACACCCTGGCCTGGCACCTTCGGCGGTCCCTCAAGGTGCGCGTGGAGAGCGAGGCGCACATCAAGCGGGAAGCCGACGCGCGAGGCGGAGCGGAGCGCGGTCGCATCGACCTGAAGATCGAGAATCTACTGATCGAGGTGAAACGCAATCTCAAAGGCACCGAGGCGGACAGAGCCGTTGGCCAGATGGAAAAGTACTTGCGGATCTGGGGCAACCGTGGACCGATCATGCTGGTGCTCTGCGGCACCAAAGCTGAAGTCGCGCGGGCGAAGATCGTTCCCGCCTTCGAGAACATGCGTCGGCGGGGCTACCCCGTCGTGGCCGTGCTGGCGCGTGCGTAAGCACGCTGAATGGCACTCAAGCCCGGAGACACCCTCGACCGCTACACGCTCGTCAGTCCCCTTGGATCCGGGGGGCAGGCGAGCGTTTGGCGAGTGAAGGATCCGCTGAATCCGGAGCGAGACTTCGCGGCGAAGCTAACACCGATGGCGCTGACGTCCGATGCGTCCATCGAACGCCTCCGGCGAGAAGCCCGGCAGCTCGTGCGCCTGGAGCATCCGTCACTCGTGAAGAGCCACGCGCTGTTCGAAGACTTGCAGCGCGACGTGCTCGGGCTGGTGATGAGCTTCGTCGATGGCGAGGCGCTGGACACCGCCCTCGAGCGCGGCGCCCTGGGCTCCGATCACAAGTGGTGGCTGCTGCGTCACCTGGCGAGCGCCCTCGCCTACATCCACGAGAAGCAGCTGGTACACCGCGATCTGAAGCTGCAGAACGTGCTGCTGGAGCGGCGCTTCTTCACGAACCCCGCGGAACCGTCCCACGTGAAGCTGGTCGACTTCGGGATCGCCGCGCCCGTCATCAACGATCGACCCATCACCCAGGTGGGCCACGTCGTCGGCACGCCACCTTACCTGGCGCCGGAGTCCCTGGAGCCGTTCCACTGGCGCTTTCCCGTGGGACCCGCGGTCGACGTGTTCGCGTTTGGCGTGCTGATCTGGCGCTTGTTTTGCTCAGGTCACCCAACCGGCTTGCCTCCAGGCTCTACGCTGCTCGACTACGGGCGCGTCTATCGCCAAGCCGCGGAGCGCGGCGCGTGGCCGCCGCCCACGGGCAAGCCCGGCCTCGATCAACTGCTCGCCGCCACCCTCGCCGTGCGCGCCGATCAACGCGCGCCTGACGGGGCCGCGCTGGTCGCGCTGCTCGATCAGCGCGTGCTCCCCCAGCCCGCACCAGGCGACACCACCGTCCCCGATGCGCCGCCGTTTGCTCCGGACCCGCACAGCCTCAGCACCTCGGCGCCCCAGGTCTATTCCGTGGGGCAAGCACAAGGTGGGGCGCAGACGGACAGCTACGTGGGCACGCCGGCGCCCCCTCCGATGCAGGTTCCCGCGCCCGTTCCCCATCGCGGAGCCAGCGCGAACACGACGTTGGCAGTCTCTGGGTGCTTGTTTCTGTTGGCGCTCGGCGGCGGGGGATTGCTTGCGGCTTTGTACGCTGGGGGTTTGTTTGATCCAGAGCCGCAGGCGACGGCTCAAGCCAAGCCCGTGCGTACCGTGGTTCGGCCGACGGCTGCTCCTGCGTCGACTCCGGAGCCAGAGCCGGAACCGACACCACAGCCAGCGTTTAGGCCCGAACCGACGCCTGAACCGGTAGCGTCGCGCCCCAAGGGGTGTCCGACTTCAGCAGATCTCTGCAGCTGCTGTCCGGGCAAAGGCTGTTGTCCGTCCGGAAACGACTGCCAAGGAGACTGCGGCGAGTCTCTCGGTTCGAGCAGTACGTTCTATCTGCGATACGCAGGAGGTGGCGACGAGCGCAGTTCGCTGGAGAAGTCGCACTGGAACTCGAAGGTGTGTGTGACCGTACACGGGACAGAGCGACGCATGTGCATCCACACCTCGCCCACTCACCCCGACCACAACACCGGCCTGCCGATCACGGGCTACGACCTCGGCGTTCGTGGTCTCGACATCGAGGTGCGCAGCTGGACCGGTGCGACGCTGGCAACGCGCACGGAATACCGACAAAACTTCACCCGCTCCGTGCTCTGCAAAGGCTTCAACGTCACCCGCGTTTCCGGCAGCCCAGACGTGACGCAGGTCGGCTTCTTCGTGGATCCGCTTCCGACAAGCATGCCCAATCGGTGCGTGAAGTAGCACCGCCGGTTCCCACACAGAGCGCTCGAGCCCACCAGGCGCCCCTACCTGGGAGCGCTGCGATGAGCACGTCGCTACCTCCCTCGCCTCACACAGGCTCGTTTCGTGCACGTCAGGCAGGTCGCCGAACGGCTCATCGAGGTGCACACCGAGCGCCTTGGCGAGCGGCAACAACGTGCTCGGTCGAGGCGAGACGCTTCCCGACTCGATCGCCTGATACGTCTGCCGAGAGACCCCAGCGCGCTCCGCGAGTTCCCATTGGGAGAGGTTCCTTGCGGTTCGCAGACTCGCTAGGTTGCTAGCAACTGGGGAGTGTTCCGTGGGCTGGCGAACTGTAGCACGACCGCTCAGCGCCATCTCCAAACGCATCACGCTTCGCCATCCGCTGGACGTGCAGGGCTGGATCGCGTGCACAGGACACTTCACGCTCCAGTGGGTGACCACCGACGGATACGAAGCAGCTTCGCGCCGACTCTCTGGATCGCACCCGCGCCCACTGGGCAGCCTCCCGCACCGGAAGCAATGCTAGATCCCACCGTGACCCGGGAACGCATCGAGAAGGCGCTCGAGGCAGCGGAGAAGCGCGCGGCGGCGTTCACGAAGCCGGTTACCCAGGAGATGCCGCTGAAGCGGTATTGGTTCGCTTCTGACGCGACTGCGCGTAACCCTCGGCAGCTCGCACGCCTGGCGCGCCCGAGCTTCTGGGGGTGAGAGAACGCCGCCGCCACGCGGCAAGAAACGGAGGAGTGGTACCGCTGGCGCAAGGTTAGCTAGCGCCCGTTAGCATTCACCCCTACGGGTGATCCGGTTCCTGTAATCCGCGCTTCCGCGCGACGGTAGCCGCCAGAATTGCCATTCCATTGTAAGCCCTGGGCGAGTATCGGAAGTGACACCCTTCGCCCGCGCTCCCCTCGGGCGTCGGCGAATTCATCGCAAGACGATCACGCACCATGAGTTGGAAGAGCTTCACCAGAGAAGTTGCGCGCGCCAATCGCCGCGCGGCCCGCCGCGCGCAGATGGAACATCGAGCGGCAGCGCGCGAAGCGCAGCGACTACACAAGGAATACGCCAAAGCTCAGCAGATCGCGCACGCCGAAGCCGAGGCAGCGCTACGAACTACCTGGAACTACTCACCTCGCTGCACAAGGAGACCGGTCCGGAATGGGACTGGCGCAACGTGCTCGAGGCCCCCCAGCCAACCCAGCCACCGCGCGGAACAGCTTGGGAAGCCCAGAATAAAGATCAGCGCAACAGTTGGAACCTTCTTCTGAGAACCCTTCTGAACCCGAAGAAGCGCTTCGCCGAGCTGGATCAAGCAATCAGTATCGCCGCACGCGCGTCGGACGACGCCGCGTATCAGGCAACCCTGGGAGAGGCGCAGCGCCGTTGCGGGCAGCATGAGCGTCAGCTTGCAGACCGGGTGCTCCGCGGCGACCTGACCGGCTACCGAGATGCTCTGGACTACGCGGGTGCTTTCGACGAAGTTGCCGACTTCGGGACAGTCGTCGAATCTGCAAGCGCGCAGCCGGACGCGATTGCTGTCACGGCCGACATCCGAGACAAGGAGATTGTCCCCACGGAAATCGTCAAGACGACGGCGTCGGGCAAGCTCAGCACCAAGAACATGCCCAAGGGGCAGTACTGGGAGCTCTACCAGGACCACGTGTGCTCCTGCGCCCTGCGCCTCGCAGCGGAGACGTTCGCCGCACTACCTGTCGATCGCGTCATCGTGAACATGGGCTCGCAAGAGATCAGCTCTCGTACAGGTCACCCTGAGTTCGTGACCTGGCTGGCAGTGCATTTCACGCGGAAACAGCTGAAGAAGATCAACATGAACCGCATCGATCCTTCCGACTCGATGGCGAACTTCGACTGCCGAATGAAGTTCGCAAAGACCAAGGGCTTCTCACCGGTGGAGCCAATCGGCTTCGACGATCAGTTCATCACCACATGACCGTTCCCGCAGGTTGGTATCCAGATCCCCTGGGCGAGGCCGCTCAGCGTTGGTGGGACGGCTCCGTCTGGACCGAGCACGTCAATCCCCCTGTCGTCGCAGCACCGCCTGCCGCAACGCCCCAACCACGACGGCCGCCGCCGTCCCGGCGCGCTGCCGGTCCAGGCTCTGCGGTTCCGACTCGACCGTCGTGGGATCTGGCAGAACCCGTCGCCGAAACGCCAAGCGATGAACCTGACCTCGCGAGCCTGGACGCAAACGGCCTGCGAGCAGAGCTCGAACGACTCGCCGCCCAGGTGGTCGAGACACGCGAGCTTGTCCTGCTCCAGGAAGTCGGTCTGTATGAGTACTCTCACCCACTCGAGGACTCCGCGAAGTTCAAAGGCGCCCTGAGGGACTTGGTCGCCAAGCAGAAAGCGTTGGTGAAGGCCGGCAAGGCGGTCCAAGGCACGGACAAATGGGCGATCAACGGCTCCCAGAAAGAAGGCGCCAAGATGGTGACCGACTTCTGCAAGCTGTTGCTGCGCGCGTATAACGCCGAAGCGGACAACCTCGTGCGAGGCGTCAAACCCTACGGAAAGGACTCTGCGATCGAGCGCTTGGAGAAGATGAAGGCCTCCATCTCCAAGCTCGCCACCATGATGAAGATCGGAGTCACTGACGACTATCACCAACTCAGGGTTCGCGAGATCGAGCTCACCTCCGACTACAAAGCGATGCTCGAGGAAGAGAAGGAGCGCGCCCGAGAAGAACGCGAACGCCTGAAGGAAGAGGCAGCGGCGCGCAAAGAGTTCGAACGCGCCCAGGCGAAGCTCGAGAAAGAGAAGGCCCACTACCTCGCGGCCATGGACGCGCTCAGGAACAACGACGACCCCGAGGCCGTCGCGCAAGCGGAAGAGAAGCTCAAAGAGATCGAGGACGCGCTCCAGGGAGTCATCGATCGGGCCGCGAACATCCGCGCCGGGTACGTCTACGTGATCTCCAACATCGGGTCCTTCGGCGATCGCATGGTCAAGATAGGGATGACCCGCCGGCTTGAGCCGATGGACCGGGTCAACGAGCTGGGCAGCGCGTCCGTACCTTTCCGCTTCGACGTTCACTGCTTGTTCTTCAGCGCCGATGCCGTCGGCATCGAAAACGCGCTTCACAAGCGCTTCGAAGATCGCCGCGTCAATCACGTGAATCTCCGCAGAGAACACTTCTTCGTGAAGCCGAGCGAAGTGCTCGAAGCTCTGCAAGAGCTTCAGGGCGACGTGATCACCTTCACCGAGGAGCCAGAGGCCCTGGAGTGGCATCAGAGCCAGAATATCCTCAAGGCAAAGCGTTTGGGCTTGCCCCTCGAGTAACGGAGTCACCATGAAAGTAAACGGATTCGAGACGAAGTACGAGCTGTTCGTGGACAGGTTCACCGAGGGCATGGAAGCTCTTTGCGGAATCGGAAACCAGACAGCGAAGTCCAGCCAGGTACTTGCTTGGGTTGAGCAAAAGTACCCAGATGACATAGATCACCTCAAGTCAGCCTGGGGTTCACACCTCTCCGCCGCCGCCGTTGACCCCAATACGCGATTTCGCAGAGTGCCAGGCAAGTACACGTACGAACTGCTGGCGACACCTCCCTCGGCACTTGCGCAGGTCGGCGGCGACGAAGACCCCACCGAGGATGCCAATGAACAGGCAGCTTCAGCCTATACCAAGCGCGAAGCCGCTCTGTACCCCGCCCTTCGAGACTGGCTCGCCGCACGTCGATTCCGGGCGGATATCTCCGCAAACTCGAAAGGGGGCGGCGTTTGGGGAAACCCGGATGTAGCCGGACTTCGGATCACGTCAAGCTTGCTGGGTCAGCGGGAGGTCGAGGTCGCCACCATCGAAGCCAAGTGGACTCTTGGTGGCTGGCGGCAGTCGATCTTCGAAGCGGTCTCGCACAAGCGTTTCGCTAACAGAGCCTACTTTGCATTTGCTTTGGGCACGGATGAACCTGGCTTGGACGTAGTGCCGGACGCTGATGCGATACGAACTTATGCTGAGCGCTTCGGCGTTGGGATACTGGTCATCTTCCTTTCCCAGGAGCGATACGAACACCTCAAGTCCGCCAAGGGCGATGAACTGGACCTCAGTTCGGACGACATGGTCGTTCAGGAACTCTGCCCAGCGATTCGTGAGAGCATCCCACTGGAAGAGACGCACGCATTCCTGACCAATGTCCTGTCCATCGCCAGCGAGGACAAGCTATACGCCTATGGCACGTAGCGCTCACCGCTCCGCTGTCACCAACCACGCGGCGAAGCGCCTACCCTCCACCCTCCCGAGCCCCGCCAACAACTCAGACAGGATCACGGGCCGCAGGTCAACATATCCGCGAGGCATCGACGTCCAGGGGTCGCGCACCTCGACGCGCTGGAGGGCTGCGTTGGGGTTCGTCGTTGGATAGAGAATGGCCGCTGTCGCGGGACGATCGCGATGCTGGCTCAGTGCGTAGATGGTCAGCTGGTAGAGCATCTCGCGGGGCAGAGGGCGTTGCCAAAGGTCGCGATACTTCGCGTCCAGGAGCGTCACCTCACCCCCAGTTCCAGATCCCTTGCGGTGAACCGCGTAGTCCGCTCGAGGCGTTGGGGCACGGCGATTGTTCGGGTTGTTCGCGCGGTCCCAGCGGAACACGTCCTTGAGTGCCCGCTCGTCGACCACCTCGTACTCGTCGAGGTGCTCTCGGAGGAAACGCGAAAGAAGCGCCTGGAAGAAGCGATTCATGTCGAAGACGAATCCGGGCAACCGTCGCGTCTGCCCATCCTCCAGGCGCAATGCTTGGCCGAGCATCATCAGTTCGATCAGCTGCAGCGCCGACTCGTAGTGCCCAGTCAGTCTGTCGAGAGACCAGATCGCTCGGTTCAGGTCGTCGAAGGTCAACCTGCTTCTGGCCACCTGGCCTTCGAAGCGCATGCCCAGCTGACGCAGGTCGCTGCGCAGCCCGTGCTCCACCGCGAGCGATGCTCCGAGCCAGACGCCACCAAGCAGCGCGCGATTCAACGGAGTGTCGAGTGACCGCAGGTAGTGAGAACACGGCAGCGACTCGCGCGGTAGTTGACCCACCAGCTCGCCCACCTGGATCTTTCCCCGTGGACTACCAAGCCACTCGTGCTGCTCTCGATAATCTCTACGCAAGCCGCGACGCCAGAGCTCCGTCACTTCGCGCAAGAACTCGGCGAGCAGCAGATCCTGAAACAGCTGCCCGCCAAGAGTCTGCTCGACCGCATCATATCGCTTCGGCGCCTTCCCTCCGTAGGCGTAGCGCACCAACTGCAGCAGTTCGCTCGTTCCGACCTTGGGAGTGATGGTGACTTGCAGGTTGCCGAGCTGGAGTCGACCCACGAATGCGAACGCATCGACTCGCACCTTCTTGCCCTGACCACGCAGCGCCAGGATGTTCTCGCGCTCCAGCTGCTCAGCGAGCTCCCAGTCAGCCGGGTTCAAGTCGAGGTCCGAGGCCCTGACCTCGCTCCGCTGCCACTCCCTGAGCAGAAGCGGAATCACCCGTCGACCTGTTCCTCTTCCTCGTCGTCCGGTTGTTGCTCCTCACTGGGAACGTTCGCTCGCACGGCTACCGCCGTGGCGGTGATCCCATCGTAGGCCGAGAGCAAGCTCTGAACGAGCCGGTCCTGTTGAGAGGCGTGAAGTATCTCCTCGCGGATCAACTGCAGCTTCGAATCGACGAGGTCCTTGCCCAGAAGCGTCTGAAGCGCACCGTAGTCCTCGTAGCAGTACTCTTGCAGGAGGGGGATGATCTCGTCCCGTAGCGCATCGACGAAGCGAGCGACGCTGCCAATCGGCCGGCCTTCATGCATCAGGTACGAGTGCCCGACTTGCAGGTTGCGCGTATCCCGACCTAGCTCCGCTACGACGCGCTCGTTCAGACGCCGCAACCACTCCCCGAGCGGCAGCCCAGCGACGCTCGCATCGCCGAGCAGCAGATGATCGGGCATCAGCTCGATGAAGCCAAAGCGCCGACGAAGCGCGGCGTCGAGCAGCGCAATGGAGCGATCGGCGGTGTTCATGGTGCCGATCAGCAGCACGTTCTCCGGCAACGCAAAGCGCTGACCACTGAGCGGCAACAGCACCCCTGCGCTCCGCTTGTCCTTCTCCAAGATCGTCAACAGCTCTCCGAAGATCCTGGGCACGTCCCCCCGATTGATCTCGTCGATGATCAAGATGAACTTTCGCTTTGGCTGCTTGGCTGCTCGGGCCGCCAGCCGCTTCAACAAGCCGTCTCGAAGGTCGAACGCCACTCCGCTCTCAGCCTTGATGGGACGATAGCCCTCGATGAAGTCTTCGTAGCCGTATCCGGGATGAAACGAAATCAGGCTCGAGGCCTCCTCGTGGAGCTCCCTGAGTTGTGCTTCGGTCAGGCTGCTAGCTGGGACACCGAACCACGACCGCGCCAGGATCTCGTTGGCCGCGCCCTGCGCCGAGTATGTCTTCCCGGTACCCGGCGGGCCGTAGAGGATCACTTGCCCCTTGCGGTTCAGCGCCGCGTCGATGCGCTGGAAGATCCCCGACAGTGGCATCAGCGGTGCGGATGCGGGTTTGGGGGTGAGGGGCACGCCGGACGGCGCCTCCACACCAAGTAGCCTCGCCTCGATCTGAAGCAGGTTCTCAATCTTCTTGATCGGCCGAAAGGTCGTGCGAAGCGCTTCTCGCTCGGGTTGTTGCCACTCATCGGTGGACAGCCACTGCATCGCCCGCCGGTGGGGGAATGGCTCGTCCGGTACGAAGGTGTACTCGCCCTCGATTCGACCGATCCCGAGCACCTTCTGCCCCTGCATTGCGATGACCGTATCCCCGACCTGCGCGGTCACCACGAACATCACGAGCTCATTGACCTCGCGAGTCACGACCTGCGGGGGTCGCCCCGGAAGTGCCTCACGCAGCTTGTCCGCCAGCACCTCCCTCGAATTGGGGTTGTCGTCAAGCCAACCAAACGAGGGGAGCGGCCAGTTCACCGCCATGTAGCTACCGTCCCGCATCTGCGGCCAGAAGCTGCCTTCGTCCCCAAGCGTACCGACTCGCCAACAACTGCGGGGGGCACCGAATAGTTTCCGCAGAGTAACGCTCAGCTCGAACATCGTCATGCCCAGCTGCCGCGCAATGTGGAAGAAGTAGCGAGCGTTCTCGTAGCGTTTCTCGCTGCTGTGCTTGACCAGCTTGGTGAGCTCGTAGCGCTGGTAGGCGATGGCGTGGAACGCCGAGACCAACGTCGGATGCAACAAGCTCAGGTACTTGTGCCCCCAGATGGTCTCGCCGACGTCGGGCGCCAGGCGCTCGATGTCGGCTTGAATCTGCTCGAAATCGGGGTTTGGATCGGACTCTGCGGTGCTCAGCACTCCGTGCGCGGCGATGAGCTGATCCCGCTGTCGTCTCGCGATCGCGATGGCGCCTTCCAGGGCGAGCGGGACCTGCTTCTGCGGAGTCCCCGTCGCCCACTCCTGGGTCTCCGCGCTCTGATACAGCCCAAACTTGAGCGCGCTGCCGCCGGTGATGCTCCCGAACCAGCCCCCAAACTCCTCATCATCCTTGAACTCGAGCCAGTAGACCAGACTGTCATGATTGCCTCGAGCGTGCATGTGCAAGAGCAGCGCTTCCCCGTCCAGCTTGCTCAAAGCATCTGGACCGAACCTCTCACGGAAACGCGAACGCTGTTGGTCCACCAGGACGCGCGAGGGGATCTGGCCGGCGCGTTTGGCTTCGTCGAACGCCTCCTTCACGGTTCTGGCAAGCTTGATCCCGACGCGCGCGTTCGAGTGCTCTTCCTCTTCTAGCTCCAGCTCGAGCAGGTCCTGCGCCTTCTCTTTTCCACGTGAGTACGTGTCATGCACCGCCTGCTTGACAGCGTCGGGGTCGAGCTGGTCGAGTGATGCATCGCCGCTGGCTTCCCACAGGCCTCGCTTCGGGTTCTCGAGCCAACCCGTCTTCTTGAGGTAGCTGCGAGCCCAGGTCATGTGATAGCTCGCTTCGCTCTGATCGGGCCGAGTCTCACTGTGAGGAACGGACAGCTGTTCTTCCGTGAGCCCCATCTCCTTCACGACGAGGTCATCGAGCTCCTGGATCGGAAGCGGACGCCCCTCACGTCGCAACACGCTGACGATGGGCACCATGTACTCGTGAAACGCGGGAAGGCTCGGCATGACCTCCCACCGTAGCAACCAACGCGGGTCCATGTGCCTCGAAAGCGGCACGCACCCCCAAGGGTGAGCGCTTAGGCTTGTTAGCTGCGATCCCGCGAGGACGCCGTAGCGCTTCCGCGAGGCTTCGGTGCTGGTCCGCACCGGGCGTGCCGCGTTCACCTGTCGGTCCTTCTCCAGCTCGGGCCTGTTCGACCTCTCGCCGTGCGAACCCCAATGGTTTGGGCCGTCCGCCGCGTCTATTGAGGGCAGATCCGGCTTTTGGTACGGTGCGCCGCTTGAGGAAAACGCGGGCCACCGGTCCTGCAGCAACCCACGAGCAACCTGTCAGGCCGCCCCTTGGTCGGGCGCGTGAGCCAGCCCCATGACCGACTTCGAGCTAACCGTTCCGCCGCTGCGCGCTCCCCGCGTCGCCATCCCCCAATCCGAGATCGACTACGTGCTCAGCGCTCAGTTGGTCGTCGCCTGGGCGGGTGAGGGCGGAGAGGAGAAGCGACTCGATTGGTGGCGCACCGATCTCATCTCCGAGTTTGGGGGGGAGGACCTCTTTCGCCGACTGCTCCCACACACGTGGCGCTGGGGTGTCTTCCAAGCCGCGCGAGAAGCCGCGAGCCGTAAGGACGCCGAGCTACGCGCCAGGGCGCACGACGCGGACCGCATCTACTCGCTGTTCAGCCTCGGCTTCGACGTCGATGAACGTATCGAAGAGCGCCTGACGGACCTGAAGCGCGCGTCAACGGAACCAACGGAAGCGTTGCCCATCCTCGGCAGCGTCTTCAAGCCGACCTGGAACCGAGACTCGGTGGCTGAGTGGTTCACGGCGCAAGCCTCTCCGAACGTGGACAACGCGCCCGTCGGTCGACGCATCAAGGGCGCGCCGCCCGCAGGGCTCGAACAAAGGGTGCGCTTGCTGGTCGCAGCCCTCGTCCCCCTCGCGGAGGAATACCCACTCCCTCACTTCGTGATGGAGAAATGAATCCGCAGGGCAACGCCATCAGCATTCGCGCAGAGACTCAGGAGCTGCACACGCGTCTGCTCAAATGCGCCCTAGAGGTGAACGACGCGCGCGCCTATTGGCAACACGCGGTCCCGGGCACCGCCGCCGAGCCACAACGGGCCTTCAACGAGTATTGGTTTGGCGCTCGAAGCCTCGCCCGGGTGGAGGTACTGCTGGCAAACATGCGCGCTCGCTTCGACGCCTTCCCTCACGGCCTCCGAGTGCTGACGCGCTGGGGCGACATGTCCGTCGACACGCGCAACTTGGTGTGTCACTGGCACTTGCAGCTGAGCGACCCGCTGTATCGCGCGTTCACGGGTGACTATCTGGTCACGAGGCGAGCCGAGCAGCGCGAGCAAGTGACGAGAGATCTCACCATCCGCTGGGTGAGTGAGCGCGGCTTGGAGCGCTGGACCATGGCGACACGAATTCAGTTCGCGAGCAAGCTCTTGTCGAGCGCCTTTGCGGCTGGGCTGGTGGGGACCAATCGCGATCCTCGCCCCCTCACCCTCCCGCGCGTGCCCGACGAGGCCTTGGAATACCTGCTGTACGCGCTGCGCCAGATCGAGTTTGCTGGGTCGCTCACGAGCAACCCGTACCTGAGCTCCGTGGGGCTGGAGGGTGCCGACCTCGAGAACCGGCTCTACAACCTCCCTAGCATTCGCTACTCGCGGCAATCGGATCTGGTGGACTTCGGTTGGCGCTACCCAGATCTCGAAGCGTGGGCGAGGGTCACCCTCGGGCACGACGGTGGTGGTGCGATCACCCAGGGAGCAAGAGTATGAGCAGTCAGTCTCTCGCCAACCTGAGCCACATCGACAAGGCGTGCGCCGCGCTCCGCAAGGACCTGATCCACAAGGACGGCCCTCGCATCAGTACCATGCGGAACTACCGTTTCGCGATTCTGCAATACCCACCCGACGAAGAGTTCCGCCTCCGCTCCAAGATCCAGTCGCTCACCACGGAGCTCGTGCAGACGGGCAACTGGACGGTGCTGACCATCAACCTACAGCAGCTGCTGCTGCAGCGTATCCGCGCCCAGGGCGAGGGCTGGGCGCCCCGGGTGATGGAGATGGAGCGGCGCATGGCCGGCATCGATCCGAAGCGCGGCCTCAACTATCTCACGGACAAGATCACCCAGCTGATCGAGGGCCCCGAAGGCATCGCAGCAGACTGCAGTCGCATCATTCAGGCGCACGCTGAGGCCCATCCGGAGAAGATGGACCAATCCCTGGCGTTGATCGGACGCGCCGGCGCGCTCTACCCCTTCCTGAGGTCGTCCGCGCTGCTTCGCCACCTCGACGGGCGCACGAGCAACATCCCCGTCGTCCTGCTCTACCCGGGCACACGCAAGGGCCAGACCGGCCTGTCCTTCATGGGCAAGCTGGCCCCCGACAACGACTACCGACCCCGGATCTATCCGTGAGGCAACCATGCTGATCAAAGACCTCTTCGTTTCCGACGTCACGCGCGACATCCCTCCGGTCGTCTACTTCCACGAGCAGAACCCGGAGAAGCTCAAAGACGAAGTCGACGAGTACATCATCACCGGCGGCTGGCCCGAGTCGCACCCCAACCACAAGCGTGTTCCGCGCGGAATTCATGAAGAGTACGTGCGCCTGCTCAACGGGATCGCCGAGGAGTACAGCAAGAAGGGCGGCCCCGAGCTGCCTTGCGCCTGGATTTCAGGCTTCTACGGCTCCGGTAAGTCGAGCTTCTCCAAGCTCCTCGGGCTCGCCCTGGACAACCAGGTTTTGCCTGATGGGCGAACCCTGGCAGAGGCTTGGCTCAAGCGCGACACCTCGCCCAACGCGAAGGCGCTGCGAGACGCCTGGGCGCGCTTGATCCAGACCGTGAACGAGCCCCTCGCGGTGGTCTTCGATGTGGGCAGCATGGCGCGGGACAACGAGCACGTCCACGGCGTGGCGATCCGTCAGCTGCAACGTCGCCTCGGCTACTGCGCCGACGCACTGGTCGCCGACTTCGAGCTGAACCTCGAACGCGACGGCGAGTACGACAAGTTCCTGCAGTGCGCCGAGCGCACCCTCGGCAGCCCGTGGACTCAGGTGAAGGATCGCGCCCTGGTGGAGGAAGACTTCTCCCTGGTGCTGAGCGAGCTCTATCCGGAAAAATACACCGACCCCATGAGCTGGTTCACCAGCCGCGCGGGCACCCACACTCGCTCGGAGTCCCCGGAAGAGGCGGTGAAAGCCATCGGCGACATGCTCAGGTTCCGCGCCAACGGCCGCACGCTGTTCTTCGTGGTCGACGAGGTGTCCCAGTACGTGATCAACAACCGCGATCGCGTGGATCGCCTGCGTGCCTTCGCCACGGCGCTCGGCAGCGGCCTTCGGGGCCAGGCTTGGTTTCTTGCCCTGGGGCAGCAGAAGCTCGACGAGGACGCGGATGATTCGTTCCTCACCTGGGCGCGCGACCGCTTCCCCCCAAAGCTCCGGGTGCACCTAGCGGCCACGAATATCCGCGACGTCGTCCACAAGCGCCTGCTGCACAAGACCCCTCAGGCAGAAGCACAGCTGCGGCAGCTGTTCGAGCAGCACCGTCCGGATCTCAAGTTGCTCGCCTACGAGTGTCAGGACATCACCGCGGAGGAGTTCATCGAGGTCTACCCGATGCTGCCGAAGCACATCGACCTGATCCTGCAAATCACCACGGCGCTGCGCGCTCGCTCGAGCCGCTCCCAGGGCGACGACCAAGCCATCCGCGGCCTGCTCCAGCTCCTGGGTGAGCTGTTCCGCGATCAAGCGCTCGCAGAGAAGGAGGTCGGCGACCTGGTCACCCTCGAGCAGATATACGAGGTCCAGCACACCGCCCTTGACTCCGACGTTCAAGGCTCGATGGCACGCATCCAGGAGCACTGCTCCAAGGACAGCAACCCGTTGCTTCTCCGCGCGGCAAAGGCTGTCGCGCTGTTGGAGCTGATCCAAGACACCCAGCCCACGACCGCCAAGCTCGTGTCTCAGTGCCTCTACAGCCGCATGGGTCAGGCAAACGAAGAGCAAGCCGTGACCGAAGCCCTCGAGGAGCTGCGCCGCCGGAACCTTCTCGGCTACTCCGAGAAAGACGGCTACAAGATCCAGTCGTCCGCGGCCGAGGAGTGGGAGCGCGAGCGCCGCGAAATCCCCGCGCCCCGCGAGGTTCGCAGTCAGCTCGTGCAGGACGCGCTCAAGTACCTGGTCGCCGAGCCCGAGCGTCCGCGCCTGCAAGGTCGCCCCTTCCCCTGGGCGGCTGTCTTCTCCGACGGTCGGCGCGCCGTCGACGTGCGCTTGCTCGACCCCCGGGACGACGCGGCGGTCCAGGTCGACTTCCGCTTCCTCAGTCGGGAGGACGCGGCAGAAGCCGCCTGGCTGAAGAAGAGCGACGAGTCCACGCTGCGTGAGCGCGTCATCTGGATATGCGGCGACCCCGACGCCCTGGAGGACGCCGCCCGCGAGCTGAGGCGTTCCGAGGTGATGTGCGACAAGTACAAGCCTCGCCGCGCTTCGCTGAATGCCGCTCGGAAATTGCTCCTACAACAGGAAGAGAACCGCAAGGAGGACCTGCAGGCCAAGCTGCGGAAGGACGTCGCCGGGTGCTGGATGCAGGGCAAGCTGTACTTCCGCGGCCGCAGCCTGAGCCCCCAGGAGCAGGGTTCGAGCTTCAACGTCGCGATGCAGGCCACGGGCAACCGCTTGCTCCCAGAGCTCTATCCGCACTTCATCGCCACCTTGGTGCAGCCTTCCGAGCTGTTGCTGTTTTTGAAAGACGAGCTGAACGGCGCCCCGACCAAGTTCCTCGCGGAAGAGCTTGGCATCCTCGAGCTGGACTCCGGGCGCCTGGTGCCGGTGAACAGCGGCGTGGTCCCCTCTCGGGTGCTCGAGTACATCGACGCCGAGGGCGGCGCCAGTGGCGCGGCGCTGCTCTCCCACTTCGGCGGTCCGCCCTACGGCTACACCGTGAACGTGATCAAGGCTTGCATCGCCGGGCTGCTCCGCGGGGGCAAGCTGCGCATCACGCCAGAGAGCGGCGGAGAGATCACCTCCACCCGCGACGCCGGGGTGCAAGAGCTACTCGAGAAGGATCGTGCTTTCCGCAGGGCAAGTATCTTGCCTGCCGGGGACGATGACGTTGGCGTGCAGTCCCGCGCTCGGATCTGCAAGTTCTTCTGGGATCTTCTGGAGGTGCCCCTCGACCGCGAAGACCACGCAATTGCCGACGCCGTCGCAAACTATTTCCCCGACCAGGCCAAGCGCCTGCGCGACGTGCTCCAGCGCTTGAACCAGCTGCCCCGTCCCCCAAAGACCCCGGACGCCTTCGACAAGCTCCAGGAGGCACTGGAACGCTGCATCCGCAGCTGTCGGCAGACCAAGCCCACCGTTCGCCTGGTGAAGCAACACCTGGACACCCTGCGGGACGGGCTCTACCTGTTGAACCACTACGCGGAAGACCTCAAGAACGACGAGACCATCATCGCCCTGCGCGACGCGAGCAACGTCGTGGACTACCAGGGCGCCCAGCTCAAGCAAGCCGGGCTCGCCGCCACGAACGCCGAAGCCGCCATCACGCGCATCGAGCAGCAGCTCGCACTCGACAGGCCCTGGAATGACCTCCCGTCGATCCAAGAGGACGTGCAGGAGGTCCGCGATACCTACATTTCCGTCCGGCAAGATCTACTGAACCGTCAAGAGGAGCACGCAGAGCGCGCCCGAGTGCGCCTCAAGGGCCGAGACGGCTACAGCATCCTCTCCGACGACAAGCGCCATCAGGTGCTGCGCATCATCAGCAACTGCCTCACCAACACCAGCACCGAGGCCACCTCGCCACCCCTCATCAACTTGAAGGAGCCTTTCGACCAAGCCCTGCGCAAGGCTGAAGAAGAGGCGAACCTCAAGCTCGATGAGCTCCTCAGCGAGGGCGAGCAGCCCTTGATTCAGCGCTTCTCTCTCTCGGAGCTGCGCAATCGCGAGCTGACGAACGAGGCCGACGTCGAAGCCTTGCTGTCGGACCTGCGGGGCAAGCTGATGCAGCAGATCCTCGCGGGCCACAAGGTGCGCCTGTTCTAACGAGGTGGTCGAAGCCGCGCCCGCTGCACTATCCTGAGCCAGACACCGTTGGGAGTAACGCATGGCACAACTGCTTGGCATCCAGATCCGTAACTACAAGGCCCTCCGCGACGTACGCCTGGGACAGATCGGCTACGGAAAGGGGGATCCGCTGCCAACCCTGGTCTGCTGCATCGGGCCGAACGGCAGTGGCAAGTCGACCCTGCTCGACGCATTTGGTTTCCTCGCGGATTGTTTGCGCGACGGTGTGGAGGCTGCCTGCGACCAGCCCCACCGGGGGGGCTTCGACCGCCTGCGCACACAGGGCTCCGATGGTCCCATTTCCTTCGTCCTCTACTATCGAGAGTCCCCCCAGGCGCGCCCCATCACGTACGAGCTGGACATCGACGTGCGGAAGAATCGCGCCATCGTCGCAGCCGAGAAGCTCCTCCAGAGACGCAAGGGACAGAAGCACGGACGCCCATTTCCCTTCGTGAAGCTCGTCGATGGATCCGGCGAGGCCTGGTCAGGCGAAGCGATTGAAGGGGACGAAGCCTCGAGCCGTGTCGAGGTGAACCTGGATGATCCTGCGCGACTTGGCATCACCACGCTGGGGCAGCTCAAAGAGCATCCGCGAATCTTGGGTTTGCGGAACTACATCGAGGGGTGGTACCTGTCGTACTTCGTCCCCGATGCGGCGCGGACGCTCCCACCCTCGGGAGCCCAGCGCCATCTCGACCGCACCGGAGCGAATCTAGGGAACTACCTCCAGTACCTTCGGCGCCAGCACCCCCAGCGCTTCGCGAAGGTCTTGAAGGCAGTGCAGCCCAAGATCCCCGGGATTGAATCGATAGACTGCGTCGATTCCGCCGATCGCAGGCTGTTGATTCAGTTCAACGAGCGGGGCTACGCCGACCCCTTCTACCAGGGAAGCATGTCGGACGGCACACTCAAGTTCTTCGCCTACCTGATGCTCCTGCAGGATCCCGAACCCCATCCGCTGGTCGGGATCGAGGAACCCGAGAACGGGCTCTACCACCGCCTCCTGCGAGGTCTAGCTGAAGAGTTTCTGGACCACGCGACCTCGGACCATCCAACCCAGTTCTTCATCACCACTCACTCGCCAACCTTCGTTGATGCTTTCCGCCCGGAACACGTTTGGTTGTTGCAGAAGGAAGCCAACGGGGGCGTGAGCGCGAAGAACGTGCGCGACATCCCCACGGTGTCGAGCCTCTACAAGCAGGGGCTGCCCCTCGGGAGTATCTGGTTCAGCCGTCATTTCCAGGAAGAAGGATTCGCGGGATGATCGTGCACTATCTCGTCGAAGGAGAGAGCGAGGCCGCGCTGCTGGAGGCCTGGCTACCTCGTGCGCTTCCCCAACACACCCACCGCGTCTACCCCCACGAGGGCAAGGGTCGACTACCAGGCAAGTTGGACGCGACGCCAGACCCAGAGCACCGCCAGCTGTTGGCTCAACTTCCCGCCAAGCTGCGTGCATACGGCGAGTCCTTGAACCCCAATACGGATCGGGTCTTGGTCCTCGTCGATGCCGATGACGACGACTGTCTCGCCCTGAAGAAGCGACTCACAGCCGCGCTAAGGAAGTGCAAGCCTCAACCGCACACCATGATTCGAATCGCGGTCGAGGAGACGGAAGCCTTTTACCTCGGCGATCCGAAGGCAATCCGTGCTGCGTTTCGGACATTCGATCAAAAGGAATTCAGAGCGTACAACCAGGACTCCATATGTGGAACCTGGGAAGTATTCCAACGCGTGATCAAATCCCCATATGAAGCGAAGGTTCGATGGGGCAAGAAGATGGGGGAGCACCTGTCGCTCGCGACCAAGGGCAAGCAACTGAACAGGTCTCCGTCCTTCGTCGAGTTCTATCGCGCAGTCCGAGCGCTATGTGGTGAGCCGTGGCCCTGAGAGGTTCCCATGACCCTGTCTGAGACTCTCGGCGGACCTGTCTCCGCCTTCGTCGAAACCGAGCTGCGCAACGAAGCGCGCAAGAACGGCATCTTGGCGTGGCTCGACGCGGACAGGCACTACGTCGACTTCGTGGAGCGCTTGGTCGCCGCGCGGAATGCTGACACGTTGCCGTACCCGGTCTATCGCTTCCGTGGGAGCCACCTCGAGCTGATGCTGGAGCTGGAAGACGCCGCCAAGGGCAGCGAGAAGTCGCCCATGGTGCTCTACCTGCCGGGGTTCAACGAGACGACCATCGCTGACACACCGCTCCTCGAGCTCTATGCCGCGGGGAAACGCTATCGTCGCGCGCTGGGCACCGCGGTGACTGAAGCCGCCGCGGGGAAGGTGCGCCCCGATCAGATCACGACGTTCCTCTCGCAGCCGAACGTCACCCTCGAGGCCGCGGACACCTGGCTCTCGGAGCACGTCACCCACGGAGAAGCTGGCCTCGGCAGCCAGCTCGCCGCGATGCAGCTGCCGGCGATCTTCGACGACTTGCTGTCCAGGACGGGCTTCCTCGCGGGGCGCGTCACCATCGAGGCGGATCAAGAAGCGCTGTTCAAGCACCTCACGATCAAGCTGGGTTTGCCCGAGGCGCGTGGCCCCGGGAGCCTGCTGGGTGAGCTGCTCCCGGGTCACGCTGGGCTCAAGCCGTACTCTGCCCAAGAAATTGCTTTCCTCGCGGCAGCGTGGGCGATGGTCGTCGAGTACGTCAACGACCTGAAGCGCAAGCCGGAGATGAGCCGCCTTGGGGTCGCCGCTGCGCTCCCCGCGGCCTTGGTCAAGAGCTGCACGGAGGTGGCCGCCCACCTGCGCAACAACCAACCGGACTTCTATCGCCTGACGGCCCGCGACGCAGAGCTCGTGCTGGCCGAAGAAGTGAAGCACGCCAAGGCGGAAGATCTCGGCAAGATCGACACCTTCCGCTTCGAGGAAGACACCGTGCTCGAGGCGGCGTTGAGAGGTCTGCTCGCCGCCGACGGAGATCACACCGCATATGAGCAGGCGGCCCACTGGGCCAAGCTGCGCCTCGAGCCGAAGGCAGGTGCCGGCTCGTTTTGGCTCAAGGAGAGCCCCACTCGGCATTCCGCGTGGCAATTAATCGAAGCCGCGACCAAGCTCGGGCTCGCTCTGGACGCCGCGGGCAGTCGCCTGGGTAGCAAGGCCAACCTGGACGAGGTGCTCACCACCTACGCCGAGCGCGGCGCCGCGGTGGATCACGCTCACCGCGTGCTGGAGCAGCGGCGCGTCGCCTTGCTCTTCCCGCAGCTGCCAGAGTTCGACCTCTTGCGAGACGCCCTGGAGGCGATGCGCGAGCGCTGGCGTCGCTGGGCAGATGCCTGGGCGAAGGACTTCAACGACACCTGTCGCGCCACGGGCTTCCTGCCCCAGAGCAACGCCCAGCAGCGCACCGTCTTCAACCAGGTGGTCAAGCCCCTGGCGTCGGAGTCGGGCACCACGGCGCTCTTCATGGTCGACGCCCTGCGCTACGAAATGGGGCTCGAGCTGTACGATCTGCTCAAGGCCACGCCGCAGTCTCAGGTCAGCCTGCAAGCGCGCCTCGCAGAGCTCCCCACGGTGACCGAAGTCGGCATGAATGTCCTCGCCCCCGTCGAGCGCGGCGGTCGCCTCGCCCCCGCCTTCTCCAGCGAAGGCACCCGCGTCCTCGGATTTTCCACCGGGGAATTCCGTGTCGGCAGCATCGACACCCGCAAGCGCGCGATGCACGCTTCCGTGGGCGGCAAGACCTGCCCCTGGGAGGCCCTGGAGGAAATCGTCAATCTGGACCCAGCGACCCTCAAGAAGAAGGTGGCTCAGGCGCGCTTGCTGGTCGTGCACAGCCGCGAGATCGACAACGCTGGCGAAAAAGGCGTCGGCGCCGCGGTGTTCGACGTGGTGATGCAGCGCCTGCGCGCGGCTTGGCAGCTGCTCAGGGACGCTGGGGTCAAGCGCTTCGTCATCACCAGCGACCACGGCTTCTTGCTCATCGCTCCTGGCATCGGCACGGCGCAGGCCCATGGCCGCGCGATCGATCCTCACCGGCGCCATGTCTTCTCCAGCGTCGCCGCGGATCACACGGGGGAAGTCCGCGTGCCTCTGGCTGATCTGGGCTACGCCGACTCGCCGCTCCACGTCATGTTTCCCGAGACCACCGCCGTCTTCGACACCGGCAAGAGCTCGCAGAACTTCGTTCACGGCGGAAACAGCCTGCAAGAGCGTGTGATCCCAGTGTTGACCATCGTGCACAAGGCTGCAGCGGGCGGCAGCTTGCTCAAGTATCGCGTGAAGGCCAATCGCCAGCCCGACGTCGCCGGCATGCATCGCATGCTCTTCACCCTCAACGTCGACGCACAGACGGCCCTCGACTTCGGTAGCAGCCGCACCGTGGAGCTCGCGCTGCGCACTCCAGGCGGCGACGACGTCCAGGTGGAGCTGGTGCAAGTCCAAGGCAGCGACGGCAGCCCGGTCAAGCAACAAGCGGGCTCCATCCACGCCCCAGTCGGTGGCCAAGTCGAGGTCTTCTTCCGCTTGTTTGGGGGTGAGGAACAACGGGTGCCGATCGAGCTGTATCACCCCGGCGCCGCAGCCGACGTCGCACCGTTCGTCACTCAAGACCGCTTTACGGTCAGCGCCAGGGCCGTCGCAGTCGCTCCCAGAGAGCCCAGCGCACCTCCCCCCCAAATCCTCCCGGAAACTGCTGAAGCCGCGACGGAAACCGCTCCAGTCGCGCCGAACGCGGAGTCCGTCGCAGACTGGCTGGATGCCGTGCCAGACTGGGCGCGCAGCTTCTTCGCGCACCTACAAACCCACCGGAAGGTCACCGAACCCGAGGCCATCAAGCTGCTAGGCAGCGCGCGCGCCCTGCGACGCCTGTCCAAGGACTTCGAGAAGCACGCACAGAAGGCGCCATTCTTGATTCGCATCGAGATGGTGGCTGGCGTGAAACACTACGAGGTGGAGGGCAACAAATGAGCACGCTCACCCGAAAGGACATCAGCCACATCTTCGAGAAGCTGCGCACCGGCGTCGTCCCGGAGCGCGGCATCGACACCTTTGCCGTGGGGATCGAAAAGCAGCGCGGAGAGATCCACCGTCAGTTCGATCTGCTGAGGGACGGCGAGGGCTGCATCAAGTTTTTGCGCGGCGGTTATGGCTGCGGCAAGACCTTCATGAGCCGTCTGGCCGTGCTGGATGCCCAGCAGCAGAACTTCGCTACCAGCTTCGTGGTGGTGAGCGACAACGACCTGAAGTTTCACCGTTTTGACGAGGTGTACTCCAAGGTCATGGCGGAGCTTGGCACCGCCAGCTGCCCGCGCGGCGCGCTGGGAGACATCCTGGATCGCTGGGTTGGACGCATCGAGGACGCGCTGATCGACGCGCCGGATGTCGATGAACACGCCCCAGACTTCGACGATCAGGTGCGCAAGCGCCTGAACGACATTCGCGATGCACATGCAGAGCGAAGCGCCCGCGGATTTCGTGCGGGTGATTCCAGTTATCTTCGACCTCAAGCAAAAGGGCGAAGTGGGCGAAACCGGCGCGCTCATCTCCTGGCTCTGCGGCAACGTAGCGTGAGCGCGTCAGCGAAATCCGCGGGGATCAAGGGCGAGATCACCAGCCCAGGACGCCCTCGCCTACCTGCGCGGCGTGCTCCCCCACATCCGCGCCGCCGGCTACGGCGGCTGGGTGATCGTGATCGACGAGGCGGAGACCATCCTGCGCATGCGCTCCGGACTCGCGGCACAGGCCTGAACAGGATCGGCAGATCGCCGACGCGGCGGGTGGCTACAAGGGCCTGCTGTGGCTCTTCACCGGCACCAAGGAGTTCCTTCAAGTCGCGTCACGGCGTGGCCGGCCTCGCCCCGCTACACGATCGCATCCGCTTCATGTCCCAGGGCGGCTTTGCATCCCTGCGGCAACCCCAGCTCGACTCAAGCCCTTCGACGCCGGGCGCCTCCAAGGCCGTGGCGTTGCGCTTGCGGGAGCTCTGCGAGCGGCGATCGGGTCCGCCTCGAGCGCCTGGTGAGTGACGAGTTCGCCGATCACCTGGTGGCCGAAGTGACCAAGGGTTTCCAAGGGCGACGTGGGCGTGAATTCGTCCCCAGACAATTCCTCAGGGAATTCGTCAGCAACCTCGACATGGTGGACGAGTCCGACGAATACGTGCCCCTGGAGCAGTACGGCTTCAAACCCCAGGAGCTGCTGCCCGAAGAGCAGCACGCCATCAGCGGTGAACCACTCACCGCGCCAGACGACGGCCCCGAGCTGACCCCCGTCGAGGATTCGTGGTGAGCACCTTCAGCCGCTTCGCCCCCCGCCTTCAAGAAGCCATCGTCTCCCGCCTCGGCTTCAGCAGCCTGAGGCCCGTCCAAGAAGAAGCCGGCGCTGCCTTGCTCGACGGCAAGAACGCCGTGGTGCTCGCGCCGACGGCCGGCGGTAAGACCGAAGCCTCGATGTTCCCGACGCTGTCGATGATGGTGAGCGCCCCACCGTCGTCCATCGGGGCCATCTACATCGCGCCCATCAAGGCGCTGCTCAACAACCAAGCCGAACGCCTCGGCAACTACACGCAGATGGTCGGCCTCGATCGCTTCGTGTGGCACGGGGACACGGGAGACAGCGAGCGCCGCAAGTTCCTGCGGGAACCTTGCGAGCTCCTGATGACCACGCCCGAGTCCCTGGAGGTGATGCTGGTCTCGAAGCGCGTGAACGACCGCAAGCTGTTCGGCGATCTGCGCACCATCGTCATCGACGAAGTGCACGCCATGGCCGGGAGCGACCGCGGCGCCCACCTGATGAGCATCATCGAGCGCCTGGCGAAGCTGAGCCGCCACGACATCCAGCGCGTCGGCTTGAGCGCTACCGTGGGGAACCCGGCGGACATCTTGAGCTGGCTCCAGGGCAGCTCGAGGCGCGAAGGCGTCGTGGTGGACCCGCCCAAGGGCAAACGGAACCCCACGTTGCTGCTCGTGCACCGGGAGAACCTCGGGGAGCTCGCGCGGGACGCCGCGCGCATGGCGAAGGGGCAAAAGAGCCTATTTTTCTGCCAGTCCCGCTCCACGACGGAAGCCGTCGCGGAACACATGCGCCGCTCTGGCACCACCGTGTTCGTGCACCACAGCGCCGTCTCCAAAGAGGAGCGCCAGCTCGCGGAGGCGGAGTTTGCCCGCGGATCCGACGCCTGCGTGGTGTGCACGTCAACGCTGGAACTCGGCATCGACGTCGGTGACCTGGACCGCGTGCTGCAGGCGGAAGCGCCAGACACCGTCAGCTCCTTCCTCCAGCGCATGGGCCGCACGGGGCGCCGTGACAAGCCGGCCAACACCAACTTCTTCTGTGAGACGACCGAAGGCGTGCTCCAGGCCATCGCCCTCGTCTCCTTGGCGAAGGAGGGCTGGGTCGAGTCGGTGCCGACGGAGGACCGCTGCTGGCCGGTGCTGATCCACCAGCTGCTCGCGATGTCCCTCGCGGCGGACGGCATCAGCGCCGAGGACGCCTGGGCGCACCTCTCCCCGGTACCAGACTTCCGTGGCATTCACCGCGCGGAATACGATCGCCTGCTCAACTGGATGATCCGCGACAACGCCCTGCGCCTCGCCTCGGGGCGGCTCATCCTCGGGCCCAAGGCGGAGAAGCGCTTCGGCCGCAAGAACTTCATGGAGCTCTTCGCGGTCTTCTCGAGCCCGCAGTCGTACACCGTCGAGACCAAAGCCGGTCAGCCCCTCGGCAGCTTGAACCAGCAGTTCGTGGATCGCCTGGTAGACGGCATCAGCAGCTTCCTCCTCGGGGGCCGCGGCTGGTTCGTGGTGAGCGTGCGCCACGAAGATCGCAAGGTGGTGGTCGAGCCTGCGCCTCGGGGCAAGCAACCGACCTGGGGCGGCTTTTTGCCGCAATTTCTGGGCTTCGAGCTGTGTCAGCGCATCCTCAAAGTGATCCTCGAGGATACGGCGTATCCCTGGCTCGAGGCGAGCGCCGCGGAGGTGCTGGCAGAGCACCGCGCCGGCATGCGCGAAGTGCTGCGCTCCGAGCGCGGCGGGATCACGATGGAAGAGGGCGAGCTCCAGTGGTGGACCTTCGCCGGTGGGCGCATCAACGGCACCCTGCGCTACGCCCTCGAGGCAGTCACCGGCGACTGGAAGATCATCCCCGACAACTTCCTGATCAAAGTGCGGGGGGACAGCCTCAACATCCCGCGTTTCCTCGAGGCACTGGAGCGCATCAGCGACTACGACTTCTGGGAGAACCCGCAGCTCTGGCGGGAAGTCTCGGAGTCCCTCCCGAACTACCGCCTGAGCAAGTTCCAGCCCTTGATGCCGCCGTGGGTCGAGCGTGAGGTCATCGCGAGCTACCTGCTCGATGTCGCTGGGGCCTGGCGCTGGCTGGCAGAGGGCGACCCCGCCGCGGATCACCTGCGCCGTGTGCCCGAGGGCGTGCGCAGCTTCACCCGGGAAGACGAAGCAGAGCTCGAGCGGCTGGAGTTGCTTGCGCAGCAACGCGCCGACCTACCGAAGCTCGAACGCGACGCCGGCGCGCCCCTCACCTGGGTCCGCACGGAACAGGAGCTGGCGAGCGCGGTGGAGGAGCTGAGCCAGCACCAGGCCTTGGGCCTCGATGTGGAGACGACCCTCGGCACCAACGCGCTGTGTTTGATTCAGCTGGCTTGCCCAGCGCGCACCTTCCTGATCGACGCCCTGGAGGTGCCCGAGCTCACGGCCCTCGGACCGCTGCTCTCAACGCCAGACATCACCAAGCTGATCCACAACGCGAGCTTCGAGCGCAGCGTGCTTGGGCGCTACGACCTCGAGCTCGGCGGCGTCGTGGACACCCTCGAGCTCTCTCGCGAGCTGCGCGGCAAGCAACCCGACGGCCACAGCCTGCGCGCCGTGTGCGAGCGCGAGCTGGGCCTCCACCTCGACAAAACAGAGCAAGCGGGCGACTGGACACGGCGCCCCCTCACCCCCGCACAGATTGAGTACGCGGCCCTCGACGCCGAGGTGTTGCTGCGCCTACATGAGCGCTTCAATGCTGAGGGCGCTGCCTGAGATTGCGAGCCACCGATCATGCCGATGACCTCTGAGGGCAAGGCCGCCCTGGGCAAGACCATCCGCGCCCTGCGCGCCCGCCTGCTGGATGACCTCAAGGACAACACCAGCAGCCAGTATCGCCTGGGCGTCCGCCTCCAGGACGCCGACCTCGACGACACCCGCCGCGCTCTGCGAAGGCGCCTGGAAAACTGGCTCAAGGAGCAGGTCCGCACGCAACCGGCTGGGAGAGCCGCCAAGGGCGCGCGCAGCGAAGAGAGTTTCCTCCGGGAAGCAGAACAACAAGCCGCCTACACCTGGCTCAACCGCCTGGTGATCTTGAAGCTCCTCGAGTGCCCTTCCCAGATCGGTGGGGGGAGAGGCGCGCCGGCCAAAGCCGTGCGCGAACCCGCGCTGGTGACCGGAGGCTGGGAGAGCCGAGCGTACAAGGACTTTCGGCAGCTGGCCCCCAGCCTGGTGCGCGGGGACGACTCCGAGGGCTATCGCTTCTTGCTCGATCTGGCCTTTCAAGATCTCGCTCAGGAGCTGCCCGGCGTCTTCGGGCCCGCTGGCGTGGCGGATTTGATCCCGATTTCCGCGGGGACACTGCGCCACGTCGTCGACCAGCTGAACCAGCCGGAGCTCGACTCCTGCTGGAGCGACGACATGACCCTGGGCTGGGTCTATCAATACTGGAACGACCCGAGCCGCGAGGCCCTGGACGCCAAGCTGAACGCCGGCGGCAAGGTCGAATCCCACGAAATCGCCAGCAAGACCCAGATGTTCACCGAGCGCTACATGGTGGACTGGCTGCTGCAGAACAGCCTGGGCCCCATGTGGCTCGCGATGTGCCAGAAGCACGGCTGGACGGCGGACCTCCTGAGAGAATCCGGATCCCCAGGGCAAAGCCTGCTCGCGCGCCTCGAAGCCCGCCGCGCGGACTGGCGCCAGAAGCGCGAAGCCGGCGAGGTCGAGCTGACCGACTTGATGCCCCTCGAGAGCGACGAGGAGCGCCGCTGGGCTTACGTGCCCCAACCCATCCCCAAAGCCGCCGTCGAGCAAGCTCCCGAGAGCCTGCGCAGCCTGCAAGCTCTTGGATCCGCCGTGGGCTCCGGGCACTGTTTGGTGGCCCTCGAGCTGCTCTTCCACCTCTACCGCGAGGAAGCAAAGCACCGACGCGCGAGCGCTGTTGAAGACGCGCAATGGACCGTCAAGCCATCGTCGAGCGCATCCTCAGCCACAACCTCCACGGCATCGACCTCGATCGCGCCGTGCAGATCGCCGCCGCCGCGCTCTGGCTCAAGGCGCTGGCTCAACGCCTGGAGCCAAGCCCACGCAACTGAACCTGGTCGCCTCGAACCTGCGCCTGGCAGCCCTGCGAAGGAGCGACCCAGCGCTCCTCGAGCTCAGAAAGAGGTCCAGAGAAGTCGGCCTCCCAGGCGAGCTGACCGACAGCATCATCACCGCGCTGCGTGGCGCCGATCATCTCGGGAGCTTGCTGAAGGTCGACGCCGTCGACAGAAAGCGCTCAGCGCCACAAGCGGTGCTCGGCCGCACCAAGTCGACCCAAGGTGATCTGTTCGACGGCTACGCCGAGCCGGAAGTCGACCGATCTGAAGACCGCATGCAGGCGAAGGAGACGCTCCTCGATCGCCTCGAGCGTTTCCTGAATGCGCACACGTCTGGCGATGACCTGGGATTGAGGCTCGCAGGCGAACAGCTGGCGAGCGGCGTGCGATTCTTGAGGTTGGTGCGGGAAGGCAGCTACGACGGTGGTCTTGAATCCGCCCTATCAAGGCACCTCCAAGATGGAGGGACGCTGGCTACATCGAAGACACGTATCCGCTAGAAAAGCGGACCTATTCACCGCCTTCTTGCTGCTGCGTGGCCTCGAGCTAGTGCGCGACGGCGGGGTATCCGCCATGCTCACGATGCGCAACTGGATGTTCATCAAGCAGTTCTCAGGAATACGAGAGCACCTGCTGAGCACGTACAACCTACGTGGACTTCATGACCTTTCATCAGGTGCAGGCTGAGGAGATCTCCGCTGCTCAAGTGGTCGTATCGGTAGCCTCGAGCGTCTTCGCCCAGCTCTACGAGCGCAAGCGCAGTCGCGCTTCGGGTATTCGACGACGAGACTCTGACTCAGATTGGCGAAACCCGGCGAGCGCAGCGACCTTGTGTCACGTCGGGCGCCACGAGTTCGACCCGGCGGCGCTCAAGGTCGTGCCGGAGTGGCCGCTGGTCTGGTGGGATGCGGCGACACTGCGGGACTACCAAAAGGCAGCCTCACTTAGGCCAGGCGGCACCTGCCACATTCGGTGCCACTACAGGCAACAACGCACGCGCTTCGTGAGGACCTCCGCGGAACTCCCGCTGTTGGAGAGTCAGTACCGGACCCGCGTGAACTGGGCGCCGTTTATCAGCAGCGCCAAGGGTCGTAGTTGGCAAGAGGAGCTTAGAGAGGCAATCGACTGGAAGCGCAACGGCTTGGCGTATCGCGTCTTCTGCGACACGAGCATGGCAAACTTTCGTGATCCAGGCGCGCATTTCAGACGTGGCGTGGCCTTCTCGATGATTGGCGCGAACTTCTCGGTTCGAGCGCATCGATTCCTAGGCGTATTTGTTAACAGGGATTTCGTCAATGTTTCCAGACGACGTTGCCAATGCGGTTTGTTCAATGAACGCTCGCGCCCGCAACATCCTCCAGTCCCTGGTCCCATCGGATTCGGTTAGCGACGTAAACGCCCTCTTCCCCATCGCCAACGCCGACGGAGCTTCGCTCCAATTGAAGCCGCCTTCACGATTCACGAGGCCCATCGCGAACCCTCGGTCGAGTTCAAGCAGCCTGGTCCCTCTCCCTGGCGCCACGCTCAAGACTGGGCGCAGCTCGCGGTCGATCGCCCCGCGGAAACGCCGCTGCCGGAGTACGTGGAGGAGCTGGACCCTGAGCCCCACGGACCACCTGAGCTACGCCCTCGGCGTCGCCCTCGGTCGCTTCGCGCCGGACGACTCCGGCATCTGTTGACCCAGCAGCGCGGACCTGACGCATGCGCTCCCCAGCATCCTGTTCCTCGACGGCACCTTTCGAATAGAGGCCTGCGACAGCCTCGGCCACCGCCTGCGAGCCGCTGCTTTCCGCATGGAGCACCTACGGTCGCCAGCTCGACACCAAGCGCAGAGCCTGCGGGACTGGCTAGCGTCGGACTTCTTCAAGGAAGTCCACAGGGCATGTACGAAAACCGCCCTATCCACTGGCCGCTGTCCTCAGAGAAAAAGACCTTCGTCGCTGGTGAACATCCACCGCCTGAACGAGCACCCTGCGCGTGCTCCTCGCGGATCACCTGCACCCGACGCTCACCCGCATCGACGGTGACTCGTAGCGACCTGCGCGCCGCGCGGGAACGGCGCCGACAGACCGCCAGCCGCGCCGCAGAAAAGCGCTACGGTCCCTCAACGAGCCAAGGACGAGCTCGCGAGCTTCATCGCCAACGTCGAGCAGTGCGCAGACCGCGGCGCGCCCCGACGGACGGCAAATGCACGCCCCGCGCGCTCGAGACGCCCGCTACGCGCCGGACCTCGACGACGGCGTGATCAACTCCGCCGCGCTCTGGCCCTTGCTCGAGCCTCAGTGGAAAGACCCCAAGAAGTGGTGGAAAGAGGTCAGTAACCCCAGCGGCCGCAAGAGACTACGACTGGGGCCCACCTCGCCCTGCGCCTACTGGCCAGGCGCGTCAGCACGAAGTGCCAGGAAGATCCTCCCTCGGCGTGGCCCACGGCTGCTTCTGGCGTTACCACGCGGCCAGAGCCTGGAGCTGGGAGCTGCGCCTCCGGGATGAAATCGGCCCCGACTTCATCTTGACGGAGGCTCCCTACGCACCGCCAGGGCTAAACCTCCCAGAGCCCGACGGCGGAGACGCCGCACACCGCGCCGCCTATCTCGCCTCTCACCCCCAACAAGCCTTGGAGGCCATCGAAAAAGAAGCCCAGCGCCGTATGGGACGCGGCGACAAGCGCAAACCCATCCCCGAGCTACGCCTCCTCTTCCCCGGCCTCTGGTCCACCATCCCCGAAGCCTGCTACGACCTCGAGCTAAACCTCACGGAAAAGCAATCCTCGGAGTTCAAGCTGCTAGCGCCGGACGAACCTGAGGCGCGTGCTGCCTTCGAGAAGGCGCATCCAGAGAAGGTGAAGGCGCGAGAGGCGTTGCTAGCCCAGCTCGAGAGTCAGCCGACGTTGCTGGACGCCTAGACGAGCAGTTCTTTCCGAGCGAGTTCGATCAGAGCGGTAAGCTTCTGAACATACTCAGTCACTTTGTCAGCCGAGGGCCCTGGGTCGAGCCTCCCCCCGGTAGTCGGATAGCGGAAAGAAGTGGCGTATTTGTTGAGTTCTCGCAACCCCAGCAGTCGCGTGCTCCAGGGTTCGGGGTTCGGAAGACCGCTCACCAGCTGCTCGATCGAATGGCTGAGGGTTGGATACTCACCTTGGTGAACGCGCACGGCCTTCGCAATCTGTTCGAGGCTTTGCGAGAGCAAGTATGCGCCGTATCGATTCCCCTGCTCGGCGAGCAGCTGAGCACCCCTTGCCGCTTCTTCGGCGGCAGTCAAATAGCCAGGCACCATTTTCTTCGGGTCTGGCTTCATTGGATCGGTATCCCCTCGGAAACGGCGATATTCGCCAGGCTCCCGAACGCCTCTTTTCCCTCTTCGAACTCCGACTCCGTGGCGACAATGAGATCGATGTTTCTTCTGCGCAGCATCGACACCATAGGACTTCGCAGCAGTTCATCGACATCCGTGTCGTCGCTCACCACTGCCAATACGTCCCAGTCACTGCCAGGCGCATAGGTGCCCTTGGCCCGGCTCCCGAAGAGCCACACTTGCTTCGGTTTGAGCGCGCTCCACAACAGTTGCTTAGTTCCCGGTGGCAGCAGCCAGGGACGAAAAAGCACCCCACGTCGTCGTCGCCGCCAGGGCTGCATTTCGATGTGCGCAGGCAAGCTGGTGGGTACCGCAAGGCCTACCGACCTGAGCAGATTCGCCGCTAGATGCACTTCGCGGCGTGCCTCCTCGCTCCACAAGCGAATCGCCGGAGGAACTCCTCCTCCCATCAACAGTGCCTCGTACGCTGACATGGTGAGCAAGAGCCCGCGCGTGAACGAGCCGGCCGGTCCAGCCAGCTCCTGTTGCAGCTCTTCCTCGTTCGGCTCGAGATTGATCTCCGAGAGTTCGATCTCCGACGCGATTGCTTGCGCCGCCGCCCCGAATACCGCGATCAGCCAAGCGTAGGCCTCCCGCAAAGCGTCTGCGGCGCCCAGGTCGGTGCCCTCCAGGCGATCCCCAATGTCCCGCAGGGAGGCATCGAGGTTCTCACCAAAGCGATGTTTCCAGCCGTCCCATTGCGAGAGCAATGGCGACACCGCTCGCGCGGCTCTGAGCATGAAGCGCAGCCCGGGCTCGATGACGCCGGAGAACGTCTCCAGGAACTCCTCCGGCTGAGCTTCCCGAAGCGGCTGCACGATTACCGCTCGAAACTCGGTGGGCAACCACGCCAGCTCCGCACGCGCCACGGGCGGCAGCGACCTCAGAAGCTCATCCAGAGGCGGCGTAACAGCAGCTTGGGCCGGAGCCGACATTGCCTCAGCATACTCCGAGCCCCGGCCACTGCCACTTCGTTGCCGTCTCTGCGGCAATATGGGCCGTTTAGCTAATTCTGCGTCTCAGGTCAGCGATGCGCTTTTTCAGCTCGGCCTCCCCAGATCCTCGCACCTGAACGAGCTGCTTCGCGTACGCGCTATCGTTCGCATCGGTGGGGTAGCAGGCGCTTGCGAGCACCAAGTAATCCTCCAGCACCTGCTTGGCACTATCGGAGAGGCTCGTCCGCACCCTCACCAATACGCGATCCCAAACCGCTCACACAGGTTGTCCATCTCGCGGTCACAGCTCGGGAAGTTAGGCCACAGGCGCTCCTTCTCGCGGAACTCCTTGGTGTGCCCGGCACGCAAGTGCACGTGCAAGAACTCGTGCCACAGCAGGAACCGCATGGATTCCGCAGAGAAATCTGGACTGTCGAGCAGGCTGTTGACCACGATGCGCGGTGGGTGCTCCTGGAAGTAGGCCATGGCGTACCAGCCTTTGACCAGGCGCTTGGTCCAGTGGAGCGTCCCGTCATAGTAGAGCTTGTCGACACCGAGCAGGGGCGCGCCGATCTCCAGCGTCTCGTTCATCAGCGCGCGGAGATCGTGTGCCGGTCCCGGCGCCATGTGCTCTTCGGGCCGCGGATTGAAGATCGGCACTGCCTTGGGCCGCTGCGTGCGTTCATCCGGATTGTCGATCTCGAACAGCGCGTCCTCGACGGCCGTGGTGTAGTCGCGCCGCGTCGGGTAGACGAAGCGCGCCAGCTCCGAGTACGAGTCGTCGATCAGCTTCTTCTGCGCAGCGCGGCCCAAGTCCTCGTCGGTGATGCGCCTCGCGATGAGGTGCGGATCACACAGACTACGACCTTGCAGCGGCGCGTACTCCGGTGCCTCACCGCCTTGGGCGAAGTGTTCGACGACGCGCCCCAGGTCGTGGCGCGTCGGCTTCGGTAGATCGCAGTCCCCGAAGTAGTCGTCGTAAATGGCCTCGACCTCGAGTTCTCTGACTGCAGCCGCCGACAGCGGCTTCAGGTACTCGATGAGCGCCTCCCAGCAGGCGCGCTGATGCTCGTAGATGGAGAGGCAGATGCGGATCCCCTCGTCCTCATCGACGCGCTCGATCAGCAACCAACCGTCGGGGATCGCCTCAAAGGCATCGGCCATGAGCGCGCTCGCGCGATGCTGCATCGTGGATGCGACCTGGCGGATGACGTCCCAGGGCAAGTGCTCGTAGAGGGTTGGCGGCACCGGCTCGGGCCTGACCTGCGACTCCGGCGGGAGCTCTTCATCCAGGATCGCCAAGTCCTGGATGTCGGGCACGAGCTGGAATGGGCTGTCCCAGTCGCGAAGCTTGTGCCACTGGTCTTCGAAGCTCACGAGGTACGCCTTCTCGGAGCCGCCCGCCGCTGGCCCTCTCAGCGCGCGCCCGATCATCTGGCGCATCAAGATCTCGCTGCCCGTGGGTCGAGTCAGGAACACCGTCTGAATCGACGGCACGTCGACGCCCTCGGTGACCATCTGCACATTCACCAGGACGTCCAGCGCTCCCTCACGGAAACGCTTGACCACCTCGAGGGGTTCGCCGTCGCTGCCGTCCGGTCGATAGCTCGCCACGTAGTCGGCCCTCACCCCCCGATCCCGCAGCTGCTCGCTGAGGATGGCCGCGTGGGCTACGTTGATCGCGAAGATCAAAGTCGGACCGTACTTCTCCCGGTGCTCGAGGTAGTGGTCGATGATCACCTGGTTACGCGAGGTGACCTTGGCGATGCGATCGAGCCACTGCTCGCTCAGCTCGTTGAAGCGGTCGTAGTGGGCCAAATCCTCAGGCGTGATCCCTTGCTCGACGTCGGTGTCGGTCCGGACGATCACCGGAATTGGCCGAGCCAGGATGCGCTGTTCGATCAGGTGGCTCAGCTCGACCTGAGCCAGCACCCGGCCACCAAACAGACGCGTGAGCACCGGGCGCTCGCTCTCGATCGTGCGTGTCGGCGTGGCCGTCAGACCCAAGATCCGCCAGGGCTTCGCTGATTGGAGCGCACGGATGAAGTCTCGGTACGACTTCGCGGGAGCGTGGTGCGCTTCATCAACCACCACAAACAAGCGATCGTCATTCAGCAGCTCGTCGGACACCTGGACGCTGCGCGCGAGGCTATGTATCGACGCAACGACCACGTCGTCCGCTGGATCGATCTGAGTCGCGCCGCAGTGCATCCCGGAAACGATGCGCACCCGCAGCTTGTCCTTGCCTCGCACCAAGCCGGACAGGCGGTGGAACTCCCCCGCGGCATGGGTGAGTAATTCATGCCGGTGAGCCAACCAGAGCACCCGCATGCCTTGAGACAGCACGTGGGAAGCGAGCCAGTGCACCGCAGTGAAGGTCTTGCCCGAGCCCGTGGGCATGATCAGCAGGCCTTGAAAGACGCCCGTCGAACGCGATTCCCCGAGGTGCGCGTTCAAGGTCTCCCACGCCTCGAGCTGGTACCGGTGTGGCCGTCGTCCATCCGGAGGTTGTTGGTTGGGGGAGAGGATCGCAAAGCGAGGCGTGAACTCGAACCCAGAGTCATCGTCGGGGCTGCGGTCCATGTCACCAAACCGCAACATGGCGTCGAGCAGGTAGCGGCGAACACTCTTCGAGTTTCTGCAGTCTCGAATGTACTGCGCGTATCCTCGAGGGGAGCGGGGATTGCTCATGGGGCCAACGCCCTTCTCGATGAGCAGGTCCACAATCTGCTGCGCCCCGGGATAGTGAGGCAACCAGCACTTGGCGAGCAGGTCCTTCGCTTCACCCACGAAGTCCGGCGTCGGCCGCTTCAAATGCTCCGAAAGCCAAGCCCGCGACCCTCCTTCGGGGCCCTCGTAGCCCATCCAGATCGCGATATCTCGCACGGTCGAGTCAGGGAAGGGTTCCCAGGAAAATCGGTATGCCGGCATGTTCGCTCCAGGCTGCAGTGAAACCCGCAGAGCATCGCGCGACCGTGCGGCACGGGTCAACGTGTTTCAACGCCAGCACGCAATCCCCCAGCGCGTCACCCGCAGGGGTGATCGAGGCTACAGGACCATAGCCACTGGAGCGTTTCCGCGCGGCGTAAGCTAGACCCTCACTGGCGCCACGAAAGCCCAAACCACACCCAGCTCCGTGAGGCGACTCAACAGCGTCTGCGTCGGCGCCACGGAGACACCAGGCGGCGGTTGGCCCTCACCGTAGTCATCCAGGTAGTTCCCCGCCCAGGCTTCTTTGCGTCTGAGCGTGTAGACGAACAGGGTCGCGTCATAGGCGCCAGAGATGGAGTGGGCGGCGGCCTTGAGCAACGCATCCTTGAAGTGACTCCAGCCGCTCGCGGACTGGCGGTCGAACTCGATGGCGCAACGAAAGGGCGAGAGCACGGCTGCATCCGGGTAGGCATCCGTGCCTAGCAGTTGATACGAGAGACCGCCTTTCCCCGCTCCTTCTACGACGAAGTCTGGAGAACCGGTGATGTTCTTTTCCTTCACGAATTTTTTCAGAAGCTCCTCACCGTGAACGTCGATCTTCCCGTGCTCGTCGCCGTCACCGCTCCGCACGTACTCCGCCCACGCGCCCTCACACTCCCGCGCCAGCCGCGTCGCGAACTCCAGGGCAAGCTGGCGGCGCTGCCAAGGTCTCAAGATGTCGACCATCTGCATCCTCCTCTGCTCATCCAACCATGCGCTTCCGCGAAGTCGCACTGAGCTACCCGTCGCTCCCGACCCATGCTATCTGAGGCGCTGGGGGTATGGGAGACTCGATCGAACCGCTGAGCGCTTACGACGCTATCGTCGCGGAGGGGACGAAGCGCGCCCGCCCCAAGGGCTGCGAGCTGGGTCGCGTCGCGCTGCTCAAGGCGCAGCTCGAGTCTTGCTTTCGGCCGCTACGGGAGCGCGAAGTTGCCCTGCTGGAGGTAGCGTCGTTCGACCGCCTCAAAGGCTACGCGGAGCGCGCGGTGGAGGCCGAGACGCTGGAGGACGTGTGGGGGCAGGACCTCGAGCGGCCCGCCCCCAAACGGCCACCGCTGGCGAACCGAGAACCGCTGCTGCGATCACTCGTGTGGCAGGAATCCGGGGACTCGCTGCGGGCGATGATGGAGGAAGCGTTCGAGACCTACCGCGTCACGGGGGAGAACCGAGGGTACGCCGAGGGCCAACGTGAAGGGCGACTCGAGCTGCTCCTCCACCAACTCACGCACAAGTTCGGCGCCGTCCCGCCGCACATCCAGCGCATGCTGGCCTGCTGCAGCTCGCTCAACCTCGAGTACTACGCTTGTCGCGTTCCATCGAGCAAGACGCTCGCCGAATCCCTACGACGGGCCCGACCAGAAAGTTTCCGCATGGCATTATTGAAAGACGACGCCGCGCTACCTCTTGGGGATCCGGGGAGCCTACGACGTGTTCGAGACGAACACTCCCGGCTGGTATCGAGGAATGCGCTCGGCTGCTTGGTCTCCGACCAGCAGCGCGAGGTGCTCGCTCTCGGCGAGACACGGGGCCTCACGGCGGGGATCGCCGAAGGAGAAATCCAGGGGCGAATCGAACTGATCCTGTTTCAGCTCCACGCGCGCTTCCAGGACGTTCCCGAGTGCACCCGCGACCTGCTCGAATGCACGAGCCCCGAGCGACTGGAAGAGATCGCCGAACGCCTGTTGCTCGCGGAAACGCTCGAAGACGTTCTGGGGGCGGGCTGAAGGCAGTGCCCCCGTATAGTTCAGCGCGACCACACAGAACCGCTAGGTGGACAATGAATGACCTGCCGCATGGTTCCGCTCGACGCCAGCCACGCCATCCGCCAGAGTGCCGGCGGCGATGACTCCAGAGCAGCAACAAGAAGAGGTCAGCAAGGCGTACGTACACGCCGTCGCCGCCAAGTGCGGCGTCGCGGTTGCCAACTGGACTCAGGACCACGGCTGCTTGGACGCGACCTTGGGAGCTGCTGCCAGCATCGGTGGTGGACACCTCCAGAAGCCCAAGGTGGACATCCAGCTGAAGGCAACGACGCGGACGGACGTCGAACGCGAAGATCACGTCGCTTGGTCGCTGGAGATCGGTCACTACGATCAGCTCCGGGGAACTGCGCTGGTTCCCCACCTCCTGGTCATCTTGCTGCTGCCGCCGAAGCTCGAAGACAGCGTTCAACACACGGCTGAGCAACTGGTGCTGCGCCGCTGCGCGTATTGGGTCACGATGACCGGAATGGAGGCTGCTCCGGAGGGGCAGAAGTCGAGAACCGTGCACGTTCCCAAGTCTCAGCCCTTTTCACCGGACGGCCTCCGCGAGATCCTCTCGACGGTAAGCCGAGGAGAACTGCCGTGAACGGGGACCTTCGAGAATTGTCCTCGAGAGTCCGACCAGGGCCGCTGCAGGAATACCTCCGGAGCCGCGGGTGGCAGCTCGAGGAGGCCTCCGAAACTCGCGGGGTAGCGTCCTACATCAAGGACGGCGTCACGGTAGACATCCCGCAGCGAGTCGAGTTTGCTGACTACGCCCGGCGCGTCGCTGAGGTGATTGGGCTCCTCGCGGAGATGGAGAGACGCGGGCCGCAGCTGCTGATCGAGGATTTGCTACAACCGGTTGGCGACGCCCTCGGCGTGCGCATCGACAGCGAAGGGACGCGCAACGGAACTCTCCCTCTCCTGGAGTCGCTGCGCCTGCGCGAAGCAACGAAGAACTTGCTGCTGGCGGCCGCGCACAGCGAGCTGCTTCCTCTGGACTACTTCCCGCGGATGTCTCGAGCGGAGGCAGCCGCGCTCATCGCAAGCGTGAGGGAAGGACAGAACCAGCACGGCAGCTTCGTCGCGCGCTTCATCGTTCCGGTCGAGCCAGCTATCGGGGAACAGCTCGACGCGCTGGATGCCCCATTTGGACGCCGGGTGGTGAGCCGTCTGTTGAGCGCCGTCCAGAGCGTCCAGCGAGTTCGGGCGCTCGGCGCGTACGAGGAGCTCTTGCGGATGGGGCGCCAGGGGGTGAGCGGAAACCTGCTGAGCGCTCTACACTCGATGAGCCACGTGGTTGGCGCCGGCTCTCTGGAGTTCGCCGTGGACTGGGCAAGGAACCGCCCGATTCCTCTGGCTGCACCCTCTCGAGTAGTATTCCCCGGGGAATCACTGGAAGGACTCGACTCCGTCGCCGATCAACTGAAGAGCCAAGCGCAGACCAAGGGAGTGTCGGTGGAGGGCTTCGTGATTCGCCTGGATCGAAGCGATCCGGACGCGCCGGGACAGATCGTCGTTGTGCAGGATGACGAGGTGAAGCGGGTCAACGTCACCCTTCAGGACAGCGACTACACCTTGGCCATTCAAGCCCACAAGCTCGGGCAGCCCGTGCGCGTCGTCGGAACCCTGACCAAGCAAGGGCGCACCTGGACGCTTACGGAGTCGACGGGGCTCGAGGTACTTCCCCAAGACGGCGACAGCGATTCGTAGGTTCCGCCGAGCACCCCGCCACTCATTTCCACGAGGCGACTCAAGGTAGGCCGCAGCCATATCCGCACGGACCGTTCTGGTATATCCCTCCGTGTGAGAACAGGCAAATGTAGCTCGAGTTCTCCAGATCGTTCGGAGTCCCCCAGTCGCACGAAGGCAGACATTCAAAGTCGCGGCCGCATCCTGCAACGCAGGTCAGGAACGTGTTGCATTTGGTATCCGCGCGGCACTTCGCCACCTCGGTCTCGCAACATCCTCCGGGCGCACTCGCCATGGCGATGCACTCCTCACAGGTGCCGAGAAGTCCGGACACGCAATCGTTGGCGCCGACACACCACACGCGGCCGTCCTCGGACTCGCAGTCCCTGCAGACCCACCACGCCAATCGCATGCGGCTATGGCCGGAGGCGGTTTGCATTCTCCTTGCGACGTTCCGCCACCACGAGCGCCGGACTCCCCACCAGCCCCGGAGCCGGCAGAGGTACCGCCCGCACCGGATCCGCTTCCTCCGCTGCCGGCGGATGTGCCACCTGTACCTGCGCTCGACGAGCTCCCAGAGCTACCTGCTGCGGCGCCGCCTGCGCCGCCGGTGCCTCCTGACCCTTTTCCCCGACCGCCGGCCGCGCTGTCATCCGTGCACCCACCGAGCAGCAGGAAACTCGCACAGCCGATCACCGTCAGAATCTCACGCATCGATCCCTCACCGCGCGGAATTCTCCGCGACATAGCTAGCAGAGTCTACCACGCGTTCTCCCGGCAATGTCGAGCCTGGAATCGAGCGCCGGAAGCGCCGCGACCGTACGGCAACTTGGCGCCGAGCGCCTGTCGCTCGCGGAAAAACGCTCGACGAAGCGCTACAATCGAGCTGAGCGTTTCCCCGAACCCAAGAGCCGACTTCGGCCGTGCAAGTAGGACCTCCAATGGCATGCGACCCGCGCGACGTGATCCTCACCGAGCTCTCGATGCTCGACGAGATGTTCGACCGCATGAGCCCTGAGCAGGTGATCGAACGTGAGTCCGTGAAGGCGCGGCGCCGGAAGGTCCTGGCTGAGCTTGAAGCGCTGACTCGCGGAGACCACGAGCGACGCGGGTCCTGATCCTCTGCAGCACGGCGATGTGGACCTGCATTCGCTAGCTCCGAGCACGAGTCAGCGACGAGAGGTGTGGTCCCGCCACACCTCTTTGCTTTTTCGTCGGCTACGGCGCGGCCGTTCGAAACGCCTGGTCGACGCGCAACTCGACCCCCTCTCCAACCGACACGCGCCTCGTGTCCGAGCTGCGCCCAAACCACGACGCGCTGTTCCGTCTGACCTTCAGCCGACGAGAGAACGCCCTTGGGCTCGTCCGCCACTGGCTGCCGGCGAGCGTTGCCGCCGTGCTCGACTGGGGGACGCTCAGCCTCGAGAGCCCGTCCGCGATCGAGCCTCCGCTCAGCGCGCTGTTCAGCGATCTACTGTTTCGGGTCGCGTTCTTGGGAAACGAGGCCGCTCCGGAGCCGCTGCTCATCTACGTCCTCATCGAGCACCAGAGCTCGGCCGACCCACGCATCGCGTGGCGCATGCAACGCTACATCAGCTCGATTCAGCATCAGTACCTCAAGGAAACGCCAAGCGCCGAGCTCCCGATCGTCTTCCCGCTCCTGGTGAGCAACGCGCGGCGCCCATGGCCGCACCCACTCGATCTTCATTCCGTGTACTCTGGCCTTGCTCGGCTCCCAGAGCTTCGGCCGCACGTGGCACAACTCGAGGTGGTCCTCGATGATCTCCCGTCGGCGACACCCAGTCAGCTCGTCGCCCGTGACTTGACCGACATGGCTGTCGCAGCTCTCTGTTTGTTGAGAGACGCCCGCAGCTTGGCAGCGCTGGAAGCTTCCATGCAGCACTGGTTGCCGAGCCTGCGCGCCGTATCCAAACAGCAACACGACGACTTCAAAGCGCTTTTCGCCTATCTCCTACAAGCAACCCCACCCGTGCAGCATCACCAACTCTGTGCGACAATCATCAGCGAGGCACCGGATATGCATCCCCCGATCATCAGCGCATACGACGAGCTCATTGCCGAAGGCTGGGTCCAGGGCGAAGCCGTTGGCGAAGCCAAGGGCAAGGCAGAGCTCCTGCTGAAGCAGCTCAAGTTGAAGTTCGGCCCGCTACCTCGAGGCACCGAAGCGCGACTGCTGCTCGTTCCCGAGCGCCTGGATGAGCTAGCAGAACGCCTGCTCAGCGCTCAAACGCTGGAAGAAGTTTTCTCCGAAGAGTGATCCCCCTCCGCCCGCGCGCGCGAGCGGAGCGAGACGCGGCCGGCGCCGGGAGGGGGCGGCGCAGCGAGCGAAGCCGAGCGAGCCGGGGGGAGGCAGGAAGAGAGGGATCTCGGATCGGGTGAGCGGGAACGCCGTCTCAGAGCCGCGGGAACCCGTCTCGCGACGAGGGGCCCTCGACAGCTTGCGCCGTGCGGTGGAGAATCCGCCCGTGATTTCGTCCCACGAACCGGACTTCGAAGCCCTCGATGCGCTGCTCGACGGTGAGCTCTCCATGGCGCCAGACGAACTGATGGGGGCGCTGGTCGCGGTCTTCTCCACGCGGCAACCCCTGGTACCGAGCCAGTGGCTGCCGGTCGTCTTCGGAGAGCGCGAGCTGAGCGAGGCCGACGGTCCCGCGCTCAGCGCCCTGTTTCGGCAGTACAACCAGGTCGGCGAGACGCTCGAGAAGGAAGGCATGCTCGCGCCGGAGATGACGGATATCGACGCGATCCAGGACTTCTGCAACGGCTACCTGGCGGTGATGGATCTGGACGAGGGCTGGTTCATCGAGGAAAGGGAGACGGAGTTCGTCTTGTCGGCGCTCGTCGACCCGTCTCTCCTCGATGACCCGAATCTCGAGCTCGACGGAGGCAAGGTGCAGTGGCTCGCGCGCGCTTGCCGCGACCTACCCAGTTTGCTCCAGCAGCTGTACCTCAGAAACCGCGGGCGCCTCCCTGGAGAGGGCGCCCAGGCTGTCTCGAAGAAGGTCGAGCGCAACGCGCCCTGTCCGTGCGGAAGTGGTCGCAAGTACAAGAAGTGTTGCGGCGCGGGCTAGCCGAAGGCTCCCCGCGTCGAGCTGTGACGGACCACGACAGCCAGCCGTGACGACCTGCAGGGGCCAGCCGTGACGGCTGCGACGGTGAGCCATGACGAGCGCGGCGACGTCAGTAGCTCCAGAGCCCCTTCGACCTCGGGCTCCCTCACGGCTTCCAAGCACTCCAGGTCACCGCACAACGCGGGTCGTCACTCTCACTCCGCTTGATTGCGACCACGGACAGGTGCTCGAGCGGACCGATCGAGATACGCGCGCCAGTTTGGTGCAGTGGGGTGCGCGCAGGGATGGGCAGCACCAGGCGGATGGCAGAGAAGTCGCTGACGACCAGGTATACTTCCGCGGGGCAACTGCCGCCGGCGTAGAGGTCGGTCAGCACCATGGGCCCGGCGACGGCTTTGGTACACAGGGAGCGATCGCCAACGCCTGCTAGACCGGTGAGCGGCGTCTCGCAGCGGCCGCCAGTGGTGTCGGAGGTCGCCATGATGGTGCCGCTCAAGTAGTGAGCCGCGTCGGACGCCATGGGCTCGACGGCTGCTGCCGCTTTCTGCGTGGCGTATGGCGCGGCGCGCCTTGAGCTCGGTTCGTCCTCGTCACCGTCGTCGTCTTCGTCTTCGTCGGCGCTCACTTGGCCGCGACCGGCTGACGCGAGGCGATCCTTCGCCCGCACGATGGGTGCCTCCGGTTCCTCATCGGATGCCGGACTTGCATCGCCTCCGCCTTCGAGCTTCGCGATAATTTGGCGGATCGGCCCCATGAAGGAGTCCGAACCGGGCAGATCTTCCAGCTGCCTGAGCTTCTCTGCGAACTCGCGCATCCGGCCTGGGCCGTTGGCTTCAACCGCCGCCTCGAGCTTCGCGTCGCCCGTCGCCTGATCGCCATCGACGTACGCCAGCACACCATCGGTGAGCTCTGGACAGCCCTTGAGCGAAAGCCCCTGACATTGCTCATTCAGCGGCTGCTGAAGCACCAACTTCGAAGACGCGCAGCTCAACAGAAAGAGCAGGCCCAACACCCCAAGCCATCGATGCATCGTGTTCCCCCGACGTGCGCTCTCTACTCCTCACGGCGCACACAAATCACCTGAAGGTCATCGATGACTCCTCGCGCGTCAATCGCCGATTGCGCTTCCGCGGAGTCTCAGAGTGCCGCCAAAGACGAGAATTGCAGTCTCTGAGCGCCTCGAGTCGCGCTACACGTGGACGGCGGCTTGCTGCTCTTCGTCAAGCTGGCTCGCCAGCCGATCGAACGGCTGCTTCCCTCGCGCGAGCTTGCGCGCCTTGACGATCTTCGCGGCGAGCTCGGGGGTGAAAGCGGGGCCACGACCCTCGGTGGCGTGCCAGAGCAACAGCATCCCTTCGCTCATCCGGTCCTTGCCCTCCGCCGCGCGGGCCTCGAGTGCTTCTGGCGGCATTTTGCCGTCCTTCTCTAGCCACTGCCAGAGCAGCAACAGGAGCTCCTGGACCCGGTTGTTTCCCTCCGGATCTGCAGCCCGGGCGGGGCTGCTGGTGAAGCCCGTGCGCATGGAGTCGGTGAGGAAGGCGATGAGCGTGTCGGCGCTCATGCCGGTGGTGAGCGCCTTCAGAGCCACCGCAGGATCCATTTCGTCGTACAGCACGGCACGCAACACCATGACCGGCGGCAGACGCCTGGACTCACCCTGATACTCGACGGAGATTGGCGCCCAACTGGGTGCCACTTCATCGAGCAGGAGCTTCAGGTGGCCGCCTGCCTGGAAGCCCAACGGCACCAGCAGGTTCCGCATCATCGCCAGCGGCGGGTCCGCGAAGACAGCCAGCACCTTGCGCTGGGGTTCGTCGAGCGTATCCGGCAGGACACCGATTCGCGAAATCGTCCCCGGCGGGAACGCCAGAGACAGTAGCAACGCCGCCTGCTCGTCCGTCGCGCGCTTGGAAGCCAGCTTGTCGATGACCTCGACGCGCCTCTCCGGCGGGATCACGCGCGCATAGCGCGCCGCCAGTTCGCTCAGCGCGGCAGGCTTGCCCGCGACTTCGTTGGCATACCAGCCCCACGCAGGGGGCAGCGTGTCCGAGGACGTCAGACCATCCACCAGTGCGTCGGATAGCGTCGCTGGCAGCGCTTCGCCAATCAGATGCAGCGCAGCCGCGGCACTGACTCGTAGTATCAGCGGCTCCGTGGTCGCGACGGAGCTGGCGGCCTGCTTCACGTCTGCTTGAAGCTTCGACGATTTGATCCGCGCGGCAATGTTTGCTGCGCCCAGCACTCCGGTCGCCGCAAGGCTACGGTCCTTGTCTTCCAGCAAAGCCAGCGAGCTATCGCCGTCGGATTCGCTGTTCGAAACCACCGCGAGCACCGCGGCAGCCGCCGCCCGTACCGAGGCACTGCGAGCACCGAGCAGCTCGCGCACTTCGTCCAGGCTGTGCGCCAGACCTTGGCGGAAGAGTGCCTTGTTCTCGTCTCCCGGCTGGGGCTCGGGGCGGCACACGGCCCCAGGTTCTGCGCTGCACAAGCGAACGGCGATAGCTAGCGTCTGCGCCTTGTCGTCCGCCTTGGTGAAGCCCGCGGCGCTCATGACCAACGCCCTGGCGACGGGCTCGCCAAAGCCATCGTCGCCCAGGGACGCTTGACCCAACGCAGGACTGAAGATCAGCTGGCGTAACGACTTACCGTCGGTGGCCTTGCCGATCTCCTGCGACAGCTCCTGATCGAGCTGCTCGTACTCTCCGTCCTCGAACGCGGAAACCGCCGCGTCGAGCAGGGCTCTGGAGAGCACGGCTTGCTTGCTCTTCTTTGCGGCCATGCGCGGAGGTCACACCAAGTTCATCCGTGTGTCGAGTGGTATTCATCCATGGCTGCCTGGTAGGACGCATAGCCTTGCCCCTCAGGCGGCGGCGTGAAGTTGGTTGGCGTGCCATTGCCGCGAGCGCTCCGGTAGCCTAGCTGGATGTTGTCAGGATTCGGCGCGCCATGACGGGCCATGAGTCGCGCATAGAACTGACTGCAGTTGCGACAAGGCGCGCGTGGGCGGTTGTTGTCCGCCTGATTCGCTCCGACCTGCATTTCGTTCAGCGCATCTTGGATCTCTTCGTGGGTCGAGTCCCTCCCGATATTCCGTGAGTTCAGGTAGTCCGAGACGGAGCGCACCTCAGCGCAAGTTGCGGGGTGCCGTCGGCCGTTCCTCGCGCCTTCCAGAGAAGCGGAGTGATCGAGCAGCGCGTCCTGAACGATGGGGTTCAGCGCGGGCTGCGCGGCTGCACCACTTCTCCAACGATTGTCTTCGTGGTCCGTACCCGAAGCGTACCCGGTTCCACTGTGCGTCGCGCCGCTGTGGGTACCGTCTTCGTTGGGTGTACCGTTGCTCGCGGTCGACCACATGCCAGCGAGGCCATCCGGATCGATCACCTCGATCGGATCGTTCGCAGCGTAGGCGTAGGGGCGCGGCCCCCCTGAGAGGCCCAACGGCTCAGGCGACAGGTAGAGTCCCGTCCCCGGATCGTAGTGGCGGTAGTGGTTGTTGTGGAGCCCGGTCTCCGCGTCGAAGAAATGTCCCGCAAAACGTAGCGAAGTCTGCTCCTGAGAGCCCGGCGCGTACGTCACCTCGCCGTAGACGCTACCAATCAGCTCGCTGACGACCTCCGCCTTGCCGTTCATGAGGAGCTGCGGCCGATAAGCCATATCGTGAAGGTAGTACACCCACTCACCGGTTTGTTGCCGCGCGGCATTAGAAACGACTCGCCGATGAGCAAGCGGGGCGAAGCCCCTACCGTGGTAGACGTAGGTCATCTCTTCTTCGCTGGTGCCCGCCTCGGTGAACGACGTGCTCAGCTCGTGCACCAGGGAGCGCCTATCCCAGACGAAGCGCACCTCCTTCGTGATTTCTCCGAAGCGGTTGAGAACGCGCTTGCGCAGCCGCCGACCCATGAAGTCGTAGTCGAACTCGACTCGTGAGCCGTCTGCCGCTCGAGCCAGCGCAAGGTAACCGCGGGCGTCCCACTCGTACGTCCACTCCGCCGCCTCGCTTCCGAGCACCGAGCGACGCACGACCCGGCCATCGGCGTCGTACTCATAGCTCGTGTTCCCACGGCGTAACAATCGACCACCCACCGCGTAGTCTCGAGCCAGCCCAGCGTCGTAGACGTTGTCCACTTCGTCGTAGCGAAAGGACTCCCGGGCGACGCCGTTCAGGGAGTTCTCGACGACACGGGCTAGACGGTCGTAGCTGAGCTGAGTCGCGCCGTGAGCGCTGTCCATGATTTGCGCGAGCAAGCCGCGAAGGTCGTAGCCGAAAGCCTGCCGACGAGATCCTCGCGCCAACCCAGGCGGGCTCGGGTCCCTTCGACTGCTCCTCTCCCCAAACGATCTCGCGCCAGGCCAGACGATCCATGCCGTCGAAGCCCTGGAGGATCTTGCCGCCTCCGGGAAGCACTCGGCTTACCTCGCGGTCGAGTTCGTCGTACCCAAAGCGCAGAGGATCGTTTCCGTGGCCCAGTTCGAGCTGGGTCATGCGCCGAGCGACGTCGAACGCTCCGCGCTCCTCGTGCCCGCGACTCGTACGGAGAAGCGTGCGGTTCCCGGTGAGGTCATATTCTGCCTCTACATCCTCCTCGACGCCGTCCAACGCCTGAAGCTGCCTCACCAGCTGACCGCGTGGATCGTACTGAAACTCACAGCGCGACTCCCCATGGGTCGCCTGGATCAACCGCCCTCGCACGTCGTAGGCGAAGGTCTCCACGGAGTCGTCTGCGAACGTGCGTGCCACGACGCGCCCCAGTACATCGTATTCGAGATCCACGAAGGCCCCGGAGTGATCCTGGATGCGCGCGAGGTTCCCGGCCGGATCCAGCGTGTAGGTGAGCGTGCGGCCGTCGAATGTGTGCTCCCGAACGACTCGTCCCGCCGCGTCCCGCTCGAGGCGATGCTCTTCGCCCCGCTCGTTGATGACCCGCACCAGGTTGCCTTCGCGGTCGTAGCGGAAGTGAATCTCCGTCCCGTCGGGACGGCGCACACAGCAGGTGGATTTCACGCCTCCCCACTCGAACTGGTACTGCGCGCCGTCTGGCTTCGTCAGAGATGAGAGATTCCCGTCTGCGTCGTACGACCAGTGCTGCCGGGTGCCGTCAGGATTCACCACGCAGATCAGCTGCAGCATCTCGTCGTAGATGAAGCGGGTCTCCTTCCCCTTACCATCGTGATGCCGGATCGGTTTGCCGAAGTGATTGTAATCGATGTACGCGCGCTCACCCCCAAGCTCGATAATTTCCGCACGGTTCCCGTACTGATCGTAGCTCATCCGGGCGCGCCCACCGTTGGGGAAACCTGCCTGTGTACACAGGCCCCGGGCATCGTACTCGTACGAGATGATCTCACCCTCGTCGTCGCTGACCCCCAGCAGGTAGCCGTGGCGATCCAGCAGCTGAGTCGTCCTGTATCCGTCGGGCTCAGTCGTGCTGAGCAGGTAGCCAGAAGGGTTGTACTCGTAGCGCCGGCTCTCACCGAGCGGATTAGTTTCCTCGAGGATTCGTCCCTGGGCGTCTCTCACCCAGCTCCAGGTCGCACCGTTGCCGTCGGCGTACGAGACGATGTTTCCTCCATCATCGTACTGCAGCGAGGAGACCGATCCCTCGCTGACCACCGCGTCCGCCTTGCCAAAGACGTTGGTGCTGGCGCGCTTCACTTGTCGTGAGTTCACCGTCTCGAGGTAGCCGTCGTCGCGGGTGAACACGCAGTGATACATGCCGCGCGCCTTCGTGGTTCCGTCGGCCAAGAACTGCGGAACGTCCGCGTCTAGGGCTGGATCAGCACGGTCACCGTAGTCGACCCAGCACTCCACACAGGCGCCAGCCTGGTCATAGCGAAAGTGCGCTGTGCGCCCCGTGGGGGTCGTGTGCCGCACCAGACGGTGCTGGGCATACTCATAGGTCGTGCGGTTGCCGAGCGCGTCTGTAGCTTGAGTGAGGTCCCCATCCGCATATCCATAAGTAAAGAATCGCTTCCATCGCTTGCGATCGGTCTCGAACGTCTCGAACGCCACGATGTGCTCACCTGACCAGACCACGCGGAAACTACGTCCAACGCAGTCCTCACCCCCAACCAGCCGGCCTTCGTTGTAGTCGAGCCTCGTGCGATTGCCGAATGTGTCCTCGATGGCCGCGAGGCGGTAGTGGTCCGATCCCTCTGCCTCGCGTTCGAAGAGAAACCTCGAGAAGCCCTCCTGCAGCACGAAGGCGTTGGGCGAACGGGTCAGCACACGACGGCCAAACGTGCGGGACTGGCCGACGTCAAACCGACGGAACCGCCGCTGCTGTCCGCTTGGCTGGAGGAGCAATACGGCGCGTCGCTTCACCTGGACCCGCCAGGCCAAGCTGTGGGACCAACCGTAGCCCAGGCCAATGTCGCGTTGGACGGCGTCAGACGAGTACTGTCGCTTGATCACGAGTGGGAGCGGCCCTCGCAAGATCAGCTCCACGGAGGGCGTGGTGAAGACGCGGCCACTGATCGCGTCGACCGGATCGCCCTCGGTCAGCCCGCCTCCGCCACCATGCTCGGGGTTGGGGCACGCTCCCGCGCGCCCTCGCCGCAAGCATTCGCTGCGTTGCCTTCGCCCTCCGCGTTCTCGTCATTGTCGGCGCCGTCGGCCCCCTCTTCGCCACTCCCGTTACCGCTGCCTCTGCCTCCGCTGCCTCCTCCGTTGCCGCCTCCGCCAGCGACGAAAGCGCCTGGGTTCATGCCTGGGGGTGCGGGGATATTGGGGACGGGCGCCGTACGGGTCACGTCCCCATCCTAGCGCGAGAAGCTGGGCCACCACGCATTCGGCCACGGATCCGAACAGGACTCGCTTCTCCGCGAATGCTGGAGTCGCGAGCTGCGCGGAAGCTCCCCTCCCTACCCCAGCGCCTTCGTCCAGACCTTCGCGGCGACCGGCGTCGGCGCCACACCCAGGCACCCAGCGACCAAGACCTCGAGGTCTGGCGCCTCCTCCCGGAAATGTTCCAGAGCGGGACTTCAGAAGCTTGGTGGACCGCGCAGAAGACGCGCGCCGAACGGAACGTGCTCCTGCTTCGCCGCGGACGACCGTTGCCCGCCTTCGATGACCAAACTGCGAGCATTGTCGGGCGTTGTTGGACTTTCATTCCTGGCCGCATGTGGAGATCCCAGCATCGCTGGCTCCCGTGTTGGCGGATCGGGCGGTGCAGCTGGGGACGGCGGCTCCGCGGGCAGCATCTCCGAGACCGGGGGCAGTGGTGGCTTCATCACGGCTGGCGCCGGTGGCGAAGCGGGCGAGCCCGGTACGGGCGGCGCCACGACGGGTGGCACGGGCGGCGCGCCGGTTCCGTCGTGTTCGGACTCGCTCGTCAACGGCGGCGAGAGCGACATGGACTGCGGTGGGCCGTGCACGCCTTGCGCCGTCGGCCGGAGCTGCAACGGCGCCGACGACTGCGTGAGCTCGTCCTGCGTGAGCGGCAGCTGCGCCGCCCCGAGCTGTAGCGACGAGGTCCGGAACGGCGACGAGAGCGACGTCGACTGCGGCGGCTCGTGTGATCCGTGCGGAGATGACTCCGCGTGCGCGTCGGACAGCGACTGCGTGAGCGGCGTGTGTGGCGTCGCGAGTGAGCCCGCCGGTAGCGGCGGAGCTGGCGGAGCTGGAACTGCCGGAGCTGGAACTGGCAGCGTCGGCGGCTCCGGTGGTGGTAGCGGCGGCGCGGTGACCGGCGGCGCCGGTGGCAGCGCGGGCGCCGCCGGTGCCTTCGCGACGGGAGGTGCAGGCGGCGCAACAGCGACCGGCGGCAGCGGCGGAAGTCCGCCGGTCCCCAGCGGACCCACGGTTTGCCTCCCCCCCACCTGCGACGATGGCGTGAAGAACGGCACGGAGACGGATGCCGACTGCGGCTCCGAGTGCAGTCCCTGCGACGACGGCAAGCTCTGCGCAGCAGCGAGTGACTGCGCCTCCGGAGTCTGCGACAGCGGCACCTGCGCGGTTCCGGTGTGCGGCGACGCGGTGACCAACGGCAGCGACGCCTGCGACACGGCAGGTGACTCGGAAGCCTGCGACGCGGACTGCACCGTCGCGACGTGCGGCGACGGATACACCAACACCGCGGCTCACGAGACCTGCGACACGGCGGGTGAGAGCGCGACCTGCGACAGCGACTGCACCTCTCCGAGCTGCGGCGATCAGCTGGTGAACGTCGCCGCTGGTGAGCAGTGCGACACCGGCGAGGACAGCCCCACCTGCGACTTCGACTGCACGACTCCGACCTGCGGCGACAGCCACGCCAACTCGCGCGCTGGCGAAGCCTGCGACGAGGGCGGCGTCGACACCGCGACCTGCGACAGCGACTGCAGCGCACCGAGCTGCGGAGACAGTCACCTCAACACCGCAGCCGGAGAGACCTGCGACGAGGGCGGCGTCGACAGCGCGACTTGCGACAGCGACTGCACCGCCCCCAGCTGTGGCGATGGCTACGCGAACTCCGCGGCAGGCGAAGCCTGCGACACCGCGGGGGACAGCGCCACGTGTGACAGCGACTGCACCGCCCCCAGCTGTGGCGATGGCCACGCAAACAGCGCCGCCGGAGAGACCTGCGATACCGCAGGGAACAGCGCCACGTGTGACAGCGACTGCACCGCCCCCAACTGTGGCGACGGCTTCGTCAACACCGCCTTCGGCGAGGCCTGCGACACCGCAGGCAACAGCGCGACCTGCGACAGCGACTGTACGACGCCCAGCTGCGGCGACGGCTTCGCGAACTCGGCAGCAGGCGAAGCCTGCGACACCGCCGGTGACAGCGCGACCTGCGACAGCGACTGCTCCGTCGCCGAGTGTGGGGACGGTCACGTCAACGCCGCAGCGGGTGAGGAATGCGACGACGGAGACAGCGACGACACCAACGGCTGCAAGAACGACTGCACCCGCGGCGCGCCTCAGGCGTGCGACACGGGAACGGATCCTGGCAGCGGCTCGTCGTGGGTCGTGTGCTCGGCGACGGCCGACGAGGTGTGGATCTCCGCGAACAACGGCGGCACCTACCACCCAGAGCTGATCTGTCAGAATCTGGGCTACTCCGGGGTCGGCGCCTGGAACGGGACCTACGGCACGGTCTGCGGCTACGACGAGTCCGGGACCAGCTGCTCGGCTCCCGGCACCAAGAACATCACTCGCACCTGGACCGGAACCGGCAACTGCGGCAGCGACGAGCTCGGGCAGAAGCTCTGCGTGACGGTGCAGTGGACCTGCGTCAGGTAGTTAGCTTTCCGCACGGATAAAAATGGCGGCTGGGCCCCGGCTCGGTCGCCATTGGGCTATTTCAGCGCGCGCGAGCCAAGCGAGTCGCGGCCAGCGCCGCTCAGTCAGGGGTACTCGATGGGCGAACCATCGCTGTCCAGCACGTTGCCGACGACGGTGGGATCCGGATCATCGAAGGTCCAGGGACCGTAGCCCCAGTCTCCCGTGAAGCGGTTGCGCAGGACCTGAGTGCCGGTGGGCATATCGCCACGGAGGTTCAGGGAGTAGCCGCCGCCCGACAGCCAGTTGCACTCGATCACCAGATCCGTGGTCTGCCCGCTCTCGTCGCCAGTCTGCACGCAGGCGTTGCTCGCGCCTTCGATGCGGTTGTGCCGAATGTGGACGTTGAGGCCGTGGGTCGACTGCACACCGTCGTTGTGCTGATCGGGGTAGTTGCCGAGGTCGTGGATCCAGCAGTGCTCAATCAGCACGTTCTCGTCGGCCTTGAAGCCGTCGGCGGCGCCGTGCACGTTCACGCGCCGCGCGGTGTAGTTCGAGAACGAGAGTCCCGCGGTGACGTCGGCGCTGGTGCCGATGATCTCCGTGTCCTCGACCAGCAGGCCGACGTTGTCGTTGTCGAAATAGCGAATGGGGTAGTAGTCGCCGCTGGTGATCCGGCAGCGGCGGATCGTGACATTATCCGCAAGGATTTGTACTTCGCCCTGGATGTCCAGATCCTCGATCACCGCGCCGTCCGTGGTCACCTGGATCGAGCCGCTGGGCTTCAGGACGGTGCCCTTGGGAACGCCCGTGTTGTCGGGACCCGGACGGTTGCTCCAGCACCCGTCGCCGCCCGCGCCACCCGTCGCAGAACCTCCAGCGCTGGAGCCGCCGACCCCGGAGCCACCTGTAGCGCTACCACCGCTCGCACCCGCGCCGCCTGCACCCGTCGCACCCGACCCGCCTGCGCCCACACCACCAGCACCGCCGCTCCCCGACGTGCCAGCGCTGCCAGCGTCCGGACCCGAGTCACTCGAACTGCATGCCACCAGCGGCAGCGCCAGCAGCAGCCCCGCGAAGGTTCTTCCGTGTCCCATGCGTACCTCCGAGCACGCAGCGTACCACAGGTGCAGCCAACCGCCTGCTCGGTTGGGGGTGAGGGTCAGAAGCGCCCGAAAACGCCCGCGCTGCCGAGCCCCAGCCACGGCTGGATCCCTGGGGAACTGACAGAGCGCTCCGCACCTTCGGGCGTATCGTCGCCGCTCGAGAGCAGCCAGAGCACGACGCCCGTGGCGACGCCAACGCCGCCGACGATGAAGCCCGCAGTGGAGATCAGCTGTTCGCTCTCGGCCTGGTCGTCCAGGTCACGCACCTTCGCCGCCTCGGGATTCGTATCACGGCAAGGCGAGCCGCAGCGCTCGAAGGCAGCGTCGGAGTCATCACGAGTGCCGCCCACCTTGACGGCGTAGAGCACGCCGACCCCCGTGGCGACCAGGCCGACCCCCAGGCTCACGTAGGCGCCCAGACGCAGCCCGTTCTTGCTCGTACCGACATCTCCACCGTCGAGGCTCCCCGCAGTGGCGAGTTCGCTGGATGAGTCCGGCGCCCCGAGGCTGAGCTCCACGCGCTCTCGAGCGCCCTCTTGGAGGGTGATCTCCCGCTTCACGGGCACGTCGCCATCAATCGCCGCGCTCACCACGTAGCTTCCGGGATCGAGCTGCCGGGCGACGCCGACCTCGGCGCTGTGCACGACGTCTCCATCCAGCTTCACCTCGGGCTCGCTCCCCGCAGGCGCCGACACACTGATCAGCAGCGTCGGCAGGCGCTCGTCCAGCTCCTTGACCAGGCGCACCGCCTCGGCGCGAGCATTGACGAAGGCGCGAGGTTCGTTGGTCGCCTCCGGGAGGTCCAGCACCTCCTGAGCGACGTCTCGCGCCTCCAGCAGCTTCCCGGTCCTGGCCAGGGTGCGCGCGACAGCGACCCGCGTCGAGGGCACGCCCATGATGCGATCCGCCGCGCGATAGCTCTCGAGTGCCTCGGGGAAACGCTGTGCGGCCGCGGCCCTGTCACCTTGCACCATCAGGCTCGCAGCCTTGCGCTTGTCGGCTTCGCTGGGCGCCGCCAGGGCGGACGAGCTCAGGCAGAGCAGCAACAGGGCGGGCGCGAGGCGCGTGGCGAGGGGACGGAGCGGCACGGGTGAAGCCGAGAGTAGCCGATCGCGGCGCGTTCTGTCCCGGGGCTCAGAAGCCGTATTTCGCCTTGCGCTCGGCGTCGCTGAGCCCTGCGGGCCTGTGCGCGGGCAGAGGACGGGGCCTTGCGGCGGGCTTGGGCGCTGAGTCGCCCTTGTCGGTGGCCTCCCTGGTGGCCCCGGTGTCCGAGGGGCTCGAGGGCGGAGCCGTCGCCTCGGTGGGCTCGTCATCACCGAGCGGCCTGGCGGAACCAGCGCCCGCGGGGAACGCGGATGCAGCCCCCGCCTCTGCGCCGGGGTCCCGCGTCGCGGCGGCCGCTGGAGTTTCCTCAGGGATTTTTACTGGAGCTTGCGTCGCCGCTGGCGTGGCGTCGGCTTCTTCGGAGCGCGTCAGATGGAGGCCCAGGGCGAGCACCGCCCCACCGACGACCACTCCAGCCAGCGCGAGCGCCAGGTGCAGGGGCTTGAAGGAGCGTCTCACCCCCAACCCTTGCTCGGCCAGCTCGGAGTACTGGACGACGACCTCGGGCGGCGCAGGCGTCGGCTCCAGCGCCGCGAGTCCACCTTCGCCCTCCGGCCTGGAGTAGAGCAGCGTGCGCGGTTCGTCGTGAACCTCGGGATGCACCTGTGCGAGCTCGATGGGCGCCACCCACGGCGCGGCGCTCGACCTCGGCAGGTCGGCGTACTGCGACAGATCGGCGTAGAGCGAGGAATCGCTCTCCATGTCGGCCACGATCTCGCTGCGCGACTTCAACGCCTCTGCACCCGTCGCCTGGACCCAGCGCGCGACCTCGCGAGCGCTGGCGGGGGCGAGGGCGTCCTCCAGGGCGTCGGCGAAATCCAGCGCCGAGGCGAAACGCTGGTTGGGGTCCCGCGCGAGGCCGCGCATGACCACGGCGTCCAGCTCGGGCGGCAAATCCTTACGGATATGACTCGGTGGCTCCACGGGAGCGTGCAAGACCTCGTACATCAGGTTGGCGTCTTCGCCCTTGAACAGCCGCTCACCGGTCAGCGCCTCCCACAGCACCACCGCGGCGGAGTAGATGTCCGTGCGCCGGTCGACGACGCCGTGCTGGATCTGCTCCGGCGGCATGTAGCCGAGCTTGCCCTTGAGCTGCCCTTCCCGTGTGGTCTGGATGCGCCCGGCGGCCTTGGCTACCCCGAAGTCGATCAGCTGAGTCACACCGTCGACGCCCACCAGGATATTCTGCGGGGAAACATCGCGGTGCACGACGCCGAGCGGCTGACCGTCATCGTCGCGCACCTCATGGGCGGCGTGCAGCCCGGCGAGAGCGTCGGTGAGGACCTTCACCACGATACGCGGATCGATGGTCTGACCGAGGCGGCGGTTGGCGCGCACCAGCTTGGAGAGCGATTCGCCGGCGACGTAGTCCATCACCAGCAGGAGCTCGCCCTTCTCGGCGACCACGTCGCTGATGCTCACGACGTTGGGGTGACGGATGCGCGCAGCGAGGTGCGCCTCGTCCATGAACATCGCCACGAACTCGGGATCGTTGGCGAAGTGGGAATGCAGACGCTTGATCGCCACGGTGCGCGCAAAACCCACGGGGCCCATCAAGCGACCCACGTGGACCGTCGCCATCCCTCCCGAGGCGATTTGGTCGTGGAGAGCGTATCGCCCAACCGTCTGCCTCGTAGCCGACGACATGTAGGGCGAGTATCGCATGCTGTCCGACCGAGGCCAATCGTAGGCATTTTTGTGCGGGGAATCCCCCTCTGCGCTGCTACCCTGAGCGTCGTGAGAAACGCTGGGTTCACAGCCTTCGTCGCGGCGTTCGCGTGCGGCGCGCTCTTCCTCGGTGCGTGCGGCGAGACGGAGGATCACCCCATCGTCAGCAACGGCGGGAGCGCCGGCTTCGCTGGTGACGGAGGCAGCGCGGGCACCGCAAGCTCCGGCGGCAGCGCGAGCGGAGGCAGCGCGAGCGGAGGCAGCGCCAACGGAGGCAACACCAACGGAGGCAACGGTGGCTGGCCGAGCGGTGGGACGTCCAGTGGTGGAGCGGGCACCGGAGGCAGCGCGACCGGGGGCAGCGCGACCGGCGGCGCCGCGACCGGCGGCGCCGCGGGCAGTGGAGCTGCCGGGGCCGCAGGTTCGGGCGGCAGCGGCGGCAAGCCGCCGATCATCTGGAAGCTGCATCAGTTCAGCTTCTCCACCAACACCTGGCAGACCTTCCCCCTCGATCAGGTCTGGACGGGCGCCGGCGCGCCGCCACCTCGAGACATCGCCGCCACGACGAACCTCGACGTGTTCAGCACGCCGATGCTGATCGTCTTCACCACGTCGGGGCAGTACTACCTGCGACGTGGTTCCGCGTGGAGTCACGCGTCGATCGGCTCCAAGTTCACGCGCAACTCGGCGACGGTGGAGGCGGCCTACTCGGTGCCCTGGAACGACAAGAGCAACACCACGCCACCGCAAGAGAACGTCTACGTCTCTTCCTTCCCGAACGTCGGCATCTACACCGTGGACTCGAACCTCAACGTCGTCGCCTCCAGCGTGGAGACGATGGTGGACGAAGCCTCGATCCAGGGCCCGCCCCAAGGCAGCGTGCCGGCGAAGTTCTGGACGGTGGTCGCCGACGCCGATGACTACGTGATGAGCGGCGTTTGGCTCCTGCTCTACGAGATGCTGAGCAACGGCAACCTCTACGAGACGGACAACTCCTTCGCCTGGACCCGCCACTCCCCCGCCTCCAGCTTCAGCATCTTCCAGGTCGCCGGTGCGCCGAACCCGAACGCCTTGACCGCCGCCTACTACGAGGTGTCGGGCAACGTCGTGAACTTCGTCGGGCCCTGAGGCTCAGCCGCCGAGCTTCTCGAGCACCTGGCCCCAGCGCTTGCTCTCCGCTGCGTTCGGCTCGAGGCGGTCCCGCGCGCATCCAGTGCGTCGATTTCCGTGAACCGAAGTGCGCCGGTCGTCACTTGCCCAACGAGGGACGGCTTTGGTCCCCGGCAAACTTGGGAGGAAAGTTCATGTTTTCGCGCATTTGTTCACGGCTTGGTTGGCACGCTCTATCGCCGGTTCTCGGACTCGTCGGCTTCGCCTCGCTGGCTGGCTGCGCCGCCCCCACGGCAGACGAAGCCTGCGCCGATCCAGCAGGCTGTGAGGAGACCGTAGGCGACACCAGCGAAGAGCTCATCGTCTTCACCATGACCAAGGCTCGCTGGCAGAAGACGGCGCCCTTCGCCGATCGCGCCGACCTGCAGACGACGCTCTCCAACCTGGCCGCGTCGAACACCTCGATCGTCGACATGACGTCTGGCCCTGGTGGCGCCTGGGTGATCCTCACGGCAACGGATATCTACACCGGCGGCCCCCTGCCCTCGGGCATGCCGTTCTGGCTGAGCTTCATGGAGAGCCACGGACACCAGCCAAAGGCAGTGGACATCAACGCCGACGGCGGCTACGTGATCATCGCCGACGACACGTATCACATCGGCGGCAGCGTCAACCAGAGCGCCAAGGACGCGATCGCGAACTACTACAGCAAGGGCTGGAACATCCGTGAGGTCGAGACGACGTCCACCGGCTACGTGATCCTCGGCGACGGTTCCCGCGCCTCGTACGCCAACACGGGCACCGAGCTGATGCGGGTGCTCGCAGACCGCGTGCGCTCCAAGCGCCGCGTGGAGCAAGTCGAGATCGGACTCGACGGAGGCTGGGTCGTGATCTCCGACCAGGAGGCGGCGGTGGCTCAGGCCTCTCCGTCGCTGGCTGCTTCGCTGAAGAACGCCGCCAAGGCGGGCCGTCACATGTCGAAGTTGATGCTCTCGGAGAACGACGGCTACGTGCTCTACAGCAACGGCAGCGCCGTTGGCAGCGCGAACAACGCCGCCGAGGCCATCGAGTACGGGAGCAACGGCCAGAACATCTGGGAGCGCATGGACTTCTACGGCATCCCAGGGCTCAGCATCTCGATCATCGAGAACAACCAGGTGACGTATTCCCGCGGATACGGCGTCCTCAAGCAGGGCGAAGAAGCCCACGTCCTGGCCACCACGCCCTTCGACATGGCATCGCTCTCGAAGTACGTGGGCGCGCTGACGATGATGAAGCTCGATAGCGACGGGAACTACAACTACGACGTCGACTGGTCCGTGGTGAACCAGGCCAAGCCCAACGGCAACATCGACAAGTGGCTCACCGCCGGTGAAGCCAACCCCAGCAAATACGGCTTCGCCAACCAGGACGTCTCGTCGTCGCTGTCGACCGCAAACTTCATGCGCCACCAGACCGATTTCATTCAGTCCGGAGGCTCCCCCGGCTGGGACCGAGGTGCCAAGACCCTGAGCGGCGAGACCTGGCAGTGGATGCTCGGCTGGGACTGCACGACAGATCCCTGTGGATACAACAAGGGCGACCGCGCCTGGACCACTGGCGGCGCTGGCCCCGTCGCCTACGACTACGACAGCGTGAACTTCCTGATCCCCCAGGCGATCGCCGAAGACCTCACGGGGAAGGAAGCCTGGGAAGTCGTGCAGGACTTCTGGTTCGATCCCATGGGTCTGGACGACATCACTGGCTACACCTCCTCGCGCCTGATGGACATCGGCAACGTGGCCTGGCCTCACAGCAGCTCCGGCCCCCAGAGCAGACTCAGTGTCTACCCCTGGACGTTCGCGGGCGGCATCTTCGCAGCGCCGAAGGACTACGCAGAGCTGATGATCCTGGCGCTCAACCAGGGTCGAGACTCGAGCGGTGTCGAGCGTCTCCCTGCATCTGCCATCAACCGCATGCTCCAGGTGCAAAACGGAAACGTGGGCTTCGGTCTGTTCGCCGACACGTTCAGCGACATCACCGAGAGCAACGACAACCGCTTTCGCCACAACGGCGCGCACAGCGCTCGAGCCCGCACCGCGATGTGCGGCAACCCGACGCGCGACGGCGGCATCGTGATCGCCATCAACGCCAACCTGGGTGACGTCGCGGACTCCAACGGCACCCGCGACACCGACGACATGATCAACTGGGTGCTGAGCGAGTACATGCAGTTCACCGGCTGGCCCGGCGACTGCCGCTGACTCCCCTCACCCCCAAACCCGACCGGACACACGAAGGCGACTGGCGCGGTGCTTCCTCGAGAGGCGCCGCGTCAGCGCCATTTCGCGTCTCAGTAGTGCATGCGCAGGTCGTCGCGACCGAGCAGCGCCACCACGTGGTTGAACACACTGACGTCGTCGTCGAGCCCCAGGATGGTCTCCGTGTCCGGGTACTCGTCCTGCTCGGAGACGAAGTAGCGCGCAGCGCCGACCACCAGCCGCTGTTGCTCCGGCGAGTACGTGCCCATCTGACGGAACAACACGTTCAGCTTGTCGTGGAGCTCCTGCGCCAGGTCGATCGGCAACATCTCGTGCTCGTTCGCTGCCTCACGGAAATTATCGAGCTGCGCTCGCATCTCGTCCTTGAGGTGGATCAGGTGAACCGGCTCGAAGTCCTTGCACAGGCTGTCGAAGAGCTCTGAAGCATGCTCGCTGAGTGCCATCCCGCGTCTCCTGATCTTCAATCGTGAGTTTTTCTTGGGGGGGGGGGAGGGAGCAGCTTAGCACCCCGGGCAGCGCTGACTGAGCAACCGAGCCCCGCGCGCAAACAAAGCCGCCCGGATTCTTCGGGAGCAGCGCTCAGCGCAGCTTTCGCGGCCTTTCACCGGCGCGAACAGCGCTCGCTTCCACCTGGCTCACTCGCACTTCACCTCGACGCGCCGGTTCAGGCTGCGCCCCGCCTCGTCAGCGTTGGACGCGATGGGCGCGCTCTCTCCCCGGCCCACCGCAGTCACTCGACCCTTGGCGAGCCCGCGGCGCACCAGGTCGGCGACCACCGCCTCGGCGCGGCGCTTCGAGAGGTCGAGGTTGTAGGCGTCGGAGCCTTCGCTCGAGGTGTGACCTTCGATCTGGATCCTGGCGTGCTTGTCGGCATCGAGACTGGCGTACAGCTGAGCGAGGAGGGTCTCCGAGTCCTGCTCGATGTTCGCCGAGTTGTAGGCGAAGTTGATGCCGTGGAGGATCGAACCGCAGCCGAGAGCCGGCGGCGCGATGCTGGGACAGCGCGCCTTGCCTCCGGACTCGGTGCTGAAATCCACGAGCTTGAACGGCGCGCCGTTGGTCGAGCGGACGCCGCGGATCGAACCATCGGGCATCAGCGTCAGCACGAACAGGCTGACAATCTTGCTGCGCGGCTCCTCCCCGCGGGCGCGCAGGATGTTTCCGCTGACGGTGCCGGTCAGGGGCGCCGCGCCGTCGTAGCAGCCGCTCACCGCGGCCCCGCTCTGAGCCAGCTCGTAGCCTCGACTGCCCTTGCCCCAGCGCCCCGTGAAGCCCTTCGAGAGCTCCGGGCGCTTCTGGCTGCCGTGACCGATCAGCTCGCTGAACTGCAGGCTCGTCTTGTTGCCCTCGGCCTCCACGCGGATCCCCCCGGAAAGGCGGAGCTTGATCCACTTGCTGGGCTTCTTGGCCACGACCTCGAGCGCAGTCTCCTGACCGCGCTTCTCGTGAGTCGTCAGGCTGCCCTTCGCCAGGAGCTCGTAGCCGCTGTCGGCGCTCGTCGCCGACCCGAACACCTCGACTCCCTTGCTGAAGGTGGTGTACTTGCTCGGCACCTCCCAGACGTTGGGCACCGCGAAGCCCTCGAAGGTCGTCTCCGCCGGCAACAGGTACACGAACTCCGTCACGGAGTCGGCGTTGCCCTTGCTGAGCAGGGTGTACGGGGTGTGATTGCCGTCGATGGCCTCGATGGCTTCTCCGATCTTCGCGCCCTGGGTCGCGCCCACCCCACCGACCTTCAGCGGGATGGCTCCGCTCGCGAAGGTCATCAGGTTCGCCGAGGGCGCGACCTCGTCGGAGCCGGAGCCGCTGACTCCGCCCGCGGTCCCGCTGCCGCTCTGCGAGTCACTGTCGCCAGGCGAGTCGCTCGGGGCGGGGGCGCCGCTGCCCGACGCCGGCCCACCATTTGCGCTGGTTCCGCCTGCTTCGCCTGGCTGGGAGCCGGGCACCGACGGTTGCGCCGCGTCGGCTCCCTTCGCTCCCGCGTCGCCTTCCTTGGGCTGACACGCGACGAGCGCGCTCAGCCCCAAGCCAATCATCCCGGCGCTGCGCCAGCGCCCCCAGACAATCCATCCCCGATGCATTCAGCCTCCCCTCGCGCACGGTTGCACGCGTCGATCGCGAACCCTACGCGAGTCTGGCCGCTCCGGGAACGCCAGATCACCACAACAGCCCGAAAGACAGCTCCCCGTAGAGCTTCGCGTCCAGCAGGCCGTCGGTGTCCGAGTCGAAGGCGTTCTTCAGCGCCTGCGCCGTGGCCGCCGGGAGGTTCGAGGTCGTGTCCGACGGGTCCATGTCTCCCGACTGCACCAGGCCGCCGATCACCGCCGCGATGCGCCAGGGCGCTTCCGAGCGGTAACCATAGCCGAGCCCAACGAAGCCGCCGAGGTGCGTGCTCGTTCGCTCGTAGTCGAACTCCCCCGGCGCGTTCTCTTCGTGGCCGTTGACGCGGTAGTGCGCCCCCAGCACGCCGAGCTCGGCGAGCAGGCTGTGGGTCTCCATGAACCACACGCGACCGCGCACCGGGATATTGAATTTGTGCGCCGTGGCCTTGGCCTCGGCGCCGTTCGCGTCCTCCGTGAACTTGGCGAAGCCGTAGTACAGGCCGCCGCTCAGCTCGAGCCAGCACAGCGGCTGCCAGGCCGCCTCGGCGCCGAAGAAGGAGTTCGGTCCAAGCGCGTTGATGTGGAACCCCAGCAGGTTCGTGGGGCAAGATGGCTTTGGCTCCGGGGCAGGAGCGACGGGCTCCGGCGCGGGCTCTGGCTCGGGTTCCGGCGCTGGTGCGGCCACCGGTTCCTCGGGGATCGTCTCGGCGCCGGCCGTGATGGCGAAGACCACGCGGCGGTTCCGCTGCCAGGGCTCCTCGCACTGGCTGGAGTCGTCCGGGGTCTTGTTGTGACAGGCCTCGGGCTCCTCGACCTGAGGCTTGCTCTCGCCGTAGCCCACGCTGGTCAGGCGGTCCTCGTCGATGCCGCTGCCGATCAGCCACTTGCGCAGGCTCGCCGCGCGGCGGTTCGACAGATCCTTGTTGTAGCGATCGCTGCCCCGCGAATCGGTGTGCCCCTCGATCTCGAGCTTCACCTCGGGGTACTTCTTCAGGTAATCGACCAGCTCCTTCAAGGTGGACTGCGTCTCCGGGTCGCTGCGCAGGTTGGCCTTGTTGTACTCGAACTCGATGTTGCCGCTGTAGTCGAGCTTTCCGCCTTCCTTGCGGAAACCCTTCACAGCGCTCACGTCGAGGGTCGCCGGCTTCGGCTCATCGGTCTTCGCGTTCGCGTCGGCGTTGAACGAGGCGTCGCCCTCGGCCTTTGCGTCCGCGGAGCTATCGACGTTGAAACTCCCGGAGGCGCTGGCCTGACAGCCCACGGCGCCCGCTGCGAGTCCGAGCGTCAAAACGCCTCGTCTCACCCCCAAACCCACACACGACGTCCGGATGTTCTCGCGCAAACCCATGCAATCCTCACTTACGTGCGGAACTGGCGGCGCCTCCCCAAGTGGACGCCGCGGTCCCGCATCAGCGGACTGTGTAGCCCGCCTGATGCGTGTCGGCTAGACAGTGCCGCGGTAGGAGCAGTGCCGCGGTGGGAGCACCGGCGACGTGGGTGTCGCGTTGTGGGACGCTAGAGCGTGTTGTGCAGGATGCGCCCGCTGGTCTTCTTCTGGCTGGCTTTTCCGTCGCGCGTCTTGGCAGCCTGGGCAGGAGCCGGCGCGTCGATCTCCGCGTCGTCGAACTCGGTCTGAGTGGCCTTCAGATCCCCAAGCTGGCGCTCGATGTCTTGCTTGACCCGCGCCGGAGCGGGCGTCTTCTTGCGCTCCTTCAGGGCGTCGATGCGGCGCCCGAGCTCTTGCTTGGCCGCGGTCACGTCGCCATTGCCGAAGAGCTCGTTGGCCCGGCGCAGGCTGTCGTTGGTGCCCACGCGTGCGAAACGCGCCTCGACCACCGGGTCCAGGACTGGGACCACGCCCGAGGCCAGCGATGTGCTGAGCGCGGCCTCGGCCTTCGCGGCGCCGCCCCGCATCAGGTCGGTGTAGCCCAGGTTCACCTGAGCGATCGGGCGCGTACCGTCAGCGCCAGCAGGCACCTCCACCTCCGCCAGCACCGTCTTGACGTCCTTTGTCGCAAAGCTCCCCAGGGAAACGAACACGCGGTCGCCCTCCTGACGGAAGGCGCGATCGTAGACTTTCTGCAGCCGCACGCCGGGAGCCAGCACCAGCTCCACCTCCGCCTCGTCGGCCACCGTACTCTGCAGCGACGCGAGCTCCGTGTCGAAGACCTGACCCAGATCTCGCGCTTGCTCCGCGAAATGGTGACGCCCGTTGGTGCCGCTGGCCAGCGCGATCAACAGCTGCTCGTTGTAGTCGACATCGATACCGATGGAGCTGATGGCGCAGTCCATGCGCGCGCTTCGTTCCGCGAGGGAACGGAAGTCGGAGACGCTGCGCAGCCCGCTGGTGGGCTCGCCATCGGACAGCAGCAGGATGCGATCGACCATGTTGCTGCGCTTCTGCAGCAGGCGCATCGACTCCTCGAGCCCGCAGGAGATGCAGGTGTCGCCCTGAGCGCTGATGCCGTCGATCGCCTGCGCCACACGCTGGCGACTCGAAGAGTCGATGGTCACGCTATCCGCGAGGATCTGCGTCTGGGTGTTGTAGGAGACCAGGCTCACCACGTCGCCGTCGCGCAGCCGCTCGACCATCGCTCGCGCCGCGTTCAGCGCGTTCGTCAAACGCACGCCCTTCATCGACCCGCTCTTGTCGATGGCGATGGCCAGATTCAGCGGCTGCTTCGCGACGCCGGGAGCGGTGTCCGGCGCGCTCACCTGCACCTGAACGAACGAGCGGCTGCTCACCCCCGACGGCAGCTGCTTGTGGCCGACGCGCGCCTCGAAGCTCAGCGTGCCCGACTTGGAGACCGCGCTCACCGCCTGGGGCTCTTCCTCCGGAGCGCTCACGGTGAGGGGCACGTTCGAGGCATCGGCCCCCGGAACGTCGGCGGGGGTCAACGCCCACACCCCAGCGCTGGAGCAGAACATGCCAACGAACGACAGGCCCACGAGGTGAATCAGGCGCATCCAGCCATATACGCACGAAGCGTCGGCGCGATCTCCTGAGCGTGGAAAAAAGTCCCCAGGTGCCCGACCCCTCTCCGGGTTTGGGGGTGAGGCGTCACGCTGCGCGTTGCGACTCACCCGGGCGCCTTGGGTGCCCGCTGCTCCGGGAGACCTGCGAGGCGAAGCTCGCCACGTCCGTCCCCGAGCCGCCCTGGGGCAGTCGCTGATGCCCTGCGGCAACGTCTTCCTGCAGACGGCGCATCGCCGCCTGGTCGCAGCGCAACGCAAGCTCTCCCCACTCCCGCGTCTCCAACCAGTCGGGGTTGCTCCGCGGCTCACCGTGGTACTTCAAGAGGGTCACGTAGGCGCGCAGGAACGCACCAACGCTGGAGTAGCCAAGAGACTCCAGCGCCTGGCGCGCCTGCTCGCCCTGCCCCGCGTCGTTGAACGCAGCGAACAGCGCCTGGGCGTAGAAATGATGCGTGAGCCGCTGCTCCGGCGTCTGGAGGCGCGCCAGCGGCCCCAGGTTGTCCTCCCAGTTCATGGGCGAGACTTCGAGATCCTCGGTGAAGCGATAGGTCACCTCGCCGTCGGCTTCGAAGCGCGACACGCCGCGATCCGGGTTCAGCCGCTTGCGCAGCCGTCTCCCGATGTCCTCCGCGCGCCGCAGCTCGGTCATCAGCTGCTCGATGTTCCGGAACTCCGCGGGTATGTTCACCACGCGCACCACCCGCCAGAACTCCGTGCCCTGACCGTCCGTACGCAGCGTCAGGTCGAGGGAACCCTCGTAGTAGTTCTCGGCGCCGACGTATTCGGTGACGGCCATGCGCACACTCACGACGTCGATCCAGGGCAGCACCTGCACCTCCTCATGGGTCGCATAGACCGCGCCCAGGTCGTGCACCTGCACCTTGCGCGCCCAGCCCTTGTAGAGCGCGTACACGCTGTAGCTCCACCAGGCCACGCTGCCCACGAACGCCAGCGCGAACAACGGCGTCAGCTCGCCGTCGACGAACAGCGCGATCCCACCCACGAACAGCAAGCTCGTGAACGCCGTCGCGCCCACGAGCTTCCACAACAAACGATTGCGATTCTTCGCCGCATAGGGAAAGAGCGCGCGGAACGCCCCGAGCCCGTGCTGCTCCGCGAGCGCAGCCAACTTCGCATCCGGCTTGGACATGGGCACGAGCCTACGCCGCAGCAGTCAGCAAGCCAGACAAAAGCAAAGAGTCCGCACGGCACCACGACATATGGAGACCGCACGGACTCAAACGAGCAACGGTGAGCGCTGCTCCGGTTCGAGGCTACTTGCGTCCGAACCAGTTGCAAGGCGGCAGGAACACCAGCGTCAGTCCGCCGATGCGCTCTCCGTCGGGTCCCGTGTGTTCGACTTCGACGATGTGCGCGGCGCCATCGAGATCCGCAGGCTCCACCAGCACCATGGTGTGGCGCATCTCGCCGGGCAGAAGCTCCACGTCTTCGGCCTTCCCCGCTTCGACCGGCTTCGTCTTCGGGGCCAGCAGGTGCTCGATGTGGTTCGTCTGTACCGGACCCAGATGACTCAAGCGATACTTGTCCGGCGACATGGCCGCCAGCCGCTTGTCGAGCGCCTTGAAAGGATGTCGATGGTCCCACACTCTTCGCGGCACGAGAATGCGCTCGCGGCCCGCTGCGACAAGGACTCCCTTCGGCTCCGCAAACTTCAGGCAACGCCCGCCCAACCCTCGATGGATGGCAGGGTCTGCCGCCAACCAGCGGAGATTCTTCTCGTGCTTCTCTGGATGCAACGGGCGCACGAGCAGTCGTGTCTTCGCGGTGTGCTGCAACGTGTTGGTGGCGGCGAACGCGAAAGCCATGAACTTCTTGAACTCGCCCCCCTCTCCGCCACCGTCGGGCGGTGGCGGCGGCGGAGCGTAGACGTGGACGTTCCGAATGGCCGAGAGCGGGTCGATCGTCGGGTCCGGCCCGTAGACCTGCTGAGAGCAACTTGTATCGACGGGCGGACTTATGTTCCGAAGCCGCGCGAGCAAACACACATGGCCAAGGTTGGTGCTCGTTGCGTTGCTGTCCGGAGTCCAGCTGAAGTTGAACGCGATTTGCCCATCTGAAGGCGGCAACGCTATTCCCGCGGGGACCACGAGCAACGTCTCCCCGATCATCCGGGAGGGAACGGCCATGAAGCCGGTCGTGGGATCGGACCAGTAGAGTTCCAGACGGGTCTCCGGCGAGTCATCCGTTCCGTGATTCCTCGCGGTAACCTGAATCGTGTAGGGGATCCCCTCGGTGAGCGCCAAGGTTGGCGGGTCGATGGCCGGATTGGTCCAGAACGGTGCAGGTGGGGCGTTCGCCCGGTCGGGCCCTAGGTATATATCGGGACAGCTCATGATTTCCTTCCAGTTCAGTAGTCAGCTTCCATCGGGTTAGGGGGTCACAACCGCGTAGACATAGGGGATCCCGAGCGTGGCGCCCGTCATGGCCGGCGCGGTATTGGGCAGCGAGTTGAAGACGAAGCTCTTGTACAGCCAGGCGTCAGTCGAACTCAGCACGCCCGGTCTGAAGGTCGTATCCGCAAGGAACATCAGCCAGTAGTACCCAGGGGAAACAGCGGCGGGAGAGACCAGGCCTTCCGTCTCGCCGTTCACCTTGCCGAGCGCCCCAGTCTGAGAGACCAGGGTCTGGGGAGATCCTCCCTGGTCGCGGTACAGACCAAGTCGCACGTGGCCGTTCTCGCCGTTGGCGACCGTCAGGACGATACCCAGAGCGCGGAGTGTGCCGCCCGAGCCTCCGATCTGTATCCGGACGCCATAGAGCGTGTTGGCGCCGAGTGATTCATCGTCGGGGGGAATGCCCCATTGGCCGTACCTGGTCGACACGCACATCGCGCCCTGACAAACTCCATAATCACACCCAAGGCCGCATGCGCTGCAGTTGCTCGGGTCCGTATTGATATTGGCTTCGCATCCGTCACTGCGCTTGTCGGTGTTGCAGTCAGCGTAGCCGTTGCTGCAAGTTCCCGTGCAGACTCCGCCGCTGCACGCTCGGCTGATGTGATTGCCGGAACAAGCGGCCATGCAACCGCCGCAGTGGTCGACGTTGGTCTGGGTGTTGACCTCGCAGCCGTCGCTGCGCTTGTCACCGTTGCAGTCGGCGTAGCCGTTGGTGCAGGCGCCGACGCACTGCCCCCCGGCGCAGCTGCGAGTGACGTGATTGCCTGAGCAGGTGGCACCACAGGACCCGCAGTTGTCGACGTCATTGCTGAAGCTGATCGTCGAACAGGTGCCGACCTTGCCCGAGAGGTTGCACTGCATGCAGGCACCGGTGCAGCTCGTGTTGCAGCACACGCCGTCGACGCAGAAGCCGCTGCCGCACTCGGCGTTGCCGCCGCAGTTCGTGCCAGTCGGCTTCGGACAATCGGTGTCGCTCGCGTAGCTGCACCCAGCCGGACACAACGAATCCCCCGCAGTACAACCCACGCACTGCGCCGTGCCGCCGACCAGCGCGCACTCGTGGGCGCATACCTCGTCGGTCTGGTACTGGCCCTGGGCGTTGCACTTCTCGAGCACCGTCGTGCCGTTGCACTGGTACGTATCCGGGAGGCAAGATCCGACGCAACCATTGGTCGAGTCGCAGACCAGCGGGCAAGTCGTCTCCTGCCAGAGGTTGTCGGAGCCGCAGCTGCGGAAGGTCTTGCCGGCGCACTCGGTAGCGCCGTCGGCGCACTCGCCATGGCACTCGCCGTCCTTGCAAGCGTAGTCACAGGCTGGGCCGCTCGGCGCCCACTGTCCGTTGCTGCACTCTCGCGGCGTCAGACCGCTGCAGTCCTTCTCGGTGTCCGTGCACGCCGGTGCGCCGCCAGTCCCGGCGGCGCCGGCGCTGCCCGCAGCGCCGGCGCTGCCTGCGGCGCCGGCGCTGCCGGCGCTCCCCGCGGCGCCTCCAGCCCCGGCTGCACCTGCCGCTCCGCCACTGCCGGCGCTCCCGGCAGCTCCGCCTTTCCCTGCGGTACCCGCAGTACCACCAGAGGAACTTCCGGCGCTGGCGTCTGCACCGGAGCCGCTGACTCCTCCGTTGCCGAGGTCATCCACCAGCTGCGGTTCGTCTGCACCGATCACGCTGTTGCAGGCGACCGCGACGCAGAGCAGCGCGCCTAACCCCCAAACCCGCGGGCTGCTCCCGCGGCGACGCTGGCGCTTCAAAACGCACCTCCGAGACCCACGGCGCCACCGCCGGGGCTGACGAACGCGGACCACGCGACGGAGTCTGCCTGGGGCGCAGTCGGCTTTGGCTCCAGCACGAGGAGCAAGACCCCGGCGACTAGCCCGGCGCCAGCAACCGCAAATCCGATGGTGGAAATGTTTCCGGCACTGCGCGCGTCGTCGCGCAAAGCGGCGCCCTCGGCGACGCAGCGGTTGCCGTCGCACAGGCCAGCGGCGTTCGAGTCGTCGTTCTTGGAGACCGCCTGCAGGCCGAAGATGGTGCCGACGCCGACGCCGATCGCCGCGACTCCGAACGCGCCGTAGGCAAGGTAGCGCTGGGTCGGCGTCTGGGAGTCCACTCCGCCCTCGAACGCCACTCCTTCTGCGTCGGCCGGCGCGTCCTCGTCAACAACGGTCTCGGAAGCGGGAGCATCGGTGAGCACGGGGATGCTGAGCGTCTGCACGTTGGGCCCCTTCTCGACCTGGATGTGCGTCTCCCAGGCCTTCTTGGCGGGCGCGCTGACGCGGATCACGTGCTCACCTGGATCCGTCGGCACCGCGAGCCCCCACTGCGCCCTGCCGACGACCACGCCGTCGCGCTGCACCTCGAGCCCCTCCACGTTGCTCTTCGGTGGCACCTGGATCACGAGCCGGGACAGCCGTGGACGCAGCGCCTCCGCGCGCTTGCGCGCGACGGCTTCTCGGTCCGTCTGCCCCGCCTTCCTGGTGGCTGCGGCCACCTCCAGGAACAGGCTCCAGGCGCTTGCCGTGCGACCGTCCTTCTCGTAGCAGTCGGCGAGATTGAACTGCGTTCCCACGCCGGGATCCAGGCGCTGGCTCTCCTCGAACTTCGGACAAGCGGCCTTGGTGTTCCCGCTCTCGAGCAGCTTGCGCCCCTCCTCGAACAGCGCCTGCGCGGTGGCGCTATCAGCCGCGGAAACTTGCGCCGTCGCGCTGCTGGCGAGAAACAGACACACGCTCGCGGAGAGCAGTGCATGCCGCAGCAGCCGGTTCCGGGGGGTTCGAGTCCAGTCCAAGGATTTGGGATTCATCTTCACGTCCCTTCTCGGGCTCGCCGCCTTGGACGCAGCCCGCAAGGCCGGGGTGCAACGGCGTGACGCGCATTGATTCCGCGTGGCAATTGCGACATCGTAAAAGCCTAGCCGGCTTCCACCTGTTGGCAGACCCATGCAGCACCGCGACCGGCGCTGGCGCTCCGGTTCTTCGGCCCCTCGTTGGCGGAAGCATACACCCACGTATGGGGGTCATTTCAACCTCTAGCGGACACGAACCCCTACAAAGATCCTGGAAGCGTTTCCCTGAGCACTTCCGCACGCTGCCCCCGAGCAACGCGGACGTGAACCGAGGAAGACTCGGCAAATTTCCGCACGGCGTTACGCTCGAGTTGCGTTGGAGCTCGTTGGCTGGCCGCCCGGTGCACACCTATCGTGCCTCTGGGTGACGCCAACTCACAGCACGGCCGGCCGTCCTGGAACTTCTAGCGCGCAGAAGCTGTTCCTAGACGGAAATGCTTGCGCCCCCCGCGGACTGCTGGAAGACGCAGGTCTTCAGCAGCCAGCGTGCGAGCGAGCATTCCCCATCGAAACACGCAATTGCTCCAGAACGACGCTCCTGAGCCAGCTGGCGCCAGCGCCCACGGAAATGGCGCGGAAATACCTCGATAGCCCTCGCGGCGCTCGCCCCTTGGGGTCGTCGCGCTTCCATGGCATGCCTCGTAGGATCGAGCTCATGTCCGTTGGCGCGCCGCAGGGAGGGGCCTCGCGCACCAGGACGGGCGCCGCTCGGACACGGGAAGGACTGAGACCCATGAGCGATCTGGGGAACCTGACGGCAGGGCACGTCATCGATGGGCGCTACCAGCTCGAGTCGAAGCTCGGAGAGGGAGGCATGGGCGCCGTGTGGCGAGCGCGCCACGTCAGCCTGAAGTCTCCCGTCGCGATCAAGCTGATCAACCCCAGCCTGGCCTCCAGCGAGAGCGCGCTACAGCGGTTCATGCTGGAGGCGCAGTCCTCGGCCGCATTACGCAGCACCCATATCGTGCAGGTGTTCGACTTTGGCGTGGTGGATGGCGTGCCCTACATCGCCATGGAGCTGCTCCACGGCGAGAGCCTGGCAGATCGGCTGGAGCGGGTGCAGAGGCTAGGCGTAAACGATACCGCACGGATCATGACCGAGGTGAGCCGCGCTGTGTCTCTCGCCCACTCGGCCGGAGTGATTCACCGCGACCTCAAGCCGGACAACATCTTCCTGGTCCAGGAGGCCCATGGCGAGGTCGCCAAGGTGCTCGACTTCGGTATCGCCAAGGTCACCGGTGGCTCCTTCGATGCAACCACCGACAGCGGCGGCACCAAGACGGGCACCCTGATCGGCACGCCGCATTTCGTCAGCCCCGAACAGGCGCGCGGCAACAAGACCGTCGACCTCCGCAGCGATCTCTGGGCGCTCGGCGTGATCACCTACGAGTGCCTGTGCGGCTTTCGGCCCTTCGATAGCGATGGTCTCGGCGACCTGTTGATGAAGATCTGCTTCGAGGATCCTCCGCCGCCCTCGTCGCAGGTGCAGGTGCCGCAAGGGGTCGATGCCTGGATGGCGCGCGCGTTGGCCAAGGATCCGAACCAGCGCTTCCAGTCCGCCACCGAGATGTTCGAGGCGTTCACTGCGTTGCTGTCTCAGCCCGGACTCTACGCTTCACCCGCAGACCTGAGTGGCCCTCAGCGCGCCCAGCAGCCGAGCATTCCGAGCTACCCGCTGGCCACGCCGGATCCATCGGCAGCCCACGCACACACGGTCGCGACACCTTACCCAGGCGGCGGCGTCGAACGAGTCACTGGCATCGGACCATCGGCGCCCACCGACGCTGGGCTCGAGACCAACCTGGCGCTGCCCAGATCTCGCTCCGCATGGCCCCTCGTCGCCATCGGGCTGATCGTATGTTTGCTGGGGGGAGGGATCGCGCTGGCGGTCTCATTGACGCGCGGAAATGACGCTCAGCAACCCGCGGCGGCCAGCACGACACCCGAGGAGGCGAGCGCGAGCACCGCCCCTGCGACACCCGAGGTGACCCCGAGCGACACTGCCAGCGAGGACGCGGAGACGGCGAGCGCTCCCAGCGCGTCAGCGACAGCCTCAGACTCAGCCGCGGAGCAGGCAGCGCCGGCTCCCGCTGCCGCCCCCGCCAAGACGCCGGTTGCCCATGGGCACCCAGCCCCGGCGAAGCCCGCTGCGGCGCACCCCTCACCCCCAAAACCAGCGGCGACGGAGCCAGCTCAACCGACGGCCAAGCCGACCTCCGGCGCTGGTCTGTTCGACGACCGCAAGTGATCCACCGGCGCGCTCGGCCGGCTCAGTCTTCTATCCGCGCGGATAGAACCAGGTGCTCCTCGATGGCGAGCGCCAGCAGCTTGCTCAGGTGCTCCACGCCCGCGTGCGGTTCGATCTCGGCGACCAGCTTCTTCATCTCGACGGCGGAGACGTACGCGACACCACTCAGCGGATTGTTGGAGTGGGTGTTCGACAGCTGAGACACGCAGTGCGGCGGCAGGATCAGCATACGATTGGCGTCCATCAGCGGTCCGATGAACACAGGCCCGAGCGCCTTCCACAGCTCTCCGCTGCGACCTATCGCGTCGGCCTTGGCGATCACCGTCTGCGCTGTCTCGGAAGGCAGCGGCCCCCCGCGGTCGCTCGCGACGAGGAACAGCATCTCGCCCTCCTTGACGTCATGGGGACAGTCCACCGGCGTGTCCCAGTCGAGGATGACACGCAGCTCGTAGTCGTCGTCCAGCGCCACCTGATCAACCACCGCGGCGAGCAGCACCTCGCGATTGAAGACGCCGATGTCCTTCACCCCGGGAGTCGGCAACGCGAGCTCCATCCCCAGCGCATACTGAATCGCCATGCCGGGAGGCTACAGGCAAGCCCCCGGGTCGTCCACGCAACCGCGTTGGCGGCGCGAAGGTTGCGCGCCTGGGTGTTCGGGCATACACCGGCCAGCATGCGTCCCCTCGTCCTGGCCCTTTGCCTCGTCACACCGCTGCTCACCCTGGGGTGCGGTAGCGACCAACCTGCCAACTCGCCTGGTGGAAGCGCGGGCAGCGCCGGGGCGACGAGCGGCGGCTCGAGCAACGGGGGCAGCGCTGGTAACGGCGGCAGCGCCGGCAACGGGGGCAGCGCCGGTAACGGCGGCAGCGCTGGTAACGGCGGCAACGCTGGTAACGGAGGCAACGCTGGTAACGGCGGCAGCGGCGGCAGCAACCCAGGGCAACCCGGGGTGGTCGGCATGGATGGGATCGGCGCGTGGGACGCGCTGCCGGCGAACGAGAAGGCGAAGGTGACGACCAATACCTCGTTCTTCTTGCATCAATCCGTGGGGCAAGACCTGGAGGATGGCGCCGAGGCGAACGGCTTTCCCTTCGAGTATTGCACCAGCGGGTCGACGGACCTCGCGACAGGGCTCAACGGCGGCTTGTTCTCCACGAGCAACGGAGACCCGGCGGGAAAGATCGCCGAGTTTCGCTCGATGGCGCTGGCGAACGCCGGGAGCGGCCTGCGCGTGGCGATCATGAAGTTCGGCTACGCGGACATCGTGGAGGGCAAGGCCTCGGGGGCGCAGACGGCCTATCAAGCAGCGGTGGGCGACATCAAGGCTGCCGGCGTGCGCGTGCTCCACGTCACTCCCCCGTTCGTCTACAATGTCCCCGCGGAAAATGCGCCCAAGATGGCAACGCGCACCTGGATGATGGAGACGTTCAAGGACGACATCATCTTCGATCTGGAGGACGTGGAGAGCACCAACCCCGACGACGGCTCGCGCTGCGAGCGCGGCGGCTCATGGGAGATCTGCGACAACGTCCGCTCGACCAGCGGTTGCTCGAGCAAGTCCCAGGGCGTGGATGCCCCGTCAGGTCAGGGACACATCTGCTTCGATCCGCACGCGAAGCGCCTCTCCAAGGCGTTCCTCTACGCGATCTATCTCGCCGCGAAATGAGCCTCTCGAGGCCCGCGCTCGCGAGTCGGTCCAGGCGCTCCCCCCCCCAGGACGGACGACCGGGCCGCGCGCCGATGGCGCACCGGCGATCAGGAGCATGTAACCAAGCTGGCGTTGCACCAGGCCGACTTTGGAGGTAGTCGGAGGTGTTATGCGTCGGATACTGTGCGCCTCACTCGTACTATCACTCACCGCGCTCGCCTGCACTGGTGAGGTCGGCGACTCGGACGATCCGAGCGGCTCCGCCGGCGTCGCCGGCGACACGGGCATTGGTTCCGTGGGGAATGGCTCTACGACGAACGCTGGAGCAGCGGGCAACGGCGGCTCCGGAAACGCTGGCTCTGGCAACACCGGAAACGGCGGGTCGAGCAGCGCTGGTTCGGGCAACGCTGGCGCGGGCAACAACGGAAACGGTGGCTCGGCCAGCGGAGGTTCCGGAAACGCTGGCTCCGGCAACACCGGAAACGGCGGGTCGAGCAGCGCTGGCTCCGGCAACGCCGGCAACGGCGGCTCTGGCGCTGGGTCGAGCCAGCCCGGCGTCGTTGGCGTCGATGGTGTCGCCGCCTGGGACGCCCTGCCCGCGAGCGAGAAGGCCACGGTCAACGGCTTCCGCAGCTTCTTCCTGCATCAATCCGTGGGGCAAGACCTGGAAGACGGCGCTGAAGCCGGCGGATTCCGCTTCGAGTACTGCACCAGCGGCAGCACGAACCTCGCCCAGGGCCTGAACGGCGGGCTGTTCTCCACCAGCAACGGCAACCCCGCGGGCAAGATCAGCGAGTTCAGGAGCCTCGCGCTGAACAACGCGAGCAACCTCCGCGTGGCGATCATGAAGTTCGGCTATGCCGACATCGTCGAGGGCAAGGCAGCCGGCGCGCAGGCTGGCTATCAGGCGGCGGTGGCCGACATCAAGGCCGCTGGCGTTCGCGTGCTTCACGTGACGCCCCCCTTCGTCTACAATGTCCCTGCGGAAAATGCGACGAAGATGCAGACCCGTAAGTGGATGATGGAGACGTTCCCGGGTGACGTGATCTTCGATCTGGAGGACCTGGAGAGCACCGAGCCGAGCAGCGGCTCGCGATGTCAGCGCGGAGGCTCCTGGGAGATCTGCGACTCCGTGCGCTCCACCAGTGGTTGCCCCTCGAGCGGTCAGGGCGTCGACTCCGCGTCCGGCCAGGGGCACATCTGCTACGATCCCCACGCGATGCGCATCGCGAAGGCGTTCCTCTACTCGATCTACCTGGCGGGGAACTGAGCCTCGCGGCACTCGGCGCAGGGTCGCCTGCCCGGGCTCGAGCTAGCTACTGCCATTTCAGCTCCCCCGTCTGCACCTGCGAGCCGAGCTGCAGAAAGAGCAGCGCCTTGAGCTCGGGGTAGCTCGCCTGCATCGCGGCGATGAGCGGACCCGATTTCGTGGCCTTCGCCACCTCGCTGTCGAAACGCTCGAGGTATCCCGCCGTCTGCTTCACCGCGGCGACGGTCTGCGGCGCTCCCTCCGCTTGATGCCCCGGCACGATGCGCTCGAAGCCCAGGGCCTCGATCTCCTCGAGTTGCGCGATCCAGCGCTGGCGCGACTCGTGGCTCGAGTCGGCGGTCCAGGCGTGGGCGTTGGAGAAGACCACATCGCTGGCGATCAGCGCGTTCGCGCTCGGCACCTTGACACCCGTGATGGAGTGGGTGTCGCCCTGCATGCCTTCGACCAGCGGCAAGCTCTGGCCGTCGACCGTCAGCTCGCCCTGGATCACCTCGGGCATGATCGGTTCCCCAGGGAATTCATCCTTGAGCATGCCAGCTTGAGCTTTGGCTTTGGCCGCGGCGGTCTTCTGCATGAGCTCGACAGTGCTGGCGGTGGCCACCACGCGGGCGTCGGGGAAGCGCTGCTCGAGGACAGTCGCGCCGAAGTAGTGGTCCGGGTGCGCGTGGGTGATGAAGACGTAGGTCAGCTTGCGACCACTGCGCTCCACGGCGTCGGCCACGGCGTTCGCGCCGCTCCTGGTCCACTGCGCGTCCACCACGACCACCTCGGTCTCGCCAAGCACGAGCGTGGAGTTCACGGCCCCTCCAGCGTCTGGGGAGGTCACCACCTGGAGCGTCAACGCCGCCGCTGGTTCCGCCTCTGCCGCAGGCTCCAGGGTCGGGGGTGAGGGTTCTTCCGCTGCGTGGCTGCCCGATGTCTCGGGCTCCGGGCTCGCTCCAGCGCAAGCAACGAAGAGCGGCAACAGCGAGACAGCGTAAAGACGAGATAGCTTCATGACGGTTCTCCTCGCGAAGCCAGCGAAGACTTCGACTGACAGACCTCGCGTTTCCACGAGGCATCGTTATGTCGGCGCGTACTCACCCGCCGACGGTCTGGAACCTAGAGGGCAGCCTTCGATCTCGGAAGACTCAGGATCCCGAACCCGGCGTTCGGTGCCACCGAACCGCGACTCTCGGCGCTGTCGCCGAGCTCGGGAGCGCGGCGCTGGCGGTCAGCCCGCCAGGGCTCGACCCAGCGCCTCGAAGAGCACCTCGACCCGCTGAGCACGGTGACGCTTCGAAGGGAACACGGCGACGAGCGGCGTCGCTCGACCGCGGAAGCTGGGGCACACCCGCTTCAGGCGCCCGTCGGCGACGCGCGCGCGCACCAGCCACTCCGGAATCAAGGCGACTCCAAGCCCGATCTCGACCAGGTGCAGCACGCCCTCGGTGGTGTTCGCGAGCGCGCGCACTCGCGGCGCGGGCAAGGCGACTGGCTCGCCGCTCACGCGCCGCGCGTTGCGGTAGGCGTTGCGAAACGCCGAGTGGCAGACCCACTCGGCGCGCTCCAGCGCTTGCACGCTGTCTGGCAGCGCACGGGAGGCGACGAACACCTCGGCGCACTCTCCGAGCTTCTTCGCGCTGAGACTCGAAGCCGCCTGCGCGCCCATGCGCAGCCCCAGATCGTAGCCGTCACCCACCAGGTCCAGCGGTCGATCGTCGAAGCTGAGCTCGTAGCGCAGGTCGGGATGCGACTCGCTGAGTTCCTGGAGCACGCCAGCCAGCAGGTATTCGAAGCCTACGGGCGCCGTGACCCGGAGCGTGCCCGTGGCGGCGCCCTGCTGCTCGCTCGCGCCGGCCCAGGCCTCTTCCCAGGCACCCAGGCAGCGCAGCGCTCCCTCGTAGAACACCTGACCTTCCTGGGTCAGCTTCAGCCCACGGCTCGTGCGCTCCAAGAGCCGAGCGCCGAGCGCGTCCTCCAAGGCAGTCAGCTGCTCGCTCAGGGTACTTTTCCCCACGGATAATTGCTTCGCGGCTGCGGCCAGAGAGCCGGCGCGCACGACGCTCACGAAGGTCACCGCCTTGGCGAGGTGGTCCGTGTGATCCTTGAGTGACGCGGTGCGCATCGCCATGGGCCGGCGCAGGATCGCCCGCCGCTACTCGATGCGCAAGCTGACGGCGCGGTCGATGTGCAGCCCTTCGAGGGCGCTCACGAAGTCGACAGGGCTGGTGATACGCCGCCTCGGCGCCTGCTCTCCGGCGAGCTCTTGCAGCTGCTGCAGGGTCTCGGGGCTCGCCGACTCCGGCACGTGGTCCTCGAGCTCCGTCTGCTGACCGTACAGGCCGAGCCAAGCGTTCAGGCGTCCAGCGTACACCCGCTCGCTCGGATCCAGCAGCGGCTGGTCGTCGCTCGGGCTGGAGCCATGAATGCCGCGGCCACCAAGCACTCCGAGCGCAACCAGGATCGCCGGCGGAACCTGACCCAGTCGCTCGAGGGCAATCTCACAGCTGTCCTGGCTGAGCAGGCACACCAGGAGCCACTCGAGATCGGGTTCACCGCCAGGCAGAGGCGTCAACGCCATGCTCGAACCGCTCGATGGAGCGCACAGCAGCTGGTCGCGCTCCGGGCTCCCGATCCCGAGGCCGAGACGCGTGGCCAGCTCCTCACGCAGCTGACGGCGTGAGCGCTCACTCCCGTCCGTGGTCTTCGTCAGCCCGTCCAACGCAGCAAACCACGGCGCGCCACCCGAGGGCATGCGCACCCGCACGCGGAGTCCACTCGAGGTCCGCTCGTAGGGGCTCCGCTCCACGCCCGAGCGATTCACGCCAGAGCTCGGTGGAACCAGGCTGCTCGCGGGCGCGGACCGGGATGCCGCTCCGAAGCCCGCCGGGATGGTGTCGTCGGCGGTGATCTCCTCGAAGGCAGGGTCAGTCTCAACCGCGTTCAGGTCGGGCGATGATTTCCGCGTAGAATTAGAGTTCGACACGCCGGGTGACCTCCAGGAAACTCGACGGGGACCGTTCTCCGCCGAACCAAGCCAAGCACGCCGGGAGCAGGGAAAGAGTGAAATGCTGACGATCCGTCATGATAGCTGCTGCAAAGCGTGCGTTTACCTTACCTCAGAAGCCTCCCCCCGGCTGGATAGTTCAGTCGATGTCGGCCTGGATGCGCTCGGGGGCGTGTGGCGCATCGAACCTGGCTCCGAGCTCCCCCAGAGTCCCCTCACCCCCAAATCCCCGGGCAAGAGCCGGCAGAATCGGGGCGTTTCGCCGCGCCGGGACACTCCCGCCGTCCTGGTGTAAGCGTTTGGGGACAGCGTCCCCCTCGCCGTCTCCTGCCACCGCCAATGTCGCCCACTCCGCAACAAGTCAAAGCTGCACTGAGTGAACTGAAGCTGGCTGCGCGCAAGGAGCCGAAGCTCGCGTTTTCGGGCTGCCTCGGCTTGCTGGAGCGCCTGGGGACGCACGGCAGCGAGTACGACGAGGTCCTGACGAGTATCGCGACCTGGCTGCCCCAGGTGCTGAAGCGCTCGAAGCCTGCTGCCGATGAACTCAGCGACTGGCAGGAGCGCCTCTACCAGGCGCTGAGCAGGAACCCCGAGCGCCTTGGGGCGCTCGCCGACCAGTGGGGTCGCTTCTGCCTGAACAAGACCAGCGCGCTTCGCTGGGCTGAGCGCATCCGCAAGGAACTGAACGGGGAGTGGCGGCCGCCGCACCTGGTCGCTGCGTACCTGCGGTGTCTGTTGCCCGCGGAGCGCTACGCAGAGCTCCTGGAGGCGCTGGACGAGCTACCGAACCCGAGCTGGGAGGAGCGCCTGCTCGGCGTCACGGCCCTCGCCGCTGGAGGGGATCCGGACGCCGCCGTCCGCTACGCAGAGACCCACGGAACGCTGAAGTCACCGACCGCCGTGGCGCAAGCTTGCGAGAAGGTGCTGATCGACGCGGGGCGCAAGGACGAAGCGTACGCGCGCTATGCGCTGCGCGCGGGAGAGGCGTCGACCTACGTTGCCTGGTTCCGTGCGGTCAGGAAGAAGTATCCAGCTCGCAGCCCGGAGAGCATCCTCGCTGACCTGGTAGCGGCGACGCCCGAGGAACCAGGGAAATGGTTCGCAGCGGCGAAGGACGCCAAGCTCTTCAAGGAAGCCATCGCGCTGGTCGAACGGAGCCAGGCCGATGTGCGCACACTGCTGAGAGCCGCCCACGACTACGGCGAGAAGGAACCCTGGTTCGCCATGGAGGCGGGGCTCGCCGCCCTGCGGTGGATGCTGGAGGCTCCGCATTTCGAGATCACCAACACCGAGATCTGGAACGCCTACAACGCGACTCGCGTCGCCGCGAACGCCGCGGACCGACGGGATGAAGCCATGGATCGCCTGCGCGAGTTGCTGGGGCGGGATTCGGTTCGCGATCGAGTCGTGACCCGGGTGCTGAGCCGCGAGCTCGGCCTGAGCTGAGAGACGAGGAGGAAGGGAGCTCGGGCCATGCGTGACCCGGCGCGGCACGTCAGCGCGTCACACGCGAAAGGTACGACGCGTACGGGCTCTCGGGGTGCTTCGTGATCAGCCGATCAGCCAGCTGCTTCGCTTCCGCCTTGCGGCCCAGCGTCATCAACGCTTCCACGCGGATGACCAGGCGCTCCTGCCCCAGGAGCCCGACACCGGGGTTGGAGTCGAGCAGAGCAAGACACTCCGACGCGCGCCCAGCGCGCAGCAAGGCGCGAGCCTCGACCAGGCGCTTGCGCTCCGCCGCCAGCTGACTCTCACGGCTCTGCGGCTCGCGCGCTGGCGCTTCCGCGACCGCGCCGGCTCCAGCCGCCGAGGCGCTCCCGCGCTTCCGGGTCGGCGGCTCGTCGCTCACGGGGTTCGCCGCCGGCGCCGGAACCCCGTTCGCCTTGACGGGGAGTGGCCCGGGGGAGGCACCCTGACGTTGCTGCGCGGGCTTCGTGGGTGCGGTGACCGGCGGCGGATCGTGGGTGATCTGCTTCACCTCCTGGCTCACCACGACGCTACCACCGCCGAGGACGATGCCCAGAATCAGCGGCTTTGCCAGAGCGGCAACGCTGAACCCTGCGGAACCGCCGACCGCGCCCTTGGTGACCGCGCCTGCCTGCGCCGCCTTGGCACCTGCCGCGGCTCCCAGGCCACCTCCGCCCGCCGCAGCTCCCGCACCCACCGCGAGCGGCGGGAGCGTCGCCGACAGCTTGGTCCACACTCCGCTGACCACCCGCTCGCTCGGCCCGCTCTGGGCTTCGCCCTGGATCAGCACGCGCTCGAGGGTCGTCGCCTCGCTCTCTGGATCGGTCCAGCGCAACGGATCAGACATCCTTGACCTCCTTGCGGCGAGAGCTGTTGCTCGTCGATTCTTCGTCCTTCCGCGTCTGCGCCGGCGGCCCGGCGGGAGGCGTATCCGGATCACTCAAGCCTAGTTCCGCGCGGAATGAGGCACGCGCCAGTCGCAACCTCGACCGCACCGTCCCCACCGGGATGCTCAGCAACCCGGCGATCTCGTCACCCGAGAAGCCTTCTATCTCGAACAGCGAGAACACCAGCGCCTGCTCCTCGGGCAGACGGCCGAGAATGCGGGAGACCAGACTCAGCGTGTCCCGACGGCTCTGAGATCGGCGCCCGTCGTGGCTACCGGGGGTCTCGGCGACGTCTTCGCCCTCACCCACCGCCTCGCGGCGAGCGAGGTGCCGCCGGTGGTTTCGCGCGACGTTAAAGCAGATACCGAACAGCCAGGTCGTGATCTTCGAGCGACCGGCGAAGTCCGGCAGCCGCCTGTATGCGACCAGGAAGACCTCCTGAAGCAGGTCCGGGAGATCGGCGTCCGGCACTCCCAAGCGCAACAGAGAGCGCCAGGCGAACGCCACGTGCTCCTGGTAAAAGCGTTGGAAGTCGAGGGGTTGAGTCATTGCGTTCGAGGTCTCGGGGGACCCGAGTCGAGGCCTACCAGGGTGAGTGTACAGCGGCCGGCCGAGCGATCACTCGATGCGGAAGCCGAGGGAAATCTGAGCCGTCTGAGCAACGTCGTTTCCCGGCGTGAGCTGGCCCACCCCGCGCACCAGGAACTCGTCGCGATTGAAGGGGACCACCAGGCGCAGGTCGCCTCCAACCCACCAACCTGGCGCGAAGCTCCAGAGCGCGGCGACCCCGGCCTCGGCGCCGAACCAGGCATGGGTCGCGGCGGATACCTGCTGAAATCCGAACGCCTCGCCGCGGATCGCCCCGCCGAGCAAAGCGCCGCACGCCCCGAGCTGCAGCGGGCGCTTGCCACCGTAGTAGCAGCCCTCCGCGCCCAGCTGCCACAAGTCGACGTCGACCTCGCCCTCGCCTAGCCGATGAGTCGCGGTAGCAAAGCGGCGCCCGAGCAGACCAACCCGCGCATTATCCCCAAGGAAAATACCGAGCTGGAGCTGGAGCCCGAAGCTCTGGCCGCCCAGCAACCCATCGCTCTCGGCCGGTCCCAGGCCCAGCGACCAATCTGGCGTGACCAAGGGCAACCGGCGCCCGCCGGGGTCCGCGGAGACCGGCGACGGCGCGGCCGCCGGAAGCGGCGGCGGGATCAGGCGCGGCGCGAGATCGGGTGGCGCTCCGGGGTCGGGGGACGTCGGGAGGTCATCGCCGGACGACGTCTCGTACGGCGAGTCTGGCACCTCCTCCGCACCCAGGAAGGTTGGATCCAGCAGCATGCTGATGGCCAGCGCAGCTGCTGCGCCCAGCTCGTCGCATTCCCCCTGGGTCCCGGGCTGCGCATCCGTACGGATACGTCGGACACCGCTACGCTGACCCGTCATGCGCACCTCGGCCTGGAGCCCCGCCGGCGTGCGCCGGAAGTGCACAAGCAACTCGACTGGATCGCTGGTCGCGGCGCTGAAGGGCCGCTCGAGCAGCACCTCGACCCGAGAGACCAGCTCCGCGTGCCCGGGACAGCTCAGCGCATCCCCCTCCCGCAGCACGCTGAGCCTTGCGGCGCTCTGGGCGCCGGCCGTGGAGGGAAGGGTCGAGCAGATGGCGAGCAGCGCCCAACCCAGCAGGGTCGACCGATCTCGCGCAGTGCTGACCAAGGCTCCCACGGCGCGTCAACCTAGTGCGAAACCCGCGCCGCGCACACGGCAATCCTTGGTAGAGCCCGGCGGAGGGCTCAGCGCACCTCAGAGCGCCGCGCCGCCAGCCTTGTCTCCGTGCGGTTGCGTCGGAGCCAGGTTGCCGAAGTAGATTTCCTTGAAGGTGCGGCCCAGGGTCGGGCTCGAGAAGTCGTGCATCAGCGTCACCCGCTGGATCTCGATCTTCTGCCCCTTCTGCAGCTCGGTCTTGCCGACGGCGGCCCAGGCCTCGCCCTGCTCCGTCTTGAGGCGCACGTAGGTGTAGGAGCTGACTTGAATAGTCTCCAGCACCTCGCCGCTCACGTTCTTGGCAGCGTCACCCTGGGCGGGTTCGCCGCTTCCCGTTCCGGGGTGCCCTGGAGGCATCTCGTTGCCCACCGCCGGGTGTCCCGGCGGCATGTCGTTCCCGACCGCCGGGTGTCCTGGTGGCATCGCTCCTCCCGGATCGTCTCCCGGGGTCGTCGGGGGATGGCCCGGAGGTAGCTCCGTGTTCTCGGCAGCGACTCGCGCCTGGCCCTTCCCCTGGTCCTTGGGGTTGGTCAAGAACAAGCCGATGCCCGCTGCGCCGATGATCGCGGCTCCCAAGACGTACGCCATCCTCATGTCGCTGCTGGAGCTAGCACGGCGCCGCCCCCTCGCCCAGGCCCTCGCCGGGTGCCCGACTCAGCCTGCAGGAATTGCGATCACCGCCACTCCCACCAGCAACACGGCGAGCCCGGCGAAGGCCGCCTGGACCCAGCCGCGATGCCGCGAGTCGTCGAGGGTGCCTGCCACCTTCGCGGCGATGGTGGCCTGCAGGGCGTAGTAGATGGCGAACGCCCGTGACGCCAGGGCGACGATGGTGAAGATGTTGCAGGTCCAGACCAGGGCGATCCCGGCGCCCGCCACCAGGGCGTACCCCAGATTTTTTCCTCGCGGCAACTTCTCACCCAGGCTCTGCTCGAGCAGTCCGCCAGCGCCTACCGTGTCCGCGACCGCCGCGCTGAACTGGCTCATCACCGCCGCGACCACCAGCATCGCGGGCAACACGCTAGCGACCGCGGACGAGAGGTCGATGACCGCCGTCTCGTCCACACTGTCGGGGAGCAGCTTCAGCGTGGGCAGGGTGAGGGTGAGGAAGGCGATGTAGATCGCACCAGCGATCAGCTGCGCCCAGCGCATGGTCTTGACACGTTTCTCTGCGGAATATTCGTCTCCAAGGTAGCGGGAAGTCTCGAAGCCCTGCACCACGATCAGGACGCCCGCCAGAACGCGCGCCAGATGCCACGGGTCCCTCGAGGTGATGTGAGAGGCGGGAACGTCGCCGAGGTGACCCGTGTCGTAGACGAACCAACCGACGAGCAGCGCGAGGATGATCGAGAGCTTGACGGAGACCGAGTACTCCTCGAGGCGCTCGAGCAGCTTGAGCCCCTTGAAGAAGCCAGAGACGCCGATCAAGCCCAGGATCAGCGTGGTGATGATGCGCCCCACGAGCTGGCTCTCGTGGCCGATCCCCTTGAGCACGAACGACGCGAGCAGGCTCAGGTAGAAGGCGACCGAGACCACGTAGGAAGCCGACAGCGCGAGGTCCGACGCATCCTCCAGCCAGCGCAGGCTCCTCGGAGCGTCGTCGCCGCCCAGGAGCTCTTCGGCGTGCTTGATGTTGAAGCGCACCGCGGTGCCGATCACGTAGGCGATCAGCACGACCCCGATGATGGCGATGGGGGCAAAGACGCCCACCGCGTGGCCAAGCAGTGGCACGACCACCAGGAAACCACTACCGATGATCGAGGCGAGGGGCGTGACGGTCGCGCGCCAGAGTTCGTTGTCGCGGAGCTTGGGCCAGAGCAAGCAGCCAAGCAGCGCTAGCGCCACCAGCACCAGTACGACGTCAAGCCACATGGCCAACCCCGTCGGGCATGCGGCGTGCCCCTCGAGCGCTGGGCGGAGCGCTCACGCCTGCTTCGACAGCGCGCGCAGATCGAGCCTTCCGTCGCGCAGCGGAGGACACCAGAAGTAGTTGCCGGTGAGCGGCGTGGTGAAGCGAAACAGCGCATCGGTGATGCCGTCTTCCAGGCCAACCATGCGCCTCAGCTGGGCCTCGAAGGCGTCGAACGAGCTCCCGAAGGCCACGAACATCAGTCCTGCGTCGGCGCCATCGCTCCAGGGCATGGAGCGGCGCCAGACGAAGGCCTCGGGCTCGAAGCTCTCCTGAGCCGTGCGCTTGACGTGGGCGGATTCCGGGGCGTCCCCCAGCTCCTCGTTGTCGGAGACGCGGCGCCCGATCACCAGGTCACGCTGTTCCGGGAGGATCCGCTCGAGGGCCTCGAAATCATGCTGCCACAGCTGCACCGCCACGTAGCTCGAGCCGGCGATGCCTGGCGGACCCTCGGGGCGAATGGCGGCGGCGACGGCTTCGTCTCCCTTGGGGTTCTCGGTGCCGTCCTCGTAGCCGCTCAGATCGCGGTTGGTGTCATGGGTGAACGCGGACACCGCGCGCGTGAGTTCGAAGCCTGGGGCGAGCCTCCTCAGCAGACGCTGGCTCTCGAGCAGGAGCTGCCCCGGTGCATCGCCGCGCAACCACACCCAGAGCGCACACGGCGTCGAAGGTGAAGACACGCCAGGGCCGCTCAGAGCCGGGATCTCCCGCAAAGCGTCCACGTCCGCACCCAAGGCGGCCGCGAGGCTGTGGCTCACCCCCAGAACCCATGAGGCATTCCATGCCGACTCGGCCAGCGCTTCGAGCACCGGGCGCGGATCCGTGTCGGGGATCTGACGCAGGAACAGGTAACGACCGAACTGCGGCAGCGGCTGCATGATGGCGGGCTGAAAGCTCATGGCGCGCTCATCATCGCGCTCAGCTGCCATGGCGCAAGACAAACAGCGCAGCTCGACGCCGCAGGATGAACGCCGCAGAGACCGGGACCAGACGAACGCCAGGGCGCTCGGCGACCGCGGCTGTTGACCCGAGCGACGAAGGGAGGTGATAAGCTCGCGCGCGTCAGCAGGAAACGAACGAGGTGCGCCCGTGAAGCGACAGGAAGAAGACGACGTCGTCGAGGTCAGCGAGCTGTACAGCACCGCGTTACCGTGGCCCACACCGTGGACGGTCGAGGGCGTGGTCGAGGCGCTGGAGCCGCTCACCCTGAGCTCACGCCAGCAGCGCATGCGCGAGGTGATCGCGCAGCGCTTGTCGAGCGTGACCGTGGTGATGGACGAGCCTCACGACCCCCACAACGGAGCAGCCATCGTGCGCAGCGCAGAGGCCTTCGGCGTGCAGCAGATCCACGTGGTGCCCCAGGCCGAGGACAGCTTCTTCGTGTCCACCGGTGTGGCGCGGGGCACCGAGCGCTGGGTCGACGTGATCGTGCACGAGAGCCCCCTCGAGGCCATCGCGAGCCTGCGAGACTCGGGCTTCACGCTCGTCGCGACGCATCCCGAGGGTGAGCTGCTCCCCGAGGATCTGGTCCACATCCCCAAGCTCGCGCTGGTGCTGGGCAACGAGCACGAGGGGATCGGCGAGGTGTTGCTGGAGGCCGCTGAGCGCAGCGTGCGCGTGCCGATGCGTGGCTTCGTGGAGAGCCTGAACGTCAGCGTCTCTGCCGCCGTGCTGCTGGCAGCGGCGACACGGGACCGGACCGGGGACTTGCCCGCTGACGATCAGCGCCGGCTGTATGCCCGAGGGTTGTTCCGCTCGGTGCATCGCGCGGGCGAGATCCTGGCCAATTTGCAGCCCCGCTGAGACAACTCGCCGTGCGCGGAGCGACCGGGGGTGACTCCGGGCGCAGCCCTGTGCTACCGGGGTTGCCCTGTTAGGGACGCCGAACGCGGCGTATAGAACCCCTCCAAAGTTCGCGATTTCAACCTGCCGACGTCGGTACTAGCGTGCCGACCGGCCGACGGTGGCTTCGATGGCAAGCAGTTCTCAAGAAACCAGCGTGATCGGCGCGTCTACCCAGCTCGTGGGGCGCGTCAGTGGCAACGGCTCGCTCCGCCTCGAAGGCAGCGTGCGCGGCGACGTCGCGATCAGCGGACCGATGGAGGTCCTGGCGAACGCTGCGGTCGAAGGTGACGTCGCCGCGGAGTCGCTGGATCTGGCGGGCTCGCTGATCGGCGACGCGCGCACCACGGGTCCGATCACGGTGCGGGACGGAGCGACCGTGCGCGGCACGTTGATTGGCTCCCAGGTGACCATCGATCCCGGCGCCCGCGTTGCGGTGCGGCTGGAGACGGAGTTCGAGCTCGACTTCTAGGCGCAGCTGCGGCGCGAGGATCGCGCGCGGCATGCGATAGCTTCACGGAGGATTTCCCCATGGCAGGCACGGTGATTGGTGAAGGGCTCAGCATCGAAGGCGAGCTCACGAGTGACGAAGAGGTCGTGGTGCACGGCACCCTGCGCGGCACGTTGACCGCAGGTGACGTGGTGTCCGTCGGTACCGAGGGCACCGTCGAAGCGGACATCAACGCCGCTTCGCTCAGCGTCGCCGGAAGAGTGACGGGCAACGTGACCGCCTCGGAGCGGGTGGACATCCAGGCGGGTGGCCGCCTGATCGGAGACGTCAAGGCAGCTCGCCTGACGATTGCAGACGGTGCCTCGTTCAAGGGCAACGTCGACATGGATGCGTGAGGTAGAGGCGCATGTCTGACGAGTCGGTCATTGGCGCGACGACGCGCATTCGCGGAAACGTCACCGGCAGCGGTTCGCTGGTGGTCGAAGGCCAGGTCGAGGGTGACATCGTCATGGAAGGCGATGTGGTGCTTGGAGAAGGCGGCCGTGTACGCGGCAGCATCCAGGGCGCGAGCCTGCGCGTGGCGGGCCAGGTCGCTGGCGATCTGAAGGCCGGCGACAGCATCAGCGTCGAGTCCGGAGCGCGCGTGGTGGGCGACATCATTGCCGCGCGGATTGGAATCGCCGAGGGCGCGTTGGTCCGCGGTCTGGTCCAGACCGAGGGTGAACCCGCGCCTCGTCCAGCAGTCCGCAGCGCCGCTGCGGCGCGCAGCATCCCCTCTCGCAGCACGAGTGCGGCCCCCCGAGCCGCCGCGCCCAGCCGCCGCCCCAGCGCGGCCCCGGCGAAGACCCAGGCCAGCCCGGCGAAGTCGAAGAGCGAAGAGAAGGCGGAGCCGAAGGAGAAGCCTTCCAAGCCGAAGAGCGAGTCGAAGGCAGCCAAGAGCCGCAAGCCCCCGGCGCCCGTGGTGCCCGCGGTACGTCGCGGCGCGCAAGCAAAGAAGAAGCGAAAGGCTCGCTGATCCATGAGCCACCGACGGCAACGCCTGCTCGAGCTGCTTCGAGAGCGGAGCTTCGCGCGCAAGAAGGTGATCCTGGCGAGCGGTCGTGAGAGCGACTTCTTCATCGACTGCAAGCAAACGGTGCTGACCGCCGAGGGCCACGCGCTGGTTGGTGAGCTGATGTTCGACCTGCTGAGTGAGCTGCCCGAGTGTGATGCGGTGGGTGGCGTGGAGCTCGGCGGGTGTCCGCTAGCGAGCGCCGTCTCCCTGGTCAGTCACCAGCGAGGGCGCGACCTGCCTGCGCTGTACATCCGCAAGCAGCGCAAGGATCACGGCAGCGCGAAGATGGTGGAAGGCGACAAGGCGCTTAAGCCCGGGCTGCGCGTCGTGATGCTGGAAGACGTGGTGACCACCGGCGGCTCCTCGCTGCGCGCGGTGGAGACCCTCAGGGCCGAAGGCGCCGAGGTCGTGGGCATCGCGGCGCTGGTCGATCGTCTCGAGGGCGGCGCCGAGACGATTCTCGGCGGCGGTCTCGCGTTCAAGCCGCTCTACACCCGCAAGGACTTCATCCTCGACTGAGCCCCGCGTCCCTCGCAACGAGCCGAGGCGCTGAGCCGAGCCGCGAAATCTGCCGGTGATTCTCGTGTGAATTCGCGGTAGTCTCGCGGCGTGGGTGTTCGTTGGATCCTGCCTTGCGCGGCGCTGGTGTGCTGGTCGTCGCTGGCCATGGCGGCGGAAGAAGCCAGCGATGGGAAGCAACCGAGTCGCGAAGAGATCGAGGCCTGGCTCGATGCCCGCTCGTTGCCCGACACCCGCGGCGATGAGCCCGCTGAAGGCGACGACGAAGCGCCCCCGCGACCTCCGCGCTCCCATGGCGTGGTGGTCGAGAGCGGTCTCGGCGCCATGGGCTACGTCGGTACGCTGAAGAACGTCACGCCCACCTCGCCGTGGTTCCACCTTCAGGCCGGGTACGAGATCTTCAAGTGGGCGATGGTGTTCGGTGAGGGCGACTTGATGTTCGCCAACACCAGCTACGCCAACCCGCCACCTCAGCCACGCGCCTTCGCGATCTGGGGTTTTGGCGGTGGGCTGCGCTTCACGGTGCGCCCGACGGATCGCTTCGGTATCTATCTCCAAGGCAGCGTGGGTGCAGCCAAGGCGAGCGAAGACGTGCTGCAGGTCTACGGCTATCGCGACGCCGCGGACCTGAACCCCTACTTCGGCGGCCTGCTCGGTCTCGAGTGGTACCAGGTGAGTCCGCATTTCGCGCTGTCCGTGGCTGGCGGCGCCCGCAACTACGACTCCGGCTTCGCGCGTTCGCGCTCCACCGCCACCGAGATGATGTGGCTCGGCATCGCGTCCCTGCGCTACGCGTTCTGATCAAGCCCCGTCGACGCAACCGGATCGGTCAGCGGGTTTGGGGGTGAGGGTCGCGCCATTCGTGCGCTGAACGGCCGAGCGCCGCGGCCACCCAGCGCGCGGCGGCGGGCGGCTGCGCGAGGTTGAGCCGCTGCTTGGGCAAGAGCCCGGTGCGAACCCCCGCCATCGACTCCAGCATCAAGCGCCGGAACAGCGGGAAGCGCGTCACGACGGGCATCGCCAGATCACGCAGCAGGCCGAGTCCAGAGTACCCCGACTGGAAGAACGGCGTCAGAAACCGGGTGGCCCACTGGTAGTAGTCGAGGTGAGCCGCCCGCTGGCTGGCGAAGCGATGCAAGCGCTCGTCCAGCGTTCGAGGCTCGGGTGCCGTCAGGCACTGTGCGAGCACCCAGGCGTCGAGCAGCGCGAGGTTCGCGCCCTGCCCCAGTTGAGGGCTCATCGCGTGAGCCGCGTCCCCCACGTAAACCAGCGCCCGGCCATTCAAGCGCGCGATGCTCACGTCCGCGTAGCTCGTGAAGACCAGGTCGTCCAGGGTCCGCAGCTGCGCGAGCACCGGGGCCGCCTCGGGCGCCATGCTCAGCGCTTCGTCACGCCACGCATCGATGCCCTGTTCGCGCCAGGCCAGCGCGGTGTCGCGCTGCAGGCTCCAGAACACGCTCACGAGCGGAGTTTGATTCCTCGCGGATCTGGGGCCAAGCCCTGTCGGCAGGAACCCGAGCATGCGCCGCGTACCGCGGACTCGCTGGTGCAGCGCTCCCGCGAAGATGCGCTCGGGGTCGGGCAGAACACCCCAGGCCGCGCCCCACGGATACTCCTTGCTATGGCGAGCGGGTGCTGGTGAGACATCCAGCGCCGAGTGCGCTCCTCCCGCGACCACCAGGAGCTCGTGCTCCCCCGCCAGCGCACCGGCGGCATCCCACAGTCTCCAGCCCCCACTGGCGCCGTTGCTCGGTCGAGCGCGCGCGATCTCGCAACCACAGTCGAGCGCGATGTCCTGTCGCTGCGCCGCACGCAGCAACACCTCGTAGAGCGCGCCGCGATGCATTCCCTGAGCGAAGGACAGCTCATCCATGTCGGAGTACGCCAGCGTCATCACGCGACGCTGCGTTTCTCTGCGGATCACGAGCTCACGAACGAGCGCTCCGCGCTCGAGCACCGCATCCAGCAACCCCAGGGCATCCAGCACGCACATCCCCGTGGGCTGCAGCAAGATGCCCGCGCCGACCGGGCCAGGCTCTGGGACGCGCTCGTACAAACTCACGCGATGCCCGGCCCGCGCCAAGAAGAGCGCCAGCGCCGTGCCAGCGTATCCTGCACCGATGATGCCGACGTTCACTGCGTGCGCAGCATGGAAGAGCAGCGCGGGAAATACTAGTGAGGCAGCTGACCGCTGACCACCAGGTGACGATCGCTGCTGGCCCGCACCTCGAAGTCAGCGAGTCCGGCCCGTGCCAGCTGCTCGCGAACCTCGTCGAGGGTGAACGCCGCGCGCAGCGAAGCTTCGAAATCCCTGCGCAACACCTCGGGTGCATCCCCCGCATACAGCGCCACGAGACGCTGCGCGTCCGTCAGCGACGCCGGCCGCAGCAGATCCATCACGATCACCCGTGCGCCAGGGCGCCCCAGCTTGCGGACGCTCTGCCACATGACTCGCGGCTGGTGCAGGTGGTGCAGCAGGCTGTTGCTGATCACGAGATCGTAGGCGTGGGACGCGAGGGGGAGATCCGGCAACAGAGCGCGCGTCAGAGAGACTCGGCTCCCCAGGCCATGACGGTCGACCAATCGACGCCCATGAGCCAGCATCGCCTCGGCGCCATCCACGGCGTCAATTTTCCACCCAGCAAATTTGAGCGCCAGGCGCACGGGGATGTCAGCCGGACCACAGCCCAAGTCGACCACCCTCAGCGCGGGGTGGCTCAGGGTCTCCGCGACCAGGTCGGCGAACGCCGAGTTGGGCTCCGAGAAGTCGGCCTGCGCATAGGCCAGCGCCTGCTCGGCCTCATCCATCAACTCCGGCTCGACGACGCGTTGCATGGTGCGATCCTCACACCAAGCCGTGAGCCGTGCAAGACGGCGCACCGAGCCGCGGGCCGTCGCAGAACGATCGCGCGAACCCGGGTCGCGTCTGCTCGCCGAGCCCTCACGCCCTGGCTGACGCGATGCGGCGCCAGAGCTCTTCCGGCGTGAGAAAGCGCAAGGCTTGCCGGGCCAGCGCAGCGCCTTCGAGCTCGCGGATCACGTCGACGATCACCTGATTGGCCGGCGCCGCGAGGCCTGCGCTCCTCGCCCGGTCGACGACCTCTCCGTTCAGGTCGTCTATTTCCGTACGGCGACCTCGCTCGAGGTCCTGCAGCGTGCTGGACTTCGCCCGAGGATCGATCTTCACCAGCGACTTGGCGATGCGCAGAAACACGGCGTCAGGCAGCGGGAGCGCCTTGACGATCAACCCGGGTGGCAGCGCGACCACCTTCGCTGGTCGGAGCCCCGTGCGCCGAAACACGTCCAGGCCCTCGGAGACACAGGCGGCGAAGCAGCGCCGGATGTCGCGATTCGACACGGCGTCCTTGATGGTCATGCCGACCGCCGCAGACACCCCGTTGTTCAAGTTGACCAGCAGCTTGCCGGCCTGCACGTTACCGATATCGTGATGGAGTTCGAGGGGTAACCCGCCGCGGCCAAAGCACGCCTCCAGGCGCTCCAGCGCGAACAGGCCAGATCCGAGCACGCGCCCGGCGGTCAGCGGCCCGCTCGTTGCCTGACGGAAACACTTGTCGCCCTCGATCACGACGTTGAAGGACACCATCCCGGGAACGATCGTCTGCTCACGCAGGGTCTGGCGCAGTCGCTCGGCGTTGCGCAGGCCGTTCTGAAAGCTGACGACCAGCGCACCTGGCCGGAGAACCTCGCGCAGCTCTTCGGCAGCACCAAGCGTCTGTGCGCTCTTCACCGTCACCAGACAGACGTCGACCTCCGAGAGCGCTCTCGCGTCGCTGACCACGCGCACCGACGGAGCGAGACGCTTGCCCTCGAGATCGAAGGCGCAGAGTTCGTCGGCAACGTCGACGAGCCACTGACGACCGTGCAGCACGACCTCAGCCCCTCCTGCTGCGAGGCGCAACCCAAGATAGCCTCCGATGGCACCAGCACCGAACACGCCGAGCTTGAGCGGATCAGCCATCATGCGAACTCGAGACAACCGCAGGGCAGCGGCGGAAAGGCGGGTAGGAACATGCGCGCTATCCTAATGCCTGCGGACGCGAACCACAGTGCAGTATCCTCGCTTCCATGCGTCGGCGAGTCGTGGCTGGGAGCTGGATTGCAGGTGTGATGCTCGCATTCTCTGGCACGCCCGCGCTCGCTGGGCACAAGAGCGAAGACGCCGGGATCCTGAGCGCTGGCTACATCCACAGCTTCGTCTGGGGTCACTCCCCGGCCGCCGGCAACGGCCTGGAGATCTCCTACGAGTACTACCCCAGCCGGGAGCTCATCGGCCTCGGGACCTTCGTGCAGCTCGAGGACTACGACGGGACACGCCGAGAAGCATTCGGCGCGCAGGCAAACAGCTACTTCTTCGGTGCCGAGGTGGGCTGGGCTCATCGCGGGGCGGACGCTCAGCACACCTCGACCCACGGCCTTCACCTCGGGCTGTTCGCCTCCGCTGGCTTCGCTCTCATCTCTTTCCGCGTGGTACCCGCTCTGTCCCCGGAGGAAGCAGGTCACGGCACCGAGATCAGTCTGACGCTGGGGCTGAAGCTGTTCTACACCCTGCATGGTGAGGGACTGGAGAGGATCCGCGCGGCGAATCTCTTCGACGCCTTGTTCAGGTGAGCGTCCACGACGCAGCAGGTCGTGTTACCATGCCTTCGTGACTGAGCTGGAAGTTCTGGCGTGCCCACGTTGTGGCGCGGACGCATCTGGAGCGGGAACCTGTGCGTACTGCGGCGCGACCCTGGTGGTGAAGGGCAGCGTGGAGGCTCCCGATGCATGGGTCGAGAAGGCCATCGAGGCCCAGGCGACGGGACGCGGAAATGGGGCCGAGCGCCTCCTGGTAGACGTCGGGGGCTTGACCTACGCCGAAGCCAATCGCTTCGTGCGGGACGGGCGCTTGCCGTCGTTGCAGGAGGCCTGGATCCACGCGGCTCGCGATGATCTGGATGCGGGGAATACGATCAAGGTCTTGAAGGCGTTGCGCCAGCATCTCCACATCGGAATGGGCGACGCCAAGCAGCTGCTCGACGACGGTGTGTTGCATGAAGCAGACTTCGTCCAGCGCGCCCGCGCGATGGTACTCAAGAGCGCCAAGGATCCCTCGGACGGCTGACGCTAACGCAACGAGCACGGCGGCCGCGCCAGATCGACAGCAACGCCGGCCGAGGCTTGCCAGGTTGACGCACGGACCGCCAGCGCGCGATCGGATCGCCGCGCGGAATCGGGGTTTGGGGGTGAGGGAGCAATGGCACATCGGTTGCTAGCGCCGCAGACATGACCGCCCTGACTCACACCCACTCCACCGTCACTCCCAACCCCTTCGCGCGGCCGAGCCGGCAGCCAAAGCTACGCTGGCTCGTCGCCCTCGGGCTGGGCCTGACGCTGACCACACCCGCGTACGCCGCGGACACCAGCTCCCGGAGCCGCCCCGGAGCGAAACCGACGCTGCACACGAAGGCTCACCAGCGCCGCGCCGCTCGAGGGAAGTCCTCGGGACCTCTCGGCCGCCTGAGCGACGGCAGCTCCTTGCTGCGCGTGGAGATCGTCGACCGCCAAGGGCAGAGCAGCAAGCGTCTACAGCTCGAGCTGCTGGTCAGCGGCGAACGCCGCGCGAACCTGGAGACCCGAATCGACCGAGCCGAGTACGAACTCACGGTCAGCCCGGGTGGGAGCCCGGGGCTGCTGCGTATCGACATCCGGCGCCGTGGCGAGGCTAGCTTCCAGATCTCAACCCTGGTCGATCCGCGGCGCCCGGCGCTGCTGAGCCGCATCGGGTCAGGAGTTAGCCACACGGAAATAAAGCTGCTCGAAACGCGTCACCTGCCGCGGGCCAAGCAGCGCCGCTGATCGGGCTACGCGCCGGACAGCACGCGGCTCACGACGTACTTCAGGTAGCGCCCCTCGACGTGCCCGGCCATCACCGGATGGTCCACTGCGTGTCCAGCCTCGTGAATCATCTGCAGACGCACCTTCGCGCGGCCCGCAGCCTCACCCAGCACACCGCGAAAAGCCTCGGGGCTCACCTGGCTGGTGCAGCTGGCAGAAGCAAAGAGCCCACCGGACTCCACCAGCTTCAGCGCGAGGCGATTGACCCGTTCGTAGGCCCGCAGGGCCTTGCGCAGCTGGTCCCGGCTCTTGGCAAAGGAGGGCGGATCGCAAATCACCAGATCGAAACGGCGCCCCTGCTTCGCGGCGCGCTCGAGGTACTCGAAGACGTCCTCGGCCACGAACTCGCTGTTCTCCAGCGAGAAGCCGTTGAGCTCGAAGGAAGCGCGGGCGTCGTCCAAGGCGCCACGACTCACGTCGACGCTCGTAACCGAGGTGGCTCCCCCCCGCGCGGCGTAGAGCGAGAAGCCACCCGTATAGGAGAACAGGTTGAGCACGCGCTTGCCCGCGGCGAGGGTCTCGATATGAGCGCGATTCTCACGCTGATCCAGGAAGAGCCCGCTCTTCTGGCCCTCACCGATCGCGACGCGAAACCGCACGCCGTTCTCCAGCACCTCCACTCGGGGGCCTGGCATTTCACCGGCCAGTAGGGACAGCTCGCCGCCGCGCTTGTGCACGGTGCCGCGCGCGGGGTGCACCGCGTCCAGCGCCGGGACCAGCCAGGGCAAGAGCCGGGACACGCTCGGCGCATACGTGAGCACGACGTTGTGGTCCGCGTAGCGATCCACGACGAGCCCGGGCACGCCGTCACCCTCACCGAAGAGCCAGCGGTAGGCGTTGGTGTCGCTCCCGAGCCGCGCTCGACGCAGCTCGTGCGCTTCAGCAATACGCTGGGCCAACCACTGCTCGTCGGGGACGCGCTTCCTGGAATAGACGCGCAGGGCGATGGGACCTTCGTTGTCCCAGAGCGCGTAGCCCTTGAAGCGCTCGCACTCCAGCTCGACCCAGGCTCCCGTTGCCGCACGAAAACCTCGCTGCACGTGATCGCGGTACACCCAGGGGTGACCCGCGAGGAGCGCATGCTCAAGCTTCCCGGGCAGCTTCAGTCGAGCCATCGCCATGGGCGGCTTTCTAGCCTATTTGATGCCGGCGAGCCGCTTTTCCGCGCCAGGTCGCGCGGGGTGCTTCTTCGGCGCCTTGGACAGGAACTGCTTGAGGAGCGGTTTCGCCTTCTGCGGCTCCTGCAAGAAGTCCACGTACAGCACGCCGAGGTTGAACATCGCGTTGATGTTGTCCTCGTCGAGCTCGAGCGCGTGCTGCAGCACCTTCTCCGCCTCGCGGTAGGGGCCCTGCTTGTCGTGGGTGCCTTGACCACGCAGCGCGGCGGCGAGGCCGAGCATGGCGTCGATGTCATCCGGCTTCACCTGGAGCACGGCTCGGAACTCCTGCTCCGCCTTGTCGTAGACTCCGGCCTGGATCAGCACGGTGCCGATGTTGAGGCGCGCCGTGGTGTCCTTGGGATCGATCTCGGACGCCTTTGCGAAATGCTGAAATGCGATGGCGTCGTCGCCGCGCTTCAGCGCAATCAGCCCCGCTGTGCGCTCCGCCACGGCGCTCTTCACCTCGGCCTTGAGCGCCTCCTCGATCAAGAGCTGTGCGGTGTCGACCTCTCCACGCTCGAGGTGCGCCAGCGCGAGCTCTGCGCGGGCCAGCGGGTCACCCGGGCGCCGCACGAGGACCTCGCGCGCGTTCTCAATCGCCTTGTCGATGCGCCCGGCGTCCCGAGACGCAGCGATCAGAGCCGTTCGTGCGGCGAGCGCCTCGGGGTTCGCCTTCACGAAGTCGTCCAGTCCCTGCATGGCACGATCGGGCTCACCCATGCGACGCCGCACCTCTGCAAGCGCGACGGCGACGTCCTCGGCGTTGGGCGCGAGCTCCGCAGCCTTCTCCAGCGAGTCCTCAGCCTTGTCCAGGTCGCCGGTCTGGGCTCGCAGCACACCCAGGTTGTAGTGCGCCTCCCAGAGCTGAGGATCCTTGCCAACCGCTTCCTCGAGGAGACCGATTGCTTCCTTCGTCTTGCCGTCCCGGGCGCGCTCGACGCCGGTGATCATCTTCTTGACGGCAACGGGATCCGCCGGCTTCAGCGTCGGCGCGCTCTTCACCTCGGCGCTGCCACCGCCACCGCACGCGACGCCAGCGAGGGCGAGCGCGACCGCACAGGCTCGAACCAGGCGCCTCATTTGCCCTTACCCTTCTTGTCCTTGTCGTTGGACTTCTTGTCGCTCTTCTCGTCCTTCGCCTCGGGCTTGTCGGCGTCGGGGTCGTCCGCGGGCTTCGGCGCAGCGGTCTCGCTGACATCCTTCACCTTGCTCGGGATCAGGTACTTCTTGCTCCGCCCCTTCGCCCGACGAGGTCCGTCGATCAGCTCGGGCAACGGCGAAGTGCCCTGAGAGCGCAGCTTGAGCCCGATCTCGTGCATCGGCGAGTAGACCTCGGACAGCAGGCGGCCCAGCGCGTCTCGCATCTTCGCGGTCCAGGAGTTGAAGATGCCGAGCTCGATCGCCTTGGTCCAGCCGCTCTCGTAGGCCTCGATGGCTTTCTCCTCGATGGGCACGATGAACTCGTCGATCTGCTGGCGATACAGTTCCTTGTCCGCGTCACTCAGCGAATCGGGCGGCGGCGAATCGGTGAGCGCCTTGGCGAAGCTCTCGTAGGTGTAGCCAATCTGGTACAGCGACGCCGTGGTCCACTCGGCGACGCCCATCTCGGCGGTGTCGAGGAACGTCTCCGCGGCATCCTTGAGCAGCTCGCTCTTCTGCTTCAGGCGTTTCTTGAGCTGCTTGACGTCGCCCTGGATGGAGATCTTGTCGTATGCCGCGAGGATCCGCTCGCCCTCCATGTAGCGAGCCTTCGCGGCGAAGTACCTGCCGCCCGAGTCGAGGCTACTCTTCTTCTGCTTGCCGACCCGCACCGCCTTGCGCAGCGCGTTCTTCGCGCCCCGCTCATCGTTCAGCTTCACGCGCACGGTCGCGAGTCGAACCAGCGCCTCGACCTGGGTGTTCGGGTTGCGGGAGGCCAGCTCGTAGCGCGCGTACAGGCGCTCGGCGTCCTTCCATTTTTCTGCCTTCTCGTGGGCCTTGCCCATCAGGAACACGACCTCGTCCGCGTCTTCGCCCCGCGGATACGCCTTCTTGTAGGCTTCTCCGTCGGAGATGGCCTTCGCGTGGTCGCCCACGGTCGTGCGCAAGAGCACCGCGTTGTAAGCCGCGTCCTGGTGATGCTCGTGCTTGGGGAAGTCAGCGACGATCTGCTCATGGTAGCCGGCCGCCTCGGAGAACAGCCCAACACTCTGATAGGTGTTGGCCGCGATCCACAGGCCATCGCCAGCTTCCTTGCTGCCCTTGTGGTTCTCGGCCAGCAGCGCCGCGGCAGCCGCAACCGTCGTCAGATCCGCGGCGCGCTTGGCCTCGATCTCCGCGTTGACCGCGGCCTGCGCTGCGCGCTGATCCTTGGGGAACTCGCGAGCCGCGCGCAGATAAGCCGACGCTGCGTCGGCGTGCTTGCCTTGACTGGACAGCTGCTCGCCCTGCTTGAACACCGACTGCACGATGAGCGTGTCCAACCGCGCCTGCTGCTCGGGCTTCTGGAAGGCAGGCGCCTTCTTCAGACGCCTGGCCCAGGTCTCGATGTTCCCGTAGTCCTTGCTCTTGTTGAAGCTATCCAGGATCAGCTCGCCAGCACCCACGGAGTAGCTGCTCTCCGGGTACTTCTCGAGCAGCAAGCCCCACAGGCGGACGGCCGGGTCGAAGACTTCGTAGTCGTAGTAGAGCTTGCCCTGACGGAAGAGCAACTCGGGCACGTCCGGATCCTTGGGGTAGGTCTGGACGTAGAGTTCCATCGCCTCGGTCAGCTTCTTGTCGGTCGGCGACTCTTCTTGCTTCTTTCCCTTGGCCTTGGCGGCTTCGAACTCGGCGGCGCGGGCTCGCTCGAGGGCGGCCAGGGCGTTGTACAGCGCGTCCCGTGAGAGCTTGCCCTTGGGGTTCATGCGCACGGCGGCCATGTAGCTATCCGCCGCGACCGCGCCGTTGTTCAGGTGATAGAAGTTGATTTCCGCGTGGTTGAAGTACACCTCGTAGGCCGAGGGCTTGTCACCGAAGCGGCTCAGGTAGATCGCGTAGAGTTCCGAGGCCGCAGCCCACTCGTTCTCGCTTGCCTTGTCGGCCTGCGCCTTGGCGTGGAGGCCCACTGCGTCGTCGCTCAGCTGCTTCTCGATGGCACGAGCCGCGTCGCTGAGCGTCAACGGGCGCTGCACCTTGGTCCAGGGGCTCGCCGGGTAGGTGGGCAGCGGGGGAGTCTTCGCGCCCTTCTTCGCTGGCTTCGGTGGGAGCGTGTACGTGGTGATCAGCCAGCGGTAGTCCTTCTGCAGGCTCTTCCAGTCCTGCATCGTGGAGTGACCGGCAGCGATCGCGAGACCGTATTTGTAGGCGTCGGGGCTGGTCGGCTCCAGCTTGAGCAAGAGCCGATAGGCCTCGATGCCTCGCTCGAAGTGCGCCTGGTCGTAGAACGCCTCGGCGAGAGCCCTCACGATCTTGCCCGCGAACTTCTCTCCGCCGGCCTTGACCAGGAACTTGTACATGTCCTCGGCGGAGTTCTTCTCGTCCTCCACGAAGACCGCGACCAGGTTGCGTAGCGCCTCGGTCTGCAGCTCGTCGAGCTCGTCCTGACTGCGACCCTTTCCGCCCTCCTCGGTCGCCTTGAACACCGCGAGGAAACGCTTGGCCGCCTCGTCCGTCTGCCCAAGCCGCCACAAGCACCAGGCGCTCTTGAAGAGCGCCAGGTCGTAGAGGGGGCTGTCCTTGTACTTCAGCACCTCCTCGTACTCGTCGTAAGCCGTCTGGTAGTTGGGCGCGTCCTTCAGAAACTCCGACTCGGCACGCACCATGTGCGCATCGGGAACGAAGCGACTCCTTGGGAACCACTTGAGGATCTTGTTGAAGCGATTCAGCGCTTCCTCGCCTTTGCCCTCCTCGGTCGCCAGGAAGCCGTCGACGTACAGCGCGAAGTCGTACTGCGAGTAGGTCTTGTGCTTCTTGAGCACGCGCTGGAAGCGCGAGCGCGCCAGACTGTAGTTCGGCTCGGGTGGCTCACCCCGCTTGCTCGCGGGCGCGTCCTCCCACTTGTTGAAGTCGACGAGGAACTGATCTCGGGCGTCTTCCCACTCCAGCTCCCCGAGACGCATCAGTGCCTCCGGCATGGAGGGAGCGCTCTCGGGGCTCTCCTTGATGAACTTGCGCAAGAGGCCGAGCGCCTCCCTCCGGAGCTTCTTTGCCTCACGGATATTGCGCGTGATGCGCTCGTCGATCTTCTTCTCGAGGGCCGCCCGCAGCTTCGCCGGGATCTGCCAGCTGATCTGCTTGCTGCGCTCCTTCTTCTCCTTGTCAGCCTTCTTCTTGCTGACGGTCGGGCGCTTCTTCTTCCCCAGCTTGCGCTCGCCAACGGGCTTGATGCTCGAGCTCTCGCCCTTCAGCGCGGGGCCCGACTCTTCCTGAGCCGCAGCCGCCCCCGAGAAGCACAACAGCGCGCCGACGAGGAGCCAGCGTGTGGGTCTCATCGCAGCCCCTCCCCCCCAACATACTCGTCTGCCCAGTCCTCGCCATCGAAGGGCCAGTACTCCTCATCATCCCCGAGGAAACGGGCGGCATCCAGGGAGTCTATGGCTTGCTGTGGCAGCAGCCCCTGGCTCAGGGCCTCGACCTCCAGCTCCAGCGCACGCTTGCGACCCAGCACCGTCTCGATGCGTCCCAGCCGGGCGCGCCGCAGCAGGCGTGAGAGGCGCTTGTCCAGGCGGACGAGGGCGTCCTGAGCGAGCCGCTCCTGCTGCTCCAGGAGCACCTGGCGCAGCTTCTGTGCTTCGTTGAACAGCTTCGTCGCCCGCTCTCGCTCGCTCACCACGAGGCCGGGCAGATCCTTGGTCGTCTTGGCGTCCTGCTTCGGGGCGGCCTCACGAGTCTCCTCATGGGCGTCCCTGGCACGCTTCTCGAGTTCCTCGAGGGACTTCTCCAGCGCCTTCAGCTGCGCGGACGCCTTGCCCTTGCTCGCCTCCTTGGCCTCCCTGACCAGGCGGCGCACCTCCTCCAGCTGCTGATCGATCCGCGAGAGCTTGGCCTCCGGGGAGTCGCCGATTGGTCCCGCTGACTGGGCCTTGAGTTCGCCTGGTTTCGCGAGAACCTGACGCGTGTCGTCGAGCTCTCCCAGCGCGCCGCGCAGGCCGCTCTGCTGGTGCTCGAGCTGGGCCAGGCGACGCGAGGAGCGACCATAGGCGGGATCCAGCCTCAGCAAGGCGGCTACCGCACGGATACGACGAGCATCCCCTGTCACGCCAGCCGCTGCGGGATCCGAGCCGCTCTCGATGGCCTCGACCAGCTTGCGCACCGCCTGCTTGTCCTTGCTGAGCGCTCGCGCGGTGTCGCGCACCGGCTCGTAGCGCTTGAGGAACTGGGACAGCTTCTTGTCCGCCTGAGGGAACTTGCAGGCCGCCAGGTCGACGTATGCGTCGAGAATCCACGCCTCGTCTTCGTAGGGGTGGTCGACGCCGGTCTTGCGCAGCTGGTCCAGCAGCTCCCGCGCGCCTTCGTAGTCCTTCGCCTCGTAGCGCCCGGTCGCGGACTCGTAGAGCGCCTCGGGAAGCGCGTCCGAGTCCGCCGGCACGAGGTAGTAGTAGTACCGCGAGTCGTCGAAGCGGTACTGCTCGTGGGCGACCCGGCCCAGCGCGAGCCGGGCGAGGTCGCGGACCCGAAAGAAGTCGCTGCCACCGAACAGCAGCGCCTGCTTGGGCGTCGCCTTGGGATCCGCCACCTTGCAGAACAGGTTCTCCCCCTTCTTCAGCTGCCCCCGCTCCACCTCGATCAGACCTGACAGGTAGGTCGCTTGAGCCCAGAAGCGTGAGCGCGGGGTCACCCTTGCGAGCGCCTGCAGCGCACGCAGGGGTCGCTTCTTGCGCTCCTCGGCGCGCCCTTCGAGGTACGCGATGTCGCCCTGCTGCTCTTCGGGGGCCTTGCTGGCGACCGGGGCGAGCGCCTTGATGAAGACCTCCGGATGGTCGCTCTCCAGGCCGAAGTCTACCAGGCTCCGAATTGCCCTACGGAACCAGACGTCGACCTTACCTCCGAGCAAGCGCTCCAGGTAGCCGCGGGCGGGACCGTGTGCGCCGGCGCGTCCGAGCGAGTCCCCGAGCCAGAAGATGCAAGCACGCCCTTCGTCGGTCTCCTTGAACGCGTCGAAGCGCTGGGCCTCCACGATGTACACCAGCTGGCCGATCGCTTCGTCGCGGCGCCCGTTGTCGAGCTTCTCCTCGATCTTCACCAGCTCGTCCCGCAGCCGCTGACGACTGATGGGCGCGGTGGCGGCCAAGCGGCGATCCTTCATCGCGGCCTGGTAGGCGCGCATCTCGGCGGAACGGGTGTCGGCCTTGGGGCCCTCGCCAGCCGGCATCTCCCGCGGAGGCTTCGAGGCTTCCTCAGCAGGCTTGGAGGGCTCGCTCTCCCCCGCGGGAGTTCCTGAGTCATCCGTCGCCTTCTCGGCTGCCTCGTCTGGCCTGGCGTCCTTGCCCTTGCTTGGCTTCTTGGCGGCGCCAGCGTCGGTTCCGTACGGATTGTCGTCATCCTGTGCCATCGCGGACAGGCCGAGGCCCAGCACGAGCACGCAGACCAGCCCCGATACGAGGCGTCTCTGGCCGCAGGACATCCGGAGCATGGCTCGCCTCACTCGATCACCCGAGCGCGCAGACGGACCCTGAGGTCGTACTCGCCGTCTTCGTCGTCCGGGAAGTCCTCGGCCATGTCCGAGTCGTCTTCGATCACGAAGTGGGTCTCGAGCTGCTTCTTCTCGGGCACCACGATGCTGAAGCGCGAGCTCTGATAGGTCTTGTAGGCCTTGCCGCGGGCGTCACTGCGCTCGATCTCGACGCCCAGCACGTGGTGCCCAGGGGCCACCCCGTGTTCGTAGATCAGCTTCTCGTCCTCCGCGCTGAAGCGCTTGGGCGCCCGGTAGACGACGCCGCCGTCCAGCGTCACGACGAAGGTCTCGATCCGCGCGTCGTCACCGTCGGTCTCGACGATGACGCGGATCTTGCTCGCGTAGAGCGTCGTGGTCAGCGCGGACACCCGGCTGCGCAGCGACGCGATGTCTCCCAGCAGCTGGTCGTAGTTCGGCGGCGTCACGGACTCACTGCCCTGAGGAAACTCGTCGGGCTCGGGATTGAGCGGCGAAAGCTTTCCGCCGTCTCCGGTCTGGGGGCGCGGCGGGGGTTCGTCGTCGTCCTCCGGCGCCGCGGGTGGCGCGCCAGCATCGCTCGGCGTCGCCTCTTCTTCCTTGGCGTCCTTGCCCTTCTTGGCCTTGTCATCGTCCGCCTTGGCGTCCTTCGCCTTGGCGTCCTCCTTGGCCTTGGCCTTACCCTTCGGTTGGCCAAAAGCGCTGTACGCTACCAACAGCACGATCGGCAGCGTCAGCACCCACATCAAGCGCTGCCATGAGCCAGCGCCGCCCCGTTTCCCGAGTCGCGTGAGCATGTGCCCGCAGGGTACCACGCCCGGGAAGAGTTAAGGTCGCGAAGGGGTTGGACAATCTCGGCTCCGGTGATGCATGACCAAGTGAGGGCCAGCGCCTAGGTTTCGGCGTCTGGTTTGGGGGCTTGGTGCCCCGCAAGCGACGGATCGGCTGCTCGGGAAGACGCAGGCTGTGGACGGAATCACGCAAGCTTTGCTCGGTGCGACGGTGGGACAGGCCAGCGTCGGGACGCGTCTCGGCCGACGCGCTGCGTGGTGGGGAGCCCTCGGGGGGCTGCTTCCAGACGCCGACATCTTCGTCAGCGCCGCGCTGGGTGGGGAGTTCACCTCGATGTGGGTGCATCGCGGCACCAGCCACTCGCTGTGGTTTGGTCCTGCGCTCGGGCCGCTGCTAGGCATCGCCGTCTGGCGCCTGGAGCGCTGGCGAGCACGGAAGCGTGAGCCCGACGTCGATCTGGAAGCGCAGGTCCCGGGTCAGCCCGAGGGCGTCAACTGGACAGGCGCCGGAGCGAAGCGTGCTTGGATCTGGCTCTTCGTCCTGTCCATCGTGACTCACCCGATGCTCGACGTCTTCACGTCGTACGGCACCCAGCTGTTCGCTCCCTTCTGGCGAGAGCGCTTCGCGTTCGACGGCGTCGGCATCGTCGATCCTGCCTATAGCGTGCCGCTGATCATCGCCCTGGCGATCTGCAGCGCGAAGAAATCACGACCTCGCGCCGCGACTCGAGTCGCGCGCTGGACCCTCGCCCTCACCAGCGCCTATCTGGTTTGGGGGTTAGGGATGACCCGGAGAGTCGAAGCGCAAGCACGCGCGGAGCTCACCAGCGCGGGTTTCCAGGTGGATTCGGTCTCTGGCTACACCTTCGTGATGCAGAACGGCTTGAAGCGAGTCGTCGCGCGGAGCGGCCCTCGCGTCTTCGTCGGCTATGCGTCTGGCTGGGTGGAGCGGCCAATCGCCTGGCAGAGCTTCGAGCTCGAACCGAGCGCCGACGTGGAGCGCGTGCTCGCGACGCCCGAGGGTCGGCTGTTCCGCTGGTTCTCCAAGGGACAGCTGGCCTGGCAGGTCCATCGACTGGAGAACGGGGGCAAGCGCGTGGAACTCGACGACCTGCGCTTCGGCATGCCCGCCGCCCCGCGGCGCGGCTTCTGGGGGGTCGACGCGGAGCTCAGCCCGGGCGGAGACGTCCTGGGTGTGCATCGCGCGCGGCGATCCCGGGGTGGCAGCCGAGCTCGCCATATCGGGGACATTTTCCGCGCAGCATTTGGTTACGACCCGAGAACCTATCACGTCGGCGTCGGCGGCGGTGTTCGAGAGACGACCACCGCCACCCCGAGCCCTCAGTAGAAGTAGACGCAGGCCTGCGCCGTTGGCTTCTGGCAGACCTCCTCGCAGGCACCGGAATCACATTGGTCATTCGAGGTACAGAGGTTACCGGCGGCCTTGGCCTTGCCGCACACCCCATCGAAGCAACCGAGCCCTTTTCCGCAGGTGAACTCCTGACACGCGTCTCCTAGCTTTCCAGGCACGACGCACACGTCATCGTCACCCACAGCGACACAGCGCAGATCCCCCTCACACTCGAAGGAGTCGTAGCAGCTCTCGCCAGCCCCAGGCAGGCGGGAGCAGACCGGGGTGTCGGAAGAGTAGTAGTCGCACCACAGGCCCTCGGCGCATTCAGCCGTCTCACACGACTGGCCAAGCTGCGCCGTTCCTGATCCGCACAGCGCGGTGCAGACGCCCCCCTCGCAGCGCAGGCCTTGGGCGCATTCATCCGTATCGCCGAAGTCGTCGCACGCCGCCCCAGCCCCCTTGGTGCCGACGTACAGGCGACAGCACGCATTCGTCTCTTGATAGCCCTGACACGCACTCAGGGACTCGTAGTAGGCGACCGCCTTCCCGGCACACTGAGCGTCGTAGATCAGCCCTGCGTTCGCACCCGCGGGGGGCATGTATTGCTCGGCCTTGTCGGCCTCGCAAGTCTCGGGGACGTTGTCACACGAGCATTTCCTCGCGGCACTACAGAGCGCCCGTGCCAGCCGACCTGGCAGGTCCTGCTCGGAAACGCTCGGGACGTCGTTGTCGTCGCTGCTGCTACAGCCAACCACACAACCACCGATAGACAACCAAAGCAACAACCCGCAGGTGACTCTTCTCATGGCGCGCTGGCTATCAAGCCACACGCGGCAGCGCAAGTGCCAATCATCAGCTCGCCGCTCGCGTTGGCGCGAAGCTGCCGTGCGGTTGCAGCGCCGTGCGGTTGCAGCGCCGTGCGGTTGCAGCGCCGTGCGGTTGCAGCGCCGTGCGGTCGTGGCGCCGTGCGGTTGCAGCGCCCAGGCTACTCCGCGGGCGCGTCGAAGCTAGCGAGGAACTCCCGACCCACGCGGACACGCATGACCCGATCGTCGATCAGTCGGTGCACAGACCCAGGTGCACCATCCCGGACTTCCGAGTCACCAACGCGACGATGACGAAGATCGACAGCGAATCCCTTCCCCAGCGCGACTGGGGGATCATGGCCGAACAGCGCCAGCGCGGATCGCACAGTGACCGCGGCCTTCCTCGTTTCGCGACGGCTCGGTTGCCGGCAGGGATTCCGTACGGCTTTTCCCCTCTCCCCCAGATCCCGAGCGAGAGGATCACGACACCTGGTACACCGCTTGCTTGTGCGTCTCGTCATGGGGTCGCGACGCCTGGGTGGGTTGTGCGGTGCGCTCGGCGCGTTGGTTCTGGGTTGCTCCGGTGGTGCCCCCGCGGAGCAGCAAGCGACGGGCGTGACGCTGCCAGATCCGGGACCCGGGGGCTGGCAGATCACGACCGGAGACTTCGAGGTGCCGCAGGGAGAAGAAGTCCAGGACTGCTACTTCTTCGAGGTACCAGGCGATCAGCCGTTCTACGTGAAGCGCATGACCGTCGCCCAGAACGAGGGGAGCCACCACATGAATGTTTTCCGTGTGAAAACCATTCAGAACCTGGACGGCGCGCCGGGCGAGGTGGTGCGAGGAGGCGAGTGCTGGAACAGCCCAAACTGGGCGGACTGGCCACTGCTGATGAACACGCAGCAGGGTGGACTCACCGACTGGGAGTTGCCCGACGACGTCGTGCACCGCCTGGAGCCCGGGGAGAAGATCATGATCCAGACGCACTTCGTGAATGCGTCGACCCAGCGCACGCCCCTGGGCGGCAGGGTGGTCATGAACTTCGAGCGGGCCGCCGAGAGCTCCAGCATGCAGCAGCTCGGCACCATCTTCGCGACGAACCAGAGCATCCGCGTGTGTCCTGGCGACCACCGGAAGAAGTACGAGGCAACGTGTCGGTTCGGCCTCGACCACGAGGTGACGATCATCGGGGCCAACGGTCACTTTCACAGCCGAGGCGATCGCTTCACGATCAGCCCCTTCGATCGGTTCGGCGGGGCAGGCGACCCGTTCTACGTCAGCGACACCTGGGACGATCCGCCGATGGAGCGCGAGCTGAACGTGAAGATCCCGGCAGGCGGTGGCATCTCTTACACCTGTGAGTTCTCGGCTCCCCCCGACGACTGCGGGGATCCAGACGAGGGTTGCTGCTATACCTTCGGCGGCTTCGTCGAGTTCCAGGAACACTGCAACGCCTTCGCGTACTTCTATCCGCGCGGAGACACAGACGTGAACTGTTTCTAGTTTTCTGGGGGTGAGGAAGACACGTTGAAGGCAATCCGCGGCCCTGCTCTGAGCGCGATGTTGACGCTTGCCTCGACGTGCGGCGCGTGCGGACCGTCGGACGTCTCCCAGGGCGACGCGGGCGGTGCAGCAGGCAGTGACGGCTCCAGCGGTCGCCTCCTCGAGGTGGTGCCGATGATGTACGTGCCGTCGGAGCAACCAGTCGTCTTGCTCGAGGAGGACGGCGCTGCGCTGGAGCTCTGGCGAGCGCCTCAGGGAGGTCACGTGCTGGTGGTGGGCGCCCGCATCCGAGGACTCGACAGCGACACGATCGAGCTGAGGGGTCGCCTCCGCGACGAGGAGACAGGCGCTATCGTGCAAGAGGAAGCGCGGACCGTGATCACCAGCGAAGTGCCGGGAGAACCAGACTGGAGGGAAACCGATCGCCGCACCGAGAGCCAGAGCACGCACATTCCGGTGTGCCCCGACTACGACCCCAAGGACATCGAGGGCCAGTCGTACCTGCTCGAGGTCGAGGTGCGTGAGCTGTACGCCGACGAGAGCGAAGGCAGCGCGAGCGTGAACATCGTGCCCACCTGCATGCAAACGGACCCGACGGAGCTCGCGCTCTGCCACTGCGAGTGCAAGGCGAACTACACGCTCGGCAGTTGTGCACCGGGGAGTCGCTGAGGCGCTGGCTGGCTTGGGGGGCGAAGAGTTCGCCCCCCTTCCGCGTCAGCGCACGACGGTGTCGCAGCCGATGACGACATCGACGACGACGTTGTCGCTGTACTCGACCACGTCACACGACGACGGGCAGAGCAGGATCTGCGTCGGGTTGCTGGGGTTGTCGTAGTACCAGCCAGGCTGACCGACGCAGGCGCCCGGACCGCTTACCTGCGGAATCACCTCTTGCTCCATTCCCTCCTGGGTGATTCCCACGTTGACCTTGTCCGGGTTCGGGTCGCCTTCCGCCGGAACCGGGATCTTGTACTGACAGGTCACGGCGCCACGGATCTCGTTGAGCGCATCCAGGAAGCCCTGTCCCGCGTTTCCGCTGGAGACGATGAAGGCCGAGTTCGTACCGCCCTTCTGGGCGATCTGGTTGAGCGCACTCAGGTCGCCGATGCCGATGACGAAGGTCTTCACCTGCGGCGTGTTCGTATTACCGGTCTCTGCGTAGGTTGCTGCCAGGCTGACGGAGTTGTTCGTGCAACCGCTCGGATCGCCATCCGTCGCGAGCACGACCACGACCTGGTGATCGGGCCGCGCATCCGCGTACGCCGTCGCGTAGGTCAACGCTCCGGCCAAGGCGGGCGCGACGGGAGTCGTATTTCCGCTCGGGCTGGTGCCGGAGATCGCCGTCTGGATCTGGCTTGCGTTGCCGGGCAGGGGCGCGATCTGCACCACGGGCTGCGTGTAGTCCGCCGCGACGCAGGAGTCTTGCCCACCGCCGAAGTGACAGGTGTTGAAGAGACAGGGACCGTACTCGCCGCAACCCCCGGCGCAACCCGCAGGGAGCTTCGGATCCGTCTTCCAGTTCATCGGGAAGAAACTAATCCCCGCGGAAACTCCGGTGCCGGTGATACCGCCCAGGAACGAGTTGATGGAACTCGTGACCGCGCCCCACTTGCCGTCGTCCTGCATCGAACCCGAGCGGTCCAGCACGATCAGGATGTCCAGGGGGACCGGCTCGCCGTCGTAGCGATCGCCGGCGCAGCCATTGGGGAGACCACCGCCGCTACCGCCGTTGGCGTCGATGCCCGTGGTGCCGCCGAAATCATCGCCGGCCGAGCCGCCGTTGCTGGAGCCTCCGTTGCTGCTCCCGCCGTTGGCTCCGACCTTGCTGCCGTCGGAAGAGGCGCTGCACGAGATCGCGGAGAACGGCAGCGAACAGACCGCAGCCGCCAGCGCAAGGCGAAGTCCTAGTCGGGTGTTGCGTTTCACGTCGTCTACTCCAAGCCCGCGGTGGATGAGCGTGAGTCTCAGCTGCCCCTGGTGGGCAACACTGGCTCAGCGAACCGCGATCAGGTCGGAAGCTTAGCGGCAAACGGTCGTTTGGACTAGCAGGACTTCAGGCCGGCCAGGCGGTTCACAACCTCAGCGAAATCTTCTCCGGAGCGTCCAGCAAGGCGCCGGAGTGCTGCAGCATACTTCAGACCTAAAGCTTCTTCGGGCAGCCACCAACACCGCCGCGGGCTAGTGCTTGGCTTGATTGGCAACAGCTGCGGCTGCTGCGGCTGCGGCTGCGGCGTCCCCCAGGTAGCGACTCGCGATCGGCTTCAGATCGGCGTCGAGCTCGTAGACACGGGGAATGCCGGTCGGGATGTTCAGCTCGACGATGTCCTGATCGCTGATGCCCTCGAGGTGCTTGACCAGCGCGCGCAGCGAGTTGCCGTGCGCCGCGATCAGCACCCGCTTTCCCGCACGGATTTGCGGAGCCACGGTGCCTTCCCAGTAGGGCAGGAAGCGCTCGACGGTATCCTTCAGACACTCGGTCGCGGGGATGTCCTTGGGATCGAGGTCGGCATAGCGCGGATCTCGCCCGGGCCAGCTGGGGTCGCTCGGATCCATCGCCGGAGGCGGTGTGTCGTAGCTGCGGCGCCACATCTTGACTTGTTCGGCACCGTGGCGCTCCGCCGTCTCGGCCTTGTTCAACCCCTGAAGCGCCCCGTACATGCGCTCGTTGACACGCCAGCTTCGATGTACCGGGATCCACATCTGATCCAGCTCCTCGAGCGCGAGCCAGAGTGTCTTGATCGCGCGCTTGAGGACCGACGTGTACGCGACGTCGAAACGCAACCCCTCGGCCTTCAGCAGCTCACCTGCACGCTTGGCTTCGGTGATCCCCTTCTCGCTGAGCGGCACGTCCACCCAACCCGTGAAGCGGTTTTCTTTGTTCCACTGGCTCTCGCCATGTCGCAGCAGCACCAACGTATGCATCTCATCCTCGCATTCTGATTCTCTCGTGGGTCGCGCCCCTCGGCGCGATGCCGCGCGCCCCGACTGCGCCTGGACCCATCAGGTTGCCAGAACCCTCGCGGGTCCGACTCAGCTCGAGAAGGGAATGAACAAGCTCAGCCCGCCGAGCGCGGCGATGTCGTTCACGACCTTGTCCTCGCCGAGCGGCGCGCGCTGCGCGTGCACCAAGTCTCGGACGTCCAGACGCAAGGCCAGCCACTGCGTCAGGAAGAACTTCAAGCCGAACCCACCGGAACCCGTGACACCCACGCTGCCCGGGGTATCGGTCGCGCCAGCTCCCAGCGACACGTAGAAGTCGAACCGGCTGATGCCGCCGCCCATCCAGCGCACCTTGCCATAGGCCAGCGACCAGACCAGGTGGCCCATGAACAGATTCACCGGCGCTTCCTCTTCCCTCACGAAGTCGACCAGGCTGGGGTTCGTCTGGGCGATCGAGTCCAGGAACTCGAAGCTGCGCTGGGTGCGGAAGTAGGACGCCTCGAGCCCCAGCTCTTCGCTGAAGTGGAAGGTGTACGCGCCACCGTACATGGGCGCGCCGTCCGACAGGTCGCCGGCGTACCAGCCGCCCATCGGGGAGATCTCGTGTCGTAGCGCCTTCTTGAACAGGCGCGGCACCACTCCGCGGTAGGCGCGGCGACCGACGAGCTGTTGCTTCAACGCCTCGTCGACGCACTGAGCACGGGCGGATGTCGTGCTCATCAGCCCAAAGCCGAGCACCGCGACGAGCAACAAACAGCGAACCACCAAGCGAACGTGCAGCGTCAAACCAAGTGCTGGGATAACACAGGATGACGCAAGCTCGACGTCCATTATCCTTTCTCGCAGTGGAGTGGCTTCGAAACGCGCGCCAACGAGTGCGGAACTGGACCCTTGACGACTCTCGTTTTTTTGGGGGTGGCCCGGTTTCCGTCGGCGAAAGGCCGCCGCGCATGGTCGGGGCCGTGAGCGCTCTGGGCGTCGCGTGCGGGACCCTGCTCGCACCGGGGGTGAGCGCCCAACCGGCGGCCCCCACCGCCGCCAGCTCGGCACCCGAGACTCGAGCCAGCAGCGCTGCGGTCGAGCAGCCCTGTCCCCCCACCCTCTCCGCGCTGAGCGGCGTGGCCTGCGACCTGGGGGTACAGCTCGGCGACGCGCTCGGAAGACGCGACTCTGGCGCTCTGGTGATCCCGGGTCCGCTCCAGTCCGACGCTCAGCTCGAGCGCAGCGCAGAGCTCGCGCAACGCATCGCCCGCGTCGTCGCAGGCAAGGTCGGAGGCAAGGCGCATGGCACCCAGACGACTCGCGGAGCGGCCCAGCTCGCCGCTCGGTCGCGAGCCTTCCTGTTCCTGGATCTGCGCATCGCCCACGGCCAGCTCGAGGTGACCGCCGACGTCTATCGTCCGGTGAAGGGCTTCTGGGCCCGAGTGCGCAATCCCAACCCGGAGCCGCTCAAGCACGCCTTCACGAGTCGACCGCTCGACGCCGAGGTGCGCAGCTTCTTCCCCACGGTTCCACTGGTCGCGGGAAAGGTGCTGAAGGTCAAGGCGCCAGAGTCCCAGGTCCTGGCTCTCGGCTGTGGCGACGTCGATGGAGACTCCGCGCTCGAGCTCGTCGCCGTTGGCCGCTCGGCCATCCACGTGGGGCGGATCCGTGACGGCAAGTTCGTCGCCTCGGCGCGCCGGACCTGGGCGGGGCTATCCCCCGTCGCGCCGGTGCCACTGCGGGAGCCCATCGCCACCGTGAGCATCAGCCGAGGCGAGCACGTGGACGTCGGGCTCACGGATCGGGCCAAGGGGTTTCGCTTCGACGTGAAGCTGACTCCTCTCGCCACCCTCGATCTGCCGCTGCCATGGCCCGGCAACGGCTGCATCGAGACCTATCAGACGCTGCTCGGCCGCAGAGAGCGTCCGTGCAAGGCGACGGACGCGCCTTCGAGCGCCCCCGGCTACGAGCACCGCGGGGACGCCGTGGCGGGCGCCTCCTTGATCGATGCCACGGGGAAACGACATCAGTACCGCGCCCTGCGCGCGGCCAAGGAAGAGCGGGTGGACCTGCGGAGCGATCGGGGCGGGCGAGCCTCGCTGGGGAACCTGGGCGCTCAGCTCGCCATGGGTGACCTCGACGGCGATGGTGCCCCCGAGCTGATCGCGTCGACGCCGAGCATGGTGCCCGCCGAGGATGCCTTGATCGTCTACTCGTGGCAGGAACCTGCACAACCAGCCGAGCGCCTGCGGATCGCTGCACCGGGAGGCGTCAGCGCCGTCGCCGCGTGCCCCGCGGAGGACGCCGCGCGCGCCTACCTGGTAGCGGCGGTGGGCGACGAGCTTTGGTTGATCCGATGAGCGCCCACCTCGGTCGTCGCGCGTGGCTGGTCGGAGCTGGGCTCTGCGCCATCTCCGCGGGGAGGCACGCCTGGGCGATGGGGCGCACTCCGCTCGGCGGTATCCTCCGCTTCGAGCTGCCTTGGGCCGTCTCCCAGCTGGATCCTCACGAGCTCTACGACGCGTGCGCTGCGCTGTTCGGACCCGCGATCTGCGATCCGCTGTACGACCTGGACGCCCACGGCCGAGCCTACCCGGCGCTCGCCGACGGCCCGCCCCGAGCCAGCGGACATGGCTGGCACATCAAGCTGCGTCCCAACCTGGTCTCGGGCCTCGGGCGTGCCGTCGGCCCGGCGGACGTGCACTGGTCGCTCGTGCGCGCGAAGGCGCGCGCCGCGCGGGGGCTGCTGGCAGAGTTCGGCGCCGTGAGGGTCATGGCCGACGGCGTGGCCTTCGAGCGCGGGAGCGCGACCAATCTCACGCGAGCGCTGGCCAGCCCATGCTGCGCCATATTACCGCGCGGATTCGACTCACGCCGCCCCGACGGAACAGGGGCATTGACCGCGCGACCGTCTGGCGGAGGCCTGGTGTTGCGCCGCAACCCGCGCGCGGCGCGGGGCGCCGCCTTCCTGGAACAGATCACGCTGCGGCCGTCACGCTCGATCGCCGACGCGCTGCGGGCCTTCGAGAGCGGAGCGGTGGACGTCGGCTGGCTGGGTGACGGGCTGCATCGCCGGCGTCCAGGCGCCCAACCCTTCAAGGCGCCCCAGGTCGGCTGGGTCGTGCTGCGCACCGGAAGCCAGGCGGGCGCCTGGGCGGCGCCGGGAGTTGCGCAGAGCCTGGTGGATGGACTGCCTCGGGGCAGCCTCAGCCGCTTCGGCCTGAACCCGACGGGCAGCGGCTCCACCCGCTGGGGTGGAGGCGACGCCGAGCTCGGTGTCGACGCGACGGCGCCTTTCCTGGTCGAGGTCGCCGAGGCGATCGCCAGTACGCTCAGCAAGAGCGGACATCAGCTGCGGGTCGCTCGACTACCACCTGCGGAGCTCGCGCTTCGGCGTCGCGTCGGAGGGTTTGCCTTGATGCTCGACGTGGTGCGCAATTTCGGCCTGGGCGCCGCTCTGGACAACCTCGCGCTGCTCACCGCCGCGAACCCAGCGCTCGCCAATCGCCCGCCGCGGCTCGCGAGCACCAGCGCGGCGCAGCTCGCCCGTTCGTTGCCGCTAGGAATCGTGGGAGAGCTGCGCCCAGCGGGCTACTTCGCCGGCAGCTGGCGAGAGCTCTCTGGCTGGGACTTCGGCAGAGTGTACGTTGCCAAGCGCTGACCGCGTCAACGATCGGGCTCCACCAGGACGATGCTGGAGCCTCCCGACGGCCGGGTGTGCACCACTCGCGCGCCGTGCGCGCGCGCGATCACCTGCAGAGCGTCGTAAGGGGTCACGCGGGTCAGCTCGGCGGTGACCTCCCCGGCGACGCCCTCCCCGATCACCAGGTTGAAGCCACCAGCATGCGCGAGGAAGCGCAACGCCTCCTGCAGATCCGCACGGCGCAGCTTCACGTCGATTCTACGGTGCGTACCGACGTGCAATGGGGGTGGCTCGGGCGTGACGATGCGCTTGATCGCGAAGCGTGGAGTGGGCGATCGAGGCTCGTCCAGAACGCGCGTGGGCGCACCGTCAGCGGCTGAGGGGCGTCTGCCCCCACCCCGCGAGTCCTCGTCGTAGTCGAGTAGGGCGCGGTCCAGCTCCTCACGGGTGGGGACCGCCGAGGGTGCTTCGACGCCGGCCGCCGGTGCGCCAGGCGCACACCCTCCCCCCCACATTCCCAGGAACACGCAGCTCAGCCAGACCACCTCGAGACGCCAGCGGTTGCGACCCAGCACGTCACTTCCCCGCTGCGTCACTGGCGATCGGCTCCTGAAGAATGCGATCGCGGCCACCTCGCTTGGCGGCGTACAGCGCCTGGTCGGCGCGCTCGACGATCTCTCGGGTCACGAAGTCGGTGTCCAGATCCGCAGACGCGACGCCGCCGCTGAACGTGATGGTGCGCTCGTCACCCGTCGCGAAGATCACGGGCTGCGATCTCAACGCCTCTTGAATGCGCCGTCCCGCCGCGACCGCCGCGGCGGCGTCAGTGCCTCTGAGCAACACCGCGAACTCTTCGCCTCCAAGGCGATAGGCGTGATCCGAACGGCGCAGGGTGGACTGGATGCACTGGGAGACCAGCACCAAGACGCGGTCGCCCTCGGCATGCCCGAACAGGTCATTCACCGACTTGAAATGATCGATGTCGATCAGCAGCAGGCTGATCGGTTCGCGATGGCGCTCGGCGAACGCCGTCTCACGGCTCAACGCTCGCTCGAAGTCGCGACGATTCGAGAGGCCGGTCAGCGGATCGGTGGTCGCTTGCTGTTCCGCACGGCGAAGGCGCAGGTTCACGTTGAACTCTCGCCGTCGCTTCTCGATCAACGCCTTCACACGGGCGACGAGCACCGGGCCGCGGTAGGGCTTGGCGAGGTGATCGTACGCGCCGTGCTGAATGCCGCGGATCACGTCTTCCTCGTCGTTGGCGTGCGCGGTCAGTAGCACGACCGGGATGCCGGACATCTCGGGATCCGAGCTGAGTCGCGCCAGCACCTCGTAGCCGTCCATCACTGGCATCATCACGTCCAGCACGATGACGCAGATGTTCTCGGGTGCCTCGCGCACGACGTTGAGCGCGGCCTGGCCATCCTCGGCCTCGAGCACCTTCATCCCCGCACGGGAAAGCCAGCGCGACGTCAGCAGGCGTGTGGCTGCGTCGTCGTCCACCACCAGCACGGTGTCCGGGGGCGGAGGCAGCGAGAGGCTACTGGGCGGGGCGTCGGAGCGTTCGGTCATGACGGGAGCCGCGACCGGGGAACGATCCCCGGTCGCAAGCTAAACCCGGAGTATACACTCCATGCCTCGGAGGTCTTTTTCTCACTTCGGCTGCATACGCAGGGCGGCGTCCAGACGGATGCACTCGCCATTCAGCATGCTGTTTTGCACGATGTGCAGCGCCAGATCCGCGTACTCCGTGGGGTTTCCCAGGCGGGGGGGGAACGGAACGTTGGCGGCCAGTGCGGCGCGAGCCTCCTCTGGAAGGCCGGCGAGCATGGGCGTGTCGAAGAGCCCTGGTGCGATGGACACCAGACGGATCCCGGAACGCGCGAGCTCCCGGGCGATGGGCAGCGTCATTCCAACGACCCCTGCCTTCGAGGCGCTGTACGCGGCCTGTCCGATCTGACCATCGAACGCGGCGATGGACGCGGTGGTGACGATCACGCCTCGCTCCCCTCCGGCGTCGGCTTCGCCCTCAGTCATCGCCTGGGCGCACAAGCGGATCATGTTGAACATGCCGACCAGGTTCACGTTCACCGTCAGCGCGAACAGGTCCAGCGGAAACGGTCCATGCTTGCCCAGCGTGCGCATCGCGGTACCGATGCCGGCGCAGCCGACTGCGATGTGCAGGCCACCCAGCTCCTTGGCGGTAGCGATGGCGGCTTGCATCTGCGGCTCCGAGGTGACGTCGGTCTCGACGAAGCGAACCTTGTCCCCGAGCTCCTTGGCCAAGGCCTCGCCGACCTCCTTCGCCTTGTCCGCGACGACCACTCCCTTGGCGCCGGCGTCGAGCAGCGCGCGCACCGTCGCAGCGCCCAGACCCGAAGCACCACCCGTAACCAGAGCAACCTTATCCTGAACTTTCACTCTAACCTCCAACGCGAGGCATACCTCGCACGTGCCTATTCCGGCAGCTCTTCCGGCATACCCACGTCACCACCGTTCTTGACGAAGTCGATGATGGCGAGGCCGAGCGCCGTGTCCGCCTTCTCGCATTTCTTGCTCACCGTGCCCATGCTCGCGCCCTTGCATGCCTGGCGGCGCTTCGAGTAGGCGGCGTCCACCTTCTCGTCGTTGCGCAGGGTGTCGCGCATCTTCCCGCCCAGGTGCTTCCAGTTGAGCGTCGGGTACTTTGCCTTGGGCGGCAGCTTGGTCGTGAGTTCTTCGGGCGCCAGCGTCACGCAGGAGCCGTCCCAGCGCAGTGCGTCGTAGCCGCCCATACCGCTGACCTGCATGCCCCCCTTCGGTGGCGCGCGCTTGGCCAGGATGATCACCTCTTCATCGAAGACCAGGTAGTCGTCGGAGGCGCTCGCGCCACCGGAGGCGTTCCAGGCCTTGGTCTTGCGCGTCAAATATCCGCGCGTAAACGGCGTTCCCTTGCGGAACAGCTTCAAGGCGACACCCATGTAGGTACCCCTGCACAGGCGCTCCACGAAGGGCTTTGGAGGTGTGCACACATCCGCCTTGGAGTCGGCGCAGTCCTTGGGCAAGCCGACGGGCTTCTCCTCCGCGGAGTCAGGCGCAGCCTCGGGTTCGGAAGCCGGCTCCTCTGCCTTGGCAGACTTCGCCGCGGGCGCCGGCTCCGGCGGAGGCGGCTCGGGGTCTGGAGCGGCGCCACCACAACCGACTGCGAGCAGGGACAGCGACACGAGACTGGCGATGGAAGTGCGCATCGCCGCAACCAAACCGGATCGTCCGGTGGCGTCAACCGCACAGGCCGACGGCCCCGCGACGGGCGCCGTCGGTTGCGGAGCACGTCACTCCACGGTGACGGTTTTCGCGAGATTTCGCGGCTGATCGACGTCCGTCCCCTTGAGGTCGGCGACGTAGTACGACAGCAACTGGAGCGGCAACACCGTGAGCAGCGGCAGCACCGCCTCGGGAGCCTCTGGAATGGGGAGGCAGTAGTCGGCGAGCTCCATCGCCTCCTCGTGGCCCTCGGTCACCACGGCGATCACCTGACCCAGGCGTGCCTTCACCTCCTGCACGTTGGATGCGGTCTTCTCGTACTGACTGTCGTGAGGCATCACGACGACCACCGGCATGTGCTCGTCGATCAGCGCGATGGGGCCGTGCTTCATTTCGCCTGCCGCGTAGCCTTCCGCGTGGGCGTAGGAGATCTCCTTGAGCTTCAGCGCCCCCTCGAGAGCGATGGGAAAGCCGAGGCCACGGCCGAGGAACAGCATGTGCTCCGCGTGCATGAACTTGCGCGCGATCTCCTGAACGCCTTCCGCGTGATCGAGCACTTGCCGCATTCGCTCGGGGGTCTCCACCAACGCCTGGATCAAGGCGCCAGCTCGGTCTTGACTCAGCTTTCCTCGCCCCCGACCGATGAAGATGGCGAGCATCAGCAAGGCGACGAGCTGCGCCGTGAAGCACTTGGTCGAAGCGACGCCGATCTCGGGACCGGCGTGGGTGTAGAGGGCGCCGTGGCTCTCTCGAGGGATGGCGCTGTCCAGGACGTTGGCGATCGCGAGCACGTGGGCGCCTGCCTCCTTGGCAGAGCGCACCGCCGCGAGCGTGTCCGCCGTCTCTCCCGATTGGCTCACCGCGACCACCAGATCGCGCTCCGTGAAGACCGGCTCACGATAGCGCACTTCACTCGCCAGCTCCGTTTGCGCGGGGATACGCCCGAGTGCCTCGATCCAGTAGCGCCCGTTCAGGCAAGCGTGATAGCTCGTACCGCAAGCCAGCAGGTACACGCGGTCGATCTTCTGCAAGATCTCCGGGTCGAGACCGAGTTCCGCAGCCACGAAGTTCGCTTCCTCACGGATCACCCGACCGCGCAAGGTGTCTTCGATGGCCCGGGGCTGCTCGTGGATCTCCTTCAGCATGAAGTGCTTGAAGCCGCCCTTCTCCGCCTGGACTGGGCTCCAGTCGATGCGCTTCGGCTTGCGGTCCACCGGTGTGCCATCGACGGTCTCGATGCGGTAGCCGCCTGCCTTCAGCTCCGCCATCTCTCCGTCCTCGAGGAACAGCATCTGCCGCGTGTGCTGGAGCAACGCAGGGATGTCCGAGCCGCAGAGCATCTCGCCCTCACCCACGCCGATCACCAGGGGCGAGGCGCTCTTGGCGACGACCAGCACGTCGGGGGATTGCCTGGACACGACCGCGAGCGCATAGGCGCCGCGGATCTTGCCCAGAGCTTCGCGCACGGCGTCGAACAAGGACTGCTTCCCGCCGCCGAACGCCTTGTTTACGAGGTGCGCTGCGATCTCGGTGTCGGTGTCGGACGCGAACTGCACGCCCTCTGCCTGGAGCTCGCGCTTCAGCTCGACGTGGTTCTCGATGATGCCGTTGTGGACGACGGCCACATCGCCCGCCTGGTGCGGATGCGCGTTGGGCTCGCTCGGGCGACCATGGGTCGCCCAGCGCGTGTGACCGAGTCCGGTGGAGCCCTGAAGCGGACGCGACTCGAGCGCGCGGGCCAGGTTATTCAGTTTCCCCACGGCACGAACGATGTGGATATCGCCGCCGTCGTGCACGGCGAGCCCCGCTGAGTCGTAGCCGCGGTACTCGAGCTTTCGCAGCCCATCGATCAAGATCGGAGCGGCCTGCTGAGTGCCCACGTAGCCAACGATTCCACACATGTGTCGCCTCTTTCCTCAACCGAGTGTCTAGCTCGAACGCGCGTGCACCGATTCCCATACCCGGGAGGTGGCAAACACCCGCCCAGATTGCGCTGTGGTAGCGTCCCCCGCTGGCTGCGGCAATCGATGATGCTGCGTGACGCCTCGCGGGCTGGACCAACCGAGCGGCCGTCAATGGCGCTTCGCTGCGGCTCGCTGCGACCGCGTCAGCACCAGGTCTGCGGTACCTGGCTCAGTAGGGATTGTCGCCGGAGGGCGGCGCCGGCGGCTTCGGCGCGGCAGGGGGCTCGGGCGCGGTCGCGGTCGGGAACGCTGCCTTGGGCTGCGACGGAGGGGCCGGCGCGGGCTCCGCTGGAGCGCGCGGCCTGGTGGTCGATTTGGGAGCGGGGCTCCCGCTCTTCGGCGGACTCGCTGGTTTCGGCGCCGTTACGGAAGGCGTCGCCGCGCTGGGCGTCTCCGGCACGCTGACCTCGGGGTCATCGACCTCGGGCGGTGCCGGCGCCGAGACGGAGGGGGGCACCACGCCGGGTTCCGTCACGGAAATTCCGTCGGGCGTGCTCGCGGTTGGCGCCTCTGGACGCTCGGGCGGTGCGCTCGACTGAGCCGCGCTCGCGCTGGGCTCAGCCTGGGTCGCCGGAGCATGATCTCCCATGAACTTGGTCACGATCACGAAGGCCAGAAGACCAACGCCAGCCACCAGACCGAGCTTCGCCAGGGGCGGCAGCCCAGCCTTCTTGCTCGCCTTGGACGAGCCTGCGTCCGAGCTGCGATCGTCGTCGTCCTCGTCCTCGTCCAGAGGGCGAGCCTTGGCGATCGGCTGACTCGACGACCGCTTCCTGGGCGCCTCGGTGACCTCGCGAGCGGGCAAGCCGTGCGCCTTCGCGCGCTCGCTCTTGACCCGCTGCTGCTTGCGCTTTTTCCGCGAGGTTTTCTTGGCTGCCATGACTGGACCGAGGTGCGCCTAGCTCAACCGTTGAGCGCTTCAGCGCCGCCGATGATTTCCATCAGCTCGGTGGTGATGGCTGCCTGACGCGCGCGGTTGTACTGCAGGGTCAGCGAGCCGATCATGTCGCCGGCGTTCTTGGTCGCCGAGTCCATGGCCGTCATCCGAGCACCGAGCTCCGAGGCCATCGACTCGTAGAGCGCGCGCAGGATGCTGATCTCGATGTACATCGGGACCAGCCGGTCCATCAGCGCCGCCTTGTCGGGCTCGAAGATGAACTCGACCTCGTCGGTCTCGTTCGGCGTCTCCGCCTCCTCGGGCGATGGCAGACCGAGGGGGAACAGCGGCTCCGCCTTCACGATCTGGGTCATCGCGCTCTTGAACTCGTTGTACACGATGTAGATCGCGTCGACCTTGCCCTCGAGGTAGGGCCGGAGCAGCGTGCGAGCGATGCCCTGCGCCGCGTCCAGGTTCAGGTGGTCCCAGGTGCCTTCGAAGACGTGGAACAAGGGCGCGCCGCGGCGCTTGAAGTAATCGCGCCCCTTGCGGCCGACCGTCGCGATCTGGACCTCTTGGCCCTCGGCCGCGCGGCGCTTCCACTCACGCTCGGCGAACTTGTTGATGCTCGAGTTGAACGAGCCGCACAGGCCGCGGTCGCTCGTGACCACGAGGAAGAGCACGCTCTTCTCCTCGCGGGCCTTGAGCAGCGGATGATCCAGCTCGGCTTCGCCGGCCGCCGAGACGACCTCACGCAGCACGTGACCGGTGCGCATGGCGTACGGCCGCATGGCAGTGATGCGTTGCTGAGCGCGATTCAAGCGTGCGCCCGCGACCATCTTCATGGCGCGGGTGATCTTCTGCGTCGACTTGACGGTGGAGATGCGCTTGCGGATTTCCTTGAGGTTCGCCAAGGGGTCAGTCCTTCTTGGAGGCCACGAAGCCCTTCACGAACTTCTTGATCACCTTGTCGAGCTTCTTCGTCAGGTCATCGTCGAGCTTCTTCTTCTCGCTGATGTCCTTCCAGATGCTCGAGTGCTTCTCGTCGATGTGCAGGAACAGCTCCTGCTCGAAAGCCTTCAGCGACTCGACGGGTAGGTTGTCGAGGAAGCCCTTGGTGCCGGCGTAGATGATCACGATCTGACGCTCGACCGGCTGAGGCACGTACTGGCCCTGCTTGAGGATCTCGGTGAGGCGCTTGCCGCGCTCGAGCTGAGCACGGGTGGCAGCATCGAGGTCGCTCGCGAACTGGCTGAACGCAGCCATCTCGCGGTACTGCGCGAGGTCGAGACGCAGCGTGCCGGCGATGCTCTTCATGGCCTTGATCTGCGCGTTGCCGCCGACGCGGCTGACCGAGATGCCGACGTTGATGGCGGGGCGAACACCCGAGTAGAACAGGTCGCTCTCGAGGAAGATCTGACCGTCGGTGATCGAGATGACGTTGGTGGGGATGTACGCGGAGACGTCGCCTGCCTGGGTCTCGATGATGGGAAGCGCCGTCAGCGAGCCGCCCGAGTAGGGGTCACGCTTGACCTCGAGATCGCTCTTGTTGCTCATGCCCTCGAGGGACTTCTTGGCCTCGTGCTCGGCTTCCTCGCCGATGTGCGCCTTCCCGTCTTCCCCGCGGAACTCCCAGTCCCCCGGGGGCACGTCGGTGCCCTTCTTCACCACGAAGTAGCGCTCGCCCATCTTGGCGGCGCGCTCGAGCAGACGAGAGTGAACGTAGAACACGTCGCCGGGGTACGCCTCACGGCCTGGAGGCCGGCGCAGCAGCAGTGACAGCTGGCGGTAGGCGACGGCCTGCTTCGAGAGGTCGTCGTAGATGCACAGGGCATGACCGCCGGTGTCACGGAAGTGCTCGCCGATGGTCACGCCGGTGTACGGCGCGAGGAACTGCAGCGGCGCGGCCTCGGTCGCGGAGGCGACGACGACGGTCGTGTACTCCATCGCACCGAACTTGGTCAGGCGGTCCACCACCTGGGCGACGGTCGACGCCTTCTGACCGATGGCGACGTACACGCACTGCACGCCCTTGCCCTTCTGGTTGATGATGGTGTCGATGGCGATCGCCGTCTTGCCAGTCTGGCGGTCGCCGATGATCAGCTCACGCTGGCCGCGACCAACGGGGATCATGGAGTCGATGGCCTTGAGGCCCGTCTGCAGCGGCTCCTTGACTGGCTGGCGGCCGATGATGCCCGGCGCCTTGATCTCGATGCGGCGACGGTTCTTGGTCTCGATCGGCCCCTTGCCATCGACCGGCTGTCCCAGGGCGTTCACCACGCGCCCGAGCAGCGCATCGCCCACCGGGACGTCAGCGATGCGACCGGTGCGCTTGACGGTGTCGCCCTCGCGAACCGCGGTGGCGTTGCCGAGCACGGCGACACCCACGGAGTCCTGCTCGAGGTTCAGCACCAAGCCGTAGACCTCACCAGGGAACTCGACCAGCTCACCAGCCATCGCTCCCTCGAGGCCGTACAGACGCGCGATACCGTCACCCGTGGTGAGGACGGTGCCGGTCTCCTGGACCAAGGCCTTGCGGTCGAAGTTCTGAATCTGCTTCTTGATGATCTGAGAGATCTCGTCGGCGCTGAGCTGCATGGTTCTTTTTCCGTGAGCGAATGCTCGAGTTGGAGGCGGTGTCTGGCGTTCAGACGGCTGGTTAGTTTGCTTGCCCTGGCGGTCAGCCGCGGCGGCGACGTCGGGCGTGAGGGTTGGGATGTGAGTGGGCCGCGCCGTTGGTTGACGCGGGCCCCTGTCAGGCTTCGAGCAGCTGACGCTCGAGGTCGTTCAAGCGACCACGCAGGCTGCCGTCGATCGTGTTGTCGCCGATGCGGGTGATCACCCCAGCGATGAGGGACGGATCCTGCTCCTTCGAGATTTGCACCTTCTTGCCGGTGGACTTCTCCAGCTGGGCCTTGAGCTTGGTGTAGTAGGCCTCGGCGAGGGGCGCCGCGCTGATCACGGTCGCGCGGATCACGCCGCCCTTCTCGTCGGACAAGGTGGTCAGGCGACGCGCGATGTCCGGGAGCACGGACAGGCGACGCCGCTGCGCGATGTAGCGGACGCTGTTCGTGGCGAGCTGCGACAGGCCAAGCTTCGCGCTCACGTCCTTGAGGATCAGCTCACGCTTGTCCTCCGTGACGAGCGGGTTGTCCAGCACGGCACGCAGCTCCTTGCTCTCGCTGTACACGTTCGCCAGCTTGCTCAGCTGATCCGCGATCTGCGACAGCTGACCGGCTTCGTCCGCCAGCTCGTAGATGGCCTTTGCGTAGCGGTCTGCGATGGCTCCAGCGCTCATGCCTGGCCTCCCTTGGCGTTGACGGCTTGCTCGAGGCTCGCCAGGTACTCGTCGGCGATGCGCTGCTGATCGCTGCTCGACAGCTGCTTGACGAGCAGCTCACCCGCGGTGCTCACGGCGGCACGCACGGTCTCCCGCATCAGCTCCTCTCGCGCGGCCTTGAGCTCCTGCTCGACCAGTTGCTTGGCCTCGCGCTCCATGCGCTCCCGACGCTCCTTTGCTTCCCGGAGGATCTGCTCTCGCTCGGCGTGCGCGGCCTCGCGCATCTCGCGACGTACGCGGTCGATCTCCTCGTCGATGTGCTTGAGCTTGTCCTCGTACTGCTTGAGGGAGGCGGACGCTTCCTTCTTCATCCTCGCGGCGTCGTCCATGCCCTTCATGATGTCCTGCTTGCGCTTCTTCAGGCCTTCCTTGATCCCGGGTCCCAGGATCTTGAACAGGATGAAGTAGAGCAGCACGCTGTTCAGCAGCAGTGCGGACACCGGCGGCGCCATGCCCTTGGGGCGGGCGATCAGGGTCGGATGGTCGATCTCGTCCGACTCGTAGATGTTGCCGTAGTACCAGTTGATGCCGTGGTGCTCACCGCCGTGAGCCTCACCGCCCTCGTGACCGCCGCCCTCGGCAGCGAAGGCCAGCGCGGGAGCCAGCAGCAGGGCGAGCAGCTGAAGCAGTGCGAAGAAGCGCTTCATCAGATCTGCCTCCCCAGCACCTTGCTGGCGATCTCACCAGCCAGGGAGTTCGATGCCTTGCCGAGCTCGAACTGGATCTCCTTGACCTCGTCCTCGAGGCGCTCGCGGCCGTGCTCGACGATCTTCGTCACCGCGGCGCGAGCCTCGCCCAGGATCTCCGCCTCGAGCTTCGCCGTTTCCGCGCGAACCTTCTCGCGCTCCTCGGCGGCGACGCGGTTGACCCGGTCGAGCTCCGCCTCGTACTTGCGCAACAGCTCGCCGGCCTCTTCCTGCATCTTGCGGGCTTCGGCGCGAGCGCCATCCGTGCGCTTCTCTCGCTCCTCGAACACCTTCAACACGCGGTCGAAGAGCAGGCCCTTGAGCAGCACCGCCAGCGAGGCGAAGATCACCATCTGCGGGATGAAGGTGATGAGGAGATCGACTTCGATACTCGCCAGCAGGCGCGGACCAGGCAACAGCGAGCTCAGGTCGCTGAGCCCTGGCAGGGCGGTGGCGGTGATTCCGAGGGAGGGCATCCTAGTGAAAACCTTCGACTTTCGGGATAGGCGGGGGACTTGCGTCGAGAGTGGGGGCTCGGCGAGAGTGGAGGCTCGGGCGAGAGGTGGGGCTCGGGTGATGGTGACCGGCGCCGTTACGGGCAGTCGCCTGGAGAAGGGGGCCCTTCGAGGGGCGAGACCTAGCAAACAATTCGCGCCCGCGGAGGAGCGAACAGACAACGAATCCGGCTCGACACGTCGATTCCTGACGTGGCTCCGGGCCCTTGTAGGCGCGCGGCTCCTACCACCTCAGGCCTGGGGAGTCTAGGTGGTGCGACGCCTCGCGTAATCACTGCGTCAATTCGCCACCGAGCTGCCTTTCGGGGTCTCGACGGCGCTTTCCGAGAGCCCTTCGGGGCCAACCGGCCGCCATTCGGTCGTCACTGCAACGCTCCTCACCCCCGCCCGATCCGAACGCTGGAAATGCGCCTCGAAACGCGCCCGCGCGGGGTGGACGGGAAACACGTCGAGCAGCGGCGCCAGAGCGAACGCCCGTTCCACGACTCGTGGGTGCGGTAGCGTGAGGTTGGGCGAGGTCACCGCAGGACCGTCGCTCCAGAGCAGATCGAGGTCCAGGGTGCGTGGCCCCCAGCGCTCCCGACGTTCCCGACCGTGGACGCGCTCGATCCCCAGCACCTCTTCCAGTAGCTCGACGGCCGAGAGCGAGGTCTGGAGGAGCACCGCCGCGTTGAGGAAATCTGGCTGGCGAGGCCCAATCGGCGCCGTCTCGTAGACCTTGGAGCAAGCCACGAGCGAGCCCCTCAGGCTCAGCTCCTCACGGGCGCTACGCAAGGTTGCGAGCCGATCTCCGAGGTTCGCACCGAGTCCGATCACCACCAGCATCCGCCTCTCATGCGCGCTCGAGCGCCGAAGCTCAAGTCAAACTGGCTCGGGTGAAGCGCTCAGCGCTGTGATATCGGTTCGCCATGTCGTTGCTCGGCCTGACCCACGGGGAGCTGTTCGTGGTCGTGTTCGTGCTCGTCGTGGTGGTGGCCGCGCCTTGGTTCCCCAAGTTCGGCGCTTGGGTCGCTGACCGGCTGATGGGCAACGACGACGAATAGTGCGGGTCCCCCCAGCGCGTTGCTGCTCTCGGATCGGGATCGGGGGGTGAGGACCAACGCTGCTGCTCCCGAGCGTCCACCTGTGCGCTGCGATGGCGATTGAGTGGCAACCAGCGCCGGCCCGTGGGTAGTATGCGGCCGTGGTGCGGGAAGATTCGGGAAACGGCGGCGCGCCATCCGAGCCAGTCCCGTCATCGGATCCGCGTGCCTCTGCCGGGCCATCGCTGATCTTCGTGAGCGACGCGTCGGCGGAGGCAGAGCGGCTGACCAAGTCGCTCCGCGAACGCGGCTACCTCGTCGTGGACGTGCCGCTCTCGATGCTGGTCAATCGCGTCGCCGTGCAGCGGCCAGCGCTGATCCTGTGTGACGTGGACGCGGACGCGGCGCTCGAGACCACCCACCGCCTGCGGGATGTGCCTGGCGGCAGCGGGGTGGACCTGATCTTCCTCGGTGAGTCGGGACGGACCCTGAGTGAGATGGCAGACGCCGTGATCCACGAGTCGAGCGGCATCTTCATCCGTCCCGTCGACACCTACGCGCTGCTGCGCAAGGTGGAAGCGCTGATCGGTCCACCGCCTGCTCAGATCATCTCGAGTCACCCTCCGGGCAGCCGGAGCGAGGCACCATCGTCCTCGCCTCCGATCAGCGTACCGCCGCTGAGCCCACCTCACTCCCACCGTCCGTTGATCACCCCCAGCGTGCCGCCGCCCAGCACGCCGGATGTGTTGCTCGATCGCCGTTCGTTTCCTCCTCGCGGAAGCAATCCTCCGCTCTCGGACCGAGATCGGAGAGGTCTCAACCAGGGCAACGTGGCGATGGTGGAGCCGAGCTTCGTCGTGCCCAGCTCGCGTCCCCCCGCGTCGAGTCAGCACCCGGACTCCGCGATGCCGAGCCTCCCGCCGCCGGTGCCGCTGGGCGTGAGCTTGGACGCCGACTCACTCGACACCTCGGAGCCAGCGATCGCCCACGCCGGGATGAGCCCGGACTTGGAGAGCCTGCTGGCTCGCGCGGAGCAGCGCGTCTCCCAGACCCACAACGGCGCCGCAACCAGCACGAGTTCACCACCACCGCGTCTCTCCCCGGAAGAAGAGGTCGACGCGGTCCTGCCTCCGGACGTCCTGGCAGCGCTCGACGACCCGCTGGACGAGGAGGGAGAGCTCGACGACGAGTCCTCCGCGGGTTCTCGTGTGTCTCAGGGCACGCGCACCGGCTCCGAAGGCGGCCGCGAAGGCACCAGCGCGAAGGAGCCGAGCACGAATCGCCTTTCCGCCGGGCAACCAGCGGAGGAGCCACAGGACTCCAACGACGCCGCGACGGGAGCGCTACCCGGCGCTCGCAGCAGCGATCGACCGGGGCTCTTCGGCGACGCAGCGCGCACCGGCATGACGGGTCTGCAAGGGCCGGCCTCCACCACCGGCGTCGGTCAGGACCTGACCAACGCCCGTGGCGTGACCACGACCGGCTTCGTGCCACCACCTCCTGCATCCCCACGGAACAACCCCTACGTCGACGACGCCCTGCGCCGCGCCACGACACCACCGCCCCCGCGCCCCAAGGACTCTTCGCCGCCGGAGCAGACGGGGCTCGGCGGGCCCCCCGATCACCGGGACCTGGAGCGGGCCCTGGAGAGCGGCCGGGGAGCTCCCGAGCTCGCCCCGCCACGCGTGCCGTGGGAGGGTCAGCAAGAGGCCCCGGCGATCTCCGAGGGAGAACGCGGCCCGGCGACCACCGCTGAGCCGCGCTGGTCGCCCATCAGCGCCGATCAGGCGCCGACCGTCCCACCTCCAGCGCCCGGCGACGTGGACCCGGAGTCACGTCTGCCAACACCGCCGCCGCTGCCGGTGATGTCGGTTCAGCTAGGCGAGCGGCCCCCCGCGACGACGCGCATGGCGCGCCCCTTGGAGCGAGACCGTGAGCCCCGGCCACCATCCATCCGAGCGGAGCCGAGCTCCCTCGAGGTGCCGGAGGTGCTGCGGGAGGGCGACGCGATCCGGGTGCTCTCCCACGCCGTGAGAGCCCGCTTCAGCGGTGCATTGGCCTTCGAGAGTGACGCCGGGATCCGCCGCGTCGTGCTGCGTGACGGCGACTTCGTCACCGCCGCCTCCAGCATCCATGCGGAAACGTTGCTGGCGTTCCTGGTCAAGCGCGGGAGCATCTCTCAAGACGTCGCCTCGCAGCTGGGCCGCCGCTTGCCGCCTTTCGGCAGACACGCCGGCGCGGCGCTGATCGCCCACGGACACCTGCGGCAGGACGACCTGTGGCCAGTGCTGCGGTCCCACGCGGAGTGGGTCCTCACCCACACGGCCTCCATGACCCAGGGCTCTGCCGAGGTGGAGGACGACGTCCCCGGTCGCCTGGAAGCCGAGCCCGCGGTGTTCGGTGGAGCGACGGGCGCGGAGGTGCTGGTCGAGGTCGTGCGCCGAGCTGTCTCACCCTACGAGGCGGTACGCCGGCTCGGCGGCAACAAGGCACGGCTGGCGCCTGGCGCTCACCCCGAGCTGCTCAGCGAGTGCGCCCTCGACGAGTCCGAGGTGCAGCTGGTCAACCGCGCGCAGAGCAACAGCGTGCGGGAGGTGCTCGACAGCGCCGCGAGCGATCATTTCGCGCCAGTGCTGTATGCGTTGCTGCAGCTGGGGGTGCTCGAGAGCCTGGCCCCAGCCCGCCACTCGGAGCAGCCGTCGAGCCCCGAGGTGGATCGGCTCGACGACGAAGCGATGCGCGAGCGCGTCGTGGCGCGGCGGCGCCTGGTGGACGAAGCGGACTATTTCACGTTGCTCGGCCTGACCCGCGACGCGACCGCGTACGACATCCGCCGCGCCTACCTCGAGCTGCGCCGGGAGTTCGAGCCGAATCACCTGCTCACCGCCCGCATCGCGGATCTAGCCGACGACGTGCAGCTGATCGTCGAGGTGCTGGACGAGGCCTATGACGTGTTGCGGGACGATGTCCGACGCGAGCGCTACCGCCGCGCCATCCAGGCAACACCTGCGTGACGCCGGTGTCGGCAGCTCGAGAAGACCTGCGGGCTGCGAGCGAACACAGGCCGCGAGCGATCGGGATGCTCGCGGTATCCTCTGATGCCAGGCAAAGCCGAGGACCCTGACTCCGGGTTCGGGGGGGAGAGCAAACCACATGGGAAAACGACCGCCCTGAACGGAATCCTCGTGCGAGAAACAGCTCGAAGGGCTCATCCGAAAAGGACAGCGCTGTGGTAATCTTCGCAGGGTCCGAGTTCCGTCGCGGGACTCCGATCTGCTTGGTTCCTCGCCCCATGTCGCCCTCCGCTGGCCGCTGGGGCCAACGCCCTTCCCGAGAGAAACTCCAGAGATGAAGCACCTTGCTTGCACGCTGGCCGCGAGCGGCCTGCTCTTGCTGTCTAGTCAAGCGTTTGCTCAAGACGGCGGTGTGCCCGATGGCGGTCCCGACGGTGGGCCGCAGCTCGATCCAGGTGAAGTGCTCGCGATGTACTGCGAGGACGTCGAGCTCGACTGCACGACGGCTCCGCTGCACTACGACAAGACGATCGATCTGCCGTTCGCGTTCGACTGGGACACCGGCTGGATCCCCAACGGCTCCGACCTGCAAGTGCGCTTCTTCGTCAAGGTCCCCGCGGAAACGCAGGTGATCCTCGACGGCAAGCTCCAGACCGAGTGGCCGCCTGCCCTGCGCAACCTCACGCCAGGAATGCGCAACGGCGGGCAGCTCTCCTTCGACTACGGGCTCGAGGTCGGCGCGGAGGCCAAGATCGACATCAAGGTGCTGGGGATCCCGATCAAGTGGACCGGCGACATCCCCTTCGTTCCCCAGGTCGACTTCCACCTGAAGCGGGACAAGACCTTCGACTCCTGGGCGTTCGATGGCAGCCCGCCAGCGCAAGCCTTCACCGACGAGTTCCGGCTCTTCGAGGTGAACTTGCTCGGCCTGGCGGGGATCCCCAGCCAGATCAGCAAGGGCGGTGTGGCCCTCGACGTCTACGGTGAGCTCGCCGCGGTCTACACCACCGAGCGCATCGTCATCGAACCGTCGAACAAGGACATCGAGGAGAAGGGCGACTCGTCCACGAGCGACTTCCTCGGCGGTGCGTTCGCGGAGTTCGACGTCTGGCCCGAAGGCAACGTCACCTACACCGGCGCGATCCACCTGGTGCCGACGTTCTTCATCGAGGTGCTGGGCTTCGACTTCGACATCCCGATCATCGACTACCCCGTCGATTTCCCCTTGGGAGCGCAGAAGTTCGTCTTCGACCCGGTGCGCGTGCACGTCCCCCTGCCCGACATCCCCACGCCAGCGAACACCGTGATCGACTTTGGCTCGGTCACCGTCGGTGACCGCGGCGCCGAGACCCTGACCCTCGACAACGTGGGCGAGGCGAAGGCGCGAGTGGTTGGCTTCCTGGGCGCGACCAACGCCGAGCATTTCAGCCTGCTGACCACCAACGAGTACATCGAGTCGATGCAGAGCGGCGAGTTCAACTTGCGCTTCAACCCGAAGGCCTCGGGGAGCTTCTCGACGGACGTGACCTTCGTCACCAACGACCCCGACAACCGCTTCATCACCTACACCCTCAAGGGCACCGGCGTTGGCCAGGACCTGCCGGAGTACCCCGAGGATCCCGGCAGCGGTGGCCAGAACGGCGGCGGTAGCGCCGGCCCCTCGACTCAGGACGCTTCGGGCTGTGGCTGCCGCACGGTTGGAAGCTCCACGCTCATGGGAGGGGAAACGCCCTTCGGCTCTTCACACTCTGCCGGGCTGCTCGTCGGCCTCGGCTTCGCTTTCTTGATCGGTCGCCGGCGGCGCTTCCCCAGGGCAAAAGCCTGACGCTCCCTCACAGCCGCTCCGACCTGTCCGTTTCCGTATAGAAAGGCCTAGCATGTTGCACCTTCGTCGTTCCGCCCTGACCCTCAGCTCCCTCGGCGCCGCAGCCTTCCTGGCGTCCCTCGTCTACAGTCCCGACGCCGCCGCCCAGGCGTGTGACCCGAGCACGCTCACCTGCTCGGTAGACACGATCAAGCCGCGTGTGGAGGGCAACGAGCGCCTTCAGACCAGCATCGACACCGGATGGGTGCCCGAGTGCCCGTCCGGTGGCCACTGCAACGATGAGTGGTTTCAGGTCCGCGCGCAGATAGCGTTCGACCCGGTTGGTGGGGGAGAGGGGAGCACTCCCCTCTACGTCGTCGACATGCCCAAGGACGCGACCGTTCAAGCAACTTGGCCTACGACCGATGCGTTCCAGATCAGCCTGAAACCAGTCACGACACCGTCGGCCTCGTTCAAGGTCACGCATACGATGACGCCTGAGTTTGGCCTCTACCTAGATCTCGATTCGCTCATTGGCGTGTTGGGAAAGACCGAGATCAACTTGGACGCGACCGACCTGGTGAACCTTCTGCCCGGCGCACAGTTCAACTACGTGGCGACCAAGAGCACGACCTTCGCTCCTTGGGGGTTCGACCCTGTGACCCTCAACGTCGCGGGTAGCGATCTCGCAAACAGCAAGCTTTTCGCGGTCACCTTCGAACAGTTGGGGAGCCTCGTTGGCAGCGGCGGATTCAATGACGTGATCGAAGGCGACTTCAGCTTCAACGCACGCACCGACACCGACTTCGAATACCAGACAACCAGCGTGCAAATCGTAGGTGCCACGGCACCCATCACGTCACCCACGGGCACGACGCAGATTCCGATGACCGACGCGAACTATCTGGAGTTCGCCGTGATTCCCCAGGGAACACTCAACTACGCAGGTGACCTGGAGATGTTGCCCGTGATCAATATCAAGTCGATCGCAGGCTTCGGCATCACGCTCAATTTCCCTATCAGCGTCGGACTCAAGTTTCCCTACGTGGCTGAAGAACAAGTGGTCACGTTCCCAACTCAACTGGTTCACATCCCGCTCCCCAACGTCTTCGTGCCCTCGAGCTTCGTCGACTTCGGTGCGGTGGACACCGGGAACAAGGTGGACAAGAAGGTCGTGCTGGACAACACCGGAGAACTCGGCGCGACGCTCGAGTTCTCGAGTTCGGATCCCCAGTTCACGACTGGCGGCATCACCTCGACTCAGGTTGGTCCCGAGCAGACCTACGACCTGAGCGTCTCCTTCCGCCCGACGCGTCCGGGGCAGCAGAAGGCGACCATCACCGTCAAGAGCAACGACCCCGACAGCCCGGAGCAGAGCTTCGAGGTGATCGGCTACGGTCAGGGCGAGGCGCTGCCCGAGGATCCGGGCAACGTCGGGGGGAGCGGCGGCGGTGGCGGCGGCTTCACCCCCAGCGGCGGCAACACCACCGAGGACAGCGGCTGCGGCTGCCGGGTTCCCCAGGGAAATAATGTCGGTTCCAGCGCAGGACTGCTGGCCCTGGCTGGCCTCGCGCTCCTCGGCCGCCGGCGCCGCCAGCGGAGCAAGCGCTCCGCCTGAGTCAGGCGACCGACTAGCCTCGAGAGGCGACGCGAAAGCGTCGCCTCTTGGCGTTTCGTGGCTCATTCGAGCCGCGAGAAGCAGAGCCGCGCGGTCGCGCCCTGAACCGCCCAATCGAGCGCCGGGTCGGTATGCTGCGACCCAGTGCCCGGGGCGAAGCACCGGTCGACGAGCTCGAGGTCTGCGTCCGGTTCTGACCAACTGGAGTGTGGGCCATCGAGCAACCGGCTGGGGAGCCGGAACGGACGTGATGCGTATCAGGGTGTGATGAAGCGAATGGCAAGCGTGGTACTCGTCGCTCTCTCCGTTGCGGCCTGCTCCAGTGGTTCCTCGGGCGGCGCAGGCACTGGCGGCGACGGCGGGAGCGGCGGCTCCACTCAGGAGCCCCCCCTCGACTGCGAGGCCACCTTGGGCCTCGCGGAGGGCGAGCTGGAGGGCACCACGTTCAGCGCGGTGTCTGGATCGTCGTACATCCTGGGAGAGCAGTGGCCCTACTCGGTCGCGTCTAACCTGGACAACGGCTCTGTGTGGGCCTGGGGCGAATCGATCAAGGAGCCCGGAGACGCCCACGTCCTCGTTCAAGGTCAGCACTACTGTGCCACCGCGAACTGGCCCGCAACGGACCTCGAGGTGCCGCGGGCCATTCTCCAGCTGTCGGAGTTCAGCAGTCTGGGCTCGTGCGAGGGCCTGCAAGCCACAGACACCCTCGAGTATTGCTACGCGCGCAACCAGTACTACTCCGGCGATGGGTGCGCCGCCGAGGGGGACGTCAAGCTCTGGGGCACGGTCAACGGCGAGCCCATCGACCAGAGCTATCAGCATGCGAAGGTGTCCCTGGCCGGCGTGGACATCGGCGACGGCCTGCATTTCGTCCAGGGTGCTGGCTTCAATTTTCTCCGGGCGAAGATCGGCGCTCAGACCCGAGTGTTCTGCGTGTCCTCAGCCGAAGATGATCTCGACGTCATCGGGGGCGAGCGGACGACGTTCCAGGTCGCCGAGCTGGGCACCTGCGGAGCGAACCCCGTCGCCGGTGAGCTCACCGCGTGCGTGCTCCCGAAAGAAGAGACGCCTTTTCCCTAGCTTCAGGCGCTCTCGCGCTGCATGACCTCGAAACGTATCCCTGCGGTCTCGCTCTCGGGATCAGCGAGCAGCATCACGGTGTCCCCCTCGCCGAGCGCGCCTTCCAGCAACAGCTCCGCCAGCGGCGCCTCGATCAGGCGCGCGATGGAGCGGCGCATCGGCCGTGCACCAAGGCTGGGATCGAAGCCGCCGGCGTCCAGCAAGACGTCCAGCGCTTCTTCCTCCATCTCGAGCTTCAGCCCCCGCTCGGTGAGCAGGTGCGTGCCGAGCTGCATCAGCAGGCGGCGAGCGATCTCACGCACGTCGTCCCGCTCGAGGGCGCGGAACGCCAGTACCTCGTCGAAGCGATTGAAGAGCTCCGGTGCCAGCGCCGCGCGCGCCGCGCTGATCACCGCCTGTTCCTTGGCATCCGCCACCTCCGAGTCGTTCCGCGAGGTACCGAATCCGACGCGGCGCTTGGGTCCCGCTGCGACCGCCGCGGCGCCCAGGTTCGACGTGACCAGGATCAGCGTGTTGGTGAAGTCGACGGTGCGACCCTTGCTGTCAGTCAAGCGTCCTTCATCGAACACCTGGAGGAACGTCTCGAGCACCTCGGGGTGCGCCTTCTCGATCTCGTCCAGCAGCACGACCTGGTAAGGCCGGCGCCGCACCGCCTCGGTCAGCTGGCCCCCCGCGTCGTGCCCGATGTAGCCCGGAGGGGAGCCGACCAGACGCGCGACGGCGTGCGCCTCGCTGTACTCCGACATGTCGAGGCGCGTCATGGCCTTTTCCGAGTAGAAAAGCACCTCGGCGATGGCCTTGGCGGTCTCCGTCTTGCCGACGCCCGTTGGTCCAAGCAGCAAGAACGTGCCGATGGGGCGCTTCCCGCTGAGGCCCGCTGAGTTGCGCCGAACGATGCGAGCCATGCGCCGGATCTGGCTCTGGTGCCCCACGACGCGCTCCGCCAGCAGGTCTTCGAGCTTGAGCATGCGCTCGCGATCCGTCTCGAGCAACCGCTCCAGCGGGACGTCCGCGAGCTCGCTGACCACTTCGGCGATGGCCTCGGAGTCGACTTGCACGCCGCCGCGACGGCGCACCCTCGCCCCCGCCAGATCGATGATCGAAACCGCCTTGTCTGGCAGCATCTGCGCCGGCATGTAGCGCACGCTCCAGGCCACACTGAGCGCCAGCGCCTCCTCGTCGTACTGGACCTTGTGGTGGCTCTCGAGCCCGCGCGCCTGGGACTCGAGCACCAGGTAAGCGTCTTCGCGACTCGGCTCCTCGACCTCCACCAGGCTGAAGCGCCGCGCCAGCGCTGGATCGGCACCGATGGAGCGTCGATATTCCTCCTGAGTGGTCGCGCCGATGCAGGGCAGCTCGCCGCGCGCCAGCGCGAGCTTCAGCTCGCCGCTCATCTCCTCGGCAGCTTCCCCCACGAACAGCTGGTGCACCTCGTCGAAGAACACGACCACGCGCCCCTTGGCGTCGAGCACTTCCTTGCGGAGCTGCGCCAGGCGCTGCGCCAGCGCGCCGCGCACGCCCGTGCCGGCGATCAGCTCGCCAACGGGGATCTCCACGATGATTCGCGAGTCGAGCTCTGCTTCCGAGTCCTCGGAGTCGAGGCTGGCGTACTGCTCGGCGATGTGCAGCGCGAGGGCGCGCACGACGCTGGTCTTGCCGACGCCCGACGCTCCTACCAGGCAAGGGTTGTTGCCCTGGCGCTTGGCCAGGATGTCGAGCAACTGCTCGACCTCGGCTTCACGACCCACCACGGGATCCAGCTCACCCTTGGCTGCCGCCAGCGTCAGGTTCTTGCCGAGCGAGCTGAGCGCGGCCTGACGCTTCGGATCGAGGGCGAAGCGACTCGCGTCGCCGCCCGCCTTGCGCACTCGAGTGTTGCCCTTGGCCCGCTTCTTATTGCCTCGCGGCAACGCTTGTTGCGGCGACTGCTGCTCGAGCTTCGGCGCTTCCGACGGCGGCGGCTCGGCCTCCGCGGGCAGCGCATCGGCGGGCGGTGGCGCCGGAGGTGTCGGCGTGGGACGCGGCGCGAGTGGCAGTGCCTGGGGCCTGGGCTTAGGCGCCGGCGGGAACAGCGGGATCGCGACGCCTCGCGGCGCACGGGCGCCCGCGGCCTTCACCTCGAGCTCCGACTTGCGGGTGACGATGCGTCGACGCCCAACCAGCCCGAGACCGACGTTCATGGCTGCGATGCGCAGCCGCGACACATCGATCCCGCACTGCTCGAGCGCCTTGTGGGCGGCGCCCTTGCGCTCGTTCAGGAGCGCCACCAGGAGGTGCGTGGCGCCCGGCTCTCGCGCCCCCATGCGACTCGCGACGTCCCGGGCGTTCTGCAGTGCTCGTCGCAGCGGATGTTCGATCTCGTCCGTACTCGACCGCGCGGCGCGCAGCAGCCGCTCACCGCTCAGCCCCCGTTCATGGAGCAGCACTGCCGCCGGCCCCTCGCGCAGCGCGATCGCGGCCAGAAGGTGGGCGCTGGTCACCCGCTCCCGGCGGGTGTTGGCTTGAGACTCGGCCAGTTTACGTAAGTCGAAGAGCTCGGTGTCGGCGGAGCGGGCCAGCATGCGTTTCCTTGGGGTGTCGCTGGTTCGAGCCGAGAAGGACCCGAGCCACTCGCGCCTGCCGGCGCTGCGAACGAACAGACCTGGGTGAGCTGCGATAAATGACGTGATCTGCCCCGCCTGGGCCAACTTCGAGGCCGCATTCCCGGCCCGCGTCTTCGCCCGCATTCTTGGCCAAACGCCTCGCGCCGGACGAAATCAGAGGCCATGTGGCCGAAAGCCAACTCGTGGATCTGGCTCAGTCTGTGGCCCCTCGCCGTCTGGAGCTGCCACGCAGCGGACGACGACGCTCCCTCACCCCCGAACCCGCAACCGCAGGCGGCGGCGCCCAGATCCAAGGTTGCCACACCCGGAGCGAAGACTCGGGCCGACGGGACCAAGCGCGCACCAGCGCGAGCCACGCCCCGAGCCAAGCAAGACGAGAAGCCTCGCATCTACGCCCTCGACCTCCGGGTCTACATCCGAGAGCGGCCAAGCGACGCGAGCCCCGAGATCGGCGCGCTGCGCATCGGTCAGGGAGTCACGCTCAGGAGCCAGCGCGCGGTAAAGGGCGCCGGCTGTGAGAACCCCGGGAAGGGCACACCTTCCAAGGCTGGGTGGTTCCCGGTCGAGCCCGAAGGCTACGTGTGCCTCGATCGCACGACGACCCTCGACGAGAAACACCCGCTACTCGTCGCCAAGGCAGGACACCAAGCCGACTTCACCAAGGACGCCCCCGTCCGCTGGGGAGAGTCCCTGGAAGCTCCCGTCTACAGACGCTACCCCACGGAAAAGGAACAGAAGCGCAGCGAGTACCAACTCGAGAAACACCTCGCCCGCGTCAACGCCGTTCGCGAAGCTCGATCGGGGGGTGAGAAAGCGCCGCCCCGCGCCCTGGCGCGCCTGCGAGGCGCCGACCCCAGCCTGGTCAAGGCGCCGCTGCCACCGTATCTGGAGGAGCATCAGGACTCCCCCTGGGCGACTGCGATCTGGCCAGGCAACGCTCCGCCCCGGATGAGCTTCGTTCCGCCGCGCTCGAGCATCTCCTGGATCGACGAGTTTCAGGCCGACGGGCGCAGCTGGCTCGTCACCCCCGAGCTCACCGTGGTGCCCAAGGACCGCATCCTCGAGCTCGAACCCGCGAAATTCCATGGGGTGTTCATCGGCAAGGACGCCGAGCTGCCGCTGGCGTACATGCGCTTCGACGATCGCGCCAAGTGGCGCCTCGACTCCGCCCAGGCGAGAGCGGAAGAGCAACCCGAGCTGATCCCCGTCGTCGCGAAGGAGAGCGACGAAGCAGCCGACGAGCAGACAGACGACGAGGCAGCGGAAGACGCCTCGAGCCCCTGGAGGGTGGATCCTCCGGGAAGCGACGGCAGGCTGGTCAAGACCGAGCAAACCTGGAAGCGCCTCAGTCACGTCGAGCTGACCGGACGCGTGCGCTACCAGCATGGCAAGCGCTTCCTCGAGACGAGGGAAGCCGGGATGTGGGTGCTGCAGAAGGACACCGCGGTGATCCGCGCCTGGGAGCCCCGCGGCATCCCCTTGGAGAAGAACGAGAAGTGGCTCGACGTCTCGATCTATCAAGGCACGCTCGTCGCCTACGAGGGCACCAGGCCCGTGTTCGCCACGTTGATCTCTCCAGGGCTGAATGGATACCGAAGTCGCACAGGGCCCGTGAAGAAGAACACCACCCCGAGCGGCACCTTTCGCATCGAGTGGAAGCACCTGGCGACGACGATGAGCCCTGATCCGGAGAAGAAGCGCTACTACCTCACGGATGTGCCGTTCACGCAGTTCTTCCACATGCCGTTCGCGCTGCACGCCGCCTACTGGCACGACCGCTTCGGCGAGCCGAAGAGCGGCGGCTGCGTGAACCTCTCGGTGCGCGACGCGCGCTGGCTCTTCGGCTTCACCGAGCCCCACCTCCCCGACGGCTGGCAGAGCGTGCGCTCCGGTGGCGATCGAGGCGAGGGCACCTGGGTGCGTGTGCGCTAATTTCTTCGTGGTAATCGAAACTAGCGTTCCGCGACGCGCCGAACCCACTGGTCGAACGCCTTCAGGTACTTGTCCAGAAACTCCAGGCTCGCCTGGTCCGTCAGCTGGCCGTCTTTGAAGCGTTGAGCCGCACCGCCCAGGTTGTACTCCGGGTAGGGGAAGACCTGACTCGCCATGCCGAGGAGCACTTGCTTGAGCTGCCCCTGGGCGCGGGCCGTACCAATCGCACCGCCCGATGCGCCAACGATGCCTACGGGTTTCTGGTAGAAGGCCGACTCGTAGGCAGGGCGCGAGGCCCAGTCGATGACGTTCTTCAGCACTCCCGGAATGCCGTAGTTGTACTCCGGCGTCGCGAGGATCACGGCGTCCGCGGCGCGCAGGGCGTCATCGACGCGCTGCACGCTAGCTGGGCGTTCGAGGTCGTCGTCGTAGAACGGTACCTCGCGGTAATCCAGGATCTCGAGCTCGGCGTCGACGTCCCCAGACGTCAATCGCTGCTGCACGGTGCGCAGCAGCGCCGTGTTGTAGGAGGCCTTGCGCAGGCTGCCGCTCAGCCCGACGAGTTTCAGCGTTGCCATGGGTTGGGTCCCTTTCCTCGCAGGTCGAACCAGAGGTACTCGGCCCCCGCTTCGGGTTGTAGTCTCACTTCGCCGGGCTGGTCGAATGCGACGCCATCGCCCTCACTCAGCGCGAGCGTCTCTCCAGCGCTCAGCTCCAGGTTGCCTTTGACCACCTGCAGCCAGGCATAGCGTCCATCGGGGACGCTGTGAGTGTGGGTTGTCGCCTCGGCGAACCGGGCACGATGGATGCGCGCGTCTTGATCGATGCGCAGCGACCCGTCGGCGCCGTCGGGCGAAACCACGAGCTGTACGGGGCGCTCCGGATCGAAGTCGAAGTGACGCTCCTCGTAGCGCGGCTCGCTCCCAGAGTGCTTCGGCTGGATCCAGATCTGCAAGAAGCGGAGCTGGGAGTCTCCGGAGTTGAACTCGCTGTGCGCGATGCCACGTCCCGCGCCCATCAGCTGGACGTCTCCAGGGCGAATCGTCGAGCCGTTGCCCAACGTGTCCTTGTGGCTCAGCTCGCCGGCGACCACGTAGCTCACGATCTCCATGTCGCGGTGAGGATGCCTGGGAAAGCCAGCGCCGCCCGTGACACGGTCGTCATTGATCACGAGCAGGTCAGAGAAGCCCCGGAAGCGGGGGTCGTGGTATTGCCCGAAGGAAAAGCTGTGATGGCTGTCCAGCCAGCCGAAGTCGGCTCGCCCTCGCTCGGCGCTGCGTCTGAGGTGCGTCATGTGTTTGCTCCTTTGGATGAGCACAGGATGTGCCTTGCACAGACGCACGACAACCGCGCATATTTGCAAAGTAGTTGTGCATGAGAGCACAACCCCCAGCAACGGAAGACCACGCCATGAAGAGCCCTCCCCTCACCCCCCTGGTCGAGCAGAACTGGGACGACTTGCGCGTCTTCCTCGCCCTGGCTCGCGCAGGGACGCTGTCAGGGGCCGCGCGCCAGCTCGGACTGCACCACACCACCGCCTACCGCCGCCTCCTGGCGATGGAGCGCGAGAGCGGCGTCCAGCTCTTCGACCGTACCCCTCAAGGCTACGCGCTGACTCAGGCAGGCGAGACGCTGCTCGACCACGCCCGGCGCATCGAAGAAGAGCTGTTCGCCGCTTCGCGATCACTGGTGGGGCGCGACCAGAATCCGACCGGAACCATTCGCGTGACCACGGTGTACTCGCTGCTCCCGGTGCTCCTGCCGTGCGTCGAGAGCTTGCAGCGAGAGTGCCCGGCGCTGCGCGTCGAGCTCGACGTGAGCCCGATGGCCCGCGATCTCGAGCGCCGGGAGGCAGACATCGCGCTGCGCCCGAGCGATGGACCACCGGACAAGGTCGTCGGCCGTCGCGTTGCCAAGGTGCGCTGGGGTCTGTTCCGCAAGGCAAGAACGAGCCGCGCGAGGCTGACCCAGCTCGCTCCCCTCGAGTACTCGGACGAGCTGTCTCACCTCTCCGCGGTGAAGAGCTACGAGAAGCTGAAGCTCGGCAGCGCACGGCTCAGCCTCAGCTCGATCCCAGCAATGCGCGAAGCCATCCTGGCGGGTCACGGCTTCGGTCCGCTGCCCCGGTACTACGCCGACTCCGACGCGCGACTCGTCCCCCACGCTCCCACGCCAAGCAGCGACTCCGAGCTCCACAGCGACTCGGAGCTCTGGCTCCTGATCCATGGGGATCTGCGAACCAGCGCGCGCATCCGCGCCTTCATCGACCACGTCGCGCCCAGGTTGATCGCTCAGCGAGCGCTGTTCGAAGGGGCGGCGAGCGGAGCATCCGTGAGCTTCTGAGACTCCTGCGTCTTCAGATCCCACAGGGTGATGCGGTTGGGTCCGCCCACCGCGACCAGCGCAGGTGCGTCGCTGATCGCGAGCTCGAAGTTCCTGGTGACTCGCTGGATCCAGTCGTCGTAGGCCTTCCCGTCATCGAGCGGATCGGGGGGGAGGTCCACTTCGAGCACCCGCTTGCCCGATAGATCGTCGACGACGAGCTTCCAGCGCCGCTCGCTCTTGCCGCTGCCGACCAGCAGCCGCGCGATATAGCGGCCGCTCGAGATGGTGTCGAAGGGCTTCAGAGGCTTCGCCACCTCGGCGCCGTCTGAAGGCTTGTGCTCTGGGCTCGAGAGGGCGCTGCTGACCCGCAAACGGTCTGCCAGGTTGACCCTGACGGCCTTGCCGGTTTCGTCCATCACCCACACCTGGTCGATGCGTCGAGTGGGCAAGATGCGCCAGACCTTCGCGCTCAGATCCGACAGCTCGCCGAGCTGCTTGGCCTTTCCTCCGGGATATATCTGGTAGAGCTGCTTGCCCACCGAGTAGACGAACGACCCGTTCGCCAGCCCTGCGAAGGCGCCGTGGTCGAAGTCCTTCAGCTCGACCACCTCCTTCATCGGTAGGAGCACGCTCGTCGAGGGCGCGACCTCGTAGCGATACAGCGACGCATCGAAGGGGTGATGCACCCAGATGTCCCGTTCTTCGCGTCGATCCGCGAACAGCTGCGACCCGGGGAACACGGACACCCGCGGCGTGCGCAGCTCGACGTCGTCTTCTCGCTTGGTGTCCGGGTTGGGCAACAGCAGCAACTCCCGCGTCCCCAGTCCGACGAAGGCGCCGTCCTTCAGCGTCAGACCGTAGCGCGCACCAGGCAGCGGCTGACTCGCCACGCGCTGCAAAGGCGCGATCCCAAACTCCTCGACCTCGTCCTTCGCCACACGCAGCACGCGCTTCCCGCTGATCACCAGGCTGCGCGGTCCAGCGGCCCGACGGGGCAGCTCGAGGGACCAGGACGTGGCGTACACGCGGTGCGCCGATGCGGAGGGTGCCGCGCTGGGCAGCGCGATCACGGAACCGGCGGCGGACGGCCCTGGTTCGGGGTGCTCCTCGCAACCAATCGCGCCCAATCCCAGCGCTGCGCCAGCAAGCCACGCAGCGACACCAAAGCGAGTTCCGAGCCGAGAGGTTCGCAGCGTGACAGCACGAGGCACGCAGGAACTCTGCCAGCAAGCCGTGGGGTGTAAAGCGAATGCGCAGAGATTGTGCGCGTTGCGCGGACCGGCGCCGTTGGCTAGCGTCCGCGCATGCCTCGCCACCATCACGCCACGGCGGCGCTCCGCAGCGGAGTTCGCTGGCTCACGCTCGTCGGAGCATTGCTCGTGAGCGGTGGCTGTGGGGTGGGTGAGCGCGCGAATCAATGCAACGCGCTCGCCCGTCAGGTGAACGAGGCGCTCGCGCCAGTGAAGCAACAGCTCGACGAGCATCCGGAGCTTGCGCGCGGAAGCGGCGCTCCGGAGCACTACGCAGAGCTGGCCAGGCGCTACACGACCCTCTCGCAATCCACGGGCGCCGCGCAGGTGGACGATCCCCGAATCGTCGACCTCCGCGATGACTTCGTGAAGCTCTTCGAAGAGACCTCCGACGCCTGCGGCGACCTCGGGCAGTCACGCAGCAAGAACGACCTCAGCGCTCGGGCGCGTGCGGTGCGTGAGCTGAAGCGCCTGGAGCGTCGGCAGGAGAGCCTGCTGCGAACCGCGAAGGCGCTGTGCGAGCCGCGCTGAGCTAGCGCTTCTTCTTCCCTTTCTTCTTCTTCTTGTCGTCGTCGTCCTTGGGCAGGTTGCGCTCGATGAGTCCGATGCTCACGCGCCCCCAGACGTAGCCGATCAGGCGCTTGAACTGCCCTGCCTTGTCCCCGCCGAAGAGCCATAGGTCTCGCGGGTCGACGTCGGTCTGAACGTTGGGCGCCCAGTGACCACTCCCCGCCCAGCCCAAGAACTTCGGCTCGTCGAGCACCACGCGCGCAACGATCACGCCACACCTGGGCTCCGACGCCAGTCCGACGCAGCCGCCAGCCACCAACAGCTCCTCGTTGCCTATGGGGCGCCAAGTCCACATGCGCTGGAGCTTGAAGCCCTTCAGCGTCCCGAGATCCTCCTTCGCCGCCTCCGGAAGCAGCGCCTCGAGCTTGCGAGAGAGGTCCTTCTCGAGCTTCGCGTGGGCCGAGAGCGGGGGCCCTCGCTTCACCCGAAGCACGACTTCCGCCGCGTTGGTCTCGCCCGCGCAGCAGCGAAAGCCGACGGTCCCGGCGCGGCGGGTGACCGCGGATGGGGCGACGTTTGCACAGCGTCCCACCAGCTCCCCGGCTGTCGAGTTGCCTCCACGCAGGCTACCCAGCTCGCCTTTCTCCACGGAAACGCCGCGACCGTAGCGACTGCTGGTCCACTCCCAGACGCCGCCGTGCATGTCGCGCACTCCGAACTCGCTGCGACAGCCATAGAGCATGCCGCTCGGCAGCATGCGTGGCGGCGCGCCGGTGTTGCAGCGCTCGGACTTGTAGCTGTCGCCGTACTCGTAGACGTGGTTCTTCGGGCCCTTGCAGGCTCGCTCCCACTCGAGCTCCGTGCACAGACGCTTTCCCTGCTCTTCGCAGTGAGTCTGCGCGTCCGCCTGGGAGACGTTGGTCAGCGGGATCGCCCCCTGCTCGTTCGGGTACGGGAACACGTCGATGTAGAAGCCGCGGAGTATCACCTGCTCTCCGGGCATCTCGGCGTCGGCCACCCGCGGGAACGCCGTCGGCGGCGTGCCCGCGACCAGAGCGCCCGGCTCGATCCACACCATACCCTTGCGCTCCGAAGGGGCCTTGGGCCCGATCTCCAGTGACGCGTCCACCAGCGGCTCGTCCGGCTCGGCCTTCGATTCCTCCTTGGAGCAGCCGGAGCACCCCAGCACCGCGAGCGCCGGCGCCACGAGCACGCACAGCGTGATCGCGCGACGTCTCACGTCGCCCGCTCGCCGCGCTTTCGCCTGGCTAGCCGTCGCGCTCGTCCCGTTCACGGAGCCCCAGCTCCTTCATCTTCAGCTGCAAGCCCTTGCGGGATATCTTCAGCAGGCGCGCCGTGTGTGTCACGTTGCCCCCAGTTTGCTCGAGCGCCTTCGAGATCAGCGCGCGCTCGATCTGCGCCGTGGCCGCCTTGACCTGCTCCTTCAGGCCGTCACTCGACCCTGGCTCGATATCGACGGAGCCAGAAGACTCCTCCCGCGGTCCGGAGTGCTGCATTTCCACGGGCAAATCACCGAGCCCGATTCGATCGCCGTCGCAGAACAGCACCGCACGCTCGATCACGTTCTCGAGCTCGCGAATGTTCCCGGGCCAGGGGTAGTCCAGCAGTAACTGCTGCGCAGACGAGTCGACGCCCTTCACCTGCTTCTTCAGGCGCAGGTTCGATTTCTCGATGAAGTGCTGACAGAGCAGCAGGATGTCGTCTCTGCGTTCGCGCAGCGGAGGCAGGTTGATGGGGACGACGTTGAGGCGATAGAACAGGTCATCGCGGAAGCTGCCGTCGGCGATCTGCCGCTTCAGATCTGCGTTGGTTGCCGCGATCAGGCGTACGTCGACGCTGAGGGTCTTGACGCCTCCGACGCGCTCGAACTCACCCTCCTGCAGGGCGCGCAGCAGCTTGACCTGCATTTCCACGGGGATTGTCCCGATCTCGTCGAGGAACAGCGTCCCTCCCCCCGCCAGCTCGAAGCGTCCCGGCTTCGAGGCGACGGCGCCCGTGAACGCGCCCCGCTCGTAGCCGAACAGCTCGCTCTCGACGAGGTCTCGAGGGATGGCCGCGCAGTTGACCTTGATGAATGGCTTGTCGCGGCGAGAAGAGGCCTCGAACAGCGCGCGCGCGACCAGCTCCTTGCCGGTCCCGCTCTCGCCGGTGATGAGCACGGTGGTGGGAGCATCCGCGACCCGGTCGAGCACCTCGCAGAGCTCGCGAATGGCAGCGCTCTGGCCGATGATGCCGTAGCGACCGCCACCCACCGGGGGCACTGGGTCCGCGCCTGGGGGCGTGAGCGGAGCCCGGGTCGCGTGGGCCTGAGACAGGTCGCGAGTGCGCAGCGCCTTGGCGACGATCGTGCGCACCTCGCTCTGATCGAAGGGCTTGGTGATGTAGTCGAAGGCGCCGGTCTTCAGCGCCTCGACCGCGTTGTCGACAGTGCCGTGCGCGGTGATCATCACGATCGGTAGCTCGGGCTCGAGCTGCAGCGCGCGGCGCAACAGCTCCATGCCGTCGACCTTCGGCATCTTCAGGTCGGTGATCACCAGGTCGATGTGGTGATCGGCGAGCATCGCCAGGCCTTGCTCGCCGTCCTCCGCCGCCAGCACTTCGTAGCCATCCCGCGCCAGCTGTGCGCTCAGAACCCGACGCAAGTTCGGCTCATCGTCGACCACCAGGATCTGCTTGCGTACTTCGAGCATTTTATTTCCGCAGAGATGTTAGACCGCGCCTAGTCGCAGCGCGGAGCCAGACCACTCGAGAAGCTCGAGCAGAACATCAGCGCCGTCTTCTCGTTACCCGGAGCGCCTGCGATCACGAACTCCTGTCCGCCAGTGCGCCCGATGGCCAGGCTCGATCCGAGTCGATCGCCCTCCTCGGCCGACGAGAGGAACAGCACGTCGCTCAGCAAGAACGGCCGATCACCCTCAGCGTCGTAGACGAGGACCGCGCCCCCCGAGTCCGCGTCGCGTACCTTCATGCGCGGCGCGCCCACGATGACCTCCCCATCCCCATCGCCATCGAGATCCGCGACCTCCAGGGTCGCCCCGAAGTCCGACGAGTCACAGCCGGTCACGCTCGAGTCCGAGCCGCAGCCAAAGGACGTCAACAGCGTCGCCGCGGGGAGACTCGCCAGCGAGCAGCTGGGAGTGGCCACTGCCGGCAGCTCCGCGAGCTTGCTCCCGTCGAAGACGTGGACATTGACCCCATCCGCGACGATCAGCTCGTCAGTCGCGTCTCCGGCGTCCACACGCCCCGCGGCCAGAGCGCGACCGAAGCGCTCGGGGCCGCCCAGGCAGCCAACCAGGCTCGCGGCGGTCGCTCCGGTTTTCCAGTGGAAGAGATACACGTGGTTCTCCTCGGGCGCTCCGACCGCCAGCACGCGTCCATCGGCGACGCGCAGCGAGGCCACGGCGCTGCCGTAGCTCGGATCGTTGGCGGAGGGCAGCAGCTCGATGGGCGTCATGGAGTCTGGTGGGTAGAACCAGGCGAGGGGCGGTGTCTGCGCCGGAGCGCCAGCGATGACCGACGCCTGATCGTCCTTGTCGGCGGCGAGATACAGCGCCTGACCTTCGCCGGTCTGCAGCACCGGATCCACGAGCGCGTTCTTCACTCCATCCGGAACACCCAGCGCGTACTCCGTCTGATCTTGGCAACGCACGAGCAGACCGGAGCCGTTCGCGGCCTCGCCCACGCCAAGCACGAAGCACAAGGGCAGGATCGTTCCCGAAGTGCCTCCGGGAGCCCGGGCCAGGCCGATCCCTGCGACGCTGTTGGCCATGTAGCAAAGGTTGCTGCCATCCTGCGCATCGCAGAATCCGGTATCGATCGCGTCGACCTTGGCGTCCTGGTTGTCCACGACGCTGAACGCCGCGCCCCGTGAACGGTACGGCGCGCCGGTCACGAGCACACGGGAGCCCTCCTCTGGAGTTGAGGCGAAGGCGAGGCTGATCCCGAAGCCGTCCTTGAGCTTGTCGGGTTTCTTCAGCAGCAGGACGGGCGCGTTGTCCTGAAGGTCGTCGTAGCGACTCCAAGAGCAGGCACCGACGCCCAGGCCGCCCAGCAGACTCAGGCAGAGCAGGCCCCGGACCAAGCGGCCGGCGCGGCGCCGAGCGCCGCTGCAGGGCCCGCGGAACGAGGGCAGCCCAGAGGCATTTCCCTGTGGAATCCTGGTGTTCGAGTGTTTCATCAGAAGCTACCCCCGATCATGAGGAAGCCAGAGCTCTCGGAGACGGCTGGTGTGATGTGGAAGCCCGCACCAGCGGTCTCTCGCTTCTTCTCGTGTTCTCTCCACACGACGCGACTCGGGAACAGCGCGCGAGCGGTTGGCCGAGCCTTCTTCGGGTCACGGAACTCGACGGGCTTGCCCTGCTTGATGTCCGAGTCTGGCAGGGGATCCTTGACGAAGTTGTACACGGACAAGACACCGAGGACGCCGCCCACCACGAAACCGGCGTCGGCACCAATGGCGAAGATGCGGCCTCGCGTGATGCGCTCGTCGCCTTCCTCGAGCACCCCCGCCTTGCGATCGGCCTCCAGGTCGTCGTACAGCTTGTTCGACTCGTTGCCGACGTAGATCGCCGCGCCGATCACCACCGCGCCGATGATGGCCTGGGTCCAAGCGGCCCCTCGCGGGTATTTCGGGATCAAGTTGGCGTGAATCGGCAGCACCTGCCCCCTCGGAATGGTGACGACTCCTTCGAAGGTCTTCCGGCCGTCCGATTCCACCGTCAGCTTGTGCTTGCCGGAGGCGACCTGGACCTCGAGCGGCTCCTCCCCGCTGCGCCATACCCCGACCGGCTTCTCGTCGATCGCCACGCGGATGTCCGGGGCGTTGGCGTCCAGGCGAACGTAGCCGTAGTCGACGCGCTTGAGACTCACCTCGAGTTCCTTCTGCTCGCCATGGTTGACGCGCACCTTGGTGAACAGCGGCTGGAAACCGGGCGCCTCCACCAGCACCTCGTGATCCCCCGCGGAAACCAGCTCACCGTACGGCGTGGTGCCCCACTCGGGCTTCTGCTTCTTCTTGTCGTCGAGGTAGATGTACGCGCCGCGCACGTTGGCGCTGATGCGCAAGAACGCCATGAACGCGCCCTGACTCAGGTTGGCCTTGAAGTGATGGACATGGCCCGGGGAAACGTCGATCGCGGTCTGGCTGACGTTGAAGTCGCGGAACTTCTCGATCACGATGTGGTAGCGCCCGACGGCGAGCGCCACCTCGGCGGGTGAGCGGCCGCTGAACACCTCTGCCCAGCCTGGGTTTGCCTCGCCGACCTTGAACTCGGGCGCGGTGTCCTGGGTCCGGGCGTACAGCTTGACTGGAGCGCCGCTGGGCTCGGTCTCGACGACGACCAGGGATCGCATCGCATCCTGGTCATCCACCGGCACGGATGTCGGTGGAGTGGGCGCACCGGCTTCGGGCACCCCGGCATCTCCGGCATCCCCCGCATCACCACCATCTTCGATGCCAGCGTCGCTGACGGGCGGCGGGGCTTGACCCATGGCGGCCTCGAGTGCCGCGATGCGCTCCCTGACCTTGGCCGCGTCGGGCGCGCTGGGATCGACCTTGAGGTACTCGCGGAACTTCTCCAGCGCCTTCGGTTTGTCGTCGAGCTTCTGGTAGCAAACGCCAGCGTTGAACAGGAACGCCGAGTACGGGTGCTTCGAGTACCCGGCTTCGAACTGCTTGGCCGCAGCGCCGTAGTCCCCAGCGACGTACTTGGCCTGCCCCTGTTCCATGTAGCGCCGAATCGACTCGAGCTTCTGGGTCGTACTCATACCCGCAGCGTTCGCGGAGTCGTTCGGCACGAACCACACCAAAGTCAGAGCGAGCAGCCCCGCAACAATCCACCAGCGTCTCACTGAGTCCAGTCTCCCTGCTTGCCCCCGAAGATGCCCTTGATTGCACTCCCCGCACAACCCGAAGCGCAGTGAAAGGGGCGGGACCGGTGTGGAAACGGCCGGCGCCGCCGTGGCTACGGCCGATTGGCCGCAACCGACCGCTTCGGGGCACCGAACCCTGCCCCGTCGCCACCTCGGCAGGCGCGCGAATTTGAGCTAAGCCGCCCGGACCTTCTATGCTATCCGCGAGACGCCTCAAGGAGTCTCGGCCGTGGCAGGCTTCGCTGTTGGGTCTCCTACCGTGGCCTCTCCGACCGTGGCCTCTTCCAACTCTGGCCACTTCCCACCCCTGGGCGCCTGGGGGTGGGAGACCCGAACGCAGTGCTTTGGCGCACACCTCGCCCGTCCCGTCAGGGGACACTGGAGATCTCACCGCATGCTTAAGCTGACCCAGCCTGGACGCACCCCGGTTCGCTTCAGCCACCTCTTGTCGGGTGTGGCACTGGCGGCGAGTCTCCTGGCGGCTGGACCGGCCGGAGCCGAAGAGGACCCTGTTCCATACCCCGCGTGTGATCGGACCCCGACGGAAGGCGACATCGCCGCGGCCAAGGGCGCGTTCCAGGCTGGTCAAGCCGCCTTCAACGAGGCCGACTACCCGCGCGCCATCACCTACTGGGAAGACGCGTATCGTCGCGACTGCACGGCACACAAGCTGTTGGTGAACCTGGCCCGGGCCTACGAGCTCAACAGTCAGCTCAAGCTCGCCGTGAGGGCCCTCGAGACCTACAACGAGCGAGTCCCCGGCAACCCGGAGATGGCGCAGAACGAGACCCGCATCGCACGCTTCAAGGAGAAGATCGCGAAGGACGAGGCAGCGGAGAGCAAGCCACCCGCGGTGGAACCGAAGGATCCTCAGGGAAGCGATCCCGAGCCTGGCTCCGGCCCCGGCGACCCGGGAGCGGCGGTCGAGCCGCCGCCGCCAGGCGGCAGCAAGCCGATTCTCCCGCTGATCGTCGCTGGTGGTGGCCTGGTCGTTGGGGTCGTTGGAGCCGTGATCTACTTCCCGGCGAAGGCAGACATCAGCGACTACGAGGGGCTGTGTGGCGGAGCCACGCGCAAGTGCCCAGACGGTATCGAGGCGGAGGCCAACTCCGCGCGCGACAAGGCGAACCTCGGCGGCATCGTGATGGGTGTCGGGGCTGCGGCGCTCGTCGGGGGCGCGATCTGGTACCTGCTGGCTCCCGAAGAACCAGCCACGGCGAGCCACGTGACGCCGCTCGTGGGTAAGGGATTCACCGGACTAGGCTGGTCTGGCGCGTTCTGACCGGCGCGCTCCTCACCCCCAAATCCGGCGTCGCTCGCGGCGTCGACTCAGTCTTCTTCGTCGTCCTGGAAGAAGGGATCGTCGTCGATGTCATCGGTGTCCCCCAGTCCGCTGGGTGGGGCCTTTGGTGCCGCCGTGGGTGGTTCGTCGTCTGGCTCCTCGGATGGCTCCGGCGTCCCCGCCTGGAGAGGCGGAGGCGCGGTCACGATCGCCTTGCGCCGACCACCCCAGGTGCTCGCGGGCTCGGCCTCCTCTTCGGGCTCGGCCGCTTCATCGCCCTCGGGCTCACGCGGTGTCCACTCAGTACCGGCGTGCGCCTGGCGTGGGTGGCCCTTTGACTCCGCTCGCAAGCGCTCGAAGTCAGGCTCGACCGGCCACGGTGTCTCGCTCGACGAGCTGGCGCATCCCCCCAGCGCCAGCACACAGCCGGTGAGCGCAATCCCCCAAAACGAGCGGGTGCGTGGCGTCCGCGCCGTAGCGCGTACGCGTCGGCACGCGACTGGTCGAGTCGTCCGATGCATTCGGTGCGGGTTTTGCCACAGCTCGTGGGCGTCGCAAACAGAGGAAGAGCGCCCGCTCCCGAGAAGTCTTCGGCGAGACGACGCGAGCGGGTCGGTGATCGCGTGGCTGGGAACAAATTCTGCTAGGTTTCCCCCGGGGCGGTCGACGGGCCGCGACGATTGCCACACACCGGGGGGTTTCGAGGAGATCCATGCAACGAATCGCTCGGGCCGCAGGCCTACTGCTCACACTGTCCGCCATCGTCAGCTGCAGCAGCGAAGACCCCGCCGAGGGAAACACGGGAACCGCGTGTCGCGTCGAGACCGTGAGCGACGATCCGTCGTTCCGCGCCGAGATCCTGCCCATCTTCCAGGGCTCGTGCACGTTCAGCTCATCCTGTCATGGCGACAAGAACAAGTCGCAGGTCGATCTCTACCTCGGCAAGAAGAAGCCCAACGAGGCCAAGGGAGTCGCTCCGATGACGGACCAGGAGGTCACGGAGATGCTCGCCGGTATCGTCGACCGCGCGTCGATGACGGCGCCGGCGGTCAACGTGATCACCGCGGGGGACGCAAACGCAAGCTTCCTGATGCACAAGCTGGACGGCACCCAGACCCAGCAAGGCTTCCAGTGCGAGGCGCAGGAATCCGACCTCGATGATCCGTGCGGAGATAGCATGCCGCAGACGGCCAGTGAGATCCTCTGCCAGAACGAGCGCGACACCATCCGCAACTGGATCAACGCTGGCGCCAAGGACAACTGAGTGAAGCGCGCTGGGGCCTGGATTCTGTGTTGCTTCGGCCTCGGACTGGCTGCCATGGGCTGCGACAGCGACCCGGATCCTTTCCCCCCGGAAGAACCCTGCCCGAAGTTCGACTACTCGAACTTCGACGGCCAGGCGCCCGCCGTGAGTTTCAACGCGGATATCCTACCGATCTTTGCCCAGAACTGCACCCTGGCTGGTTGCCATGGTGACCCCTCGACGCCCGCCGCGGGCTTGTTCTTGAGCCCCAGCCCCGACGACGCGGCGTTTCCGGCCGACGCCGAAGCGCGCCAGAGCATCGTCGAGACCTACCTGCTGGCGCCGGCGCGAACCACCCCTGACCGCGCTCGAGTCGTTCCGGGAGAGCCGGAGCTGAGCTTTCTGATGGACAAGCTGGACGGCAGCCAGAACTGCATCGGAGTGAGCTGTCCGGGCAATGACTGCGGTCAGCGCATGCCCAGGGGACACGACCAGCTGCCCGCGGCGACTCGCGATACGTTGCGGCGCTGGATCAGCCAAGGCGCTGGCGTCGACTGAGCGCTGCCCCGCACAGCCACACGACCGCACAGCCACACGACCGCACAGCCACACGACCGCGCAGCCTGCTATAGGGCGATCATGATCGGCAGGCTGTGCGGGAAACTGATCGCGGAGGAGCTCGACGGGCACGTCATCCTGGACGTGAACGGCGTGGGATACGAAGTGCTGCTGCCTGCTGGCGCCGCCGCGCGAGTGCGCGCTGCAGGCGAGCCCGTGGTGCTGCACATCCACACCCACGTCCGCGAGGAGGCGCTCGACTTGTTCGGTTTCGCCAGCGCCCTGGAGCGCGAGGTCTTCCGCTTGCTGATCGGAGTGCCGAACGTGGGACCCAAGACCGCCCTCGCGGTGCTCGGTGAGCTGCCTCCGCCCGAGCTGGTGCGAGCCGTGTCCCAGGGCGACGTCGCGCGGCTCAACAAGATCAGCGGCATCGGGAAGAAGACGGCCGAACGCCTGGTGCTGGAACTGAAGGAGAAGCTGCCACGGGTCGCGGCCGTCGAGCTGCCAAGCCCGGCGCAGAGCCCCAGTAGCAGCAACCGCGAGCGGCTCTATGGGGCGCTGACCAACATGGGCTACCGGCCAGCCGAGGCCGAGCGGGCCGTGGATTCCCTCGGCGACAGCCTCTCGGATGCACCACTGGCGAGCGCGCTGAAGGAAGCGCTGGCGTTCCTCGCGCGCTGAGCGCCAGCGCACTCGCGTCCCTGGCCGACACTTATCGAAGTGTGACCAGCACGCCTCGTACGACCACCCAGACACCCGCATCGGCTTCCGCGCGACCTGACGAGACCTCGCGAAAGCTGGGTAATTTCAGTAAGGAGCGCGAGACGTTCGGGGACGATTGGGGGTGGCAGCAGGAATCAGAACCGGGTTATCGTTCGCAGGGGTTTGGCCCTAAGTCAGGGTCGAGCAAGAAAGCTTTCGGAGGCAATCGGCTGTGATCACGTGTCCCAAGTGCGGCAAGGACAACCAGGACCATTACAAGTTCTGCCTGGGTTGCGGTGCGGAGTTGCCGCGCGACGAAGCCCCGAAACCCTTCTCTCCGCAGACGCCTCCTCATGGTGTCCCCGCGGCAGCGGCCGCTGCGCCCGCTCCCGCCGCCGCACCTGCGCCGGCTCCCGCAGCTCCCGCTCCCGCGCCTGCTGAAGCGCCGGCCGCCCCGGCGCCGGCACCCGCTGCGGCCCCTGTGGCCGGTCCGCCGCGACCGGAGCCCGCTGCAACTCCAGCTGCGGCTCCCGCTGCCGGCGCCGTCGCTTGTCCCCAGTGTGGACATCAGAACAAGCCCGGAAACAAGTTCTGTGCCTCGTGTGGCTACAACCTCGGTGCGCTGCAGAGCCAGCCGCCGGCCGCGCCCGCACCCGCAACGGGTGGTGGCTCCGTAGCCAACGTCTTGCTCACCGCGCTGCGCGCCGATGGCAGCGAAGCCGGCAACTACCCCCTCCCCGATGGCCAAGCCATCGCCGTCGGTCGCGACACGGGTTCGATCTTCGCCGGGGATAGCTATCTTTCCCCGCGGCACGCGACCTTCACCCGTCGTGGCAACCAGCTGTTCATCAAGGACGAGAGCTCCCTCAACGGCGTCTACCTGAAGCTCAAGCCCAACGCCCCGTGGCGTCTGGAGTTCGGTGACGTGTTCCGCATCGGCCAGGAGATCATCCGCTTCGAGGAGCTGGTCGGTCAGGGCAACTCACCCGACGGCGTGAAGCGTCTGGGTAGCCCCGCGAAGGGCTACATCGGCCGTCTCGCCCTGGTGATCGGCCGTGACACCACGGGCAACGCCTTCCCCATTCCCGAGAGCGGTGTCCACTGCGGTCGCGAGCGGGGAGACATCCTGTTCAGCGAGGACGGCTACGTCTCGGGCCTGCACTGCCGCGTGGCCAAGGGCGACGACGGCGCGGTGTACCTAACGGACGTCGGCAGCTCGAACGGGACGTTCGGCCGCCTCAAGCAGGAGCACCCGCTCACCGCGGGCGACATCTTGCTGATGGGTCAACAGCTCTTCCGCGTAGACTTCTGAGGTGGCCAGATTGGGGAGCGCGCTGTGACTGCGCCGCGCACCGTGCGAGTGGTGGCGGCGGTCATCGCGCGCGACGGAAAGTACCTGATCACTCAGCGACGCCCAGCGGCCGTGCTACCCCTGCTCTGGGAGTTTCCAGGAGGAAAAGTGGAGGAGGACGAGTCGGACAGTGACGCTTTGAAGCGCGAGGTCCGGCATCGACTCGGCGTGGAGGTCGCGCCTGGGAGCATGATCAGCTTCGTCAGTCATCCGTACGAACGCTACACCATCGATCTGTACCTCTACGAGTGCGTGATCACTTCCGGAGAACCCCAGGAACTCAACGTCGAAGCGTTCCGCTGGGTCACCAGCGCGGAGTTCGATCAGTACCCGTTCACGCCGGCAGACGAAGCGTCGATGAACGCCCTTCTGGGCCTGGGTTGAGCATGCGGGTGGTGGGTGCGACCCGCCGGGCTATGCTTGGACCCGTGGTCGCGATGCGTGGAGCCGCGCTCGTCCTGCTCAGTCTGGGCGCACTGCTGATGTCAGGGAGCTGCGCGACCGAGCCACCGAACCGCGGCTGCGACCGACTCGTCGACTTCAGCTGCGGCTGCTTCCCCGAATGCCGGGAGCAGGATCGCGAAGTGATCAACGCTCAGGATCGAGACGCGTGTCAGGAGCGACTCGAGGAACACTTCCAGAGCTGGCGACACTGCGAGTTCGATTGCCGCGGTGATTGCGAGTACGGCTGGGGCACGTGCGCCTTCGAGATCTATCGCAGCGTCGGGCTCGATCCCCGGGGCAACTGCGAGGAGGTGGACGCTGGGGTTGATGCTGCATCGAACGATGCAGCGGAAGGCGGAGATGGCGGATAGGATCCCGAGCCTGGCCACGCGCTTGGTTGGGGAGCGGGTGGTGTTGCGGCCTCCGAAAGAGAACGACTCCCTGCGCCTGTCCAGGGTGCTCGAGCAGAACGCGTCCCACCTTCGCCCATGGAGCCCAGCACCTCCACGCGGGATCAACCCGGCAGCGCCTTTGGAGCTCAACCGCAGCATCTCGAATCAACGCAAGCAGTGGCGCCAGGGACGCGCGTTCACCTTCTTGATCGTCGGCCGTGAGCAGACCGCGCCCATCCTGGGACGTGTTGCGCTGAGCGAGGTCGTGCGAGGGGTGTTCCAGAACGCATACGTCGGCTACTGGACGGTGCGCGAACGCGCTGGTCAGGGACTGGCCAGCGAGGCACTGGAGCTGGTCATTCGCTTCGCCTTTCGGGACGTGGGCCTCCATCGCCTGCAGGCGGCCGTGATGTCCTCCAATCGCCCCAGCCGGCGCGTACTCGAGAAGGCACGTTTCCGTCTGGAAGGAACCTCCGAGCGCTACCTGCAGATCAACGGCCGCTGGGAAGACCACCTGATCTTCGCCCTGACCAGCGAAGAGCGCCCTGGCTGAGCGAGCAGGGGGTGAGAGGGCCCGCTTCGAAGCCGTCAGTCAGCAACTGACGGCGACGCCGGGCCGACACCGCGACATGCAGCCCCGCGCCGTAGACGGCTCGCCCTGGCCCTTGCTCGCCGCCCTCGAACAGGCACGGCGCAGCGCGCCCAGCGGAATCGTGCGGCGCGCGGCCCGCGCCCTGTCCCGTTCCCTGGCGACGCTTGCGGGCGCGGCGCGCTGCGCCGCTTGCGACTGCGCGTTGTCCGGTGCCCCCAGCGGCTTCTGTGAGGCTTGCGTCATCTCGAGTCCCCCGGTGCTGAAGCAAGTCGGAGACCTCTGGGTGCTCGCTGGAGCCCGCTTCGAGCCCACGCTGCGACAGGCCATCCACCGCCTCAAGTACTCCGGGCAGGCAGAGGTCGTCGAGGGCCTGACCGAGTGGTGGTCCCGGCGCCTGGAGCTAGCCCTGCGCTCACCGCTGCCACACGCACTCGCAGGTGCGAGCGCCGCAATTCCACACGAAAATACCGAAGGTCGGCGGCGGGGACTGCGCCTGGTTCCAGTCCCGCTTCATCCCAACCGACTCGTCGAGCGAGGCTTCAACCAGTCGGCTTTGCTCGCGACCGGGCTGGCCCGCAGGCTCGACGCAGACGTGGGTCACTACCTCTGCCGCGTCAAAGCCACCGAGGCTCAGGCGACGCTCGGGCAGCGCGAGCGCGCCCAGAACATCCAGGGGGCGTTTCGGAGCAGCCGATCCCGCGGTGACGCGCGAGTGATCCTGGTGGACGACGTCGCCACGACCGGAGCCACGCTGGGCGCAGCGGTGCAGGCATTGCGCGCCGGCGGGATGAGCTGCATCGGTGCGGTGGTGCTCGCGGTCAGCAAGGACTAGCAGACACTTATTCAAGTGTCTTTCGTGACTTGCGTGATTGGCCACCGGGCCGTGACAATGACACTTGGCGTGTTCGGCGCCGCAAGTGGCCGCGACGCACCAAGGGCCACTGGGGACTGGAGATCCGAATCGAATGCCCAGCGCTGAGGAACCTCGACAGACCACATGGCAGTGGGCCGACACCGACGGAAGTCGACACACCGCGACCCGAGAGGAGCTCGAGACGTTGCTCCAGAGCGGAGCGCTCCCCGCCTTCACCCTGGTCTGGCAGTCGGGGTGGGCGGAGTGGGTCGAGGCGAGGGAGTGCGCGCTGTTCGTCGACCAGATCCCTGCGGCACAACGCAGGCAACCTCGCACGCCGAAGACCGACGCGGAACACGCTGACCTGCCACCAGATCCTCCCCTGGAGCGCTACGAGTCCGAGCAGAAGCAAACTGCGCTGCGAGCCTTGCTCGGGACGTCGTCTGCTCCGCCGCCGCCGCCCCCTGGCAGTCCGCCCCCTGGCGGCAACCCGGGCAAGGGCGCCGCGGCGCTCGTCGGCCGTGCGGCGAGCAGCAGTCAGGTGCCACCTCCGCCAGCGGGCGAGCGACCCTCTTCCCCGCCGTCGGAGCGCCGTCCACCCCTGCCATCCGCGCCGCACATCACACCCCCGCCGGTGGATATCCAGATCAAGACCCTGCCCGACCTCGATGAGGCCGAGGAGCTGGAGGCCGAGCCGGAAGAAGAGTCGTCTGCGAGCGCCTCACCGGAGCCGCTGGAGCCCGATGATCTGAAGAGCGAAGTCGGGGACGGCAGTCCTATCCCCGAGGTAACGCCCGACGAGGACGCCGCCGAGGAGCTGGAGCCGGAGGAGCTGGAGAGCGACATTGCGAGCGCGCCCATCTCCGAAGAACAGGCAGCTGACTCGCGACGCAAAGCGGCGAGCGCTGCAGCGTTGATCGGCGGCGGAGGCGGTGCCACGCCGCCCCCTCCCGCCAGCGCCAGACCCTCCGCCCCCCCCGCATCGAAGCCGGCGCCGGCGAGCGCCGCCGCACTGCTGTCCTCCGGCTCCAGCGCCGTGCCCGGACCCAGAGCATCACAGGCCCCGAGCGCCGGCGAGACTCGCGCCAGCGCGCCGCCTCCGAGCGCGCCCCCTCCGAGCGCGCCCCCTCCGAGCGCGCCAGGCCCCACCGCTGCTCAACCGACCCAACCAGGTGGACTGAGCAACAGCAACATCATCCTCGGCGCGCTGGTCATCGGCTTGCTCGCGGTGGTGGTGATCCTGCTGATGAATCAGCGATCCACCGGCAGCTCGACCGAGGTCGTCGTGTCGAGCCCGCAGACGACGAGCAGCGCGGAGACCACTGGGCAGGACAGCAAGACCCCGAGAGAGCCCTGCAAGGTCAGCGTCGAGCCCAGGCGCTTGCTGGAGTCCGCCTACCTGGGCGTCGCTCCGCGCGCCCTGGCGATTTCCCCAGAGAAAGTAACCCTGGGCCTGGCGCAGGACAGCAAGCGCGCGCTGGGGATCGACGTCTCGCTGGCAGACTCGAGCGTCGAGAAGGTCTTCGAGGAGCGTGCACCAGGGCGCGTGGTCGCGGTGACCCCCACCGCCGACCATCGCTTTCTGGTGACTCACGACAAGCAGAAGCGAGACGGCGCGGTCGAGTTCAGCTCCGGCATGACCATCGGCGCTCGCGGCAAGGACCTGGAGGTGGTCCGCGACGGCAAGTCACGTCGACTGGGCACCTTGCCTTCGGAAGACATCACGACGCCGAGCATCGAGCGAGCCATGAACGCGGACAAGAGCTACGCCCTCGTCCTCCGCTCCGGCGGTCAAGACGGTAAGCTGGTGTTTGGCTGGCTGGACGGCGAGGGAGCTCTCAAGGGCACCCTCGGAGCGGTGAGCATGCAGGACGCCTTCCTTGGCACGCCGAGCGTGAGCACCAGCAAGAGCGGCGCACTGATCACGGTCGCGACCCGCTCCAGCGCGGACGCCTTCTGGGGGATCACGCTCGCCAGCGCTGCGCTGCATCAGCCGCCGAAGTCGAGCAAGCACTTCACGCCACCTCCGGGAGGACCAGGCGGTGAAGCCATCTCCCCGGCGGCGAGCGCGTTGGGCCAGGAGCGCTGGGTGCTGATGTGGACCGAGGGTCCGCGAGGGAAGCACCAGGTTCGAGCTCAGACCCTGGACTCGGATCTGATCTCCGCTGGTCCCGCGCTGCAACTGTCGGCCGAAGGCGACGACGCCGGTCAGGGCACCGTGATCGCCAGTGGGGATCGGGCTTTGGCCGTGTTTTTCGTGCGCACGAGCGCCGGTGCTGAGTTATGGGGTACGGGTCTGTCATGTCAGTGATGCCTGCCGTACCCAAGCTCGTGACGCGCCGTGCGCGTCGTCGCTCCGTCGCGTGGCTGACCGCGCTAGTGGTCTCCGTCAGCGTGAGTGCCTGCGTCCTCCCCACGCCGGGACCCACCCCGGTCGCGCGGGGACTCCAGTTCAGAGCTGGCAACGAACGCTACGACGCGTTCTTCACCGAGCTGCACGATCTCCAGGTCGAGCTGGCAGACGCGCCCGGCAAACCCAAGGAAGCTCGCTCAGGACTGGCGGAGTACCTGGAGCTCGACGAGCACGCGTCGCTCTCCCTGGTCGCTCGCAAGCTCGAAGGCGAGGTCGAGCGCTTCAACCAGGCGGGGACTGGCTTCGCTTTCGAGGTCGAGGGCGCGAACGCAGAAGGCGAACCGACGCTGGAGGGCGGAGTCCGCGGGAAGCCCACCGACGAGGCCGAAGCCTTCTTCAAGGGAGTGAAGCTCAGCGCGCTGAGCGCCGCTCGGGTCGAAGCTCAGATGCTTCGAGTGCGGAGTCGTCTGGACGAGCTGGAGGGTCAGATCCCCGAGCTCAAGACCGACATCGAGAAGACCTTCTCCGGGGAGTCTCCGGGACGCCGCGCGGACATCGCAAACAACCTGGACGACGCCAAGAGGCTGATCCCGCTGATGCGCGATCGCGCCGACAAGGTCAGCACGCAAGCCCACTCGCTGGTACGCCGCATCGAGAAGGCGATGGATTCCGCCGATCGCATCAAGGCAGCGGATCCGGTCGAGGTAGTCGAGCCGACCGCCCCGCCGCCCTCGAGCGATATCGAGGTGGTCGCTCCCCAAGGCGGGGACAAGCCGAAAGACGACGGGAAGCCCAAGCCGGCTCCGAAGCCCGCCCCCAAGCCGGCTCCGAAGCCCACCCCCAAGCCGGCTCCGAAGCCCGCCCCCAAGCCGCCGCCCGGGGACTTCGAGCCCTGACCGCTCAGGGTGCGTTCACCTCGTCGGCCATCTGCGTGACCAGCGAGTTGAAGACGACGGGTTGGTCCCAGCTCACGAAGTGATTGCTCTCGTCGACGACCTGGATCCCGCCGTGCCAGAGCTCGGAGTCGAGGTTCAGGCTCTCCAGGTAGCTCAAGCGCACCGAGCGCTCGTACTTGCCGTGAATGATGCCGATGGGGCACGGATAGTCCCTCACCATCCCCACCTCGTCGGCCAGCACCGCGAACGACGCTGGTAGGTCGCCTCGGGCGCGGGGATCCGTCCGGCGCACCGAGCGCGCGAAGTGATCTGGGATGTCGCTGTAGTAGACCGTGGCCTCCCAGTGGTGAATGTCTTCGTTGCTGAGGTTCGCCGTCAAGTAGTGAGGACCTCCCGGCATGGGGAAGAACGCCGCACCGAGCTGCGCGAGCGTCGACACAGGTGGTGCCCCGTAGATCAACGCCCCTCGTGGTTCCGGGAGGAATTGCCCGGACTCGATCACCGCGTGGCCACCCAGGCTGTGTCCGACATACACGGCGCCGTGCAGCTGCAGCGCCTCGCTGAACGCCGTGACCGCCTCTGCGTAGAGACCGATGCTGTAGACGTTCTGATCACCATCGATGCGCCGTGTGTCTCCGTGCCCAGGCAGGTCGAAGGCGATCAGCCGGTACTCGCGCAGCGGATTGGGTGTCCCGTCGGGCTGAGTCTCGGCGAACTGCCTCTCCCAGCACTCCTTCGAGCACGAGTTCGAGTGAACGAAGACGATGGCAGGCGCAGCGTTTCCCGTGTCCCAGTAGGCCAGCTTCTGCACCCCGAGCTTGGGGCCGGTGACGCGGACCCGCTGGGTCCTGAGCTCCCCGCCGTGATGTCGGTGGTGGGCCTGCGCTCGCGTCGAGACTCCCTCCGCCACATCCGCGCTCGGCTCCCCCGAGCAAGCGGTCAACAGGGTCAGACCCCCGATCAATGGCAACACACCTCGCAATGTTCGACGCATCATGGATCCTCCTTCTACGCTTCCGCGCGGCTCGGATAGAACACACCGGCCCCCAGCCTTCAACACCGTGTTTCAACACAGTAACTACAAATACTATGAAGCAGGACGATCCACGGAAAGGTCTCCCTGTCACGACACCCTGGGCGAAGAGCGCCACGCTGGGCAGCCATCGTGGTCTCCAGAGACCAGCCGACTCTCGGTCTCAGTCCTCGGAAGCGACGAGTCGCACGATCAACTCTTGAGCGCGCTTGACCTCGGCTTCGAGGGCGACCTGCAGAGCGATGCGTCCCGTGGTCGAGCGCTTCACGAAGTTGTCGAGGTAGCGCAGAGCTGCGTCGGTCTCGTCCAGGTGATAGCTGATCTCACCCAGCACGAACTGACCGTAACCTTGTCCGCACGGAACCGACTCCAGCGCGTCACGCAGCTCACGCAGCTCCTCGAACGCCGAGGCATCCCCCAGCTCGAGCCGCGCCAACGCCAGCTGTGCGCGATACAGCGGCTTGTCCCGCGTCCCCCAGCGCACGGCGCGCTCCAGCGCGCCAATGGCTGGTCGGTGGGCGCCCGCGAGATACAGCGAGCTGCCCAGCGTCCACAGGTGGAACGCGCGCCGCGACGCGGGACAGACTCGCGTGGCGATACGCAGGTGCTCGACCGCCTTGCGGTGGTCGCCCAGCCCCAGGCACGCGCGAGCGGCGTCCTGGCGCGCGACGTCTGGCATCACCCCCGTGGCCACCGCGAGCAGCGCGGTCTCGAGCGCGTCCCGGAAGCGCCGCCCCTCCATCTGGGAGAGATAGAGCTGCCTGAGGAGCAACGCTCGCGTATCCAGGTCCACGCCGTCGGGATGTGCCAACCCGCGCTTGGCGTACTTCGCACGAGTCGCAGGCGTGCGCGCTCTCGAGGCCTTCTGAAGCAGCAATTCAGGGCTCTCACTCGCTCGAGGCCGGGCTCGTGCAAGTGGCGGCGCGGGACACGATTCCCGAACTGCTCGATCGCGGGAGCGCGACATTTGCATCGTAAAATTAGCAGCACCTGCACAGCCGTCCAGATTTCGACAAAACCAGCACGTTGCTTGGACCAAACAATGTCAGCCAGGGCCGTTCCCGAGCCGGCCGTGGCCTCAGGGCTTGATGAGAGGAGTCTCTGGGCCTATTCAAGCGTCGCCGCACTGAGTCACGCGTCCCTCCGCCGTATCCGCAGTGCCTGTTCCAGCATGAAATTCACCACGCTCACCCTCGCCATGCCCCTCGTTGCCGGCCTGCTGCTCTCGGGCTGTGGCCACCCCGCCAGCGAGACCGAGTGCAAAGAACTGGCCGAACACATCGCACGGCTCCGGCTCCAGGGGCGCGGGTTCGACGAAGCCGAGGTGAACCGTCGGTTGGCGGAGGCCGAGCAGGACCCCGAGTACCAGAAGACCATGGAGGGCTGCGTCGGCAAGCGCATCACCGAGTCCTCGCTGGCTTGCGTGAGGAACGCGAAGTCTCCGGAGGAGATCAAGACGAAGTGCGCGCGCTGACGCCGTTCTTTCTACGCGGCAACCCGCTGAGCGCCCCGGCTCGTGCCTCGTGCCTCAGCCTGCTGGTCACGGCCGCGGCGGCGTCGAGCGCTGGCTGCAGCCAGCCAATCGAGCAACGCGAATGCGATCAGCTGCTCGACCGCTACACCGAGTTCCTGATGCACGACCAGGAGCCGGACGTCGCGTTCGAGGAGGTGCGGCGAAGGCAGCACGAGGCGCGCGCCAAGGCGAGCACCTCGCCGGAGTTCGCCACCTGCAGCGACCGCGTCACGCGCAGGCAGTACGAGTGCGCGATGCAGGCACCCAACGCCGACCGCCTCGAGCAGTGCCTGGTGTTCTGAGTCCCCGCCCGAGCATCAAGCTTGGGGGGTGAGGAGCCGCTCGAGCTTGGCGACCGCCGCCGGGACGTCGACGTCCACCTCCAACAGTCCACGCAACGGATCCTCTCGCTCCGCCATGCGCGCAGGCACCGTGAACATGGTGTAGGCGGCGGGGTCGAGCGCCAGATGCACTTCGTCCCACTCGAGCGGCGTGCTCACCCGAGCGCCCGGATAGGCACGCACCGAGTAGGGACCGACGATGGTGCGAGAGCGCCCCGTCTGTCCCACGTCGATCAAGATCTTTCCGCCACGGTCGTTGACTCGACGCTCCATGGTCGTGATGTCCTGATGGCGCAGCCAGAGCAGTCTCCCTATCAATTCCACAAGGATTTTTGCTGTCTCGAAGGGGACGCCGCCACCCCGGGCGGCATCGCCCATCGGGATCATGACGTGCATGCCCGTCTGACCGCTGGTCTTGGGGAAACCTACCAAGCCGAGTTCGGACAGCAGCTCCTTCAGCGACAGCGCGAGCGTGACCGCATGTCGAAACGGATTGTCTCCCATGTCGAAATCGATGGTGAGGAAGTCGCATGTATCCAGGGAACCCTCACGACAGGCGAGCACATGGACGGGGATGCAACCGAGGTTTGCGATATGAATCAGGCCATCTGCGTCATCGATCAGGAACGTCGAGACGGTCTTTCCGTCGCGCTCCTCGTGGCGGATCTGCAGCGTCCTCAACCACTCCGGAGTCCCCTTGGGAGCATTCCACTGATAGAAGCTCTTGCCGTTGATTCCGTCCGGATACCGAACCAGCATGATCGGGCGACCCTTCAGGAAAGGCAACAGCGTGTCGGCGATGGCGGCGTAGTACTCGCAGAGTTCGCCCTTGGTGTAGCCCTCATCCGGCCAGAACACCTTCGCCTGGTTCGTGAGCCTCGCGCGAGTGATCAGGCGCTCGCCGCGGCGGGCAGCCGAAGCGCCGCGACCAACCGCCGGGACGGCGAGTCCGGCCTCGAGGCTCGCCTCCCCTGCCTCCTCGGGGGGCGCGTGCTCCAGACGCTGCTCACCGGGCATCGCGGTGCAGTCGTGAGGGTCCTTGTCGTTGCGTAGCCCGCGGAACACGGGGAAGCGCAGAGAGCCGGAGTCCGACCACCCGAGGTAACGCACGCTCACCACATGACGCGGCTCAACGAAGTGGCGCTCCATCGGGGCGCGCTCGAGCTCCCCCGCGGCGGGGCACTCGTCGACCTCGATGGGACGCAGCCGCTCGAGCAGCTGATCCTGGGTCGCATCGTCCAGTCCCGAGCCGACCTTGCCCCGGAGCTTGAGCGCGTCCCCCTCGTAGGCCGCGAGGATCAACGAGCCGAGGGTACGGGAGCGCCGCTTGCGTTCCCAGCCAACGATCACGAACTCATCGTCCCGCTCGGTCTTGATCTTGACCCAGTCCTGGTAGCGCGTCGGCCCAGGGCGGTAGACCGCGTCCTTGCGCTTGGCGACCACGCCCTCGAGACCCTCGTGCTTGCACAGTTCGAACAATGGCCGCCCGTCCTCGTCGAGATGATCCAAGGCCCGCAGGCGGCCGCGTCCCGGCAACAGACGCATCAGGATCTGCTTGCGCGCGAGCAAAGGCATCTGCGTGAGGTCCCAGTCCTCGAGAGCCAACACGTCGAACACCATGTAGACCACCGGGACGTCGCGGCGCGCTCGAGCGACGTCCAGCGGCCGTGTCGCGTGGATACGCGTCGCGAGCCGCTCGAAGCTCGGCTTCCCCTGGGCGTCGAAGGCCACGATCTCGCCATCCAGGACGATGCGCTTGGGAGCCAAGGCGCGCACCGAACGCACCACCTCGGGATAGGTCAAGGTCGCGGCTCGTTGCTTGCGGTAGCGAAGGCTCACTTCTTCGCCCAGCTTGTCGGCGACGATGCGCACCCCATCCAGCTTCAGCTCATAGATCCTCGAGGCATCGCTCAGGGTCGCGCCTTCCGTCGCACATAGCATCGGGTTCAGGTTGCTGACGTCGAGCTTGCGCCGCCTTGCGCCGCCCTCCTTCGCCAGCTGGACCAGCTCCGCAACGAGGGCAGGTTTGCTCTCGAGCTGGTCCACCCGCAGCCCGGAGATCACGCTGTAGGGCTCCTCACCCACGATATCGCGATCGCTCGAGTACGCGTCCGTCTTCTTCAGCAACAGCCACTGCGGTTGCTTGGGCTTGGGCTTGTGCCGCGAGCCCGTCTCCACCAGCGCGAAGCGTCCCTTGAGCTTGTACCCGTCGAGCCAGAAATCGACCTTGCCCTTCGCGAGACCCTCCTCGACTGGATCCTCGAGGTAACGCACGGTTCCCGTGTCCCAGACGATCATGGGCCCCGCTCCGTAGTTCCCTTCGGGGATCACGTCCTCGAAATCGAGGTACTCCAGCGGGTGGTTCTCGGTCTGCACCGCGAGGCGCTTGTCCACTGGATTGAGGCTCGGTCCCTTGGGTACCGCGAAGCTCAGCAGCGTGCTACCGGACTGGATCCGCAGATCGTAGTGCTCTCTCGATGCGTCGTGCAGGTGCACCACGAAGGAGCCAACGCGGGTGCCCGCAGCCGCCTCGGCCGTGGCGAAGGGCTCGTTGGTACGGCCTGGATCGCGCTTCTCGCGGTACTTGCGCAGCGGGTCTTCGCGCTGCTCGGGGGAGTCGGTTTTCGCCACGGATGTTCAGATCTCTGATCGACTCGTGGATGTTGCCACACCCGCCTTGCAGCGACGAAGAACGCGGTCCCCTCTCCCCCCCGAACCCGTGGATGAGCTGGACCTCGACCGAGGCCGCGTGGGCTGTTCGCGCGGAAACGCCTGTCGCCCCACGCCACGCCACCACTGGACATCTGCGCCGCTTCGCTTATGCAAGCAGGTGTGACCGTGAGGATCGGGCGGAGTTTGCCCACGAAAAGCGCGCGCTGAGGCTGCTCGGATGTTGGAGCTTTCGAGCCACGCCCCGTAGCATTGCGCTCATGGCGGCACGCGCGATCAGCTCCGGAACCATCAGCTTCGGCTTGGTATCGATCCCCATCAAGCTCTTCACGGCGGCGTCGAGCCAGTCCGTCAGCTTCAACATGCTGCACGGGGAGTGCGGCAACCGGATCAAGCAGCAGCTCTACTGTCCGGTGTGCGATGTCGTCGTGGAGCGCAAGGACACGGTCAAGGGCTACGAGTACACCAAGGGCCAGTTCGTGCAGTTCGCCGATGACGAGCTGAAGAAGCTCGAGGCGGAGCGCAGCAGCACACTGGAGATCGTGGAGTTCGTCCCGCTCGAGACGGTCGATTTCATCCAGGTGGAGAAGAGTTACTACCTGGGCCCCGACAAGGGCGGCGACAAGGCGTACAAGCTGCTCGCGGAGGCCATGCGGCGCAAGGAGCGAGTTGCCGTGGGGAGCTGGTCGGCGCGCGGCAAGGAACAGCTGGTGATGATTCGTCCCTATCAGGACGGGTTGATCCTGCATCAGCTGTACTACGCGGGCGAGGTGCGAAACTACGAGGACGTCGACAAGGGCGCGACCTTCAGCTTCAGTGATGCGGAGCAGGACCTGGCGGACAAGCTCCTCGACCAGCTCACGGTGGAGGAGTTCGATCCCGAGAAGTTCAAGGACGCGTATGCAGCGCGCGTGCTCGAGGTGGTCGACCAGAAGGTCGCCGGGCAAGAGATCACCCTTGCCCCAGAGCAACCCAAGGCGCAGATCATCGACCTCTTCGAGGCGCTCAAGAAGAGCCTGGCTCAGGGCGGGGACGACGGCGTGGCCGACGGCTCCGAGAGCAAGGACGGCAAGACCGCGGGCAAGAAGACCAAGGCGAAGCCAGTCAAGAAGGCAGAACCCGCGGCGAAGAAGGAATCCAAGGCTCGCGCCAAGAAGACCTCCACCGGCTGACGCGACTCGATCACAGTGCCGTGAGCAAGCAGCCTCCGCAGGACGACGTGGTGGTGATGGAGATCGAGGACAGCCTCGATCTCCACACCTTTCAGCCTCGGGACATCCCTTTCGTGGTCGAGGACTACGTCGAGGAGGCGTTCAAGAAGGGCTTCCGAGAGGTCAGACTGATCCACGGTCGAGGGAAGGGCGTGCAGCGCGCCCGGGTGCAGCAGGTGCTGGCGAGCTCGCCCTACGTCGCCGAGTTCCGCGACGCGCCGGCGACGCGCGGCGGCTGGGGCGCGACCCTCGCCTGGCTCAAGGACCCGAAGCAGTAGCCTCCTCGTCGTAGCTCGCGCGACCGCGCTCAGTCGAGAGGCGTCTCCTGGCCCATGCGCGCGAAGAAGCCATCCAGGCTCTTCTCTGGATCGACCGGGAACTGCTCTTCCAGGATCCCGGCCTTCTCCATTCTATCCAGACGGAAATTGCGAAAGTCCTCACGCAGCTCGCAGTACGCGAGCAGCGTCCACACCTTGCCCCAGAAGAAGGCGCCGAGGGGCCAGACCGTGCGCTCGCTGCTCTGACCGTCTCCACGTTGATAGCCAAAGCGCAGCTTCTTGCGATCGAAGACCGCCTGGCGCACCAGGCTCAGATTCCCAGAGCTACGCTTGTCGAGCGGTAGCGGCGAGAACAGCGGGGTCTGCTTCAGCAGTGGCTTGAGGTGCTTCGGCAGGACCGACTCGACCTTGGAGATCACGGAGCGGCTCGCCTTGCCCAGCTCGTGGTCGCCGAAGCTCGCGACGATACGCGCGCCCAGCAGGAGCGCCTGGATCTCATCCGCGTCGAACATGAGGGGCGGCAAGTCGTAGCCAGCGCGCAGGGAGTAGCCGACTCCCGCCTCGCCATCGATCTGGGTCCCGGTGGAGACGAGGTCCCGCACGTCTCGATAGACCGTGCGCTCGGACACCTCGAGCTCCTCCGCGAGTTGCCGCGCCGTGAGCACCTTGCGACGGCGCAGCAGTTGAATGATCTGGAACAGGCGATCGGCGCGACGCATCGACCGGCACTCTACTGCAAAGCGGCCGCCCTACCGAGGCGTCGCGAAACGCGAGCCCGCGGGCGGGGCGAGGCGCCGCCCCGCGACGCCCCCCAGCCCGCTCAGGGCGTCGCGAGCCCCACCACATTGCCTTCTGGGTCCTCGAAGAGCGCTACTCGGATCCCCGCTACGGGGGTCGGCGGAGTCACGACCTTGCCGCCAAGCGCGACGGCGCGATCGAGGCTGGCCTGCAGATCCTCCGTTTCCACGTAGAAGGTGATGCGATGGTTGAAGACCCCTCCGCGCTCACCGATCCCACCCGGGATCCCCTTGCCACCAGGCGGCGGGAGCACGCCGTAGGCCGCAGGATTGTCCCGGTCGAGCCGCCAGCCGAAGAGCTCGCCGTAGAAGCCCTGGAGCTTCTCGTGCTCGTCGCCGCGGATCTCGAACCAAACCACTGGATGCTGACTCATGGACTACGTCTCCTTCGAACGGTTCGTCAGACTGCCAACTCAGCCTCGACGCAGAACAGACATAGCGATCCCGCCCTGACAGCGTGTTGTCAGGAGCTGGCAGGGGCACGAGGTCTACTGACAGCGCTATGTCAGGGCCGCACTCGTCGCTTTCTTGGCCCAGCAGCGCGCATCCAGCTAGGGCACTCCCAGGCGCAGAGCGACCACGGAGCCGCCGAGACGAGCGGGGGAAGCCACGATGAACGCAGGAGCACGCGGAAAGGCCACGCTGGTGGTGATCGAGTTCGGAGGTAGCTGGCCTAGCTGGCTCGAACCGGGTTGCACCACGAACGGCAACATGGCTGTCGTGGCCCAGCACTACGAGGGCCACCCGAGTGAACTCCTGACCCAGGTCGCGAACCGGATTTCCCGCTTGGAAAATGGCGGCTGGGACCTGCAGCGCGTGGTGCTGGTGAGCAACGGGCGCGTCGACCCAGACGCCGAGACCAGCCGAGGCGTGCTGTGCCGCGGCCTGATGGCTCGCCTGGAGGCGCTGGGACGTGGTCAGCTGGTCTTGACCTATGGGACCACCGACGACCGCCGGGTCGAGCGCGGGCTGATGCGCTGGGTGCGCACCCTGGAAACCGACCGCACGACGCCGCGCATTCAGATCGGCCTGCGAACTCCGCCGACGCGTCGGGCCCGTACGGCGCTGGTACGCAGCGCCTGAACCGAGTCCCCTTCGAAGCGCCGTACCCCTCGATGCGCTGGGAGTCATCCATCCAGGTGGCCTCGGGCGGAAAACGTGTCATATCGGGGCGCCGTGGCTGGCAGGCAGAACATCCAGGAGCTTCACGAGCGCGCCTTGAGCGATCTCGAGTGGCCGATCCTGTGCTCGGAGCTCGCACAGCTGTGCGCGAGCGACGCCGCACAGCAGCGCCTGCGTGAGCTGACACCGGAGCCAACGCTGGAGCTCGCGGCGACGCGCGCCCGCCTGAGCCAGGCGGCGATCGACGCGGAGCAGAGCGATGCGGCGTTGCCGCGCGTCACCACCCCCGACGTGCTCGACGCGCTGGACGGCATCACTCGACAGCGAGTGCTGGCCGGCCCCGATCTGCTCAAGATCTTGCTCCTGCTGCGAGACGCCGGGGCGCTGCGGCGCTTTGCCCAGAGCCAGCGAGCGGCTCGAGAAGAACTCGCGGCTGCTCTGGACTCCGCGCCGGAGCTGTCGGGCCTCGAGCAGGAGCTCGAGCGCTGCCTGGAGGCCGATGGGACGGTGAGCGACTCGGCGAGCTCGGAGCTGGCGCGCGCGCGCAGCTTGGTTCGCGACCGTCGACGCGAGCTCACGACGCGACTGCAGCGCCTGGTCAACAAGCACGGGGACAAGCTCGCTGGGGGCTACTACGCCGAGCGCGACGGACGCTACGTCTTGCCAGTGCGGTCCGACTCTCACGGCACCATCGACGGCATCGTGCTGGGCTCCAGCGGCTCCGGCGCCACGCTCTACGTCGAGCCGCGCGAGCTGGTGGACCTGGGCAACAAGCTGCGCATCGCCGAAGCCGACGCCGAGCGCGAGGAGGCCCGCGTGCTGGCACGACTCTCGGCTCACGCCTCCGAGCTCGGGCTGGAGCTATCCGTCGCCCGCGAGGCCTTGCTCGAGGCGGAGCACCTGATCGCCATGACGCGCTGGGCGGCCAAGGTGTCTGGACTGGTGTTTCCGCCAGGATCTGGTACCCAGAGCTCCGGGCCGAGCATCGAGCTGGTCGCCATGCGGCACCCCCTGCTCGCCGCGGGTGAGGAGCCGGTCATTGCCAACGACATCCGGCTGCGCGCGGGTCACGCCTTGGTCATCTCAGGTCCCAACGCCGGGGGTAAGACGGTCGCGCTGAAGTGCCTCGGCCTCGCAGCGCTGATGGTACGTGCTGGCGTGCCCATCCCCGCCGCGCCTGGCTCGAGTGTCGGCTTCTTCACCGAGGTTCTGAGCGATATCGGCGACGACCAGTCCCTGGCGCTCTCCCTCAGCACCTTCAGCGGCCACGTGCGGAACCTGGCCTCGATGCTCGACATCGCCCGTCGCACCCAGCACGACGACGCGGGCGCGGGGACCCTCATCCTGCTGGACGAACTCGCAGCGGGCACCGATCCAGACCAGGGCGCCGCGCTCGCCACCGCGGTTCTCGAAGCCCTTGCCGAGGCACGCGCCGCGGTCGCCGTGACCACGCATTACGAGGCGCTCAAGGAACTCGCCGCTCGGGACGAGCGCTTCGAGAACGCGTCCGTCGGCTTCGACATGACCAAGCTGGAGCCGACGTTCGAGCTGAGGCTCGGTATCCCGGGCCCGTCGAGCGCCCTCGCGGTGGCAGCTCGCTTCGGTATGCCGACCTCCGTCGTCGAGCGCGCGAAGACGCTGCTCCCCGAGCAGCGCCTGTTGCGGGACGAGCTCCTCGACACCATCGAGCGCCAGCGCCAGGAGGCAGCACGAGCGCTGTCGTCTGCGAAGGCCCTGGAGCTCGAGACTCAGGTCAACCGCAATAAAATCCAGGCAGAAACCTTGGCGACGGCGAAGCGAGAGCGCGATCGCCTGGAACGAGAGGCTCGCGAGCTCACACAGGCCGTCCGCCAGGCGCGCGCGGACCTGCACCAGGTGAGTCAACGACTGCGGGCCCAGGAGCTCTCCCAGCGGGACCTGAAGGCGCTGGAGAAGACGGTGGACTCCGCCGGACGCCAGCTGGGCGTCGGCGGACGTCTCGACCAGGCAACTCGGGGCGCTCCTGGCGGCGCCGCGCCCAGCGCCGATCAGCTGGGCCTGGGCACCCGGGTGCGAGTGCTCCCCGGGGGTCAGGTCGGTGAGGTCGCCGAGCCACCAGTGCGAGGCAAGCTGCGGGTTCGGGTCGGCAGCCTGACCCTGCTGTGCAAGCTGGCGGACGTGCGTCTGGCGACCGGCAACGACTCTCAGGTCAGTTCCACGCGGAACACCGCACGGGTCAAGGCGCCGAAGTTCACGCGGAGCCCCAGCGAGCCTCGAGACGAAGTGCTGCTACGCCACGATGGGATCACGCTGGACCTGCGCGGCATGCGCGTGGACGAGGCGCTGGACGAAGTGGATCGCTTCGCCGACGGCCTGCTGCAGCGGGGCGAACCCGCGGGCTTCGTCCTCCACGGTCACGGCACGGGAGCCCTGAAACAAGCCGTGCGTGACCACCTGCGGGCTGGCGCTGCGATCGCGCGCTCCCGCGCCGCGGAGCGGGAGGAAGGCGGCGACGCCTTCACGGTGTTCTGGGTACGCTGAGTCCGTCGAGCGCGGTCAGGCGCTCTGCTCGAGCGCCGTGGTCTTCAACAGGGGGAAGCCCAGCGCCTCGCGTTGCGCAAGCCAGGCAGCCGCGACGGCGCGAGCGATCGCGCGCACGCGGCCAATGAAGCGCACTCGTTCGGTCACGCTGATCGCACCTCGCGCGTCCAGGACGTTGAACGCGTGCGAGGCCTTGATCACGAAGTCGTACGCCGGCATCACCAGCTGCTGCGTGGGATCCTCGCTGCGTCCGAGCAGGCGCTTCACCTCGGCCTCGGCGTGATCGAAGGCTCGGAAGTGGGCCTCGACGTCAGCCTCCTCGAAGTTGTACGTGGACCACTCCCACTCGTTGCGGTGGAAGAGCTCGCCGTACTTCACCTGATCGTTGTAGGTGAGATCGTAGACCGTATCGACGTCCTGCAGGTACATGGCGATGCGCTCGAGGCCATAGGTCAGCTCTCCGCTCACCGGCTTGCAGTCGAAGCCGCCCGCCTGCTGGAAGTAGGTGAACTGGCTGATCTCGAGGCCGTCCAGCCAGACCTGCCACCCGAGGCCCCAGGCGCCGAGCGTCGGGCTCTCCCAGTCATCCTCGAGGAAACGCACGTCGTGCTCCAGGGGCTTGGTGCCGATGGCCTCCAGGGACTTGAGATACAGATCCTGGATGTCCAGAGGGCTCGGCTTGAGGATCACCTGGAACTGATGGAACTGCTGCAGGCGATTCGGGTTGTCACCATAGCGACCGTCGGCCGGTCGACGCGAAGGCTCGACGTACGCAACGTTCCACGGCTCCGGTCCCAAGCTGCGCAGGAACGTGGCCGGGTTGAAGGTCCCCGCACCGACCTCGGAGTTGTAGGGCTGGACGATCAGGCAGCCCTGAGCGGCCCAGAAGCGCTGCAGATTGAGAATCAGATCCTGGAAGTGCATCGGAGGATTCGATCTGGCCGATGAATGCGCGGCTGTCTACGACTTTGTCCCGACGCTCCTCACCCCCAAAAAAACGGCCGGTGAGGTCCCGTTCAGCCTTCGATGGCGACCCCTGGCTCGCCCTCGCCCTCTGAGCTCTCGGGCTGAGGCTCGGCCTTCCGCAGGTTCTGCGCACGTTCCGTGCTGCGCACCGCAGTCGTCGCCGTGGGCGGCTTCGCGATCAGGGGGGGAGGCGCGCTGGGTCGAGCGCCCGCGCTGCGCGGAAAGCGACCGTTGAAGGCTTCCGCCAGCATCGGGCCCTCCACTTCGTGCTTGAAGAAGACGAAGGCCTCGCTCCAGCGCTGGATCGAAATGCGCTCCGCCCACTCATCGAGCTCCGCGTCGCTGTAGCTCGTGTCCTCTCGGCGCATGCGCAGGTAGCCGAAGGTCGTCGTCGCGACCAGCGGAGGCGCCTTCGTCTCGGCGTCCAGATCCCCACCACACAGCGCGGCGTTGCCGACGGACAGCGCGTCATACACCTCATCGCAAAACCACGACGGGTGGCGAAACTCCAGCACGGGACGACACTCGGGAGGTAGTACCGCGAGGAAAGACTGGAGGAGCGGCACGTCCTTCTTGAGGAAAGGCGGCAACTGGAACAGCACGGCGCCCAGCCGCTGTTCCAGGATGGCGATGACCTTGAACAGGTAGGCCACCGAGTCATCGACGTCCCGCAGTCGCTGGCGATGGGTGATGCGCTGGGAAGCCTTGATCACGAAGCGGAAATCTTCTGGCACCTGCTCGGCCCAGCTCGCCACGACCGAGGACTTGGGCATGCGATAGAAGGTGTTGTTGATCTCGACCGCAGGCAGGCGCTCGGCATACACCCGCAGCATGTCGTTGGCCGACACGTCCTCGGGATAGAAGCTGCCCCGCCACTCCTTGTAGCTGAAGCCGCTGGTGCCCGCCAAAACCCGCATCAACAGCAGGTTATCCTGGACCGTAGGCCCAGGGCAACGCTTGGCACGCATCTTGATTGCGGTGTCCGAGATCGCTCCACTGACGCGGCCACGGCTCTACGGAGCCGCCACGCTCGTCAGCTGCACAGCGCCACGACCAGCCCGACCATCGAGAGCTCCAGGAACATGACCAGCATCCCGAGTCCGAGGCCCATGGGGACTCGCAGCGCCCAGTGCCAGCGCTCGGGCCCAGCTCCCACTCGGGCGAAGTGGACAGGCAACGCCAGCGGGCCGAACACCACCACGGCGGAGCGAAAGCTCGCCTCGTTCCAGGCGCGTTCGTGAGCCGACCTCGGCAGGACCTTGAGGCTGAGCCGGACGATCCACCAAGGCAGCGCGATGTTGAGCACGAACTGGATCAGGAACTGCAGCATGCTCATGCGACGCCCCCCGAGCCTAGCAAACGCCGAGAGCGAGCGCAGTCGGCTCAGTCGTGCTGGAAGCGCGACGCGAAGGTCTCGTACTGGGAGCGCATGCCCGAGTCTGGACGCGCTGACTTGCCAAACGCGTTGGCCTTCCCTGCCTGGAACTCACAGGCAGCGGCCTTCTCGAAGGCGTCCAGCAGGTCCTTCGTCGGTTTGCCGCTGGCGGTGGTCTCGGCGAGGTCGTTGGTCAGCTTGGACAGGTCTTCGCAGCCCTCCGAAGCCGCTGGCAGCTTCACCGGAGCGGCGTCGGTGCAGCAGGCGCGGCGAACGGAGACGTAGATCGGCAGGTCATACCAGCCAGCTTGGCTCAACAGCTTCATGGCGTCGCTCACACCACCCTTGCTGCCCTTGACGACCGCCACCCTGAGCCTGTTGGCACCTGACACGGCGTCCTGCTCTTCGCACATCCAGACCAGGGGCTGTGGCGCATCGAAGGCACCGGCGAGGTACTCCTTGGCGCAGGCCGAGGTAGAGTCAGCAGCCGCCTCCGCCTTGGCGCTGCCCATCACGGCGACCTCGCTGAGGTCGATCTCTTTCTGCGCGGAATCTATCGGGGCGACCTGCTGCTGCTTCTCGCTCGGCACCGCGACCTCCACGACGCCAGGCTTGCGCGTGGCCGAGTACGCCCACACTCCGAGCGCCCCGAGCACGCTCGCGGCGATTGCGAAGGCGATGAAGCGCCCCATGCGGCTCGGCGGCTCGGGCTCGATGTCGAGCTTGGCGTCGATGGAGAGGTTCACCGGGGAAACGGTGGAACCCGGCAGCGGGGGGGGAGGATGACTGGTGCGGATCGACGGATGCGACTCGTCCCCGGCGTGGTCCACGAACCACCGAGCGAGCTCGCCCATCAGAGGCTTCAGGGTCGAGGCACGAGCCTCTGGATCGCTGGTCAGGCCATGCAAGAGCACCGCACGCAGGCGGGGGTCTTCGACCTCGGAGAGCTGGTCCTCGGAACTCAAGCCGGAGGCTGGCGGCGGGTGCCCGGTCAGCATCTGAAACATCAGGCAGCTGACGGCCCAGGTGTCGTCCGCTTCCGTGGGCGGGCCGTCCGCGCCCGGGACACGCAGCATACCCCGTGTGCCCTGGAAGCTGAGCAGCGGACCGTCTTTTCCCGGAGGATCCAGAACAACAGCGTCGGTGCCAATCCCACCGTGCACGGCGCCCTTGCGGTGCAGCGCGGTAGCGGCGTCCGCCAGCCGCAGGGTCGAGCGCACCGCGTCGACCGGCTGCTTCTTGCCCACGACGTCCAGGCGCGCCGAGAGGGTCTCGCCGAGGACGCGTTCGGCGATCAGCACCCCGCCAGGAGCGAACGGGGCGACCTCCAGCACGTGAGCGAGGTGAGCATGACTTGCGGTCTCCATGCCCTGCATCACGCTGCACTCATCCGCCGAGAGCTGGACCAGGACCACCTCCTGACCCGCCCCGTCGCCCAGCGCGACGTGTCCGAGGGCGTAGCCGCCCAGCAGTTCGTCGACCTGGAACCGTCCGGAGATCCTGTCCCCCACGCCGAGTGTTGGTGTGTTCACCACGTCCCCCTACCCCAAGCAGACTACCAGCAGCCTGGAGTTCATCCTTTCATCGCTCGCGCCGAGGATCTAGCCCTCAACCCACCGCGCTCCCGGGGCGCGCTGCCGCGAGCCGAGACATCACCGGCCGCCGCGCCCAAGAACGTCGATTTGTCCTAGTTTTTTCCCATCGAGGAAGCCGTGGAGGCAACGCTCTCGAGGGACTCGATCCCGCGCGAGCGCCAGCACGCCGGGCGCCGCCGAGGCGGCGTGGCGCCCCTGCGGGCCGGGTGAGGCCCGGAAACCGCCAGGTGAGGCCCGGAAAACACTGCGCGATCCCACTGGCCAACACGCGTACTCAACCCTGGAGCAGTCGTCGTAGACTGGTCGGATGCTTCGAATCAGCTTCCTTGGCGCTGCGGAGACGGTCACTGGCTCCAAGTACCTCGTGGAAACACAAGACATGCGCTTGCTGGTGGACTGCGGCCTGTTTCAGGGCATCAAGCGGCTGAGGCTACGCAACTGGGATCAACCCCCGATTCCAATCAGGAAGCTCGATGGAATCATCCTCACCCACGCGCACATCGACCACTCGGGTTACCTGCCGCGACTGCACAAGCTGGGCTTCCGAGGGAAGGTGTACTGCACCGCCGGAACGCGTGACCTGCTGCAGGTCTTGCTGCCCGACGCTGGCTACCTCCAGGAGGAGGAGGCTCGACACGCCAACCTGAGCGGCTACTCCAAGCACACGCCTGCAGAGCCCTTGTTCACGCGCGACGAGGCCGAGGCCTGCCTGCGTCAGCTGGTGCCCGTGCCATACGACCAGCCATTTCGACCCGCAGCGGGAGTCGCGGCAAGCTTCAGTCGCGCGGGACACATCCTCGGCTCCGCCTGTCTGAAGCTCGAGCTCGAGGGCAAGAGCATCGGCTTCAGCGGCGACGTGGGACGCCCGGTGGACCCCATCCTGCTACCACCCGCGCCGCCGCCAGAGGTCGACTACCTGGTCATCGAATCCACCTACGGCGACCGTCGTCATCCGTCGGACAGCAGCCTCGAGGACCTGTGCAAGGTCGTGAATCACGTCGCAACGAAGCACGGAACCCTGGTCATCCCGGCTTTCGCGGTGGGCCGCGCTCAGCACTTGCTTCACTTGCTGGCGGAGCTCCGCGGCGCCGGACGCATCCCAGCGCTCCCGGTGTACCTCGACAGTCCGATGGCCATCGACGCGACCAGGATCTTCTTCGAGCATCCAGAAGACTGCCGCTTGACCGAGGCTCAGTGCGTGGCGATGCGAGACAACACCCTGTTCTCGCAAACCCCCGAGGACTCGATGGCGCTGGATGCCTCGACGGAGCCCGCGATCATCGTCTCTGCGAGCGGCATGGCGACGGGCGGACGGGTGCTCCATCACTTGCGCCGTTTCCTCCCGGATGATCGAAGCTGCGTCCTGCTCGTGGGCTACCAGGCCATGGGCACGCGGGGACGCCAGCTCCTCGATGGCAGCGACGAGCTCAAGATCCACGGCCAGTACGTTCCAGTGCGCGCCCAGGTGACCTACATCCAGAGCCTGTCGGCCCACGCCGACTATCGCGAGCTGCTCGACTGGCTGTTGACGCCCTACGAGACGCAGACCACCCGTCGCCCTCCAGAGCACGTCTTCGTCACGCACGGGGAACCTGCAGCGAGCGACAGCATGCGCCGGCGCATCAGCGAGGACGCGCGGAGGAGAGGCTGGGAGACCTTGGTCAGCGTACCCGCCGATGGGGAGCGCCAAGAGCTGGCGTGATTGGCTAGACTGGGATCATGGGGGACCGAAGCTTGCTAGAGCGCAGCTGCATCTGGCTGCTCGAGTTGACGCCCGACCTGCAGGGCATCGCCGCCCGCGCGGGCGACTGGCCCGAAGCGCTGCTCGAGGCTCGGAGCCCGGTGGAGCTCTTCGACCCGCGAGACCGACCACGCTGGCGAGAGTTCGTGGACGCGATGCCCACAGGCAGCGCCAGTGTGAGCGTGCGGCTCGCGCTTCCTGGAGATGCCGTCTGGGTTTCCGTCAGGCAATCCCCGGGAGACCCCGCGGTGCTCGTGGTTCAGCGGCTGGGTGGCGGACTCGAGGAGAGCGCCGCGAGGGGTAGCTTCAGTCAAGCGCTGCTCAGCTGCTCCCGGGAGCTGCAGAGCGCCGAGACTGCGCTCGAGCTGAGCCGGATCCTGCAAGCCTACGTCTCGCGCCACGTCGGCTATCACAACCTCTGGCTCTTCGAGGCCGTGGACGGCGGCTTCGAGGAGGTGCGGCTGATTCATCCCCAAGGGCAGAAGCGAGAGGACATCGAGGAACATGCTGCGCTCCTGGATGTCCGCGAGGATCGCATGGTGCAAGAGATCTTCCGAATGCAGCGCCCTGTCGTGGTGGTGGACGCGCGGACGGATCCCCGGACCAACAAGGCGATGGTCGAGCAGTTCCAGAATCGCACCCTGGTGCAGATCCCGATGGTGGTCGGCGAGCAACCTCTCGGGGGCTTCGGCTGCGGCACCTTCGGTGCGGAGGGTTGCAAGGCGCCCTCACCCCAGGAGCTGGACTTCATGTACGCCCTCGGGGCCTTGGCCGGAGCAGCGCTCGCGCGCATCCGACTGGAGCGCGAACGTGCCGCCGGCCGCGCCAGGCGGGAGGAGTTCGAAGCCCACCTTTTGCATATGCAAAAACTTGAGAGCCTCGGCTTGCTCGCCGGGGGGCTCGCCCACGATTTCAACAACCTCCTGGTCGGTGTGCTCGCCAACGCGAACCTCGCCCGCGAGGGGCTCGCGCCCGACTCGTCGGTGCAGCCCTTGCTGGAGTTGATCGAGCGGGCGGGGCTCCGGGCCGCGGACCTGACGCGGCAGATGCTCGCCTACTCGGGCAAGGGTCGCTTCCTGGTCAGGGCGTACGACGTCGCTCAGCTGAGTGCGGAGATGGTCGACCTGGTCCGCGCTTCGGTGCCGAAGCTCGTGGACTTCCGCGTGGATGTCCCCGCGGACGCCGCGCTGGTCGAGGCCGATGCGAGTCAGCTCAGACAGGTGGTGATGAACTTGCTGACCAACGCGGCCGAGGCGATCGGCAACGCGAGCGGTCAGGTAGATGTGCGGGTGGGCACCCTGCGCGTCAGCAGCGCGGACTATCTCCCGTCACCCGGAAGCCTGGGAGGGTTCAGCTGGGCGACCGAGGCGCCTCCCCCGGGAGACTACGTCGAGCTGTCGATCCGGGACACCGGATGTGGGATCCCCGACACGGTTCGCGAGCGGGTCTTCGACCCGTTCTTCTCGACCAAGCGCGCCGGCCGGGGGCTGGGGATGTCGGCGCTCCTCGGCATCGTCCGCAGCCACGGCGGCGCGCTGTGCCTGGCGACCAAGGTGGATCGAGGATCGTGCTTTCGTGTGCTGCTGCCGCGCTCGACTGCCAGCGCAGCGAGGAGCGAGCGCCCCACGCGAAGCGCGGAAATCCCACGGAGCGGCTGCATCCTGATCGCCGACGACGAGGTCCTGGTCCGGAAGGTGCTCGTCAGGACACTGGAGCAGCAGGGGTTCACCACCGTTTCCGCGAGGGACGGCGAGGAGGCGCTGAGCTTGCTGCAGGACCGCGCCAACGTCTTCGCAGGCGCCGTTCTGGATCTCAACATGCCCAAGCTCGATGGGGCGGAGGTGCTGCGGCGTGCGCGCCGAGCACGCCCTGACCTCCCCATCCTCTTGACGAGCGGCTACTCGGCGGACACCGCAGCCCAGGAGTTCCTGCGGAGCCCCAACGTCGCATTCCTGGCGAAGCCGTTCGAGGTGAACCATCTGCGAAGCAGCATCGCATCCCTGCTGAGTAGCTGAGCTGCGCCCTTGCACCGAGACTCGCGGCGGCGTGCCGGCGATGGTTTGTTCGCCGCGCGCAGACACTGGTAGAGTCGCGGCCTGGAGGAACCATGTCTGACAAGATCACGAAGTACCCGGGGAAGCACCTGGACGTGCTGTGGGACGAGCGCCTGTGCATCCACGTCGGGGAATGCGGCCGCGCCGAGAACACCCTGTTCGAGGGAGGACGACAGCCTTGGTGTCAGCCGGACCTCGTAGCCGCGAGCGAAGCCAGCAACGTGGTGGAGCGCTGCCCGAGTGGGGCGCTGACGTACGAACGCCATGACGGCGGCGCGGCTGAGACGCCGTTCGAGCGCAACGTGGTCACGGTAGCGAACAACGGCCCGCTCTACGTCGCCGGAGAGCTCGCGATCGAGGGTGCCGCAGATGACATGGCCGGCGTGCGTTTCCGCGCGGCTTTATGCCGCTGCGGGCAATCGAAGAACAAGCCGTTCTGCGACAACAGCCACGAGGCCGCTGGCTTCAAGGATCATGGCGCCGTGGGAGCCACGCTCGACGACGAGAACGCAGGCACGCCGACGGCGGGTGAGCTCAGCATCAAACCGGCCCCCAGCGGCCCGCTGCTCCTCACGGGTGAGTTCGAGCTGGTCGCCGCAAGCGGTCGGGTGGCCCTGCGCGCCACGAAAGCCGCGCTCTGCCGCTGCGGCCACTCGAAGAACAAGCCGTTCTGCGATGGCAGCCACAGAGCCGCGGGGTTCACCGGGGACTGAGCCAGCGTATCCTTCGGGAAACGCGCTTGAAGAGGGCAGCAGGCGCTACTTCTTCACCGGAGTGATGCTGCACTCCTTGAGCATCGCGGTGTCAGCGACCTTGCCCGTCGCGACGACTCGGTCCCCCTCCGAAAGGCCGTCGGGGGGCGCTTCCATCTCGCAGTAGACGAACGCGCCGCCCGGGCGGTCCACGATCGGCCAGGCCTTGCCCTTCTTGGCCTGGAGTAACCCCTGGATCGTCGCGGTCGATCCGGCTTCGGGTTTGCTCTCCTGAAACGCCGCGACGGTCTTCGCGTCTGCCGGGGGTGCATCCTTGCCCTTGTCGCAGCCGGAGACCGGCGCCACGAGGAGCAACACGATGAGGTAGCGCGGGTGCATCATTGCCAGGAGGATAAGCAGCGAGCAGGGCCGACTCCAGCGCACAATGTGCGGCTTTGGTGCCGCGCGAGCAGGCTCGCCTCGCTGTGGCGCATGCGGCCCGGACGCTCCTTCCGGAGTGCCACGACGCTCCCCTCACCCCCTGGAAACCCGCACCTGGGGCCGGAGTCAGGCCTGGCGCACTGGTTGCTACTCCCACGTCGATGAGCCAACTGCCCCCGGTGAGTAGCAGCGATCGACCGCCGCACGACACCCTCTCCGACACCCGCGTCAGCGCCGTGCTGAGGCCTCCCGTCATCGTCACCCGCGACCTCCCGCTGAGCGAGGTCGCCAGCCTGCTCAGCGATGTGGGGAGCGATTCTGCTGACGCCTTCGTCGTCGTGGTCGGCGCCCGAGGTGAGCCCCTCGGCTTGCTGACCGCGCTGCACGTGATGCGCCTCAGCCAGGATCATTCCCGAGAGAGCCTGCTCGACCTATCCGTCCCGGGCGACGTGGTCCAGCCTTGCCCGACGGTCCCGCCCAACGCTTCGGTGAAGTGGGTAGCGCACATGCTGACGCGGAGCGGCGAGCCAGCGGCCGTCGTGGTGGATCCGTACGGCAAGACTCTTGGCGCCGTGACCGCGCGTGATCTGCTCCGCGGCCTGGGCTATGAGGACTGAGCCGTTTCCCCGAGGCGCAACAGCGCGCGTTCGCTGCCGGCGACTGGTGTGCGCTGCAGGCGCTCCGAGACGCCCGGCGTCGACTCCGACGTCTCGTCACCCCGGGCCAGGGCCTTGACCGCCCGGGCTAGCTCCGCGTCGTCGGCGACGCGAGCCAACGCCTGGCTATTCGCTGCCAAGATCGCGCCTTCGCCGTCCACCAGCCAGGTCGGCTCCGGGATCAGATCGAGGACAGCGAGCAGGGAGCCACGCTCCGCTTCGGAGTCCTCTTGCCAGTTGACTTCGATGCGTCGCACGCTCTCCTCGGCACGAGAGTCGAGCAGCTCGTTCAGCGACAGCATGCTCTCGTGAAGCTCCTTCGACGCCTGTCCCAGCGCCCCGCAGCGGCGCAAGCGCTGGCCCTGGGAGTGATCCGTCAGCACGCTGTGAAGCTCCTCCAAGGGCGCCAGCACTCGACGGTCGAAGCGCCTGAGCCCGATGAACCCGCTGCCGAGCGCGAGCAGCGCCAGAAAGCTCACGGCCCACGCACCCGCGGTGCCCAGGCGCTTGGCGTTCTGGTCCGCCTGCTCGATGTCCTTGCGGTTCACGTCCGCGAGTTCCTGCAGGGCCTTCAGCGACTCCTGGCGCGCCGCGACGTCGCCGCCCAAGGCCACGGGCGTGCGTTCGCGCAACCGCGCGATCAGCGGTCGCTCCTGATCACCCGTGATGTTGCGCTCCGCGCGCAGCAGGGCGTCGTCCAGCGCTCGACGGTTGGCGTCGGTCGCGCCCTCGGGCGCGGCGAGCACCACGAGCATGCTCTCCACCGCTTCCAGCGAGTAGATGTTGCGCTCGATGATGCGCTCGATCGCCGGTCGCATGCGCCCCAGGAGCCCGATCGCTGCCGCGGCGCTCGCGAGGTTCACGATCAGCAGGGCCGTGAACGCGACCCGTGTTGCGCGAGTCAACTGCATCGCGTCGGTGCGCGCCCTCGGTGCTGGCCCGCCGCTGCGCGCCGTGGTCTCCGGTGACTTCCTCGCTCCCACGTCGCCTGGAGCCTCGGCTGCACGATCTGGGTTCGACTCGGTCTTCGCGCCAGACTGCGGCGCGCTCTTGGACTTCGCGTCGCTCCGCTTGGCGCGCTTCGAGGACTTCGCGTCGGGGCTGGGTTTCGACCTGGAGGCCATGGCTAGAGCCGCTCCAGCATCTGAGTCACCGCGTCCTTGGAGGCGACGGTGATCAAGACGTCACCCTCCTCGATCCCCGCCTTGGGGTCGGGGACGCTGACCTCCCGTTCGCCGGCGTGGCGTATGGCGACGACCGTCACACCGTAGCGACGCGGCAACTGTAGCTCGATCAGGTTGCGGCCAATGAACAGCCTTGGAACCTCGAGCTCCGTGAGCACCAGATCGGTTCCGAGCGGCAACTCACCCAGCACGCGGTCGTGGATCAGCAGATTGGCGAAGCGCTCTCCGAAGTCGCGCTCCGGGTTGACTACCATGTCTGCGCCGACCAGGCGCAGGATGCGCGCGTGGAGGTCGTTGTTGGCCCGACCGATCAGCCGCTTGGCGCCCATTTGCTTGAGCAGCGCGGTGCACATGATCGAGGCCTCGGTCGCCTCGTCACCGATGGCACAGATGCAGGCGTCTCGCTTACCCGGTGCCGTGCGGTTCAGCAGCTCTTCGTCCGTGGCGTCGAAGCACAGCGCCTCCGCGACGGTCTGGGAGACGTTGCGCACGCGGCCGGCATCCTTGTCCACCGCGAGCACCTCTGTGCCCCGCGCCGACAACGCGCGGGCCACGGCGCTACCGAAGTGTCCCAAGCCAACCACCATCACTTGCTTCTTCATCGTTTGCTTCCCGTGGACTCTCGTCGGAGCGGCGTACGCGCAACGGTCGAGGTACCGGCGCTAGCCGACGTCCACATCCTCTTCGGGCATGTCCCAAGCCGCGTTGAAGCTGCGCTCGTTCAGGAACAAGAACAAGGTGAGGGGACCAATTCGCCCCACGAACATCAAGGCCATGACGATCACCTTACCGACGTCGTCGAGCTGTCCCGTCGCTCCCACGCTGACACCCACCGTCCCCAGCGCGGACACGACCTCGAACAGGGTCGCCACGAAGTCCAGCTCCTGCGTGACCCCCAGGGCGATCACGCCGACCACGATGAAGCCGAGAGCAATGGTGACGATCGCTGCGGCCTTGTACACGTTCTGCGTCGGGATCCGCCGTCCGTAGGCGACGACGTCCCAGCGGCCTCGCATCGCGCTGCCGACCGCGGCCATCAAGATCGCGGCAGTCGTCGTCTTGATGCCGCCTGCGGTGCCGCCGGGGCTACCCCCGATGAACATGTAGACACACATGAGCCACAGCGTCGCCGGACGGAGCTGAGCCAGATCGACGGAATTGAAGCCGGCGGTGCGCAACGTGACCGACTGAAACCAAGCGGCGTTGACCCGATCCCAGTAGCTCAGCTGTGCGAAGGCATGCGACCACTCGAGCAGGCCGATGAACACCGCCCCACTCACCAACAGCCCGATGGTCATCAGCATCACGAGCCGCGTCTGGACCGAGACCTTGCGCCGCCGCACCCAGCGCGGAAACTCCACGATCACCAGGGGAGAGAGCCCGCCCAGGATGATCAGCAGTCCGACGATGTGCAGGATCCCCGTGTCCTGGGTGTAGCCCACGAGGCTGTCGGACTGCAGCGCGAAGCCCGCGTTGCAGAACGCCGAGATCGAGGTGAAGCCGGCTCGCCAGAGCCCGCCGAGCACCGAGTCGCCCGATCGTACGAAGAGCGGCCACATCAGGAGCGCCCCGGCGAGCTCGCTGATGAAGGTGACCCCGAGCAGCCGCCGCAGCGCCTCGTTCAGTTCCCCGCGGTTGTCGCTACCGACCATCTCGGCCATCGCCGCTTCGTGGCGCAAGCTGAGGCGCTGCCCGAGCGCGGCTGCGATCACCGTGGAGAAGCTCATGATACCGAGGCCGCCCACCTGAATCAGTAGCAGCAGCAAGACCTGCCCCGTGTGACTCAGCGCGACGGGCGTATCCAGCACGATGAGCCCCGTCACACACACCGCGCTGGTCGCGGTGAACGCCGCGTCCACGGCACGCAGCGCTTCTTGCCCCGCGCTCGCTGCCGGCAGCCGCAAGAGCACGCTACCGCCCACGCACAAGGCGAGGAAGGTCACGGCCAAGAGGCGCGCGGGATGCGACGCGACGGCGTCGACGAGAGCGGCGACCATGCGCGAGCCCCCGCGCGGGTGTCGCAGCCCCAGCAGCGCAACCAGGGCCGGAACGCTGGCGAGCAGGAGCACCCCGCGCCACCCGACGCGAGCCGTCTGCAGCATGCTGGCGTCCACCAGCGCGACGCCAAGCATCAGCCACGCCAGCCAGAACACGATGGGTTGCTGCAGGCGACGTGCGAAAGCCGCTCGCAGGAACAACAACGTCGAAATCCCGGAGGCCACCTGGAACGCCACCAGCGTGCCGAGATCGAGCCTATGTTCCGCGAGGATCACGGTTGCGATCGCCAGCAGCACGACCGAAGCGCTCCCTCGCGCGTAGGACACCGCGGGCAAGAGCCCGATCGGGGTGAGGATGCGGCGAGCGGGATACATCCAGTGCATCAACGCCAGGCAGATGGAGACAGCCACCAGCGCCATCAGCGGGTTGAAGTGTGACAGCCAGACCGCGGTGCCCGCCCAGGCCATCGCCGAGAGCATCACCAGCGGTCGGCCGAACGCCGGGCGCAGCGGGAGCAGCAGGCCGCCGAGACTCATCGCGCCGCTCACCACCCAGAGTCCCCAGATCGGCGCCGCCACGTGCCAGTCACGACTGAATCCGCGCTGGACCCAGTGGGCGTCGACCAACGGCCCGACGAGGCTGAGCAGCGGCCCCAGCCCGGCGAAGATGCCGCTGGCCCTCACCAGCTCTTCGGGAACTTCCGAGCGTTTCGCCATGGTCTACCGCTCGAGCACGGCTCGATCGAACTCCACCCCGAGGGGGCAGTGATCACTACCCCGAACCTCGGGCAGGATGAAAGCGCGGCGTACGAAGGGCCACGCCGCCGGGCTGACCAGCGCGTAGTCGATGCGCCAACCGACGTTGCGCTCCCGCAACCCGAGCCGCTGACTCCACCAGGTGTAGTGGCCCCCACGCGGCTCCCCGTCGGCTTCGATTTGCTTGGCACGAAAGCTGTCGATCCATCCTTTCCGAAGCCAGGCGGCGAAATCGCGGCGCTCCCCGGGCAGGAACCCGCTGTTGTCGCGGTTCTGCCTCGGACGCGCCAGATCGATCTCCTGATGCGCGGTGTTGAAATCGCCGAGCACCACCACGCGCTCCCCGGCGTCGACCAGAGGCTGCAAGCGTCCACGCAGCGCTCTGGAGAAGGCGAGCTTGTACGGCACACGGCTGTTGTCACGCAGCGTGCCGCTTCCCTTCGGAACATAAACCGAGCACAGCCACAGGGCGCCGCACCTGACGAGAGATGCTCGCCCTTCGACGCGGAAACGCCGCGGCAAGCTCAGCTGGACCGCCTCGATGTCGTGCGCCGAGAGCCAGCCCACCCCGCTGTACCCCGGACGCTCCGCAGGCTCCCAGTGCGCCCGGAGCCCGAGGTCGCTCAACTCCGCAGGGATCTGATGCGGCAAGGCTCGCACCTCCTGAAGCGCGATGAAGTCGGGCCCATCCTCGCTCAACCACTCCACGAGTCCCTTGCGCGTCGCCGCTCGCACGCCGTTCACGTTCCAGCAGGTGACGCGCAGCAGCTGCCTGCGAGTCTCGGGGTCGCGAGTTCGGCGTTCTTGGGGGGGAGACGGCACCGCACCAAGCACTCTACTCACGGCTCGCCGCAAGCAATCAAGCGGAGCTTGCGGCGGCGCTGGGATCCCCTGATCCTTGGCGTCCATGTCGAGGGGAGATGGGGAGACCGAGCAGAGCACCGGCCGCGCGCTGCTCTGGAGCCTGGGCGCCGCGCTGGCAGCTGGCGTCATCGGCGGCTTGTCCATCGCCATCGTGGATGAGGATCGCGCGGCCCTCGCCGCAGCGACTCGCAACACCGGGCGCTGGTCCCTGGCGCTCTTCAGCGGGCTCTGGCTGACCTGGTGCATGGGCCGACGGGTGCCGCCGCTGAGCGGCTTCGGCGCATTCGCGGCGGCGCACGTCGTGCACCTCGGCTTCATCGCCGGCTATCTGACGCCGCTCGGTCTGTGGCCGGCGGGGAGCCGCCTCGCCGGCGGCATGCTCGGCTATGCTCTGCTCGTCAGCTTTCCATTCGCCTACCGATTCGTTTCCGCACGCAATCGACTGAGGCTGAGCTTCGGCTACTTCGGCTACCTCTGGCTGGTGTTCTGCCTCACGTACTTGCCTCGAGCGCTGGGTAAGCTGCCCATCGCCACCACGGATCCGCGCTGGGCCTGGACCAGCCTGGGCTGGCTCGGCCTCCTGATGGTCGCAGCGCTCGCAGGGTGGCTCCGCCCCGGCCAGACGGTGGAGCATCGCTAGCGGCCGAGAGCGGCAGAATCCTCGAAGCCGCGGGAGGAATTCGGTGGCACGTTTTTTACTACACGTGTTACACCGGGTCCATGACGCTTCGGCGCCTGAGTCCCACGACCGCCGCCCTCGCCGGCTTGCTGCTGTGTCCACCCGCGGCAGCCCATGGGGATCACGCCGAGGTCACGCCGCCCGAGGTCGTCAGCCAGTCCGAACCGACTTGGCCAGAAGGCTCGGATCGGAGCCAGGAGGTCCGAGTGACGCTGGTCTTGACGGTGGACGCGCAGGGCCGGGTCAGTGACGCCCAACTCGCAACTCCGCCGGAACTACCGCAGCACAGCGAGGTCGAAGTCAGCGAGTTCGAGGCCCACGCGGTGGAAGCCGCGAAGCGCTGGCGCTTCAAGCCAGCGCTTGGCCCCGAAGGACCGCTCTCAGCAAAAATCCGCGCGGTAATTCGCTTCCTGCCCGCGACTGAACCTTCCCGGGCGGGCCCTAGGAAGGCGCGCACCGGGGCTCACGGACCGGCAGGGCATCTGCCCACTGATCAGACGCCAGCCGCCGCCGCGCCGACCAGCGAAGGCGCCGACCAACCCACGGATCAAGTCTATGTCCGGGCTGCGACTCCCCCGCGCACCGCGAGCGCCGTCGAGCGCGATCGGCGAGTGCTCAGCGCCGCGCCACATCGCACGGCGAGTGATCTACTCCTGACGGTGCCGGGAACCTTCGTCACCCAGCATAGCGGCGAGGGGAAAGCGCACCAGATCTTCTTTCGCGGCTTCGACGCCGTACACGGCCAGGACATCGAGTTCTGGGTCGGCGGCGCCCCGGTGAACGAGGTCAGCAACGTGCACGGTCAAGGCTACGCCGATCTGCACTTCGTGATGCCCGAGGTGGTGACTCGCGTGACGGCGCTGCCCGGCCCCTACTCGCCAGAGCAAGGGGACTTCGCGGTCGCTGGCAGCATGGACTTCGAGCTCGGCTACGACGAGCCCGGCTTCACCGTGAGCGGCAGCCTGGGCAGCTACGGCGCGCGGCGCGCGTTCCTCGCCTACCATCCGAAGGACGCACCGGCCGAGACCTTCGGAGCGTTCGAGACCTACGAGAGTGATGGCTTCGGCGTCGGCCGCGCGGCGCAGCGCGCCTCAGCCATCGCTCAGATCGTCCACCCGCTGCACGACGACATCGAACTGCGCTTGCTCGCCAGCACGTATGCCGCGCGCTTCGGCTCCGCCGGCGTCCTGCGCCTGGACGACGTCGAGAGCGGGCGCATGGATCGCTTCGACAGCTACGACACCGCCCAGGGAGGTCGCAGCGGCCGCACTCAGGTCGTCGCGGATCTGCGCGGCGCGCTGGATGACTGGCACTTCCACTTCAGTCCCTATGCGATCTCGCGCAGCCTCGAGCTGGACCACGACTTCACCGGTTTCCTCGAGGATCCTGTGAACGGCGACTCGACACAGCAGCTGAACGACGCGCGCACGCTGGGCTTCCGCGCGTCCCTGCGTCGCCAGATCAAGCTCCTGAACGAGCATGACAGCATCAGCGTCGGGATCGCAGGACGCGACGACAGCATCGAGCAGTCAGACCGACTGCTGAGCCAGGTGACCCGCGAGGTGACGGCGTCCGTCATCGACTCGGAGGTCCACGCTCAGAGCGTGTCTGGATTCGTCGATGTCTCGCTGCGGCCCCTGCCTCGCGTGGTCGTGCGCGGCGGCGCACGCTGGGACGCGCTCTCCTTCGGCATCACGGATCACCTGCGCAACGACCAGACACGCTCGGCCCAGGGCACGCACTTCGGCAAGAAGGGCACGCTCGACGTCGCGGTGGTGCCAGGACTGCACGCGCTCTTGAGCTATGGCGAGGGTTTCCGCTCACCTCAGGCCCGGAGCCTCGGCGCTGGTGAGCGCACACCGTTCACCAAGGTCACCTCGTACGAGTTCGGAGTCCGCTACGGCGACGCGAAGCGTATCCGCGCCTCGTTCGCCGCCTTCCACACCGACCTCAGCGACGACGTCGTGTTCCTCGAGTCAGTTGCGCGCAACGAACCGGTGCCCGCCACCCAGCGCAACGGCGCGGTGATCGATTTCACCGCGGAACCCACGCCCTGGTTCACGTCTTCCCTGGGTGCCACCTACACCCGCGCGACGTTCACGGAGTCTGGGGGAGACTACGCAGAGGGCGCACTAGTGCCCTTCGTTCCCCAGATGGTGGTGCGCGACGACCTGGCCCTCAAGCCGACGCTGGGGAAGCTCTTGGGGCGCAGCCTGGTCGGGACCTTCGGGCTCGGCTTGACGTACCTCTATCGGCGTCCGATCCCCTACGGGGAGCTGGGGACCAACGTCTTCCTGATGGACGCGCGCGTCGCCGCACGACTCAAGGAGGTCGAGCTGAGCCTGGAGAGCTTCAACCTCCTCGACACGGACTGGAACGACGGTGAGTTCGTCTACGCCTCGAACTTCAACCAGGGGTCCGCTCCCTCGCTGCTACCCGTCCAGCACGTCTCCGCGGGCGCGCCGCGCACCGTCATGGCGACACTGACCCTCTTCATCTGATCGACGACCTGGAGCTGGCCCATGCAATTTCCACAAGACAAATTAGTCAAGCTCACGAAGCGCCTCTCGCTCGGAGTAGCCGTCTACGGCCTGTGGCTCGGCATCGCCAGCCTGCAGAGCGGATGCGGCGACGAAACGGGGAAGTCGACGACGGGCAAGCGCGTGACGCTGCATACCCGCGTGGATCTGGCGGAGGTCGCCCGGGGGACCTTCACGAACGGCTTCGACTGGCAGATCCAGCTCAAGGAGGTGGAGCTCAGCATCGGGGAGTTGCGGTACTACGAGGGCGCCGCGATAGGGGTCCTGCCAGGGGACACCTCTCAGCGCTACGCGGGCGCGGTGCCGCCTCCCCCCCAAACCCCGACGAGCCTGTTCCGTGGCTGGTTTCAGATCCCTACGGCAAAGGCCCATCCGGGGCACTACGTCGCCGGTGACGAGCTCGGGGAGATGCTCACGCCGACCAGCGTGGACCTGCTCGTCGCGCCGGCGAGTCTGACGGACGCTGCAGGGGTGACCGGGCACTATCGTTCCGGCTGGTTCACCTTCGGTGACCCACCGACCGGCCCCGCTGCGAGCGCTCTGGACGGCTCCGTTGCCCATGTGGTCGCGACCGTGAGCCAGAGCGACGTCGTATTCGACGTCGAGCTGTTCGCGAACGAGGCTGACGTCCTGGACACCAACGGCGTCCCCACCGTGGAAGGCTGTCCCTTCGACGATGGCGCCGACTCAGGCCAGGCGGTGGTCTCGGGCGACGGGACGATCGTACTCACCATCGATCCAAGTCACTGGGTGGATCAGCTCGACCTGGCGCGGGTCACGCCCCCCACCGACGCGAGCGTCGTGGAGATCACGTCGGACGACGCGATCCTGGCGCCGCTGCACAACGCGTTCGCCCGCGGGCTACGCCAGGCCGTCGCCTACCGCTTCAGCTTCATCCCCGACTAGTCAGAGGGGCTCACCACACATCGGTTCAGTAGCGCTCCTCATGAGCGCCAGGGCGGACCTTCGTCCAGCACACTATTTCCCCAAGGAAATTAAGGAGAGCTAGAATGTCAAATCATCCATTTCCCCGCACCCCGCTTGCCCTTGCCTGCTGCCTCACGCTCTTGGTGGCTCCGGGCTGTGGCTCCTCGGACGACGAGGACAGCGGGGGTGAGGGTCAAGCCAGCTTCAACGTGTATGGCGAGGACTACATCGAGCAGGAGATCCCCGGCTCGGAGTTCGAAGACGGCTGGACCATCACCTACTCCAAGTTCCTGATCGAAATCGGAAACGTGACGATCGCAGACGCGAACAAGTCGGGTGGCGCCAGCGAGGACGCGATGACCCTCGTCGATCTGACCAAGCCTGGCCCGCAAGAACTCTGGCAGACTGACAGGATCGCGTCGGGTGGCTACGACACCGTGAGCTACATGATTGGTCCGGTCAGCTCACCAGCCAAGAGCGGCAGCGTGACCGACGCGGACGTGACGTTCATGACCAGCAATGGCTACGGCGTCTACGTCGAGGGCAGCGCGACCAACGGCACGGACACCAAGACCTTCGCGTGGGGTTTCAAGAACACGACCCACTACATGAGCTGCGTCCAGGTCGACGACGCGGGCAACGAAGTGCGTCAGGGCATCCTGGTCGCCAACGGAGGCGTCGAGAAAGTGCAGCTCACCGTCCACGGTGATCACCTGTTCTACGACGACCTCACCTCGGAGAACGCGGTGCTGCGCTTCAACAGCATGGCAGCCGCGGACGCCGACTCGGACGGCGAGGTGACCCGCGAGGAGCTAGCGTCCGTCGAGCTGTTCGACATCACGGAGGGTAGCTACGGCACCGGCAGCGCGAGCGAAGTGAACACCCTGGACGACTTCGTCCAGGCGCTCACGTCCACCATCGGGCACTTCCGCGGGGAAGGCCACTGCGTCTCGCACTCGAAGTGACCAGAAGGGCCTCCAGAGCTGAGTCATTCGGCCGCGGAGGCCTTGCCCGGCTCCTCGCGCCGACCATCGGGGTGTCTGGCAAAGCGCCCTTGTTCCCGGGGGTGCACCGGGCCTGAGGACTTCCAGGGCCAGCCGCCGAAGCCCGTGCGTCGATAGTCGGCGAAGGCCTGGCGCAGCTCCTCCTGCGTGTTCATCACGAAGGGACCCTGGTTGGCCACGGGCTCGCCGATCGGGCGCCCTTGGAGCATCAAGATCTCGGCTTCCTCCTCGCCATTCACGAGCTCCAGAGCAGACTCAGGCTGAACTACCAGGACCCGCCTGGGGGTGAACGCCTTCCCGGATACCTCGATTGAATCCCCACGGAAGACATACAGCAAGCGGTGACTCGTCGCGAGCGCCGGGGGCACGGTCCAGCGCGCGCGCGGCGCGAGGGTGATGGTCCAGATGTTCAAGTCGCTGTCGGGGCGGCTCGCCCAGCTGTTGGGTGGTGGGGCGGGCGGTGCGGCCTCCCCGAGCTTGCCTGCGATGACCGTGACACGCGTCTCGCGACCTGCATCATCCTCGAACGTTACCGTGGGGATCTTTTCCGCCCAGAGCATGGTGAAGTAGGGGTCGACCAGCTTGTCAGCGGCCGGCAGGTTCAGCCAGATCTGGAACAGCTCGGCCGGGTTGGCTGCGTCTCGATTCAGCAGCGGGAACATCTCGCAGTGCTGGATGCCCTTGCCGGCGGTCATCCACTGCACATCGCCATGACCGAACCGCGCCGTCGCGCCCAGCGAGTCCGAATGATCGATGTAGCCTCGACGCATGAGGGTCACGGTCTCGAAGCCGCGGTGGGGGTGCTGAGGAAAGCCGGGCACCACGTCGCCGTGGTACATGCGCCAGCCGTCCTTGGGCTCGAAGTCCATGCCGATGTTGCGACCGGCCAGGCTCGCGTCGGGGCCGAGCGCCTCGTTCCCCTTGGGGTAGGCGTCGTCGTGGTGGACGCAGAACAGAAACGGATCCAGCGTCGGCCACTGGAAGCCGAGGGGGGCGCTCTCGAGAACTGGGTGGGAAGAGGGCTCGCTTGCCATGGCCGCTGAGTGTTGGTTTGGCGCTGGACGCTGACAATGGCAGAGCGGTGGAACAGTCTGTGCCATCCAACTTCTGGTGGCACGGCGCGCACACAACGTGCTACGACGGAGGTGATGTTGAGCCTCGTCGCAGGACTTGCGGGTGGCGCGATTCACGCGCTTTCAGGGCCGGATCACCTCGCGGCCGTGGCTCCTTTGTCGCTTGGCAATCGGCGCTCCGGCCTGCTCGCGGGGCTGGACTGGGGCATGGGGCACGGCGCGGGGGTGATCCTGATCGGCACGATCGCCCTGCTCGCCAGAGACACGCTGTCCATTCACCTGGTCAGCGGCTGGTCGGAGTTCGGCGTTGGCTTCCTGCTCATAGCGCTCGGAGCCTGGGCGGGCTGGAAGGGCTACCAGGCCTGGCGAAGCCGTGGTGCCGACGAGCACGACCACCAGCATCACCACCGCAAGCGCGGTGCGACCTTTGGCGTGGGCGCGCTCCACGGTTCCGCGGGCGCCAGCCACCTGATCGGCATCTTGCCGGCGACTGGCCTGTCGACCCTGAGCGCGGCAGGCTACCTGGCCTCTTATTTCCTTGGGGCAACGTTGGCGATGATGGTGATCGGCAGCGTCGCGGGGGAGCTGGCCCAGCGTGGCGGCTGGAAGCTGCGCCCGATGCTGATGTTGGGCGCGGCGACCGTGGCGTGTCTGGTCGGCGCCGGATGGATCGTCTCGAGCTGGCCGACCTGAGCCAGGCATCCCACGTAGGAACAAGGCTGGTCTGGCGGGGGGCGATGCGTTCGGAGGTCGCCGAGGCTGCAAGACCAGTTGAGGCAACTGTGGGCGTCCGGCGTACAGTCTCCGCGGGCGCGTTTCCACGCGCTTCCTTTCCCAGTGGGCGGCCTGTAGGATGCCCTCGGGGTGATCCAGCTCAACGACTTCGACTGGGGTGCGCGCTCGATCGAGCCATCTGAGGCCGATGCCTTCGCGGCGCAGGTCGATGTGTCCGCGTTGGATCGCGAACGCATTCGCAAGATCCTTCAAGAGTTCCCGGTCACCTGCCAGGTACGCGGCATGTTCTTTCAGGGCCTGGTGGATACGATCGCTCGGGCCCGGAGCTACGAAGCGGCCAAGGCGCTGGTGAAGGCTGGCGGAGTGCGCACTCGCTTCGTCCCCTTCTCCCTGATGCCGCACCGGGACTTCTACAAGCTGTACTTCTTGGCCTCGGCGCTGATGTTCCCGGGCTACAAGCTGGAGCACGGCTTCGAGCGCATCGCCGAGGACTTCTACCCCACGTTTCGCTCCAGTATGGTCGGACGCACGATCAGCGCGTTCATCGGTAGCGAACCCATCACGGTGCTCGAGCGTCTGGCCCAGGCATACCGCGTATCGATCCCGTGGAACGAACACGCCGTGGAGGCGGACGGCGCCCGACGGGCGCGCTGGCGCTGCAAGGTGGAGCCGAGCGACCTCTATCCCGCGACGTTCCGCGGCATCATCCGCGGCACCATGAACAGCCACGGCGTCAGTGAACCGACCGTGGAGCTCCTGGACTCGCAGCGCGACGGTGAGGGAATTCGCTTCGAGTTCTCCATCGAGTGGAGCAACTGAACCCAGGCGGGGACGCCGAGGGTTGTCTGACCCGGCGCGCCTACGGCTTGAAATCGAGCGCGAAGAGGTTGGCTCTCCCCGCCTCCCAGCGGCGCGCGTCGTGGCCACGAGCCGGAGCGAAGAACCACGGCTCCTCGAGTGGCCACACGCCGCACGCCGGCGCGCTGGAACCCGAGACACGCAAGATGCCGTTGACCGCGCGCCGCGCCGCTTCGTTCGCTCCTTCCATGGTCGCGAGATCCGTGAACGTGCGCACGTAGTCACTGGCAAGGAAGAGGTTCTGGATCGACGTGACAGCTTCCGGGCGGTACTGCCAGCTGCTGGCGACGTTCACCATCAACGGCTCGTCGTTCGTCGCGCCGCTCGGCGTGACGTCGATGCTCGGGTCCAAGAACCAGTCGAGCAAGTTGGCGTCCTGGAGGTCGGGGTGAGAGTCGTCGTTCAGCTCCGCCTTCAGCTGCGCCCACACCTCGTTCTTGATCTCGGCACGCGTGGTGAGATCCCGCGCCGCCTTGTTGTAGAGGATGCCTGGTGTATCCCAGTCGCTGATGTCGATGCTCAGGATGCCATGAACCTGTCCGTCGCCGTAGCTTCGAATGCGTTCTTGCCAGAACTGCTGCTGGGAGATGCTGGTGAGGGCCCAGGGGGAGTCGGTGTAGATGGCGTGACCCTTCACCAGCTTCACGTCGTCCTTCAGGTAGAACTGCATGCCGTTCATCCACGACGTGCGCAGGTGTGTGAGCCCCGCGAGCTCCGGCGCGGCGGTGACGAGATCCAGCGTGAGCAGAGGGATCACGCGTTCCACGGGCAAGGCCAGGACGTACCAGTCTGCGGTGTGAGTCGCGGGCGGCCCCGAGGGTCCTTGAATCTCGACGCCAAGTATCCGCACGGCACTTCCCGGGCCGGCCCCTGGTCCCACTTGTAGCGACTTCACCTCATGCTCCAGGTGGTAGGTCGCGCCACGCCCTTGCAGATACGCCACCCAGGGATCGATCCAGACCTCGTTGGTCGGGCCATCCAGCAGACGATCCAGCGTCTCCCCTGGAGTTATCAGATCGAACAGTAGCTGCAGCAGGATGTAGCCCACGGTTCGGGTGCTGCCCTCCTCCGCGCGCATCGCCACCAGCGACCGCGTGAGTCCCTTGGCCAGATACGCGCGATACTCGGGGGACATCTGCGAGGCGCGGATGAACTCCCACCAGTTGACGTGCTCCCACTGCCCGAAGCGTCGAGCGTGACACGAAGTCAGCAGCGCCATCAGACGGTCCAGGAAGAACACCGCCTCGTTCGCAGGGATCCCCAGGTCGGAGGTGAAGATCGCCTTCAGGGCGCGATACCACTCGCCGAGGCTCGTCGGGAAGCGCGCCACGAAGATCGGATCGCTCTCGCCCTGGCGTGCGAGCATGAACTGCGTGGCCTGCCTCAGGTTGCCGTAGACGCCATCGTCGTTCCCCCCGTACGGGATGCGCTTCATCGTGTCCGGCAAGTGGCGATAGAAGCCCGGGAAGAAGCGGAAGCCGTGTTCGCCCGGCAAGTCCGGACGACCACCGGTCCCAGTGCCCGGCACGGGCACGCTCCGCGCCTTGCCGCCGGGAATCGTACCGCGATCGAAGACCTCCACGGTGAACCCGCGCTCCACTAGCTCGTGCGCTGCGCTCAGCCCAGCGACACCTCCTCCCAGGACGATGACCTTACCCGCCATGCTCTATTCCGCCTCCGCCGTCGCTGAGCAGCCGCTCTGGGCCGAACCCTAACACGAACCGACGAAGCCGACTCCAGGTCTCGCGCAGCACTCACGCAGTTTTTTCGCTTCCGACGAGTCGTTGTAGCCGGTTTGGCAAGTGAGCTAGCTTTGGCAGTCTGATGTGGGGCTTGGTCTTCGGCGTGGTCTCTGGCCTGGTGCTGTTTCTCTACGGCATCGAGCACTTCTCGAAGGAGATCCAGAGCGTCGCCGGCGAGCGCATGAGGAGCTGGCTCGGGCGCTTCACGAAGAACCCGATCCGCGGCGCCCTGCTCGGCGGCGTACTCACGACCGTGGTCCAGTCCAGCTCGGCGACCACGATCATCGCCGTGGGGTTGGTGAACGCGGGGGCCATCTCCTTCAGCGGTAGCCTCGGCATCATCATCGGTGCCAACGTGGGCTCGACCTTCACCGCGCAGCTGGTCGCGTTGAAGCTCACGTCGTTCGCCCCGTTCTTCATCGTCCTCGGCTTCGCCATCTCCCTGGTCGGGCGGCGGTACCGCTTCCTGGGGCGCCCGATCTTCTACTTCGGGCTGGTGTTTCTCGCGCTCTCACTGGTCTCCGACGCCATCGCGCCCATCGCCAAGGATCCCCGGGTGCCGGAGCTGCTGGCGCGCTACGGGAACCTCTGGATCGCGCTCCTGGCGGGCTTCCTGTTCACGGTCATCGTGCAGTCGTCGTCCGTGACCACGGGTGTGGTCGTGCTCCTGGCTGGCAGCGGAATCATCGAGCTGGATCAGGCGATCCCGCTGCTCCTCGGCGCCAACCTGGGCACGACCAGCACGTCGATCCTCGCGGCGTCGCAGATGAGCCTGCACGCGCGCAGGGCGGCCATCGCCCATCTGCTGTTCAACGTGGGCGGCGTGGTGCTCTTCCTCCCCTTCGTGACTCCCTTCGCCTCGCTGGTGCGTGGCTGGGGAGGCGACGCCGCGAGGCAAGTTGCGAACGCCCATCTAGCCTTCAACTGCGTCACGGCGCTGATCTTCCTGGTGCTCGTCAGACCCTTCGGGCGCCTGGTGGAGCGGCTGGTACGCGGCCATGAAGAGGAGATCCTGTTCGTGACGGAGCACCTCACCCCCAGACTCCCGGAATCCAGCGAGGAGGCGTTCCTGCAGGTCGAGGCGGAGCTCGCTCACCTGCTTCAGGTCACCCGAAGACTTTTCCGCACGGCTTTTGAGCTGATAGCCACGCCCACGGCCGCCGCCACGCGCACCGTGGACAAGCTGGAGTCGCTCAACGACTTCTTGGATCAGCAGATCGAACAGGCCTTGCTCACGCTCTCGAAGCGAGACCTCGACGCCAGCGCGAACGAGCGCATGATGCTGCTGATTCGCACCTCGAACCAGCTCGAGCAGCTCGGCGACACCACCAGCGCAATCCAGCGCGCCTCCGACAACCTGGGGGAGGAGAGCCTCCCGATGGAGCTGCGAGCGGACCTCGCCGAGCTCGGCGCGCGGCTCGACCACAGCTTCGAGATCCTCGAGCGAGACTTCCCCCAGGTGACCCCGGACAGCATCGAAGAGCTGAAACAGAACCAACGCGAGCTGCGTGATCTGATCAACGAGAAGTACCGAGACCACATCCAGCACGCCGCGAGTGATCCGCAGTACGTCGGCGCTCCCGTGGTCGACTTGCTCAGCCTGTGCGAATCCGCCTCGAACCAGCTGCGAGAGATCCGCAAACACCTGGAGAGCCCGACGGCGCTGTCGGACTGATCCAGCCACTCGGCACGGGACTTGAAGCGTCGCCACTCGTGAGGTTGTCCAACTCGAATCCCCTGTCCCAACGATTTCGGCGCATTGGCCAGCGAGCCAAGTCTCATATCGACGAGGCCATCACCGGCACGCTCGCCATACACCCGGCGCACGACGGGGCGGAAGGCGACACGAACGCCCTGCTCGTCAGCGCAGACGCTGCCATCTCGCTCACTCGGCGCGCCTTGAGCGGTGTGATCGACGAAATGGAGACGGACGACTTGCCTCCGCTGCTGTGCCACCTCCCGGACGCCGCGTTCGTGGCGCGGCTGTCCGTCGGTCAACTCCGCACTGACCTGGAGCGCGCACGGTCTTCCAGCGATCACTGGCAGATCGTGCGCGCCGCGAGCCGAGTGCGCCGAAACCTCCTGCGCGCGCTCCACAGCCTGGACAGCGAGCTCTGCAACGCGCTCGGGGTCGAAGCCGAGGCCGGCTACCACGAGGCCGAGGTCGAGCAAGCGCTCGAGGCCCGCCGAAGCTTCAACCAATTCCGTGAGGATTCTAACCTGGTACGCGGGAGGAGCACGGCCTCGGCCATGCGCGCCGCCGCGATGTCGCTGGCGAAGCTGACGTGCCGTGGGCGCTGGCTCAGGGTCTACGATCGGGTGCTGGTGGCGGATCTGCGCGAACGTATGCAGGTCTGGCTGCGCCAGCGACGCACCGAGCGCGTCACTGGAAAGGTCTCGAGCAGCCATCTGCTCGAGGGCAAGCGCCTGCTCGGCGACTACTTCAACTTCGTCGAGATGACTGGCGAGGTGAACAAGCGCCCTGAGCTGATTCAGCACGACGCGGAGCGCGTGCGAGCGCTCCTCCAGGTATGGGACCGTCTGGAAGACTCCGAGATCGAGCTGTCTCTCGCCGCGCTGCGGGGCAGAGACCTGCAGCTCGACGAGCTGGTGCTGCACCGAGCGCCTCGCTCGGTGCTCCGTGACCGCCTGGAGCGGGTGGCGGAGCATCTCCTCGCGGAGTGGGCTCCGGAGCACGACAGCGGCACCTTCCCGGTTCACTCGAGCGACGCTGCGCCCTCAGGCGACCAGCGATCCAGCGTCACCTCGGTGTCTCGCGCGTTTGCGCGGCTGGCATAGCGTCCAGCATGACGCCGGCAGGAACCGCGCGTGGCAGCGCTAGCCGCGGGTCTTGCGCGCCTCGGCCTGCAACACCTCGGCGCTCGCAGGGTCCGGCGTCGCGCCCGGATACCGGAGATTGAGCGGAGCCCGGGGTCCCTCGTAGTGGAGCCGTGCGCGGTCGACCGCCCTGGCAGCCTGTTCTTCGCTGGGCCATAAGCCCAGCCAGCGCACGCTGCGACTCAGGAACAGCTCGGCATGCCAGCCCTCGGTCATTACCGCACGGTACACACCATCGTAGGGGCTGGTCGCCTGAACCGCGAGCTGGAGCCGTAGCTCCTCGCGCACCCTGCGCGGGTCCAGCGGTTCGCGGTGCTCCGCAGGGAAGTTCAGCTCGTGCTCGGCGTATCCCAGAAAACGCGCGACGCGGTCGTGGCGACGCGCGGCGTCACGAGCGCGCTCGAAGGCGCCTAGCTCCTGGCAGCGCCCCTGATATCGAATCGACGCACGCCAGAGCCCCAGCTCGGGATCGTAGCTCACGCCGACGTACTTGCTCTTCTTCATCTCGCACCATCCACCCGTTCAGCGGGTGGCGTGGCGCTTATCGGCGCGAGCTGGCCGGAGTTGTGCATCCAGTGAGGCCGCAGCCCAGGCTCGCGCTCATCACGAGCAGGACGGCGAACTCCAGCTTGCTGCGGTCGATCCCTCGGAGACGCTGGCTCGGCAAGTCCACGACCGCGCGTAACCCCTGGGAGCGATGGATCACGAAGTCGGTGGACTCCAAGCGGCCGCTCATCAACGCCCGGCTCACCAGGCGCCCGTAGGTCGGGTCGCCCAGGTGCTCGGCAGCCACCTCGACCCAGACCTCGCATCCGCCGTCCAGTCCTCGAAGCGCAGCTGCCCGAGCGACTGCAGCACGGACGCTAGGCACTCCCAGCAACGAACGTCTATGCTGCCGTGCGATGACGGGCTCCAACCAGGCGTTGCTGCGGCTCCTACGCTGGCTCGGACCGTGGACCGCCGATCACGAGTCTCCATCCGGAATCCGCACCGAGCGCGAGATCCTACGCCAAGGGCGCATGCCAGGAATACGCGGATTTCGGGCGGGAGAGCTTGCGCGCCCCGCCGCCTGGCGCGGGCCACAGCCCGAGACTCAGCTGGAGCTGGTTCGGTATTACCCCAAGGAATCACCAGTCGGGCACTTCATAGTGGTGCAAGGGCTGCACTACCAGGGCCCCGACGACCCGCGCCTCGATCGCTTCTGTCGTGTGCTCGCTGGCGCTGGCTTGATGGTTCACGCGCCAATGCTCCCGAGCTACCTCGACCTGCTGCTCAGCCCGACGGTCAGCGATGATCTGGAGCTCACCACCCGCTTCGTCTGCGATTCATTGCCACGCGGTATCAAGCCGAGCCTGTTCAGCATCTCCTTCGGCTCCGCCCCGGCGCTCGAGGTGGCGGCGCGCTTGCCCGAATCGATCGACGCCGTCGTCACGTTCGGCGGCTATGCGGATCTCGACGCAGCGCTCAGGTTCTGCCTGGACGGCCGGATGGAGCACCAGGGCGAGTCCATGGAGCTCAGCCGGGATCCGCTGAACGCGCCGGTGCTGTTTCTGAACCTGTTGCCCTTCCTGGAGCTCGAGGGCGACACTCGCGGGCTCGAGCGCGCGCTACGCGAGGCCGCCTACCGCACCTGGGGGCGACCAGAGCTCAAGGCCCTCCACGCTCGGGCACAGCTGCTCTACGATCTCTCCGAGCGCGTCCCGAAGGGCCAGCGAGAGCTGTTTCGGCTCGCGACGGGATTGCGTGGCGCGCTGGACGGCCTGAGCGCCCGCGCCTGGCTCGACCACGGACTCGAGCGGGGTCGCGCGGAGCTGGACTTCGCTCGACCCGGGGCCGCGCTAGAGCGCGCCCAGCGTCCGTGCGTGGTGCTCCACGGACGCCAGGACGACGTAATTCCGTGGGGAGAAGCCTTGAAGCTGCAGCAGGCACTCGCGCGACGGGTCACGACGCGGCTCTTCCTCACCGGGCTCTTTGCGCATACGAACGCGGAAAGGCCGGGCCTCGGCGAGCTACGCCAGGAGCTACGCGCGTTGCTGGGCATGGCCTCCGCGCTGTCGCGCGCGGGGCGCATCGACGCCTGGCTCGAGAGCACGCCTGGCTGAGGCGGCTCGAGCGGCGCAGCCAGGTGCGCCGCTCCGAAAGGACCATGCGCAGGCTTTTCGCGGTCTTCCCCTGAGCACGCGTGGCGTGAAGGTGTCCGGAGTGGTTTTTGTTACGCGAGGACTGAAGAGATCGGATACATGTCTCGTCCAAGCGACGGACGCGCTGGCTTCAGCTTCAGCGCTCCGGCGTCGCGGTCCACCGCGCCGCGCTCCCGGCTCGAGTGTGCGTCCACCGAGACAGCGCTCGCCAGGCAACCCGACCCTGAACCCGATTCCTTCAGCGATGTTGAAGGAACCTCTGCTTCCACCCCAGGGAGGCCCCATGATTCGCGTCATCGTAGCCGGCTTTCTCATCGGCGGCCCCGCGTTGGCTCTGGCGCCAAGCGCTGGCCCCAAGCCCCCTGATTCCCTCGATCCGAACGGGCCTCGCTCACACATCACGTTCACGCATCGGCACGAGCGCGTCCTGTCCTGCGAGGCCAGGAAGAAGCCCAAGCTCGTGTGCAGGGCTCTCAAGGACGAAGCCGACCCCACGACCTCGGTCCGCCTCACCCCCGTCCGAACTCCGGACATCACCGGCGAGGACCAGCGGCGCGAGGTCAGCCTCAGCCTGGCGCCCGACGGGGACGAAGCGCGCCGTGAGGTGGATCTCGCTGCGGGCGTCTGGGAGCTCGAGTGGGCGGCACGCAAAAAGCACGAGCGGTTCCGCGTCGCTGACGACCAACCCTTCACCATCAAGCTGAGCACCACGACCGGTGGCTGCGTGGCGAAGAACGACGAGTGCCGCCTGGACGCCTCGCAGGTCGTCCGCAAGGTCAAGATCCCCCGGGGCCGCGTCGCCAAGTAACGCCCCTCCGGGGGCTCGAGGCGAGTTCAGCCAAGCCCATCATCCGTCCCGGCTGGAATAGACCCAGCGCGCGGATTGTCTCCCGCCACGCGGTCGCGCTATAGCGGCTCCACGTATTCGCAATGCGACAACGTCGCGATCTTCCATGGAGATCGCCGCGCCCGCAGGCAGGGAGAACAGTTCGAGATGGACGTCAGAGCGCTGAACGAAGTCGTCGCCAAGGAGAGCGCCTTCATCGACGACGTGACCGCAGAAATCGGCAAGGTGATCGTGGGCCAGGCCTACATGGTCGATCGCATCCTGATCGGGTTGCTCGCGGGAGGTCACGTGCTCCTGGAGGGTGTGCCTGGTCTGGCCAAGACGCTCACCGTGAAGACCGTCTGCGACAGCATCCAGGCGAACTTCTCACGCATCCAGTTCACCCCGGATCTGCTCCCCGCCGACGTGATCGGCACCGTGATCTACAACAGCAAGACCGGAGAGTTCACGAGCAAGCTCGGCCCGGTGTTCGCGAACCTGGTGCTCGCCGACGAGGTGAACCGAGCTCCCGCCAAGGTGCAGAGCGCCTTGCTCGAGGCGATGCAGGAGCGCCAGGTCACGATCGGCGACACCACCTACAAGTTGCCGGACCCCTTCGTCGTCCTCGCCACGCAGAACCCGATCGAACAGGAGGGCACCTACCCGCTGCCAGAGGCGCAGCTCGATCGCTTCATGCTGATGGTGAAGGTCGGCTATCCGTCACGGGACGAGGAGCGCCAGGTCATGGATCGCATGACCCAGAGCACCCAGGCTTCGGCGCACCCCAGAACGACTCCGGAGCAACTGCTTCAAGCACGAAAGGTCGTGCGGGACGTCTACGTGGACGAGCGAGTGAAGGACTACATCGTAGACGTCGTGTTCGCGACTCGCGAACCCAGCGAGCGTGGATTGAAGGAGCTGGCATCGCTGATCGAGTACGGCGCCAGCCCCCGCGCCAGCATCGCCCTGAACCTCGCGGCGCGTGCCCACGCCTTCCTGCGTCACCGCGGCTACGTGACGCCCGAGGACGTGAAGGCCATTGGTGCCGACGTGCTGCGCCACCGCATGGTGCTGAGCTACGAGGCGGAGGCGGAGGACATCACGGCGGAGGACGTCGTGCGGCGCGTGTTCGAGGTCGTGGAGGTCCCCTGAGCCGCGCCTCGCTTGACCGAGCGCCGATCTGAGCTGGAGAAGCCGTGAGTCCCAAGGAACAGCAGAGTGCCCAGGAGAAGACCCTGCGCACCATCGAGATCCGTACCAATCGGCTGGCTACGGAGCAGCTGTCTGGCGACTACCGCTCGGTGATAAAGGGCCAGGGCCTGTCTTTCCGCGAGGTAAGACAGTACCAGCCGGGAGACGACGTTCGCACGATCGACTGGAACGTCAGCGCGCGCATGGACGAGCCCTACGTCAAGGTGTTCGTCGAAGAGCGTGAGATGACGGTGATGCTCGTCGTCGATATCTCGAAGAGCGGACGCTTCGGCACCGCGCGCCTGAACAAGGGGCGCCTGGCGGCGGAGGTGGCCGCGCTGTGTGCGTTCAGCGCGAACCAGCACAACGACCGCGTGGGTCTGATCCTGGCCACGGACGAGGTGGAGAAGGTCATCCCGCCAAAGAAGGGGCGCAAGCACGTGATGCGTGTGGTGCGGGAGATCCTGAACACCGAGCCCCGACGGTCGGGGACCGATCTCTCCGCGGCGCTCGAGATGCTCTACCTGGTAGCGCGACGGCGATCGGTGGCGTTCCTGATCAGCGACTTCTACGCCGACGACTACGAGCGCAGCCTCAGCCTCGCTTCCGCGAGGCACGATGTCATCCCGGTGATGCTCACCGACCCCCGGGACGGCGAGCTACCCGACGTCGGCCTCGCGTCCTTCGAAGACCTGGAGTCTGGCGAGGAGGTGCTGGTCGACACCTCGAGCCCGCTCGTGCGTGCTCACTACGCCCACCTGGCCAAGAAGGAGCGCGCCAGGCACGTGGCCGTCTTCCGAAAGCTCGGCCTGGACCACTGTGTCGTCCACACGGATCGTCCTTACGTCAAGCCACTGCGCGACCTCTTCGCGCGCCGCGCCAAACGGGTGCACCGATGAGCGCGGCTCGGGTTCTTTTGGGGGTGAGGCGGCGTTGGTTCTCGCTCACGGTCGCCGCTCTCACGCTGGGCTTGGCAGCAGTCGCCGTCGCCCAGCCGGCGCCCAGTGACCTCCAGGTCCCGTCGTTCCAGCCGCGTGCGCCGGCTCCTCCGGCGAGCGCTTCCGCAGCCCATGGGTCAAGCGCTCCACCCAGCACGGATGCGGGCGTGCCGACTGATGCAGGTGCAAACGATACGGGCGCTGGCGACGCGGACAACGGCTTGCGGGGCGCACAAGCTGGGAGCGTCAACGGGAGCCCGGCGACCCCTCAGCAACTCCAGGACATCGCCAAGAAGGTCGCGGAGATCCCCGGCGGCACCTGCTCCGAGCACGTGCCCGAAGGGAAGACGCGCCCCAACATGACCCAGCGCATCGCTCCCCGAGGGCTCTCGGGCTACGCGGTCACGCTGGAGGTCGAGGTCGAGCACGGCAAGGGCGAGAAGCTATTTCCGAGCGGATTCAGGCTGAACCGCACCAGCGAGGAGGCAGCCGCGTTCGCCAAGAGCGGCTTCGCCTTCCCGGACCCAGACGGAGGCGCCGGCCCCGAGATCGACAGCAAGCCGAGCGGCGACGTGGTCAAGAGCACGGTGAAGCTTCACTTCGTCGCGCTGCCCAAGAAGGGCGGACGTCAGCAGCTGTGGCTCCCCGCGGTGCCGATCACCCTGGCACGCGCCAACGGAGAGCTCGTCACGCTCTGCACACAGCCGGCGGAGGTGACCGTCGATCCTCCGACCGCGAACACGCCGTCCCCCAAGCCGCACCCCAATCCCCCACCGCGACCCCAGCGCGAAGTCTGGGAAGCTGCGAAGCTCGCGACGGGGGTCGCGCTGCTCGCGCTGGTCGTCGGCGCGATCGTCGCGAGCCTGCTGATCTGGCTCAAGCGTCGCCCGAAGCCCGCGCCTCCCCCGCCGCCACCGCGCCCCCCATGGGAGGTCGCGATGGAGGAGCTACACGACCTGCGGCAGCGCCAGCTGATCGCACAGGAGCGCTTCGACGAGCACTACGACGACGTCTGCCTGATCTTGCGACGCTACCTCGGCAATCGCTATGGCATCGGCGAGCAGCTGGGAGACGCGGGCGCGCTCGAGAGCACCACCGAAGAGATCCTGAGAGTCCTGCGCCGCATCGTCCCGCCAATCCCCGTCATGCGCGACGTGGAACATTTCCTTCGGGAAGCAGACCTCGTGAAGTTCGCGAGAGCCACGCCCGATCCGGAGCAGTGCGAGGCGGCGCTCTCGGCGGTGGAGCAGATCGTGATTCGTACGGTACCCGGACGCCCCGCCGCCGGCCAGGCGCCGCCGCCCTCCGCGCGCTCCTTCGGAGTCGACGCGCCGATCCAGGATCCGGCGCTGCTCGCGCCGCCCCCGGGCGACGCACCGCTCACCGAGAGCGCCACCGCCAAGCTCGACGGGGAGTCGAGCGACACAGAGAAGACTGGCACTTCCGACGATCGGGAGCGCGCGCCAGCCGCGGCGGGAGAGCCGCAGGACGAACCCGTGGATGAGCCTCCAGATTCCGGGAGGAAATTATGAGCGCGCCCGGGTCGAAGAAGCGCGAAGCGCAGAACGAACGCCTTCCTCCGGCGGGCGCTCCGTCGGCCAAGCAACGCAGCAAGCCCGGGCCGGGCCCACGCAAGGACCCCACTCCTGGGACGCGCAAGGTCTGGCGGGCGTTGCTCCTGCCGCTGTGGCTGCTCGTCGCGCTGCTCGCCGGCTTCGCCTATCCCGTGCTCGCACGTGGCAACTCGCTGCTCGCAGCCAACTGGCAATGGTGGTGGGCGCTACCTCTGCTGGTCTTCGTGCCAGTGGTCATCTGGCGAGCGACCTACGGCGAGGACCGGCGCGTGCCCCGCATTCAGCTGGGGACGGTCCAGCCCCTGACCACTGGCCCACGAGGGCTCCGGGTGTGGCTCCGGGATCTGCCCGGCGCGCTGCGCGGCGTCGCGCTGATGCTCTTCGTGTTCGCGCTGGCGCGGCCCATCGCGACCATCAAGCCCCAGAGCAACGACGAACAGGGCATCGACCTGGTGGTCGTTCTGGATCTCTCCGGTTCGATGCGGGCGGCCATGGACGAGCTGCCGCCGGAGCTGATGAAGTATGTTCCTGAGCGGGCCCCGGGTGTGAGACCGACGCGCCTGGACGCCGCGAAGGCTGTGATCCGGGACTTCATTTCCCGAAGGAAAACTGACCGCATCGGGGTCGTGGTCTTTGGGCGTGAGGCGTATGTGCTCTCCCCCCCAACCCTGGACTACCACCTGCTGGACACGCTGGTGTCCAAGATGAACCTGGAGCTGATCGACAACGCCGCCACGGCGATTGGAGACGCCACCGGCGTCGCGGTTGCCCGGCTCCGACGCAGCAACGCCAAGAGCAAGGCCATCATCCTGCTCACCGACGGCGACAACAACGCGGGCAAGATCTCACCGGAGTACGCCGCACACCTGGCCACCGTCGTCGGCGCCAAGGTGTACACGATCCAGATCGGCGACGGCGAGATGGCGGAGGTCCAGGACCGCTTCAACCTGTTCGGACAGCCCCACTACGTCAAGGTCCACTACCCCACGAACCCCGAGCTCCTCAAGCAGATCGCCAAGGAGACCGGAGGCCAGATGTTCGTGGCCACCGACGCCAGCGCGCTCCAGGCGAGCTTCCACAAGGTGCTCGACGAGCTGGAGAAGACGCGCTTCGAGGCCAGCATCGCGAGCTTCGAGGAGCTGTATCGATTCTTCTTGCTGCCCGCCGTGCTGCTGGTCGCGCTGGAAGCGCTCCTGCACGCCCTCGTGCTGCGGAGGTTCCCGTGACCCGGAGGCCGCGATGAGGTTCGCCAACTCCGAGTGGCTGTGGGGCGCGATCTCCGCGTTGCTGGTGGCGGCGCTGTTGATCTACGGCGGCATCCGCTCCACCAAGGCGCTTGCGCGCTTCGGTGACGAAGAGCAAGTGCTGGGCCTGGTAACCAGCCGCGCCAGCGCGCGCCGCGCCTTCAAGGGAGTGCTGTTGGTGCTCGCTGTTGCGCTCGGCTTCATCGCCCTCGCCGGTCCGCAGTATGGCCGTGGCAGCCGGCTCATCCCTGGCGACGAACCTCGACGTGGTGCTGGTGCTCGACTTCTCGAAGAGCATGTACGCGCGGGACGTGCGTCCGTCGCGCATCGATCGGGCGAAGAGCGAGATCGCTCGGCTGATCGCCGAGCTGCCGGGCGCGCGTTTCGGCGCCGTCGCCTTCGCGGGAGATCCGCTGAGCTTCCCGCTGACCAGCGATGGTGGCGCCATCGCGCAGTTTCTCAGGCAGCAGACGCCCAACGACATGCCCGTCGGCGGCACGGCCATCGGTCGCGCGCTGGAGGCAGGTCGCGACCTGCTACGCCGCGACCCTCTGAGTCAGAAGCACGCCAAGGTGATGATCCTCGTCACGGACGGTGAGGACCTGGAGGGCGATCCGGTGGCCGTCGCCACGGCCGCGGCGCACGAGGGAATCACCCTCAACGTCGTGCAGATCGGCGGTCGCACTCCAGAGCCAATCCCGGAGATGAACGACCAGGAGGAGGTGGTAGGCTGGCGCACCGACTCCGAGGGCAAGCCCCTGACGACGGAGCTCACCGCCGAGGGCGAGCGCCAGCTCGCTCAGATCGCCGAGCGCGGAAACGGCGTCGTGGTGCGGGCCGCGAAGGGGGAGACCGGGATCCGCGAGATCACCAACCGCCTCTCCAAGCTGATGACCGAGGAGCTCGCGGAGAAGGAGGAGACGGTCTACGCCGACGTGTTCTATTATCCCGCGGCGCTGGCCCTGGTCCTGCTCTTCGTCGAGGTCTTCGTCTCTCAAGCCAAGCGGCGGAAGCGCTTGCCGGACCCGCCGCCCCAGCGCCCGAAGCGCGAGCCGAAGAACCGTCGCCGCGACCGGCTTCGCGCCACCACCGCCACCGGCCTGGCGCTGCTCCTCATGCTCGGCTGCGAGCGCCTGGACAAGGTCTTCGAGCGTGACGCACCGGAGGTCGATCAGGCGATCGAGTTGCTCGACGCGGGCGCTTCCGCCCAGGCAGCAGACCTGCTCGAGGAGTACCTGTCCACGGGGGCCTGCAAGGACAGCGCGATAGGCACCCCACCACGGGTGCGGGATCGTCCGGCCGCGAGCTTCGACCTCGGGCTCGCCCTGTTCAAGATCGCGGAGAGCTTCGGCGGCCGCTTCGAGGTCATCCCCGACGGCGGCGTGCAGCCGATGGACGACAAGGCCGCGGCACGCAACTCGCAGATCGAGTGCGCGCTGCGCATCGTGCAGTTGATCGCTCGGGACCCCGCCGTCGCCCTCGAGCTGCGCGCCCGCGCGTTCTACCTTGCTGGCAACCTGGAATTTCTGCGCGGTAATTTTGATGAGGCCATCAAGAATTACGACGAAGCCCTCAAGATCACGCCCGGCCTGACCAACGACGCCGGTGACCCGATCGGGCGCGACGCCGCCTGGAACCGAGCGATAGCGCTCGAGCTGAAGGAGAAGCAAGAACCGCCAGACGCCAGCAGCGACGCCAGCGACGCTGGGAGCGACGCCGACAGCGGCGACGGCAGCCCGGACGCTGAGCCCGACGGGGGTAGCGATGCTGGCGACGGAGGCAGCGACGCCGGAAACGACGGAGGCAGCGACAGCGGCGGTGGCGACGCCGGGAACGACGCGGGAAGGCAGGACAACGAGCCCGATGGCGGCAACGACGCAGGCGGCAACGACGCAGGCAAGCCGCCGCCATCGAAGCCCCAGCAACCCCCGTCGGTGAACCAGGACGACCGAATGCTGGACATGCTCGAGCGAGCACCGACGCTCCAGCAGGAGGCGGCGAAGCGCAACGCGCTACAGCAGCGCGTGCGAGGGTTGGAGGACAAGTGAGCAGAGCGAGCCAAACCAGCGCTTGGCCACGAGCTGCCGCGCTGGCCGCCCATCTGAGGCTGGCCTCGGCGCTGCCTGTGCTGAGCAGCTTGACCTGTGTCGCGCTGTACGGCTCCACGGCGGCTGCCGCTCCTGCGCTGCGTACGTCGGTGAGCACCCGGCACGCGGAAGTGAACGTCCCCTTCTCGATCGAGCTGAGCGTGATGGGCGACGACGCGGAGCGGGGCGGCGCGTTTCGGTTGATACTGCCCCGCGGATTCGAGATGAGCGGACCGCGCATCGCGACCTACCGTTCCTTCAGCATCGGCCGCACGATGCAGCAGTCTTCGGGCCTGCGGGCGACGTGGCGAGTGATCGCCTCCAAGCCGGGGACGTACACCATCGGGCCGCCCTCAGTGCAGGTCGGGTCCAAGCGCTACACCGGCGACACGGTCAAGATCGAGGTGCTACCCGCGGGCTCGGGACCGCGCCGCCGCGCCCCGTTCGACCCCTTCGGGCTGGGCGCACCTCCAGGCTTTCCCGGCCTCTTCGATGACCCAGACGACGACCTGAACAACGACGACGACCTGTTCCCGCCTGCCCCGGAGGAGTTCCGCACGGATAAGGCCCTGGACCCGCTCGCGTTCATCCGTGCCACGGCGACCCCGCAGACAGTCGTGGTCGGCGAGCCGCTGATCTATCGCGCGTATGCCTATGGCGCACGCGGTCCGTTCAACGAGCTCAAGTCCAACGAGCCGACCCGCGCGGACTTCCTGGCCTATCCAATCGTCGAGAACTCGATGGGCCAGGACTCGCACCGCGTACGCATCGGCGACACCGTGTTCACCGCGGTCAAGATCCGCGAGACGGTGATGGTCCCGATCAAGACCGGAGACCTGGTGATCGGCCCCATCAGCATGGGCTTCGGCGGCAGCTCGTATGCCTACGGCATCGGCCGAGGCTTGAACCGTGAGAGCGCAGCCGTCCACGTCAAGGTGATCGAGCCCCCGGCGGCAGGGCGCCCCGTCGGGTACACGCTGGGCGACGTCGGCAACTTCGTGCTCAAGGCACGCGTCGAGCCCCGCGTCGTCGAACAGGGCGACTCCGTGAGCGTCGTCGTGCGCCTCGAAGGGCAGGGCAACCTCCCGGCCGCGCTGAAGCCTCCGCAGCAGAACGGGGTCGAGTGGCTCGAACCCAACGTACAGGAACAGATCGATCCGAGTGGCTCGTCGCTCGGAGGCTGGCGCCGCTTCAGCTACACCGCGCGGATCACCAAGAGCGGAGAGGTCGAACTCGGTAGCTTCAAGCTGCCGTACTGGAACCCCGCGACGAAGCGCTACGAGACGGCGCAAGCGGATCTGGGGAGCGTGCGCGTGGATCCAGCGAAGCAGCCCCTCGAGGAGACCAGCCAGGAGAAGGATGCGAGGCTCGATCTCGCACCTCGCCTGGAGCTCGGTTCCGCCGAGCAACGCCAGTTCCGTATCACCGATAGCTGGTACTACTGGCTGCTGTTGTTCGGCGGTCCGTTCGGTGTGGTGCTGGTCCACCTCGGTGGCCGCGGCACCCGTCGCTTCACCTCACGGCTCAAGCAGCGCAAGGAGGCGAGCGAGACGCTGGCCAGCGTCGCGCTGAGCAAGGCTCGGGAGGAGCTCAGGGAGGGGAATACCAAGCAGGCAGCGAGCGAGCTGGAGCGCGCGCTCCTCCACGCCATCGAGGCAGCCACGCGGGTGAAGGCGCGAGGCGTGCTACGGGGCGACCTGCCCGCAGAGCTCGAGAAGAGCGGCGCGACCGCGAACGTCTCCGAGGCCGTGGGCACGCTGCTCGACGAGCTGGACGCGGTGCGCTTCACCGGCGCCACGCTGGACGAGGCCCTCGTCGAGCGTACGCGAAACCTGATGCGGGACTTGAGCAAGCTCAAATCCAAGGGCTCCCGTGATACCGATGCGGGAACCGCTAGCTGAGTATGCGGCTCGCTCCCCCTCACCCAGGCCTCTTGCTCCGCTGGCGCGTAGCTCTCTCGACGCTGCTCTGTCTGTGTTGCCTCGAGGCCGGCGCGCTGGCGCAGGCCGCGCCGCCTGGCGTCCCAGCTGCAGGCGGCACCCAGGCAGCAGAAGCCAAGGCATCCTCGGCGGCCGCCGCTGCACCTGCAGACGCCTCCAACCGAGAGCTCTTCCACAGCGCTGCCCGGGCGCTTGGCCAGGGATCGTTCGACACCGCCATAGACGAGCTCGAGCTGCTCGCAGACCGCGGCTTCGTGCACCCGGACGCTAGCTTCGACCGTGGCGTCGCATACTCTCGCCGCGCGGAAACACGACAGGTTCAGCCGGGCGACTACGGTCGCGCCGCAGCCGCCTTCCAGGAGTGCCTGCGCCTGCGGCCAGGGGACAGCGAAGCCGCCAGGGCCCTGGCGGCGGTGGAGGGGCAGATCACGCGGCGCCGCAGCCGAGAAGGACGGGAACCCGTGGTGGTGAACGCGTCGCTGAGTCGCGCCGTGGTGAACCTCGTCTCCGAGGATACGTGGGCGCTCCTCGCAGCGCTCTCCGCCCTGGCGCTGAGCGTCGGACTCGGCCTGCGGCTCTGGAGTCGGAGCCCCCGAACGCGCTTCAGCGGCGGCGTCGCAGCCGCGGTCGCCGGCGTTGCGCTGTTGCTGTTCGGCGTGCTCACCTTTTCTTCGCGTCACTTCCGGGTCACCACCCGACCGGCCGTGATCGTCGCCACGGAGGCACGCCTGCTCGACGTACAGGGACGACCGCTCCCGAAGACCGCTCGCATCGAGCTCGAGGCCATCCCCGAAGGCGCGCTGGTCTGGATCCTCGAGCGCAACGGTAGCCTGGCCCGCATCGAGTGGGGCACCACGGAGGGTTGGGTAGCGGTCCATCAGCTGCAACCGCTGGCCAGCGCCGAGGATATCAGCGCACCCTGAGCTCGATCTGCGCGCGTCGATCGGTCCGACGCGAGAAAGCCCCACACCAGACCCGCGCTGTGGCCTAGCCCAGCCGAGCGCGATAGAGTCTGCCGCGTGTGGGTACGTCGAGCCGCCATCAGACCCGTTCCGAGCTACGCGCGCGTCCCGGAAGCGGTGATGGACGAGCTGCGAGACATGTTCGCGTCCGAGGACGACGACACCCGGGAGCGTCTGGACGACGCCTTCGACGACTTCGAGGAACGGCAGAACGCGCTGAGCGACTTCGCGACCGAGGTGCTGGCGCGAAACCTCGATGAGACGGCGCTCGCCCTGGGCTACTTCCTCGTCCTCGCCGTCTGGATGGCGTTCGACAATTTTCACGCGGAATCCTTGAAGGAGGTCACCAGGGACCTGCTGAGCGCCACCGAGGAGTCCTTCACCCTGGACGAGCAGCTGCGAATTGGCGACCCGGCCGAGCCCCTGGACAGCGATGACGTGGTTGCGATGGAGCAGCCTCACGTGCTCGAGTTCATCAACGAACACGTGGACGCGACGCTCGACGCCCACGCCGACCAAGTCGACGTCGACGACGTCCACGTGGTCTATCGCATGGTGCTGGTTTGCGTGCTGGCGCTGTCGTACGCCGTCGAGCCGCCGGTGGGCTATCCCGTGGCCAAGACTGAACTGATGGCCTAGCGCTCGACGGGCCGGGAGAACTCGGAGGAACACCCATGGCATTACGCTACGTAGTCGGCTGTCGATTCACGGATCCAAAGGTCCTCGAAGACTGGGTCCAGTGGCTCCAGGAGCGACACCTGGCGGACGTCTGCGCCGCTGGAGCGCTCCGCGCGGAAATATTGAAGGAGGACGCTGGGGCGTACTGCGAGGTTCACTACACCTTCGCGGATCGCGCCGCCTTCGAACGCTACGAGAGGGAGAGCGCACCGCGGCTGAGAGAGGAAGGCCTGAGGCTGTTTCCGTTGAGCCTCGGCCTCGAGTACCGCCGCGCGACCTACGAGATCGAAGGAAGCCACCCATGAGCGGACTTCGTGTGGCGACACGGACGAGTGGCCTCCGGGGTCGACGGACCGGCTGACGGGGCGAAGATTCCGTGCTGGGACGCGTGAAACCGGTCACAGACCTCGAGCTGCTGAGGGTCGATGACACACTGCTCCTTCGCACACCCGAGCGAGCCTTCTCACGGCGAGGCCTCCTGGATGCGGGGCTGTCCCCGCTGGTTGGCGCGGTACTGATTCCGGCGCTCCTCACCATCGGCGATCCCGACGACCCCCTGGTCTGGGTGCTGCTCGCCGTGATCGCCTTCGCCGTGCTAGGGAGCACGCTGAACGGGGTCTACTTCCTGACCTTCGCCAGGCGTCTCTCGGAGCGCTCGACGTGGGCCTTCAGAGTTGACCAGGGCGGCGCTGTCTCGGTCAGCGGGCGCGGCGGCGCCCTGGCGCTCCAGGTTCCGCACGGCAGTGAAGCGGTGGCAGTCACCGCCTGGCTCCCGGCAACCTTCAAGCTCGTGCTGCGTGATCCGATGGGGCGCACGATCTGTGTACTCAGCTCTCGCGTCCTCGAGAGCCGCCGGGAAGACTGGTCCAGGGCGCTCGCCGCCATCAACCAGTTCCTGCGAGGCGGACTGCAGGCCACCAGCATCCGGCAACCCAGCCCATCATCGAGCGAGCCAACTCCCGGGGAGCGCAGCCTTGCCATGTTGTGCTACCTGCCCGTGCAGGGGATCTTCGTCTTCACCTCGGTCGCTTGTCTCGTCGTCTCCAGGAGCGACTACGTGCGCAGCGCCGCCAAGCAGAGCCTGCTGCAGTTCGGCTTCTCGCTCTTGGTCCTTGGCCTCATCCTGCTGCTATTCGGGCTACCCACCGCATTGCTCAGCGATCCCGGGGCCACGGCGCCCCTCGCTGCAGCTCTGACCATCTCGACGCTAGCATTTGCCGCATGGAATTTAGGCGCACATGTCTACGCCTGCGTGCGCTTCTACCGAGGCCGGCCATGGATCATGCCCTGGCTGCGCCCGGTCGCGCGACGCTGGTTCGAGGTAGCTCACACCGATTGATGGGCAGCATGTGGCCACGGAGCGCCGCGCAGGCTCGCGTCAGCCGCCGCTCACCGGGGGGATGAGGGCCACGGTGGCGCCCTCGGGGACCACGTCGCTCGACTGCGCAAAGGCCTCGTTCACCGCTACGCGCACCGCTCCGAGGCGCCCGACGAGCTCGGGGCGCCGACGCTCGAGCTCGCTGCACAGGTCGGACACGGTGGGCTCGGACAGGTCGATCTCCAGCGTCTCGCCGCTGGTACCAGTCAGCTCCTTCAACGCGGCGAAATAGAGCAGCTCGATTCTCACCTCACCCCCAAACTCGACACGGACAGCGTCAGCTGGCCTCGGCGCGATCCTGGCGCTGCAAGAAGCGCGTGAGCCCCGAACTGACCTCGATCAGATTCGGCGTGATCTTCTTGCACAGGAACTCGGTGACGGTCTTGCTGACCTTGCCACGCAGGAGTTTCGGCACGCCGGAGATCTTGCTGGCGTCGATCTCAATTTCCCCGCGGATTTCCAATCTGGTCCCCTCGGGAGTCTCGACGAAGTAGTTCTTGCCCTCGCAGCGCACCGCCTCGGTGAACGAGTTCGTCTCGATCCGCCACTTGCAGCTGAACTCGTCCGCGTTCCAGAGCGCGTAGTCCTTCCAGGACAGCATGCTCTCGCTGAGCACCACGCGCGCGGCGCCTGGAATGTCACCCCCGCCGTGCCAGACGTTGAGGATCTCCACGATCGAGCCCTTTTCCTCGCGCTCCAGCACCTCGATGCGGCGAATGTTGGGCAGAAACTCGGTGAGTTTCGCCAGATCGTCTCGGTAGGCTCGATAGACTCGTTCGCGGTCGAAGGGGATCGTGGCGTCGGCGATGAGCTCCATTGCTCTACAGCCCGTACGCCAGACCAAGGCTCGGCGCAATGACCGTGGCGCTGTCCGGGAACATCTGACGCACGCCGAGCTCGATGACCATCGCCAGGTTCTTCTCCACCGCGTACTGCATGCCGAGGCCCGCGCCCGCGAAGAAGCCACCTCCGAGCTGGTAGGCGTCGACGTTCAGCGTCTCGGGCTGACCATTGCCGTTGTCCTGTCGAACCGGCGTCGTGATGCGCGCGACCTCGTCGGCCATCCCGCCCCCGAAGAAGACATACGGCCGAACGCCCGCATGAGTGAACGGCTCGTTGGCGAAGTGGAACGCGAAGCGTAGCTCGGCGTGGAACGGGTTGAACTTCTTGCCGTCCTCACGCTCGGGGTGCCCGAGGAAGGCGAAGCCGAGGCGCAGACCTGCCAGGAAACGCTGCCCGATCAACCGATCGTAGCCCACCATCACGCGCATACTGCCGTAGCCCACGCCGCCCTTGAGGGAGTTCGACTTACCGTCCACGATCGGCGTGCCCGTGTACTGGCCGTTGCTGAAGAAGCAGCTCAGCGTGCCGTCCTTCTGAGCGTTGGGCGAGCAGGCATCATCCGTCGACTGCACGATGGACAGGTCGGGGCTGTAGGCGAGGGAAAGCCAGTTCTTCACCGCCAGGTCGTCGGCGGTGGGCTCATATGCGTCCTCCGCGGGGACGCAGTACGTGTCCTTGCAGGCTTGATCCCCAGGGCAATCGTCGTCGATCTCGCAGCTCAGCCGGTTGTCGACCTGACTCGGGCAAGCGTCGGGCGGAGTCGTTCCTGGTAAGGCCGGCTGACGACCATCGATGCTGGCCTTCAGTACCACCCGGCGGGGCTCCGCAGCGGAACCTGCGCTGGCTACGCGATCCAGGTTCTCGTCGAAGGCGGTCGTGAAGTAGAGCACCTCGCCGGGCTTGCCGACCGCGGTGCACGGGATGTAGCCGCCGTAGCCCTCCCCCGTGCTGCGCAGCGTGACCTCCTTCCAGCTCTTGCTGCCAGGCGCGCGATAGCGGGTCACCACCTTGTTTGCCGTGACGCCCTCGGGCAGGGTCACATACACCGGCACCGGGGTCCCGACGACCTGCTCGGCCCAGGGTTTCTCCTCCAGGACGGCGACCGCCTTCTCCACGGTCACCGGTGCAGGTCCGACGACTTCGGCGGCTTCGTCGTAGGCCTTCTGCACGGTGTCGGTGGCGAAGTTGCCGTCCAGCGCCATCTCCGGGGAGAGCTTCAGCATCTGCTTGAACTGCTCCACGGCTTCTGCGTGGCGGTTCATCCCGCCGGCGTAGACCACGCCCAGGTGATGGTGGATCCGGGCCTCGACGTCCTTCGGGCACTTGTCGCCCTCACAGACCTTCAGCGCCGTCTGTAGCTTGGCCTCCGCCGCCTTGAAGTTCGTCGCGAGGTAGTCCTGATCCATCGCGTCGCGCATCAGGTCCTCGGCGCGCTCCTTCGGTCCCGCCCAGGCCGAGACCGTCAACAGCAACGATGCCAGGGCGACCAAGCAGGCGACCCACGGCAGGCGCCAAGTCTTGGAGGAGCGAAGGGAAGATGCACGAGTCGACTGGCCAAGATCCCGCATTGCGGCCGCAATACTAAGGCCAAACGACCGAAAAGTTCAGTCAATCTCGCGTACTCCCAGTGCCTATCGCGCTGGAAACAACTAACCGGCGTCGCTCCTGCCGCCACCACTCGAGGTCGCTCCAGCCGCTGCGTCCCCCGCGCTACCGCCGCCGCCACCGCCGCCTCGACCTGCGTTTCCGTCCCCGGCGTCCGCGGCCGACTCAGTGCAGTCGTCGCCAGCTGCGCCGTCTCCTGCGTCGCTGCCCCCGTCGTCTCCGGCATTGGAACGACCACTCCCCGATGCCCGCTCCGCACATGCAGCGCAGTCAGCGTCCTGTGCGCAGCACGCCCCGAGACCGGCCAGCGCGACCCCCAACACCAGTCCAACAAGCCAAGTCGATCTCATTTCCACACCCACTTCAAAGCGCGTGCCGAGCCCGCTGCTGTCAGGCGTGAGGGCCGCTCGGCAGGACGCTTCCCATGCTTTCTTGGGGGAGAGACGCGCCGCGGCCGACCGCCAACGCCAGGACGACGCCTGGTACCCCCTGACAGCGCTGTCGCGCCCAGGCGAGAGGCGCGGATCGGCCTGGTGGCGAGCGCGAGGCAGACAACCAGTACATTTTTTCATACGGTAATGCTCGAGGGTCCCCTGGGGGCGGCGCCCGAACGGACTCAGTCATCCTCGATCACCAGCTGGGCCCCTGGCGGGATCAGATATCCAGAACGACTCCGCTCGATGACCCCCCTCAGGCCGAGCTTTCGCAGGGTGCTCAACGCGACGTACACGCGGTTTTGAGCTCCGATGGCCACTCGCTCGCCAGGCCAGCCGTGGGCAAATACCTCGTCCACGCTCATCGCGTCGCCCGGTCGCTGGGCGCGCCGAGCGAGCAGGGCCCTGAGCAAGCGTCGCAGGTTGCGACGGTGCTCCAGCGAGACCGTTGCCCCCTCCGCCGTCACGAACCAGCTGCCATCACGGCTGACCCTCACCAAGCCGCTCCTGGATCCGAGAGCCGCTTCGGCTGTCTCTTGCATGCTTCAACCTCCTCCAGCCGCGCTGTGGGTCCCTGACTCGCTCACACCAGTCGATGCACCGCGAGCGCCTTCATGCTTGCGCGCCATCCGTGAGTGGGCTCTGGCTCGCGCCGCTATCACTCCACGCGAGCAGTTGTTGAAAAACTGGGCCCTCCCCTGCCAGGACCGGGTCCCACGAGCGGAACCTCCTGCCTCCGACCGAGTCCGCGGAGCGTCGCGTCGGGCATGGTGAGAGAACTGGGACTCGGTGGAACGAGAGTTCATCGACGCGGACACGAAGCTTATATCCATGCGGATATATTACACGGACTCGGGTGCGCTCCCGGGTCATCACCCTGCCCGCGCGTCGGTCGAGGTTCGAGCCAAGCAGCGGTCCGATGCGGCGCCTTCGGCCGCCGTCCGCCAACCGACTCGAGGTGTGCGCGGCCGGCCTGACAGAGCCCCCGTGAGACGACGACCTTGCTCGAGGGGTGAAAGCTGCCCACGTCCCGCCCCGGGTCTGGCGAAATCGAGCACCGTCCGGTCCGCAGAAAGATCGCATACCCAGCCAGGACCAGGCGGTGTAGGGTCTGCGAAGTTGTGCGCGCCCTCCAGGGCACGCCTGGGCGTAACGAGGAGTTGAGCATGCGATTGGGACGGGACGTATTCATCGCCCTGGCCGCCATCGGCTGGGCGGATGGGAACCTCGACGGAGAGGAGGCCGACGCCATCGTGCGAACGGCCATCGAGGAGGGCCTGGAGCTAGACGAGATCGCGGAGATCGAAGAAGCCACGAAGAAGCACGTCGACATCGGCGTGATCGATCGTCACGATCTGAGCAAGGAAGATCGGCTGTTCGTGTACGCCGTCGCGTCTTGGATGACGCGCCTCGACGGCACGGTGGCCGAGGCGGAGACCGAGGCGCTCGCCAAGCTGGGCGACGCGCTCAAGATCCCCGAGCGACCTCGTTTCCACGCGGATTCGATAGCGCAGGAAGTCGCCCACATGGAAGAGGGCGACCGCCCGAGCCGCTATGATCTGCCGCTGCTTCGGAAGATCATCGGCGAGCGTCTGAAGGAGGCCCACGCCCGGCGCCTCGAACAAGAGGGCGAGGGGGAGTAGCCCCAGGATCGGGGGTGAGGCGCAACGGGCGTACCCCGCGCTGGACGCTGGTCGATGGTTCCCCTGCTTCTCGCCCCACTGTTCATTCCCGCTGCTGGCCCGCCGCCCAGCGGGCTTCACACGAGGCTGCACCTCGAGCTGGTCGCCAGCCCCCTGGTGTCCGTACGAGCCGGTGGCGAGGATGGTCGCTATCCCGACTCCAGCGACAGCGATGACCCGACCTGGCTGGTTGGCGGACGACTGCTGTTCGGCATCGATCTCAGCCCGCGCTTCGAGCTGGGCTTCGGCGCAGCCTACGAGCGCACTCAGGGGCGGAGCCGCAGCGTGAACCGCGTCGTGCTCGAAGCTCGCCTGAGTTGGTACCCCATCGATCTCGAGTATCGTAGCCCCACCCTCGAGCGGCCTCGCAGCAAGGCCGGGGTCTATGTCGGGTTTGGGCCAAGCGTGAACTGGGAACCACAGCTGCGAGGCGCGGACGACGCGACGCTGTTCGGTGTCGGCACGGAGCTGCGCGCCGGACCGCTGATCAGCTGGCAGACGGACCGCAGGCTGACCACTCTGACGCTCGCGCTCGAGGGCGGGTTCGGCCTTCGTCGCTTCTCGAACGGCGCCTCGTCCCTGCAGGAGGGGCACGTGATCCAGACCAGCCTGTCCCTGGTGGTGGGCGGCAGCCTGGCCCTCTGATCTTTCCCCCCAGGATCTTCTACGAGTGCGGGTTGAACCATCTCGGCACGACGCTTGCCTACCCCGGCCATGCTCACGCTTCTCATCGCCCAGCTCGCGCTCGCCCCAGTGGCCGAGCAGAGCCCGACCCCAGACCCTGGCGGCCTTGCCTTCAACCTCCACGCGGAGCTGGTAGCGAGTCCAATCGTGGCGATGAACGGGGCGGGAGACGACGCACACTACTCGGTGCGTTCCGGGGACTCTCCACCCTGGTCCCTGGGTGTACGCGGCGTGCTGGGAGTCCAGCTCGCGCCGAGCTTCGAGCTCGGGCTGGGCGCGAGTTACTCTCGCCTGCTGGGCGGCCACCGCTTCGACGCGATCGGGCTCGAGCTGCGAGCCACCTGGCTTCCCTTGAACCTGAACGGAAACCGCCTGGGCTGGCTGCTGGGCGCCGGCCCCCTGGGCGTGTTCGAAGATGGCTCAGACCAGATCGACGAGCCGGACACGCTCAAGAGCACGGGCTGGGAGCTGCACACGGGCCCGCAAATGGACATCGAGCTGGGGGAACGAACGGCGTTCACGCTGGGACTCGAAGGGTCCTACGTCGAGCGTCAGTTCAGCAACGGACGCACCTACCTGAAGAGCGCGTACGTCCATCACCTGAGCACTTCGCTGACGTTCGGCGGTCGTTTCGACCTTTGAAGGTCTCACGGCGTACAGGTACCGCCGCCGCCAGGTGCCCCGAACTGCGAGGGATCGACGCAACCAAGTCCCAGGAACGTATCGAGAATCCCGCAGGTGCCATCAGGCCTGCAGCAGCCCTTCAGCGTGAAGCCGCCCTGGCTGAAGTCCATGCACTCGGTGCTTGGCTGTCCCGGCTGCCCGCCTTCGATGCACTGGCCACCGCCGATCAGGCTCGAGCTCACACCACAGGTGCCCTGAGGCGTGCAGCACGCGTCGACCTGAACGGGCAACCCACCGGGAGCAGGCGGGCAGTCACCTGGGTCGTTGCACATGATCATCGTGCTGCCGCCGCTGCCCCCCTGAGCGGTGCCGGCAACGCCACCGTTGCCTCCGCCGCCTTGTCCCGTCCCGGCGCCTCCACCGTTTCCTCCCGGAGACCCGCCAGCGCCGGCCGCTCCAGCGCCAGCGCTCCCACCATTGCCGCCATCTCCCCCGTTTGCTCCCGAGCCTCCCACGGAGTCGCTGCCGCCCTGGGCACCTGCCCCGGCCGTGCCGCCGTCGGCGCCAACGCCTCCCGTGTCACCGGCGTCGGGGCCCTGGTAGTCGATGTCGGTCGCGCCGCCGCACGCGGCTGCGGCCAGAGAGAAACACACGCAAAGAGACAGTCCGATTCGGATCATGAGGAAGCTCCTGAAGGTCGCAAGACGCTGAGAGTCTATGCTCCGGTCGGCAGTGAGAGAAGGCGCGCTGTCCCCGAAAGCGCTGAATGGCGCGGTGGCTTGCTCACGTGACGCACCCGAGGCGGGTGAGAGCGGAGCCCCCGCCCTTCAGGATTCCTTGAGGGTTGAAATATCTCAGTGTGGGGAGAGCGTCAGCTGGAACGACACACGAGTGCGCAGTCATCGCACCCGGGGCAGCTCGAGGCACAGCGGCATTCCCCTCCGTTCAGGCAGCCGTGATCCAAGTCGCAGGGTGTCCCACAGCCAGCGGCGTCACTGAAGTACACGCACACGTCGCCAGCCGAGCAACGAATGGACTGGCAAGGGTCCCCCACGCTCCCCGACGCGCAACGCTTCAGGCAGTCCTCGGCGGTCTCGAAGTTGTTCTCGTTGCCCTCGCAGCCGCCATACACGAACGGCTCACACGCCTCCGTTTCCGCGTTGAACCACCAGCGAGGGAAGTAGGCGTTGCAGGTACCTGATTGAACCGGCAAGGCGCACACCGCCGCTCCAGCAGAACCTCCGCTCCCCGAGGAGCCCGCGCCACCACCGATACCAGCCTGGTCATCCGTGCGGCCACCACAGCCGCCGAGCGGCTGCCCCAGCCCGAAGAGGAGCGCGGCCCCTGCGATCGAGTACGCGGAGACCCGGGACAGCGGAGTACCGTTCACAGCCCAGACTCTAGAACAAGAAGTTCGCGCCCACCGAGACGTACGGCGTCCCGAGCCTGACGGTGAGCCCGACCACGTCGCTGAACTGGAAGCGCGCGCCGCCCCAGAAGACGCCCTCGAGCTCGTTGTCCGTGTCGTCGTAGTGACACACGTCCCCCGGGTTGTTGGTGCAGTACCAGTCACCCTCGATGCTGCGGTGGACGAACGCAATCCCAGGCTCACCGAACACGCTGATGATATCGGTGATGAAGAAGTTCCACTGCAGGACCACTGGCGCCCACAGCTCGGTGACGCTGCAGTCGTAGCGATCCCCGGGGACCCGGTAGGCGCCGTACCAGTACCGGCAGTCGTTGTCGCCCAGCGTGAGATCCAAGCCGATGCCGATCGCCATGTTGTTGTTGATCGAGGAGATAGGGCCGTTGTCCAGGAACGGGATGTTGAAGCGCGCCCCCGGGCCCAGGCCATCGTCATCGCCCCAGCGATTCTCCCATTGAAACACCAGGTGAGGTTCCAGCTCGAAGGCATACCTGGGGTGTGCTCCGGGCCGCTTGATCACCGACTCCGCGGAGGCCAGGCCGGGCAACGCCACGACACTCATCGCTACTGCGCACGCAGCGGCAACGTGCGACGCCTTGATAGGCACGAACCCACTTCGAAACAGCGTCTTCCGGGAGCCAGCGCGCTTGGCTTCCCTCCCCTCTGAATCCTTGGTTGCCGGCATGGTGGCAAGCGAGCCTAGCCCAAAAGACCGTGTCCTTGGATGCGCAATCTACTCGGGGGAGTCTCGCGGCACTCCACCCACACCAGCCCCGGCGAGAAGCCGCTGGGCGCCAGGGTGCCACACAGCGCCGACCTTGCCACATGGTGACTACACGAATTGCACGGATCGTCTGGACAGCGAGCCGAACTCCCAGCCGCTTACCGGGTAGCTCACCTTCGGGCTCTCCCCGGCGGCCCCGGCGGCCACGATGAGCGGAGCCCAGTGTTCCTCCGTCGGATGATTCGTCGCCAGCGCCGGGGCGTGAATCTTGTAGTTCATCAGTTCATCCGCACGGAACCCGTTCAGGCTCTCCTCCACCCATCTGTCGAACTCCGCAGCCCACTGCGGGACGCCGGCGTTCGGCCGCCAGTCCACCTTGCCCAGGTTGTGGGTCACGTTGCCGCTGCACATGATGACCACCCCCGCGTCGCGCAGCGGCGCCAAGGCGCGACCCAGGTCGAACCAGCGTCTTCCGCTCCACGTCATGGGCAGTGACAGCTGAAGGATCGGCACGTCGGCCTGGGGCCACAGATGCACCAGCGGAGTCCAGGTACCGTGGTCGAGCCCGCGCTCGGTCTCCATCAGGGACACACCGTCGAGCTTCGCCAGGCTGGCAGCGACGTCCCTGGCGATCAGGTCGCCACCTGGCGCCGGATACCGAACTCGGTATAGTTCCTCCGGGAAACCAGAGAAGTCGTAGATCAGCTCTCGACGCTGGAGCGGCCCCAGCGCCAGCACGTCTCCCCGCGTCGTCCAGTGTGCAGAGATGCTGAGCACCGCCCGGGGCTTACCGAACTCGCGACTGATCTCACGCCCCCAGTCGACCAGCGGCGCGCCCTTCTCCGCGTCCACGGCCAGCAACGGTGCGCCGTGCCCCACGAAGATCGCTGGCATGCGGCCACGCGTACCACGCCGAGTCGAGGCCTGATCGGGTGCGGTCATCGAAGTCGCCTCCTTGCTGGTTCTTTCGCCAGCGCCTCCGCGTTCGCAGCCGAAAACGCCACCGGAGAGGCCCCCTGCGGCGAGGGCTCCAAGCCATTGACGACGGCTCAACGAAGGGATGCTTGGCATCGCGGACGGATGAACTTAAGACGCCCTGCGCGCGGAGAGAAGCTCGTCCCGCGCAACGCTGCGTTGCCCCACCTGCTGCGCGCGCCCGGCCAGAGCCCGCTCAGTTCACCTTTCTTCAGCCCGATGCCCGACGCGAACTCAGCCCTCGATCCCGACGCCCACCCCCAGGCCCCCAACCGCTTTCAGATCGGTGTCGACGAGAACGGTCTGGGCGCGCGGCTCGGTCCCCTCTTGGTGAGCGCGGTGATGGCGGAAGTCACCCAGGCCGGCCTGCCCCGGCTGACACGTCGCCCCCGGGGTCAGCTCGCTCGGGATCTGGACGACAGCAAGCGCCTGCTCAAGCACGGCAGCGTCGCCCTGGGCGAGGCCTGGGCGCGCGCGGTGGTGGAGCGCCTCGAACCCTCACCCCCAGACCAGCCTGAAGATCTGTTACGAGCGCTCGCGCTGGAGTCTGCGGAGCTTCTGCAGTCGCCGTGTCCGAACGGCCTATCGGCTCACTGCTGGGGCCACGCGCACGAGGCGTTCGTCGCCCCCCCGGAGCTCGTCGACCGCGTGCGCTTGCACCTGGACAAGCTCGAGCGAGACGGCATTCGACTGCTCAGCGCCAAGAGCAGCATCGTGTGTACCGAGCGCCTCAACGCAGCGAAGCGCGACGGTATCAACCGCTTCGTGCGCAACCTCCACGCGATGGAGGAGCTGGTGCTGGCGCTTCGCGATTCCGCGGGGCAAGATGTGCATGCGGTATGCGGAAAGGTCGGAGGGATCGGCGACTACTCCCGCTTCTTTGGTCCTCTCTCCGGCCAGCTCCACGCCGTGCTCTCGCAGAAGCGCACCCACGCGGCCTACCACTTCCCTGGTGTCGGTCAGCTACACTTCATGATGGATGTAGACGCCAGGCATCGGCTGGTGATGCTCGCATCCATGCTCGGAAAGTACCTGCGCGAGCTCCTGATGGGGCGAGTCAGCGAGTTCTATCTGGCCCGCCTGCCGCAGGATGCCGGCATGAGCGCGACCAGCGGATACAACGACCCGGTCACGTCGCGCTTCGTGGTCGCCACCGAGGCGCTGCGCCGGCAGCTGCGTGTTCCCGAGACGTGCTTCGAGCGCACCGGCGCCGATGGCAAGCAAGCGCAGGGCGCAAAGCGCAAACCGAAGGCGAAGGCCAACCAGACTCGGGACACCACGAGCTAGCCTCGCAACCATGAGCGCACCGCCCACAGAGGAAGTGAGCCTCGAGCCCGAGCTCGACGACCGGGCGCGCAAGCGCATCCTGGAAGGCAACCTCTGGTGGCAGGTGTTGCGCTTCGGCGCACCGCTTGGCCTCGGAATGGGTCTGCAGACGACCTTCAACCTGGTCGATGCCTACGTCATCTCGCGTCTCGAGGACGAGATCGCTGGTCCGGCGCTTGGTGCCCTGGGGATCTGCGATCTGCTGACCGCGCTCGGCTCGATCATCAGCTATGGCCTGAGCATCGCGACCGTGGCCTTGATGAGCCGTCGCCACGGCGAGGGCGACGAGCGCGGCACGCGGCACATCGCCTGGCAATCGGTTCTGGTGATGGGCGGGCTCGCGCTGCTGTTCTTGCTGATCGGCATCTTCGGCGCCGAGACCCTGATGGTCGACGTGGTCGGCGCCAAGGGCGACGTAGCGCGCCTTGGTACGAGCTACGTGCGCGTTGGCATTGGCGGAAGCTTCACGATGTTCTTCCTGCTGCACCTCACGGCGTTGCCGCGCGCGCTGGGCAGCTCCAAGATGCCCATCGCCTTCCTGCTCGGCGCCAACGTGCTCAACTTCTTTCTGAGCATCTTGATGGTGTACGGCCCGGGACATGCACCCGACGTCTTCAGCTGGGGACCGCCCATCGCCGCAGCGCTCGGGATCCCCCGCCTGGAGTTGATGGGCGCGATCTGGTCCACGGTGGTCTGCCGCGCGATCACCCTGGTGCCGCTGATCTACCTGTTGATCCGCCGCTTCGGCCTGTTCGAGCGCGAGTGGAAGAGCCGCCCGGACTTCCGGCTGATGGGGCGCATCCTCGACCTGGGTTGGCCCAGCAGCGCACAGCTGGTCGTGCGCATCCTGGCGATGCTCGCCACGCAATCGTTGGTCAACCGCGCCTTCACCACGGCCGACGACCCGAGCGCGACCACGGCGCTCGGCATTGTATTCCGCCTGGAAACGATGGCGCTGTTCATGAGCCTTGGCTGGGGCTCGGCCAGTCAGACCTTCATGGGCACCAACCTCGGCGCCGAGCGGGAGCTGCGCGCGAAGCAGAGCGGCTGGATCACGGCGCTCTACAACGCGATCACGATGGCCACCCTGGCGCTGGTGTACTGGCGAACAGGCGAGGCGATCGTCAGCTTCTTCGATGACTCCCCCCGCGTGGTGAGCCAGGCCATGGCCTACTTGCGCTGGGTCGCGCCGAGCTACGTGATGTTCGGCGTGGGCGTGGTGCTCGGCTCGGCGATTCAGGGCGCGGGCGCGACACGCTTCACGCTACTCATCGACTGCTCGGTCGTGCTCTTGATCCAGCTCCCGCTGAGTATCCTGGCCGTGTACCTCTTCGGCAAGAGTCAAGTTTCCCTGTGGCAAGTATTGGTACTGACCAACGTGCTGTTCGCGTTCATCTACCTCCACGCCTATCGACGCGGACGCTACCTGCACAAGGTAGTCTAGCTCGCTGTCAGAAGCGGATCGGTTCGACCAGCCATCCGGTGCTACCCGAGTCGTATGGCTTTGGCTCCGGATCGGGGCGAGTCAGGTAGTAGGTCAGCGCGGCGCCCCCGACGACGACGGCGGCGGCGCCCGCCCAGAACCACCACTGCTTGGTGAGCTGGAAACGCTCCTCGACCAGCGTCGCACGCAGCGCGGACTCCTCACCCGGCTTCACGTTGACCGTGGCCTCGTATGGTTCGAAGCCGTCCCGGTTCACCAGCACCGAGTAGCGCCCGGGGGGCCGCAGCACGCTGACCGGTGCCGGCCCGAAGTCCTTGCCATCGACGCTCACGATGGCGTCCTTCACGTTCGACGAGATCTGTAGCGTCGCTGGCAGCCGTTCCAGCTGCAGGTTCAGGGACGCTTTGGTTCCCAGTGGATACGAACGGTTGACGACGGCGTCGGCGTAGCCCTTCCGACTCAGCGTGATCACGTGGGCACCGGGATCCATGACGACCTTGAAGCGCGCCCCAGGAGCCTTCGCGCCAAGGCCCGGAGGGGCGATCCCCGCAGAGTACTCGGCTCCTTCGTCGACCAGCGGCCTGCCGTCTATCGCGATGCGGCTGCCCGGAGTGTCCAAGCGGACGTCGAGGCGGACGAGCAAACGCTCGATCTCGGCGATGTAGCCGTTCGCCTCGACGCGCAGGCTGGGCGCGAGCTGTCCCTCACCTCGATCTGCCTGCGCGAGCGCCCTGCGCAGCGCCTGACGGGCGCGCGTGTAGCGCCCCATCGCGCGCTCGCAGGCGCCAATGTTGAAAGTCGTCGTGGCGTGCGGAAACAGCAGCTGGGAGGCTTCGAAAGACGCCAGCGCCTCCGACCACTGCGCCTGCTTCACTCGCGCGACCCCTTCCATGAACAGGGAGCGCGCCTTCGTACGACTGGGATCCTCGGGAGGCGACGGCGTGTCAGCGGAGGCGTCGGAGACGTCCGCTGCCTCGACCTCGGTGCCCGACTGAGCGGCGGTGGAGCGCCCCATCAACGTCAGACCAACGACCAGCAAGCAGGAATACGGCCTCATCACGGTACCTCAGAACGGCGCTTCGCCCACCACTCCACCAGTGATCTGGGTCGAGGTGGGCTTCGGCTTGGGGGCCTCGGGGGCCGCGCTCGGGGGCGCAGCCGGCTTGGCGGCGAGGACTCTCGGCTTCGTGGCGGGGGCAGGCGGCCTGACGTGACTCGACGGCGCCTCGACGGGACCGGCAGCCTCGAAAACCGACGGCGCGGGGACACCCGCGCTCTCCACGGGAGCTACCTCGGGCTCGCGGGTGTCGAGCGCAACACTCGCGGCCTCGGGCAATTCCTCCTGGATTTGGGGTGAGGGAGCGGCGGCTGGCGTCGCGGGCGGTGTTCCGGACCGCGTGGCGTACCAGAGCCCCCCACCGAGCCCCGTGACCAGCACGATCGCCGCCGCTGCGAGCGCGGCTCGTGAACCGGGCTTCTGGGTCGCCGCGGAGGCCGTGTCCTTGGTGATGCCATCCACCGACTGCGCCGCGGCGCTCTCTGGCGCGGCTGCATAGGCACCGAAGGAGCGTGCCTCCGCCTCGGTGTGCCGCCCCAGAACCTCGTAGGCCTCACGCAAATCCGCGCAGCGCTCGGCGCGATCACTGATCAGCATCCGCCCGACGAGTTCACAGACGTCCCCGGGGAGCCAGGGCGCCAGCTCCTGCAGCGGCTGAATGTTGCCCATCGCGATGGCCTTGAAGATCTGTCCGAAGTTCTCACCCTCGATGGGTTTCCTCCCGGCAAGGCACTCGTACATGATGACCCCCATCGCCCAGACATCGGCGCGCTGGTCAACGTCCTTCTCGCCAAAGACCTGCTCGGGAGGCATGTAGTAGGCCGTACCCATCACCGCGCCGGTCTGAGTCAAGTTGGTGGTCGATGCAGCGTCTCCCTCGGTTGCTGAAAGCTTGGCGATGCCGAAGTCGAGCACCTTGGGCACGACGCTGCCGTCCGCCTGCAGGTGGAGCATGATGTTGTCGGGCTTCAGATCCCGGTGGACGATACCCGCGGCATGGGCACAGCCGACCGCGGAGACGACGGGCAGCAGCAAGCGGCTGAGCTCATCGAGCTCGAGGCGTCCCACCCGCGCGAGCTTGTGCGCCAGGTCCTCACCCTCGAGGAGGTCCATGACCATCACCGGCGCGCCGTCGTCGAGCTGAATCACGTCGTGCACCTGCACCACGTTCGGATGCTGGACCGCGCTCACTGCACGAGCTTCCCTAAGGAAACGCTTGAGCACCTTGTCATTGGCTGCCCCGGACTGCTTCAGCAGCTTGAGCGCGACGTGCTTCTTGGTGATCAGGTGACGAGCACGCCAGACGGCGCCCATCCCACCTTCTCCGAGCAGGCTCTCCAGTTCGTATCGACCGCCGATCACGGTTCCAGCCTGCAGCACCACGAGTGCGAATATTCAGGACGGTCACCTGAGGGTCAAGCTTCGGCGACGCGTTTCCAGTGGCCTTTGGCCCACCCGTCGCGGACGCTCTCGCTGCGCGCTGCACGAAAAGATTGACGGAAAAACCGACGCCGACTCCACAGGACACACGACGCTGCAGGCGAAGCCGTCGAGATCGAGACGAATGCGAGCTTTCGTCTGACTATCGCGGCTCGACGAGTGGGGGCCGTTTGACGCATGAAGAGCGTTGGAGAGCCACGCAACCACTGACGCTCGCTTCGCGTCCCCGACGCATGCCGCAGCGTAGCGCCAAGGTTCTCGAGGATAGTCGTGACCCACTGGGAAGCCAAAGCCAGACCCTGTTCACGCCCTGCAAGGGCTCGCACGCTGCTGAGCGTCGTCTGCTGTAGCTTGGCGATCGCTGCCGGATTCGGGACCGCATGCGGGAGCACCAGCGCACCGACCATCCCCCAGGATGCCGGTCCGGACGTCGCAAACGGCTCAGCCTGGCAGGGGAACGACTGCCACGTCTGCTACACCGAGCACTGCGCCAGCGCGCTGACGGAGTGCGCCTACGATCCGAGCTGCGCTGCGTTCAGGGAGTGCGTGGATGGCTGCGAGCCAAGTATCAGTGGCACCCCCGACGTCGGTTGTCTGCAGGCCTGCGGGACGCGATCGAGTGGTGAAGAGGTGATCGGTTGCCTCGCGGAAGCCGAGGAGACCTGCGAGGCTTGCGGCGGCGCGAGCGACGCAGGCGTCGACGCGGCGGAGTGTGGACACAGCCTGCTTTGCCAGAGTTGTTCGACGTCGACGGACACCAACCCGTGCTGGAAATGCCAGGACGAGAACTGTTGCGAGTCTGATCAGGCGTGCCGGGATGATCCAGGCTGTCTCGCCTACTTCAACTGCATCCAGAGCTGCGCGCTGGACAGCTTGCGAGCGTGCGAACTGGAATGTGACGAGCAGGTGGGAGCGGAACACTTCCTCAAGTTCAACATGAAGCTGAGCTGCGTGCGCCTCTACTGCGGAGACCCCAGTCAGTGTGGCTCGGAGCCCCTGACGAGCTGCGAGCTTTGCCTGGACGACAGGTGCGCACGCGAGACCGTCGAATGTGACAGCGATCCTCAGTGCGCGCGCATCGGTGGCTGCATCGCCAACTGCACGGACCAGGCCTGCTATGACGCCTGCTACCAGCGCTACGCCGCGGGCGTTCCTCTCTTCAACGCCTCGACCGAGTGTCTGCTCGCCGAGTGCTTCGAGCCTTGCTCCGATGTCTAGGGCGAAACCAGCGCTAGCTCTGGCCGGGCTCGCCGTGACGTGCCTGGCGCTGGCTAGCTGTGGTGAGAGCTCACCCGTGCGAGCGCAGCTCCTGGTCGAGGTGGACACCGACGTCCCGACGATGGCGCAGGCGCTCTCGGATCCGGACTACAGCGACGACGCGACCCTGGACACCTTGCGCATCGACGTCATCAACGCCGATGGAACGGTGATCGACTTCCTGGACGTGGTGGCACCGACCCAGGAAGACTGGCCCATCTCATTCGGCGCTTTGCCTCCGGACGGCAACGATCAAGTGCGGTTCCGCATGCGGCTGTTCCGAGGTCAGGAGGCGACGCGAGGCATGCTGAACGGCGCCCCCAGCCTCGAACCTGCGCCGCGGATCACCATCGATCGGGTCGTTGACCTTCGGTTCCCGGCCTCGGGCGTCAGCCAGGCGCGAGTCGTGTTGCGAGGCGATTGCCTGGGCGTGCGCTCCACCTTCGGCAGCGCGCCAACCACGTGCATCGATGGTGCACATCCTCGGGGCAACGCCACGGACGGTATAGAGCACCGCGCGACGGGCCTGACCCTGGTCGGTAGCTGGCCCGCTGCGCGGAGCGTACCCTGCCGGGGGCCCGCTCCGACACCCGAGGCACTCTGCATCCCGGGAGGCTTCAGCGTGCTGGGCGATGCCGGATTCGTTGGACTCGGTAGCTTCACGGATGCCGCTCCCCTCACCCCCGTGTTCCTCTCCCCCTTCTGGCTCGACCGAAGTGAAATCACCGTCGCCAGGTACCGCCAGTTCGCCATGACCGAAGGCGCCCCTGACCAGCCTCCGTTCACCCGCATCGAGGCTGATCTGCTACGGGGAGAGTGCGCGTTCCGCGGTGCTGACGAGAGCGAGTTCGACGCCTACCCTCTGAACTGCACCTACTGGCAGACTCTGCGGGAAATATGCCAGGCAGACGGCGGCGACCTGCCAACCGAAGCACAGTGGGCCCACGCCGCCCGGGGTCGGGGCGAGGCTCGCTTGTATCCATGGGGAGATGAAGAAGTGGAGTGCTGCCTGAGCAGCATCTCCCGCGCTTCCCTGCCGGGTGTACCGCTGCTGTGCGAGGCCCAGGAAGGGCTCGAGCCCGCGGGGTCACACCCAGCGAGCGACGCCTGTCATGGACTCGGTGACGTCTCTCGAGACGGCGTCCTGGACCTCGGAGGCAGCCTCAGCGAGCTCTTGTTGGACGCCGCTCGCCCCTTCGACGATCCATGCTGGAGCGACGAGGGGATCGCCCGCGACCCGCTGTGCGAGGGAGAGGGCGGCTTGGTCGCGATGCGCGGCGGGAACTTCAGCTCTGGGACCAAGCTTGCCGCCGCCGCGGTTCGAAGTGACTGGAGCAAGAACGCCTGGTCCGGCAGCATGGGCGCGCGCTGCGCATATCCCGACGGAAATACATCAAAATGACCGGTCGAAGCTGGCTCCCGTGCGCGCTCGGCCTGCTGCTTGGAGGCTGCGGTCAGAGCGAAGGCGAGCTCCGCGATCAGTGGGTAGTCTCCCTGAGCACCGACGCTCCTGTGCCTCAGTTCGGCGACAGGCTCGTGGTCGAGATCCTGGAGGCGGACGGCTCGCCAGCGTGTGGCGGCTGCCGGCGCCTGTTGGGGGTTCCCAGCGAGTGGCCCGCCTCGTTCGGCATCGTGGCACCGGATACAGCGGACCGCGACCTGGTCGTCAGAGCACGGCTCTATCGCACCGAATCCGCCGGGAACGACGGCCTGCCAACCTCGGGTCGCGTGATCGATGCGGCTGGCATCTTGAAGGCGCCGCGTGGCGCGACGCGAGCCCACATCCAGCTGGAGATGGCTTGCTTCGGAGTTCCTGTGCGGCTGGACGAAGACCTGAGCTGCGACCCGACCTCCGGTGGCTACGCGCCGCTGCCGATCTTGACCGACGCTCCCCCGAGTATCGCACGGCCCGGCAGCTGGCCCGACGCAGCTCAGATACCCTGCGCAGGGGAGATCCCCGAGGATATGCTGTGCGTCCCCGGCGGAGCCTTCCTGATGGGCGCCCCCACGACCTCGCTGATCTCGGACGATCTCGATGCGGAGCCCCTGGTACGCCTGTCTCCGTACGCGATGGATCGGGACGAGATGACGGTCGGCATGTACCTTGACCTCGCCGAGGAGTTCAATCTCTCCCTCCCGGCGGTGCACAACGCGAACCCGAGCTCTTCACGCTACTACTGTACCTACGATCCCAACCGCCCCGAGAGCCGGGCGCTACCGGTGAACTGCCTGGATCGCGCGCAGGCGCGAGCCGTGTGCGAGGTGCAAGGAAGGCGCCTGCCGACCGAAGCGGAGTTCGAGTTCGCTGCGGGCAACCGGACACGGGAGACATCGTATCCGTGGGGCGACGACCAGGACGTTTGCCGCTACGCCGTCCTGGCCCGCAACCCGCTGGATCTGACGAACGGCAGCTTCGCGCCCTACTCGGAGTGTCGCGAGACCGAAGCTGGTCGGCTCGCTCCTGGACCGGTCCGGGGGGACACCAGCCTGGACCAGACCGACATCGGGCTGCTCAATCTGGGCGGAAACCTCTCGGAGTGGGTCGAGGACGTCTACGCCGACTACCGGGAGAGCTGCTGGGAGGGTCTCGTCTTGACCGACCCGCTCTGCACGAAGAACGACAACGGCTGGTTCGCACGGCGAGGCGGCGCATGGACTGGTCCGCCGATCACCGCGCGCGCAGCCGAGCGCAACGCCCAGCTCGACGATCAGGGGTCGATCGGCATTGGCGTGCGCTGTGCTCTGAGCCGCTAGACGCCTTCGCGTCCCTTGCAGGGCTCAGGTGACGGCCTTCAACACCTGCGTCGGTCTCGACTGCCCGGAGTAGCCGAGCGTCCCCACGCAGAGTTTGCTTCGGGGGTGAGGGGTGCGCCGGGCGTCGCCTCGAGGATTCGACTACACTCGCTGCCATGAGAGTCGACGACTCGGGCGCGCCCGAAGGATCCGTCACCGCAGCGCGCTGGCGCTGGAGCTGCCCGTCGCCTTCGCCACAGCCAGTCACACACGGCCACGCGGTGCTGGGGCTCGCGCTCTCGGGGCGCGCGCGCGTCGAGCAACACTGCGAATGGCGCCTGGAGCCCGGCCAGGTATTGCTCGTCCCCGCGGGTCAGCCACATCGCACTCTGGAGGCCGCCGACTCCGAGCTGTACGGCGTAGGCTTCTGCGTCAGCTGCTTCGCGAGCGAAGAGAACGCGTGCTTGCTCGAGCCGTTTCAGCGCGTGCGCCGGGGTGCGTCTCCCGTGGTAGCGCTGCCCAGCGAACGACAGAGCCATTTCGAGCTACTGTGTCGAGAGCTCGAGCGTGTTTCCGCACGGCGTGGCAGAGGAGCGCTGACCGCCCAGCGCAGCCTGCTCACCCTGATCCTCGACGAGATAGCGCAGGCGTCGCCGATCGCCGGCGAGGGCCTGGGGGAGTGCCTCACCGCCGACTGCCTGCGTCTGATCGAGCAGCGCTGTCTCGGACCGTTCAGCCTGGGTGAGCTGGCAGCGAGTGTGGGCCGCTCGCCGGCCCACGTGACGACCCTGCTACGCAGACAGACCGGCCGCAGCGCCCATCAATGGATCGTCGTCGGCCGCATGGCAGAGGCAAGGCGACGACTGTTGCACTCCGACGAGCTGGTAGAGGTGATCGCCGAACGCGTCGGATACCAGGATCCGACAAGCTTCATCCGCATGTTCCGCAAGCACCACGCTGGACTCACTCCCGCCGCCTGGCGTTCCGCCAGGCTCTAGCTGCCAACCTCACAAGGGCTTCGCCCCCCCCGAGGCGGAGAAGGGGCGGGAAGATGCGAGCGTGCTCGTCAACCGCTACTCGAAGCCCGACGTCTGATAGTCGATCGGCGTCGCGACGCTCGCAGGCAGGGCACCAGGGGACAGCGCCGCGCGACTCTCGGCGCCTGCCCTGAGCTCAGCTTCAAGGAAGTGGGTCACCAGGTAGCGCTGTATGGTGAGCATCGACTCTGGGTCGATGAAGTCTTCCCCGCAGCCGTCACCCAGGATGTTGCCCACGTCCTCCCCCAGCGCCTGAGCGAGATCCTGCAGCTCCGGACGGCACAGGTCCGTGTAAGAGAAATGACCGGCCTCCTTGACAGCCGCGAAGACTTTATCCGTGGGGATACCGTCGTAGGCAGCGACCTGCTCCGCCTCGAAATCCAGCGTACCGTCTCGCTGCGCACCGAAGATCAACGTCGGCACTCGGCTCTTCTCCACACCATACCCAAAGAGCGGCAAGATGGAGCTCGCCGGCGTCATGGGCACCGCCGCACGGAAACGTGCGTCCGGCTCGATGCCGTTGTGCTCCTCGGTCAGCGCGAGGCTCATCGACGCGCCAAACGAGTGCCCCATCATCGCCCAGTTGTCAGCCTGGGCCGCGCCCTCCAGTGGACCTTTCGTCTCCACCAGGGCCTCAGCCACGAAGGGCAGGTCCGCAGCGCGCTCCGGGAACGCTTCGAGCACCTCCGCGACTCCCAGACCACCGTCGATGGCCTCCCACGTGGTGTCCCCGGTGTGATCCGGCGCCACGACCACGAAGCCGTGGCTCGCGAGGTGCGAGCAGATGCTGAAGTTCTGGAAGCGCAATCCGCCATTACCGTGGGAAAAAACCACCAGCGGGTAGGGCGCGAACGTGTCCAGCAGGTCCGCGTCCCGCGCCGCGTCCTGGGCGATGGACGTCGTGCTCACGTCGCCCAGGGTCGCAGCGATGTCCGGAGGCGCCTCCTCCAGCAGATCGTACTCGTCTCGAGGCAGCGCCGCGGCTGCCTCCGTCGCCGGATACCAGATCTCGACCTTGAGTGATCGCGGGTTGCCCGCCTCGTCCCTGCGCGACCCGTCGCTCAAGGTCCAGGTCGTCACGCCAACTTCGAACGCGCCGCGCTGCAGAGGATCCGTCGGTTCCGGAGACGTCGGCTGTTCCGAGGTCGCGTCGTCGCTACTGCCACACGCCACGCTCACGGCGCCCAGCACCACGAGAGCCACCCACCGCCAACCGTCGCCCATCCTTCAGCGCTTAGCAGCCGGGCCGTGAGTCGAGCAAGCGCCAGCAGCGGTTTACCATCCGGATTTGGGGGTGAGGGTGCGCATGGCACCGCCATCTGGACGGACTGAAACATTGCCTCGCGGAAGCTCATTTCCGCGCTCGGCTCCTGCTCTCGGCCGCGCTCGCCGCGGCCTCGCGCGCTGGGACTGCGCGACGGTCGAGGGCGGCGTGTCAGCTCACGAGTGCTGGCACCCGAGCGCCGACCCGCCCACCACGCGCACTATCTTGCGTGGATCCGAGGCATTTGCCGACATCCGATCCCGTCGGTAGCTGGCCCCGACGATCCGCCGTCCTGCACGAATGCCCGCGTTATTTCGCGGCGAACCCACACGCGAGCGCGCCGTGTGGTATGCCCCGCGCATGTCCGACGATCGCTACGACAACCGGCCAATCCTGGTCTTCCTGGAGAACTTCGCGTTGGCCGCCATTGGCGAGCTGTCCGAGGACAAAGCCGCCACGCTTCGGGTGCTCGTGACCGAGATGTGGGGTGGCGACGACGACTGGATGGAGACCCTGCGCGAGCAGCTCGGCTGGAAGCCCGACATTCAGGAGACAATCCGCCTGAACTGGGCCGCCTATCAGAAGGCCGCAGGCGATCAAGGCGCCGAGCTGACCCCCGAGGACTTCGCCCAGCGCTTCGCAGACACGGTGCTCGAGCGCAGCGAATGAACCGGGACAGTCGCCCTAATTTTTGGGGGTGAGGAGCATGCGCAGGCTCCGGTAACCTGGACCCATGCAGCTGACTCGCTGGGCGCTCGCTTCGTCACTTGCTTGGGTTGGAGTCGCTGCCTGCGCGACGGCGACTCCTCCAGAACCCGTGGCAGTCGGAGCTCCGGAGCGTGGGAAGCAAGCCGGAGGCGCTACCTCTGCGCAGCCCACCGCTCGCCAGTATCGGCTGCGGCTCACGTCGCTGCGAGGCAGGGAGCCAGATCTGCTGTGGCTTCGGTGGCGAGTACACCTGCGCCCCGATGGCCGAGCTGGTCGAGCCTCCCCCAGGCATGCCTGGAGAGATGCGCTACGAGCGGATCGGCGAGAGCTGCCAGGATGCTCGAGTGGGCGACTACTCCCTGGACGCGATCAAGCTGTGCGACGACTCGAACGACTGCAGGGACGGCGAGGTGTGTTGCTCTGTATGGCACGGCAGCGGCAACACCCTGCTCGCTTGCGTCCCCGAGGCCCCGAGCGGAAAGCTCGCCTGCGACTTCACCGAGCGCTGCGCGGGCGCAACTTGCCGCACGGCAAATACCGAGTGCGTCGGCGGAACCTGCCGCTCGAAAGGTCGTCGGGTCAGCTGCGCTGGCAAGACCTGCGGAGGCGCGACGCCCGTGTGCTGCGCGCGCGACCCGTCGGCGCCTCCTCGTTGCGAGGCGAGCTGCCAGGCGACGGCCGACACGGAGCGAGCATACGAGTTCGAGTGCTCCTCTTCTCGAGGCTGCCCCAGCGGTGCGACCTGCCAGTCGGGCCTGTTCGGCTCGTTCTGCTCCAGGACGGTCGACACCGGGAACGCCGTCGTGCTGTGTGAAGGCGACGACGACTGCCCGGGCGACCTGTGTGAATCGCTCGGGGTCAAGGCTACTCCGACATGCAGCCCCGACGGACGGGAAGCGAACATGGGCTGGTGCCACTGCGACCCCTAGCCGGCTGCTCGTTGAACACCCTTGCTAGAGCGACGATCGGTTTGCCGCCCTCGAAGCAACGAAGTCGCACCCCGCAGCCTGCGCCGCGACTCGGCCAAGCTCGGGCTGGGCCTTTGCGGCGACGAAGGGGGCAGCGAGGCCCAGCGCGATGGTCACGGCACATAGCAGACGGAGGGTGTTCACAGGGCGCATCGGAAGGTCTCCGGGGACGACCTTCGCAAGCGGCGTTCCAGCCAAAAATTGCCGAAAACTCGGGAACTCGGCACCCGCAGGTGACAGCTCCGGAGCGCTCGCTGCCACCGCGAGGTGACGCTCAGCGCACGTCGTACTTCTTGCAGAGTTCGCTCAGGTGCTTGCGGCTGATGCCCGCAGCCTGCGCGGCGTGGGTGAGGTTCCCCTTGTGCCGCTCCAGCAAGGCATCGAGGTAGGCGCGCTCGAAGCTATCGAGGAGCTGCTCCTTGGCTTCCTTGAACGGCAGCGGTGACGCAACGCCCGGGTAGGCGTTGCCAAGCGCCGCGGGCTGCGCGGTCAGAGGGCCCAGGTTGAACACCAGCCTGTCGAAGCGCGGCGGCTGCGCCGCCATCACCATGGCGCGCTCGAGCACGTTTCTGAGCTCTCGCACGTTGCCGGGCCAAGCGTGCGCCATCAGACGTTGCAGGTTCTCCCCCGCGACCTCGGAACCCGGCGCCAGCTCGTCCCCGAACAGCTCACGCGTGATGTCTCCGATGTCCTCGATGCGCTCGCGCAAGGGAGGCAGACGGACCTTCACCACCTCGAGGCGATACAGCAGATCTTCACGGAATCGACCGCGCCGGACCTCCGCGCGCAGATCGCGATTCGTCGCCGCGATGACGCGCACGTCGACATGGCGCATGTTGTCGTCACCGACCGCCTTCACGTCCCCCGTCTCCAGCACTCGCAGCAGCTTGGGCTGGAGTTCCAGCGGCAGCTCTCCCAGCTCGTCGAGGAAGATCGTTCCGCCGTTCGCTTGCACGAACGTGCCGGCACGATCGCTCACGGCGCCCGAGAACGCACCGCGGCGATGCCCGAAGAGCTCGCTCTCCGCCAGTTCGCGAGGGACCGCGGCGCAGTCGAAAACCACGTACGGACGCTCGCGACGCCCGGACGCCGCGTGGATCGAGCGCGCCGCCAGCTCCTTACCAGTACCGCTCTCGCCCTCGATCAGCACCGTCACTGCGCTTGGCGCCACGCGCTCCAGCACGGCGTAGATCTCACGCATCCGTAGGGAACCGCCAGTCAGCTCACCGAAGCGCCGGGCGTTGCTGGGGCTGAGCTCACGGGTATACCAGCGAGGGTGGACCCCGAGGAGCGTGTCACCGACGCGGATCACGGCGCCCAGCGGCAACTCGATCTCCTTGATCTTGCTCTGCCCGACCAGCGTCCCGTTGCGACTGCCGACGTCACGCAGCACCACGCGCCCGTTGCGCAGTGCCAGTTCTGCGTGCTTGCGTGATACCCGGCGGTCACGCAGAGCGAGATCGGAGGTTGGGTCAGCGCCAATCGTCAGCTTGGACACGAGCGGGAGCTCCCGACCCTCGTCCTCTCCGCTCAGCACGACGAGCTTCGCAGACACGCCACCCGCCGGCGTCACGCCTGGCAGACCCGTACTCCAGTCCGCTGTCGCCGTGCGATCGATGGCGTCCACCATGGGGAAACACCTAGCAGCGTCATCGGTAGGCCGGGAGTGCAATTGACCGAACCGTGGGGCAATGCTAGCTGCCAGCGGTTGCCGGTGCTTTCGCCGGCTCGAAGCGGGAGCGAGAGATGCTCGGGCTGGCGGCGGGCCAGGTGTTCGCGGAGGACTTCCAGATCATCCGGCCTCTCGGTGAGGGCGGGATGGGCTCGGTCTACCTCGCTCTGCAACGCAGCACCGGCCGCAAGCGCGCGCTCAAGATCCTGCAGCCCCACCTGGTCGCCGACCCACGGATCCGCGAGCGCTTCGCGCTCGAGGCACGCGCAGCGTCCAACCTGCAGACGGACCACGTCGTGGAGGTCGTCTCCGCTGGCATAGACCTCGCCAGCGGAATGCCCTGGCTCGCGATGGAGTACCTCGAAGGGGAAACGCTGCGCTCACGAGTGAAGAACTTCGGGCACCTCGCGCCGCGTGAGGTCGCTGAGATCTTGCGCCAACTCGGTCACGGCCTCGCCGTCGCCCATCAGAGCGGCTTGGTTCATCGAGATCTCAAACCAGCCAATGTCTTCATCGCCGATCCCCGCCGCGAAGGCATCCCGTTCACGGTGAAGCTACTCGACTTCGGCATCGTGCAGCTGGGGGGCGCAGCGCAGGGCCCCTACGGCGGACCGCTGCATCCGGGCCAGTCGGCGCCCATCGGTTCTCCGGGCTGGATGGCACCCGAGCAGTTCCAGGCCCACGCAGCGAGCCCGGCGTGCGACGTCTGGGCCTTTGGCTTGCTGGCCTATTACTGTCTGGTCGGCACCTCGTTCTGGGCGGCCACCGAGGTCCAGGCACTGGTCGACGAGGTGCTGCACAGCGCTCCCCCCCGGGCTTCGGATCGCGCCTGGCAGCGCGGGGTCATGTTGCCGCAGGGATTCGATGAGTGGTTCAGCCACTGCACCGCAAAGGACCCCGGCCGACGCTACCCGAGCATCCAAGGCGCGCTGAGCGCCCTGCTGCCACTGCTCGACGCAGCGCAGGGCAGCACATCGAACACCTCGAGCCAATCGACGCCATCGACCGCGCTAGGCCCAACGGTACCACAGCCGGGCGCGATGCTCCAGACGGCGGGGGTGCCTACGGCAGGCGGGTCCATGCCCGGCGGTGCCAGCGCCGCGCCCTCCTACGTCACCCTGCCCGCCACGGATTCGCTCAACACCTTCTCCCCCCTTGCAGATCCCCCAGGAAACACCCTCACCCCCAACCCCAGCAAACGAGGCGCACCTTGGCTGCTCCTGGGAGGGCTCGGCGCTGGCGCGCTAGCGCTGTTCGGCGTCCTGGGCGCGGTCGTCGTCTTCGTGTGGGCCCCCTGGGAAGAGCCCGCTGGCTTCCCTGCGAGGAGCACCGCCAGCTCCGCCGCCAGCACGCCAACCGGCGTTGCAGAAACCCAGGAGGAATCGGAGCCACCTCCGGAAGCGCCGGCGCCGGAGAGCCCGAGCGCCGCGATGGCCTCGACCAAGCCGAGAGCCACTGCCACGACGACGGCAACCGCGGATCCGACCGGCGCGCCCAGCGCTGCCCCAACTCCGAGCGCAGACGCTCCTGGCGCCAGCGAAGCCCCCTCCGGCGCCCCAACTCCAGTCGCGGCCGCTGGCTTCCGCGCCTTGATGGTCAACTGCTGGCGGAACAACGAAGGCGCGGAGTCGACGCAGCCCGCGAGCATCTCTGCCGTCGTCCGCGTCGACAGCCTGGGCACCGTGCACAACGTGATCGTCAGTGGCGCAGACGCCTACCCGGCGCTCAGGCGCTGCGTCGTGCGCAACGGCACCGCCTACCGCGGCTTCAAGCCGCCGACCTTCAGCGAAGCGACGATCGGCGCGACACTGCCCGCAGCAAAGCAACCGTCAGCGCCCGCCCCATCTACTTCCGCGGGGTGATCAGGAACCCCAGGTGCACGCTGGAACCAGAACGGCGCGGGGGCTACTCGTCCAGGGCGCTCAGATCGAGGGAACCGAAGCTCGCCAGCGTGTCGCCCAGCTCACCGTCGAGCTCCGCCAGGGCGAGCCGCGAGAGCACCAGATTGGAGGCGCGGCGCTGCGTCACCAGATAGACGAAGACATCCGGGCGCGATCGCAGAGGGCGCAGCAAGTGGTACTCGTCGGGCCGTGTGATGATCAGATCGTCGGGGGTGGACAGGCCGAGCTCGCGATTCGCTCGCCGCTCGACCTGAAGCAGCTCGCCGTACAACGCCGCCGCCCGCTGCAGGCTCGCGCCGTTTCCGCCATAGGTCCCAACCACGGTTGCGGACGCCGAGTCCACCAGCGCGGCGCCCCAGAATCCGTCGAGCGCGTCGAGAGGCGCAAGCAGACGACGCACCTCCCCCGCGGTAGGTACGACCTCGGCTCGTGGGGGCGGCGGGCGCCGAGACGCAGAAGCAACGGTGTCGTCCACGATGACTCCTCCTCGAATCAAGCTGAGGAGCGCACGCAGTGTGTCGAACTGCCCGAGCGACGACGTGAGCAACAGCTCGCCGAAGGACGTCACGCCATCGACCAGCTCCAGCACGCGGCGCTCGTTGGCGGCCAGATTGCGCTCCTGCCGCGCTACCCGAGGCACCACGTCGAGGTCCTCGAGACGCCGGGCGTAGCGAGCGCTCAGGTGGTCCCGCAACAAGCGGATGCTGCGCGTCAGCGCTTGGTCCTCGGGGAATGCCTCGCGCACCGAGCAAAGCAAATCGAGGGCGTCTTCGTAGCGACGCTCGGAGAGGAGCGCCTGCAGCCGGCGATATTGCGCGTGGTATTCCAGCGCGACGCGCTCACGCGACTCGAGCTGGACTACGCGACTCACCTGTTCTTCGTCGTCGAAGCCATACTCCTCTTGGGAGTTCGCAGGAGCGACGCTCGGATCCAGTAGGGCGGTGGTGGGCTGACCTGCGCTCATGGCAATTCCTCTTGGTGCCGGGTGAGGGGGAGAAGGTTCGGGGGGACGAACCACGAAAGACACGTAGCCTGACTCTCGATTCAGCGGCGGCGGGGTTCGGCTCGGCGCTGGTCGAGGAGTGGGGACGTTCGCAGAGGATTATGAGCGTTAGCCCAGCCAACGTCGATGTGTGCACGAAGATTTTCTCAAGCTGAGGCAAACTCTCAGAGCAGGACGAGCGAGACCTACGACACCGTCTGCCTGGCGTCTTTTGCATATTTCCCCATGGCAATCCACGCTGCGGACCCGAAGGCACCAAGGCAGAGTCGCGCGGCACCGTGGGGACACACCGCCAGACCCCGAGGAGGCCTGCAGCAGCGCAGGCGTCAGCTGCAGCGCAGGCGTCAGCTGCAGCGCAGACCTCCCCCCAGCTCCGCTTCGGCGCGAGGCGTTCTCGTGCCGGAGTACCGCCGAATACCGTCTCAGGAGGACCTTACCTGACCTACACCCACCTCGACGCTGGACTCGGGACCGGGCTCCGAGGATTCTACCCGCCATGGCGAGGGTGGAGCTGACGCGTCACTTGTACGAGTACTTTCCGGGGCTCGCGGAGGTCGATCTGGAGGTCGATGCCCGTGACGTGGCAGGCGTCATAGCGGAGCTCGAGCGTCGAGTCCCCGGCTTCGCCTTTTACGTCTGCGACGAGCGCGGCCGCTTGCGGCAGCACGTCAATGTCTTCGTCGGCGACGAGATGGTCACCGATCGTCGTTCCCTCACGGATACAGTCGATGCTGACACCCGCGTCCTGATCATGCAGGCGCTGAGTGGCGGCTGAAGGAGAGAAAGCATGCCCCGCATCCTCGTAGGCACCCGCAAAGGCACGTTCGCATTCGAAAGGACCAACGGCAGCTTCAAGCCCAGGTTGCTGGGTCACTCCGGCGTTGGCGTGAACTTCGTCACTCGGGACCCTCACACGGGCACGCTCTGGGCCGCCCTGGGGCACGGCCACTGGGGCGCCAAGCTCTCGCGCTCGAAGGACGATGGCGCAACGTGGGAAGACGCGCCCCAGATCAAGTACCCGGAGGGTGCGCGTTACCTCGCGCCTCCGGATCCGTCCGAGGACACGGCCCCGGATGCGCCGCCCCAGAGGTTCACCTCCCGAGACGCCACGCTACTGAAGCTCTGGATAATTTCCTTCGGGAAAGATGGCGCGATCTACGTCGGCACCATCCCTGGAGGTCTCTTCGTCTCCAGGGATGGGGGGGAGAGCTTCGAGCTGAACCTGCCGCTGTGGAACCACGAGTCCCGCGGTGGCGATCTGTTCAGCGGTGACGGCAACGGCATGACGCACTGGTTCGGTACCCCCGCCTCCGAGGGAGAGTTCGCTCCCGGCATCCACTCCATCGTGACCCACCCAAGCGATCCGAAGCGGCTGCTGGTCGCCATCTCCACCGCCGGTGTGCTCGAGAGTCTGGACGGCGGGAAGACCTGGCAGAGCCGCAACAAGGGCCTGCTGATGGACTACCTCCCAGATCCCGGCGCCGAGTGGGGTCACGACCCTCACTACGTCGAGCTCTGCGAGAGCCAGCCAGAGCACGTCTGGATGCAGAACCACTGCGGCGTGTTCTACAGCGCCGACGGCGCCGCAACCTGGAAGAAGGTCAGCGCGCCGGATCAGGGCGTGCACTTCGGCTTCCCGGTCGCCGTCGACGAGCACGACGGCAAGACCGCCTGGCTCGTTCCAGGAAAGAGCGACCAGCACCGCACCACGATCGAGGGGAGCCTGTTCGTCGCGCGCACCAGCGACGGCGGCGAAACCTGGCAGCAGCTGCGCGACGGGCTCCCCCAGGAGCACGCGTATGACGTGGTCTACCGTCACGCCCTGAGCAGCGTCGGCGACTGCGTCGCCTTCGGTAGCACGACCGGAAACCTCTACGTCAGCGAAGACCGCGGGGAAACGTGGGCCTGTGCGTCGAGCAACCTTCCGCCGATCTATTCCGTGCGCTGGGGGTAGGCGTGGCGCGACCGCTGCCCAAACCGCGGAGCGCCGGATTCAGCGGCGAGATGCGGCGGCAGAAGCATGGCGTATGCCGACATCCTCGTCGGATTGCGACGCCGGACCGCCTCGCCTCGTGGACCGCAGGATTCCACTGAAACGCGCGGGTTCGCGAGGCCCGACCGACCATGCCGTGGCACAAAGACCCGGCCACAAAAACCATAGGGAAATTATGGTGGGCGCTCGAGCTTGACCCCCGCCCCTCCCCATCAAATGGTTATGAGGGAAGCGCCGCGGTGGCGCGGAGAACGAGAGCCCTCGGCGAGGTGTTGAGCATGGGAGCACTTGCGTCACGAATGGACGGTCGAATCAGCGCGCTTCCGGCGGAGCTGAGCGGTGACCGCTTGGTGCAGTCGAGCTTGGATCTGGCAACGCGACTGGTTGGCGCGGAGCTGGGCGCTTGCTTCCACAGGCACGTGCAGGACCGCAGCGTCCGGCTCGTGGGACTGAGCGGCCCGGATCATGCGCCCAGCGTCGCCTTTCCTCGCGGCGTGATGGCTCTCGTGAGCGAGGCGTTGGCGCGCGGCGCGTGCGCGCGAATCAGCGACGTCGCGGAGGTCCCGGCGCTGAACGACGCGCCTCACCCCCCCGAGCTCCCCTTCGTGAGCTGTCTGATCGTGCCGGTCGTCTCGGCTGGTGAGGTGAGCGGTGGCCTGCTGTTTGGCCACGCGCGGCGGGCAGCCCTCGGACGATCCGCTGAGGACATTGCGCTCGAGTTCGCGCCGCACATGGCGGTCGCGCTCCAGCACGCGGTGCTCGTCAGCCAGTCTCACGAGGCCATCCGTCGCCTCGCTGCGTCGAACCGAGAGCTGGATCAGTTCGCCTACGTGGTGAGTCACGACCTGAAGGCGCCGCTGCGGGGGCTCGCCCGGATCTCCGGGTGGCTGACGGAGGATCTCGGGGAGATCGCCGGCAGCGAGACACGAGCGCAGCTCGGCGCGATGCGAGAACGCGTCGAACGCCTCGAGCAGCTGATCGACGGGGTGCTGAGCTACAGTCGCGTGGGAAGGACCGAAGATCCACTTCAAGTGCTGAGCGTGCGCAGCCTCGTGGATGAAGTGCTCGACCTGCTGGCCCCCACGAAGCGCCCCGAGGTCGCGGTGTGTCCCTCGCTCCGGCTGCTGACCGAACGCACCCCCTTCGAGCAGGTGCTGCTGAACCTGATCAGCAACGCAATCCGTCATGCTTGCCCCAAGGAACCGCAAGTCGTGATCGGCAGCGAGGCTCGCGGCGGCGAAGTCGAGTATTTCGTGCGCAACAACGGGCAGGGGATCCCCTTGGCTTCCCAGGAAGCGATCTGGCAGCTCTTCCACACTGCGCACGGCGCGCGGACTTCAGGCACCGGCATCGGACTCGCGGTGGTGCGCAAGCTCACGGAGCGTCAAGGCGGCCGCGCCTGGGTGGACTCCGATGGCACGCACGGCGCAACCTTCCGCTTCACCTGGCCCTGCGCTCGACTTGGCTGATGTGGGCCGCAGGAGGATCAGCTCTCGAAGTAGTCCTCCACCTTGTAGCCCTTGCTCCGGGCGTATTTCTTTAGCGAGTTCTTGGCGACACGCGTCGCCACCGCCACGACCAGGATGTCGTCCATCGCGCCCACGATCGGGATCGCGTCGGGGACGACGTCCGCGGGACTGACGGAGTAGAGCACCGCACCGGTCAGCAGCGCCACCACGGGCCACGGCACGTCCCGATAATTCCCCGTGGCAAAGTCGTCGATCAGCTCGATCACCAGCTGGGTCTGGTTGGCGACGATGTGCATGCGCTTCGGGATGTGGTCGAGCGTGCGGATGGCCTTGCTGCTCAGGTGTCCGAGTCGATCGATGTAGGTCTTCCCGAGCTTCTTCGCGAAGCGCTCGAAGGCGTTGTGAGGTGGTGTGGTGCTCGTCAGCTCAGGCTGATCGTCGCTCTTTGCTTGGGCTGACTCTGCTTGCATCCTGCGGTTTTCCACGGACTCGCGAATGGATGCAACCAACGTTTGGCGCTGCATGGTTCCTCCTCGGGTTTTCCGAGACTCTGTCGGCAAACACAGCAATATCCGTGCCGCCAGCATCGCACGGCTCGACTCGAGCCGCCTCCCGGTGGCTTCCACGACCTGCGATCCCACACCATCGTTTCTCTGCGGAATCCTGCAACGTTCGATCGCGAGGCCGCGTACTGGCGGCATGCGTGGGGTTTGGTTGGGGGTGAGGGAGCCGTGTCGATGCGCCCCGCGCCCCGGACAAGGGGGCGAAATGACCCGCGGTTCAGGCAGAACCGCCGCCCTTTTTCCCAGGTAATGGCTGGCACGCGATCTGCTGTCTCCCGCGGGGTATGCAAATCATGCCTTCCCTCCTGCCGCTGGCCGCCGCGCTCCTCTCCACGGCATGTCTGACAGCAACCCCCTTCGACGATGATCTGGACGTCGAAGGCGACGTCAACGCCCGCGCCATCGAGCGCATCCGCCGGGAGCCCGCTACGCCCAATTTCAAGTTCGTCGCCATCGGGGACACCCACGATGCGTATGACGAAACGGAGAGGGCAGTGGCCGCGATCAATCGACGCAGCGACATCCGCTTCGTGCTCCACGCAGGCGATCTGACGGATCTCTCGCTGAACGCTGAGTTCGAACGAGCCCACCGCATTCTGCGTGAACTCGATGTGCCCTACATCGCGGTGATCGGCAACCACGACGCCATCGCGACCGGTCCGGCGCTCTACGATGAGCTCTACGGTCCCCGCGATTTCTCCTTTCGGTTCGGAAAGCTGAAGTTCATCGCCTTCAACTCGAACGCTCTGGAGTTCCCCGGGGCAGCGCCCGACTCGGAATGGCTACGCGCAGAGCACGCAGATCTCGCAGCGAACGAGCGTGCCATCTGGTTGACCCATCAGGACGTCACGAGTCCTGACGGCGAGAACTCAGAGCAAGCCAAGGCGCTCTACGCCGAGCTACTGCGCGACAACCCCGTAGCGCTGGTGGTGCATGGTCACCTTCGAGACTATCAGCTCCAGCGCTACCAAACCTCGACGGTGCTCCAGTGCGGCACCTTTCAGAAGGTCTTCACCTACACCGTCGTGAGCGTCTTCGACTACGGGGAGCGACTCGAGTTCGAGAAGTGCGTCGAGGACGACTGCACCGCGATTGGTCCCGAGGAGGCGACGCAATGAGTCTCGCAGTTCGCCTTGGAGCAGCTAGCTTCCTCACGGTAATGCTCGTCGGCAATCTTGCGCTGGCGCAGCCTCTGGAGCCGGAGACGGCGCAGTCCACGGGCGGCGACCACGGCCAGACGTATCTCCTCCCCCCCGAGCCCGAGGTCACTCCCCCGAGAGACACCGACCGCCTCGGCTGGTACGTGCCAGACTTCGCCAAGGTGCAGACCGGGGGCCTGCGCGGGCGCTATACCGCGGGGCTTGGCTACGCCGCGTTCGACGACGTGCTGAACGTCGGTTTGCTGTATGGCTACTCGCCCAACGCGGTCAACGACTCGGGGGTGAGCACGCTGTCCCTCGAGCTCTCCGCCAGGCCCTTCGAGATCCGCGCGGGAATGATACGCATCATCCCGCTCGAGGTGGGGATAGGCGCGCTCTACGCCCCGGGCAGCGAGTTCGAGCTGAGCTACCCGGACCGCTACGCCAGCGGCTACTACCCGCCGACCGCGCTGCACACGCTCGGCTACCTCGGGGTCGAGGTCGACTGGGTCCCGGCGAGCGGCTTCTTCGAGCGTATCGGCCTCTACTACCAGGCGTCGACCATCTACACGTACCTCGAGGATCTGGTACAGAACGCCGACACCGCCAGACCCACGGAGTCCATCGCCAGCACCCTGGGGTACCGCGCCGCGTTCTGAATCGCGGCGCGTCCCCATCCCGTGAACGCAGCTCAGCGGCAGTGATCGGCGATGCCCTCCAGCAGCGGCGCAGTGTCGCACTCGGAGACGCTGAACTGGGTGCCCTGCTTGGGCCCCATGGTGCATGAGCAGCTGCTTCCGCTTCCGCTACAAGCTGCACCCACTTTGCCATCCGCGAAGTCGATCGAAGCGTCGCACTCCGTGCCGGTCCCGGTGAATCCGTAGCCGGGTTGACAGCCTCGGTAGTCCCACTGCTGATCATCGCAGGCAGCGACGCCGCCCCATGTCTCGGTTCCCGTGCACTGCCACTGAGCCTCTGCCATGCATTTGAGCACCGCGTCGTACTCCGTGGCGCAACCGACGATCTCGGCAAGGGCGTTGTTCTCCCCCACGTCAGTCATGCACTCATCGTCCTCACCGCAGTCCGCGGTCTGCTTGTCGCAAGCCGCTTGGACCAGCGGATCCACGCCAGTGCTGCTGCCCCCACCACCGCCGTCGTCGGAGCTACATCCGCACGCCAGGCCCACGAAGGTCAATCCCAGAGAAAGCGCAATCAAGTGTTTGAACATGCCGCCCCCTGGTGCACTCGACGTACCAAGACCCGGCGCCGCGAAAGCCTCGTGATTCCGCGGTCCGGTCGCTCAACCAAGGCCACGTGTTACGCAGTAACAGCGTAACCGTGCGGCAACGATGGTTGCAGGCTGGAGCGACGATCACTCGCACGGGGGAAGGTCCGGCCAGGTCGCGCCGTATACCGCCATCTGCGCGAGGGTCCCCACCAAGCAGGGTGTTGAAGACGCAGTCATTCAGCAGCCTGCTGGGGGCAGCACTGGGCCCAGCGCTGAGGTCCTCATCGACCCCGAGGTCACGGCAGCTCGGCGCGGGCGACGTCGAACATGGGGATCTCCCCGCTGATCAGGCACTGCGCCTGGGGGGGGCAGACGTACGTCCGAGGCTGCCCCCAGAGGCGCACCTTCTTGCCCACGACTTCCGCGCCCGCGAGCGACCAATCGAGGTCGTCGCGACTCACCATATGCTTCCCCACGGTAAACAAACCCTTCGAGCGCCCAACGACACCCTCGATCATCACCGCTGGCTCCGCGACCTCGACGGACAGGATGCGCGCCGCGGAGAACCAATCTCCGCTGCGCATCTGGAGCTGAGGTTCGCCTGGCTTCAGCGGCTCGGCGTGGTGAGCACGCAGCTCGGCTGTGATGCGCAGCCTGGCCCCCAGGAGCTCGTCGTTCCTCCGCGCTCGATCTCCCTCCGGCAACGCTCCCCGCAGCTCATCGAAGTCGAAGATCACCCCTCGCACATCGAAGCCTCCCTTGGTGCCCCGGATCATCCCCTCGAAGCTCACGAGTCCTTCGCTCAGGGGTGAGTCGCCGTCGATCTCTCGTGGCTCCACCCCAGGCTTCGGGGACGCCACCGGGCGCGGACTCGAGGCTGGGAGCGCGGGCGACGCCTCCTGCACCGCGATCTCTTGGCCCGCAGGCTCACTCTCCTGGGACTTGGTGCACGCGGTGAGCGCTAGCGCCGTCCACGCGATCCAGAGACCTCCCATCCGTCTCGCCATGGGGTCCAGGATATGCCGAACGGCGCTCCAACCAAAGGCCGGTCACTGCGCGGCTTGGCTGGCCGCAGCAGCGACGGCCTGGATCTCCAGCTCGATCTCGATCTTCTCGCCCACGAGGACGCCGCCCGCTTCGAGCACCTGGTTCCAGCTGAGCCCGAAGTCGCGACGGTCGATCGCAGTCGTCGCGGCGAACGCGACGCGCTGATTCCCCCAGGGGTCCTTCGCCTGGCCGCCGTACTCCACCTCCAGGCTCACCGGCCTGGAAGCACCGTGAATGGTCAATTCCCCGTGGAGACGGAAGGTGCGGTCACCGGCGCCCTCGATGCGAGTGCTCTTGAAGCTCAGCTCCGGGAACTGCTCCGCGTCGAGGAAATCGGGGGACCGCAGGTGATTGTCGCGGTCGGCGACGCCAGTATCGATGCTCGTGGCATCGATACTCACCTCCACCTCACTGCGGGTGAGATCCGCGGTGTCGAGGTGCAGCTCGCCACGCCAGCTGGAGAAGCGTCCGCGAACCTTGGCGAAGACCATGTGGCGAACGGCGAAGGAGATCGAAGAGTGGCTGGTGTCGATGTTCCAAGTCTTGAGAGTCATGGGCTATTTCCTCCTGAACGAGTCTGGGAGGAACATATGACTGTTGCCCCAGTCTGATTAGTGGGCGGATTCTGGAGACACTGTCCTACTAGAGCAACAATGATCCGCTCGCGCCCCATGACCCGCCGGCGCGCTCGCTCGTGACGGCCCAGCTTCACTGACAGAGCAGCAGCAACGAAAGACCACCCAAGCCGGGGTTGTCGTCGCACACGTCGACGTCACAGTACCTGCTCTGGCACTCTTCGTTCGAGTCGCACGCGGTGCCGTTGGGCTTGCGCTCGAGACACGTCTGGGTGCCATAGGTGTCGCAGTAGCCACCCTCATCGCACGCGCTCGGTCCATCGACACAGCTGCCCCCCGGCGCGACCTTCTGCTTGCAGGTGGTTTGACAGTAGGTGTCGTCACCTTCGCACGAGAGGTAATCGGTGCACTCCCCGCCGAGGGCGATGAGCTGGGCGCAAACGCCGCTGTCGCAGTAGAGACCGTCTTCGCGATTGCAGATCGAGAGCTCGTACTGACCACTGGTGTCAGCATCGAACACGGTGAGCCCGGCGTCGCGCGTCCCCACGCAAGGCTCGCCGACTGCCACGAAGTTGCGTCGCTCGCAGTACTCCTTCTCCGTGTCGAAATCGTAGCTGCAGCTCGCTTCACCGTTCGCGCCCGCCGAGCACTCGTCGTCGGAGCTGCACTCGGCCCCTGGCGGCTTGGTCCCGTTGCCGCCGCCCCCCTGTGCAAACGCGGACTTGCAGCTCTCCGGTTCGGGCAAAGTCGAGAAGGTGTCGCACCAGTCCGGCGCCTTCGCGAGCTCTTCGTACTCACCGATGCAGTCGGCGGCGACGCTCGAGTTGCTGGCGCCGACGAAGCCAAACAGCTGCTTGCATCCCGTTTGATCGCCGGGGATCCCTGCCTGATCGCAACAAGGCTGGAACAGCGCGCAGTAGCGCGCCGCGAACTCCTGGCCGCTGATCCCGCCACTGTCGCCGCTGGAACAAGCGACAGGCAGACTCAGCAAGCCGAGAGTGATCAGGCCCAACCCAGCAAATAGCCGCATGAGTCACTTGTACGCGGGCGCCGGGCGGTCTTCCCCTCCGCCCGTAGGTCCAGCCACGACCAAGTGCCTGGCTCGACCGCGCAGGGTTTGCGGGGCCGGCAGGGCGACTCGCAGACTCTGCGGCGTCGCCCTGGGACGGCCCAGTCGAGCGACGCTGGCGCTTGCTGGATTTCCTCTTTGGAATCAGCGATCTAGACCCAGGTGGCTGGGATCAGACTGGTACACAGCTTGCTCGAACGCGCGTGTGCCGTCGGGAGTACTGCCCAACGCGGGCGCGAGTCCCGCAGCGTCCTTCGCGATCCGGGGGCGCGTGGTCGCGATCCGAGGCACCGTGCTCGAGATCGACGTGGACGGGCCGCTCCCAGTGCTTGGCGCTGCGTTGTTCAGCAGTGATCCAGCGGCGACTGCCCTGGTGCAGGCGCACCTCGGCGGCGCCAGAGTGCGCGCCATCTCGACCGACTCGACGCGCGGCATGAAGCTCGGCACCCGGATGACGAGCGATGGTCAGCCGCTCAGCATCGGCGTCGGCCGCGGGTTGCTCGGACGCGTGGTGGATCTGCGAGGGGAACCGCTGGACGAGGGACCGCCGATCCAGGCGGAAGCGCGGCTTCCGCTCAAACGTCCGCCGCCACCGGCGTGGGAGCGTCGACCCTGGAGCGAGGTCTACGAGACCGGAATCAAGGTGATCGATCTATTCTGTCCATTCCTGCGTGGAGGCCGCGCTGCGGTGTTTGGTGGCGCCGGCGTGGGCAAGACGGTCGTGCTGACCGAGTTCATCCACAACGCCGTCTCCGACTTCAAGGGCGTGGCGGTGTTTGCCGGGATCGGCGAGCGCTCCCGCGAGGGGCTCGAGCTGTGGCAAGAGATGAAGCAGAGCGGAGTCCTGGACCGCACCGCGTTGATCTTCGGACAGATGAAGGAGACCCCCGGGGCCCGCCTGCTGGTGGGCGAGGCCGCGCTCACCATCTCGGAGTACTTTCGCGACGACCTGGGCCTCGACGTGATGTTCGTCGTGGACAACCTGTATCGTCACGTGCAGGCCGGCATGGAGGTCAGCGGCCTGCTGGGCAGGCTGCCCTCTCGCGTCGGCTACCAGCCGACGCTGGCGGCAGACATCGCGGCGATCGAAGAGCGGATCACCGCGACGAAGCGAGGTGGCATGATCTCCGTGCAGGCCGTGTACGTGCCCGCGGACGACTACGGCGACCCGGCGGTGACCCACGCCTTCTGGCACATCGACAGCGCGCTGGTGCTCTCCCGCGACGTGGCGGCAGAAGGTCTGTACCCCGCCGTGGATCCGCTGACTTCCACCTCGAAAGGCCTCGACGCGGCGCTGGTGGGCGAGCGGCACTACGAGGTGGCGGAGGAGGCGCGACGCCTGCTTGGACGCTACGAGGAGCTGCGCGACATCATCTCCATGCTGGGGATTGATGAGCTGTCCAGTGAGGATCGACTCCTGGTCGGCCGAGCGCAGAGACTGCGCAATTTCCTGACCCAGCCCTTCGCGGTCACCGAGAGCTTCACAGGGACACCGGGCAGACGCGTTGCCATGCGGGACACGTTGGAGGGTGTGGCCCGCATCCTCGACGGTGGCTGCGACGCTTGGCCCGACACGGCGTTCTTCATGATCGGTGCCCTGGAGGAAGCCCGTGCCTGATTTCTCTCTGGAAATTCGAACGCCGGTCGAGCGGGTGGCGTCGCTCACACTGATTGCCCTGCGCGTACCGACCGAGACCGGGCAGGCCGGAGTGCGCCCCAGGATGGAAGCTAGCTTGCTCGCGCTCGTCCCCGGGTTGGTGCTCCTGCACAGCTCGGAGGGAGTGCGTTTCTGCGCGACCGCGGGTGGCCTGCTGGATGTCGCGTCGAGCGTGGCGAAGCTTTACACCCCATATGCCGTCCTGGGAGACGAGCCGGCGACGGTACTCAGCGCGCTGGACGAGGCGCTCGCGCGGCCCACCGGGGACCTCGCCGCGCGGCGCCGGCTCGCGGAGCTCGAACAGCGCATCGTCCGGGAGCTACGTGCGCCGTTGACCGGGAAGGGTCGCCGCGGTCATGGCTGACCAGCAACACCTCGAGCGCACCCGGGAGCGCACGAAGCGCGATCTCGAACGCTTCGCGCGACGCTCGTCTTCGTCTCAGATCTGGCAACGGCTCTCGGTGATCGGCAGCGTCGGTTGGCCGATCGTCTTGCTCAGCACGGGCGGAGCCCTGCTCGGGCGCCACCTGGACCTACGCTGGGGCTCGGGGATCCGCGCGACCCTGACCCTGCTCAGCCTGGGCACGCTGGTCGGCAGCGCGATGGCGTTTCGCTCGATCTGGAAGGAGGCACCTTGATCTGGCTCTTTGGACTGGCTGGTGCGACCGCAGGCGCCCTGCAGTCGCGCTCGATCGGCCGCTCGCTGGGCCGGCGCCACGACCCGCTGGCAACCCTGCTCAGGCTGGGACTGGCGGCCATTGTTCTATTCCTCGCGGCAAAACATGGCCACGTCCTGGCATGCGCGTCGGGATGGGCAGCCGGTTTCTTGATCGTCGGGCTCTGGGTCTTTCGGAGGCTCCAGTGACCGAGATCTTCGGCGAGCACGTGCTCGTGTGGCTGGGTCCAGTGCCGCTGACCCGCACCATGCTCACCAGCGCGCTCACCAGCGGCGCGTTGCTGGCGCTCGGCCGCGCCGTGGCGCGGGCGGTAGCAAGCCGACCGCAGACTCGACTGGCAGCCGCCGGTCGCCTGGCCATCGGCTTCCTGCGTGACCTGACCCAACAAGCGACCGGACACGACACGCCGGTGCTGCAGGCGTTCCTGGGCGCTCTGTTCTCGTTCATCGCAGGAGCGACGCTCGTCGGGCAGCTGCCAGGCATCTCCGCCCCCACGGCCAATCTCCCCGCCGCAGCGGCCCTGGCGGCGCTCGTGTTCCTCGCCGTGCCGATCGCGGGGGTGCGCTCCCGAGGGCTGTTCGGCTACCTCAAGCACTATCTTCAGCCGAATCCCCTGCTGTTTCCGCTGCATGTGATCAGCGAGCTCTCGCGCACCCTCGCGCTCGCGCTACGCCTCTTTGGCAACATGATGAGCGGGCACCTCGTGGTGGCGCTGATCGTGGCGCTCGCTGGGGTCCTGGTTCCCGTCCCGCTGATGGCCCTCGATCTGCTCATCGGCCTCTTGCAGGCGTACATCTTCACCATCCTGGCGGGTGTCTACATCGGCGCCGCCATGCGACTGGGAGAAAGCGACTAGTCATGACCGACCATACGATCCTCGCCCTGGGTTCGATTGTAACCGCAGGGATCACCATGGCGATCGGCGCGCTCGGCGCTGCGCTCGGCGAGAGCCGAATCGGCGCGGCGTCCATGGACGCCCTCGCTCGCCAGCCAGACGAAGCAGGTGCGATCACGCGGAACCAGTTCGTCGCGCTGGCGATGGTGGAGTCCACCGCGATCTTCTGCCTGGTGATCGCGCTCGTGCTGTTGTTCGCGAACCCCTTCATCGGCGGAGTCTGAATTTGTCGCCGAGCCTGGCCAACTTCCTCTTCGAGCTCGTGAACCTGCTGTTGCTGGCGGGCGGGCTCGGCTGGGTGCTGTTCAAGCCCGCCCGCAGAGCGCTGGATTCGGAGCGCGAGCATCGCAGCGCCGAGCAGGCCGAGGCCGAGAAGGCACGGGCAGATGCCCTCGCGACGAAGGCTGCTGCGGAGGAACTCGCCCAGCGGCTGCACAGCGAAGCAGAGGACCGAGAGCGCGAGCTGCTGGAGGCGTCGAAGAAGGACGCGAGCAAGCTGCTCGCGGACGCCCGTGCAGACATCGAGAAGGAACGCCGAGCGCTCGTGGCCGAGCTGCAGGCAGCACGGGAATCCAGCGCCATCGAGAGCGCCGAGCTGGTGGGTCGCATCGCAGCGGGCGCGGTGCGCGATCTGCTCGAGGCGATCGAGGGTCCCGCGCTGGATGAGGCGCTGGTGCTCAGAGCCATCCCCGAGCTCGAGCGGCTGGGCAGTCGCGGTCGTGAACCGCTGTCGATCGAGACCGCCCGTCCCTTGACTCCCAAGAGCAAGCAAGCACTCGCCGCCTTGCTCGGCGCCGTCCAGGAACGCGTGGTTCCCGAGCTGGGCGCCGGCGTGCGTGTCACGACCCGTGGAGGTCAGGTCGACGCGACGGCGGCGGCACTGGCACGGCAGGCTGCGGAGGCCTTGAAGCTCTCTCTCACCCCCAAGCTGGGAGATGGAGCAAGTGCCTGAACGGACGCTCGCCGAGCGGCTGGCTGGGGTCACTCTCGACCTGACTCCAGCTCTGATTCCTCACGGCACCGTTTCGCGGGTCGCCGATGGGGTCGCGCAGGTCAGCGGACTCATGGACGTCGGCGCCGACGAGCTGGTGGCACTGGACTCAGGTGGAGTCGGGATGGCCTACGAGCTGGGGATCGAGTCTGCAGGTGTGGTGCTGCTGTCGGGCGCCGATGCCGTCCGCGTCGGTGATGGTGTCCGCGGCCTCGGTCGCCTGCCCTCGATCCCCGTCGGCTCCGACCTTCTGGGGCGCGTCGTGGACCCGCTGGGCCGAGCACTCGATGGGCGCAGCGCGCCGGGTGGTCGGCCAGCGCCAGTCTTCGCCGAGGCGCCGAGCCTGAGTCAGCGGGCGCCCGTGACCGAGCCGCTGCACACCGGCGTGATGGTGATCGACTCGGCCATCCCCATCGGGCGCGGTCAGCGCCAGCTGATCGTCGGTGATCGAAACGTCGGCAAGACCGCGCTGGCGCTGGACCTGGTCGCCGCTCAGCGCACGACGGGCGTGCTGTGCGTCTACGTGACCATCGGTCAGCCCGTGTCACGCGTGATGGGGATCCGAGAAGCGCTGGATGCGCAAGCTGCGCTGAGTCACGTGATCCTGATCGCGGCCGAGGCCAGCGACACTCCAGGTCTACAGTATCTCGCGCCGTACGCCGGGATGAGCGTCGCCGAGTTCTTTCGCGATCGAGGTCGGGACGTGCTCGTCGTGCTCGACGACCTGACGAAGCACGCCGATGCGTATCGCGAGCTCGCGCTGCTCCTTGGTAGACCTGCCGGGCGTGAAGCGTTTCCTGGAGACATCTTCTACGTCCACGCACAGCTGTTGGAGCGCTCCACGGCGATGGCGAAGAGCTCCGGCGGAGGCTCGATCACTACCCTGCCGATCGTCGAGACCACGGACAGCGATATCTCTTCTTACATCCCCACCAACCTGATCTCGATCACCGACGGACAGCTCTACCTCGACGCTCCGATGTTCGAGAAGAACCAGCGCCCCGCGGTGGACATCGGCCGCAGCGTCTCTCGCGTCGGCGGTGCGGCTCAATCCAAGGTACTCCGCTCCGCTGCGCGGAACCTGCGTATCACGATGTCGCGCTTCGAGACCTTGGAGTCACTGACTCGCGTGGGGCTCGACGTCGATCCCGCCACGCGTCAGGCGGTAGAGCGAGGCCGCGCGGTGCGAGAACTGTTGCGTCAGCCCCGCTTCTCCCCCAAGAGCAACGTCGAGCAGATCGTGGCGCTCCTCGCTGTCTCTGGCGGCGTGCTCGATGGACTGCCGCTGCGCGAACTTCGCGACCACGTATACCAACTCGTACGCCGCTGTCGCGCCGCGGAGCCAGGGCTGTGCGAGGAGCTCGACGCAGGGAGCACGCCACGCGAAGACTGGCAATCAGTCCTGGTGGCCGTGTTGACCGATCGATGACCCGCGAACTCGATCTGAAGCGGCGTCTGACCGCGCTCTCGGGGCTGCGAGACGCCGTGGGCGCGATGAAGAGCCTGTCGGCTCATCACTTCAGGGAGACCCGCTCGGTCGCGCTGTCGGCGAGAGAGTACCGGGCGGGGGTGGAGTCGATCGTGGCTCGAGTAGGTTGCGCGCTGCGCCCCGGCAGTGGTCCCGTTGGCCTGATCGTGGTCGGCGCAGAGCTGGGGCTGTGCGGCGGCTACACCTCGCGTGTCGTTGAGAAGGCGCTGGAGCGGCTCGCTGAGACGGGCCCGGGGCCTTGCTTCTGCGTCGGAAAACGTACGCGCTCGCTGCTCGAACGTCGAGGGGTGGAGGTCTCGGGCAGCTACCCGGGTCCCTCGGGCGTCCGGGAGCTCGACAGCCTCCTGCTGGGACTCGCCGAGCGCTTGCTCAGGGCCTTCGTCGAGCAGGACCTGAGCGCGCTGGACGTCGTCTCGAGCCACTTCGCTGGAGTCGGCTCACAGCAACCCAAGGTCGTGCGCCTGCTCCCGGCCCCGTTCGACACCAACGACCCAGAGCTCCCGCTCTACTCCCGGCTCGATGACTTCATCACCGCAGCGACTCGTGAGTACCTCTTCAGCACGCTCTTCGAGATCCTCGTCAACGCGCTGGCGTCCGAACACGGGGCGCGCCTGTTGGCCACGGAGGGCGCCGAACGCTGGCTGGAAGAGCGGGTCGAACACCTCCAGCGACGCTTGACAGTCGCTCGACGTGAGGCAAGCACGCAAGAGACAATCGAGCTGAGTGCTAGACGCGCGTAGGCGCCCGCGCCGTTCATCGCGATCACGCTTTCCGCGTGAAAACCAGGCTCCGCCACGCTCGAGCACCAGGGTCAGGACGCGGCACCGGCCACACGGTCGGACCACAAGTGTTTCAACGTGAACACTCCAGGGTCCACGCCAGCGGACGCCAGAATCCTGGCCCTCTGCTCCGAGGGCGCGCACCCGAGCACGCCGTCGGTACACGCAGACGAGGGCGATCTTGGGAGCATCGGCGCTCCCCGAGCTTGCAGATACGCCCTCGAATTGAGTTCTTGCTCGCTCCAGAGGGCGCAAGCATTGCTATGACCCCTGGAGTCCGCAACGGGCTCCGCGCAGGCCTCGAGCGGCCTCTGACGACTCCGAAGCGACCTCCACGCGAGCGGCAACGGCTGAAAAAACCCTGGTCTGAGCCCCGCGGAGCCGAACGTCTCGCCCCAGGATTCCGCCCGGAATGCGCCGTGGATCCGGGTGGCGACTCCTGGAAGCGCGAGCTGGAAACGCATTCGAAGCAGTATGTCGCTTCCGGTGGACCGCCACCCAAATGGGGGTTAGCGTCTCCGAATGGTCGCCGCTGCAACGAAGTCGAGAACGTCGAAGAAGAATCCGCGCGAAAAGTCCGAGAGGGCCGCGCGTTCGAGCACCACCCGCGGGAGAGCGAAGTCGGCACAGCCGAAAGCTCGCGCCGCGGGGAAGCGTGCCTCGAAGAAGTCCAGCGAGCCGAGCAAGGGGAAGGCCACGAGGCCCCGTACCTCGCAATACGGCGCGCTAATCCCGTCGAAGACCGAGATGCAGTCTCTGCAGACCTCGGTGAAACGCCACCAGGACACCAACACGCTGGAGGGTTGCCTCGAGCTTGGTGAGGTCGTGCTCAAGAAGTTCTACGGGGGGTCGCTCGCAACGTTCCGCAAGCTCGGCACGCGGCACGTCTCTTTCCGGAAGCTCTCGGAGGATCCGGAAGTCCCGGTGAACGGCTTGGCCCTGTACCGCGCCATCTCGATCTACAACGTCTATCACCAGCACAAGGCCTGGCGCTACAAGCACAACGGCATGAGTCATTTCCGCGCGGTATTGAGCCTACCGATCAAGGACCAAGCGCGACTGCTCGACCAGTCCGAGAAGCAAGGCTGGACGGTGAACCGCCTCGCCCATGAGGCGAGCGTGTTGCGCAGCAACAAGCAGGGTGAGCGCATGCCGCAGCCCGCCTTCGTGAAGGCCCTCAAGGGCGTGCGCCAGTACGCCAAGAAGGACTTCCACGCCTACGCGGACCTGGATCGCGCCAAGGAGCTCGACCCCGAGGCCCGCGACGAGTTGCTCAGGTTGGCCAAGGACCTCTCCGCGCGCTTCGAAGAGATCGCGAAGAAGCTGAAGGCACGCTGACGCGCAGCACGCTGAGTCGGCCGGCGGCGACTCCGCCGGCTGACGCGCGGCAGGCTGTGTCGGCCGGCAGCAACTCCGCCCGCTGACTCAGTACAAGAACGCGACGATCCCGGTCCCTCGAGCGTCCGCGAGCCGCACGTGTAGGCGTAGTCCGGCTGCTTCTCCTGCCCGAAGAGCAGCTGCTGCAACGCCACGTCTACACGACGACACCCCTCCTCGATCTGCTCCTCGAAATCGTCATTCGTTGGCCGGACGGATCGACCCGAGGTTGCTTCCACCCGGATCCAGGCACCGTGGGGTAGCGACCAGCCGCGCGACTCCTCTCGCAGGCTCCTGAGCACGGCACGAGGCGACCCAGCGCTGAGGGAGGCCAAAAGTCTGAAACAACACTGGAAAACCCAGGTGCACCCAATCCTGCCGGCATCCGTGCTGTCATACGGCGACCATGCTCGATGACCTCAGCGCACCCCAGGTTCTCGACGCTCCGCAGACCCACCCCGACTTGCCGAGCGCTCACCTCACCCCCGCGGGATGTCCCGATTTGCTCAACGGCCGCGGCCGGTCCCGGCTCGCCCTGGACGATCTGCGGACGTCCGTCACCCTCGCCTTCGCTGGCGGCTCTGCGGGCGGGCTGTTCCGCGAGGCTCTCGCGCAGTCCAGGGGAGCCGCGTCCAACTGGTCAGCCAGCGCCTTCGCGAGCGATCTGTTCCTCGCTCAGTTCGTGACCCAGTGCCTTCCCGTGCGTGTCGACGGTCGCGAGTTCGCTGCCGATACTGGACACCTCGCCCGCTGCCTTGCCAGCCCTCCCACGGACGATCGCATCGTCTCCCATCGCCGTGGCTGCCTGGCCGAGCTCGTGGAAAGACCTGCGCTACGACGAGCCCTGGAGCAGGTCTACCTGTCTCTGCGCCAGTATCGCAGCCTGCTCGAGGGCGCGTCTGGGTCGGGGCGCTGGGACGCCAATCGCCGGCGCCTGGACCTGCTGAAGTTGATCCACGAGACGTTCGAGCAACTGGCCAACAATTTCCACACAGCAACTTCCGGACTGCGACGGCTCGCAGATTTCGCCGAGGCGGTGCGCGGGGGTGAGACCTATCGTTCCCTTGGCGACCTCTTGCGCTACGATCAGAACTTCGCCAGCGTCAGCCTGAAGGTAGGTGTCGGGGCTGACGGCCGCATTCGGGGCTTCGAGTTGCTGCAGCTGGAAGAGGACCAGCAGAATCCGTTCGCCAACTCGGTGTTGCGTCGCTGGTTGGTCAAGCTGGAGCTTTTCGTCCGCGGCTATCAGTTCAGCGACGGTGAGGTGATGGCACACCTGATCGACGGCGTCTTCGAGGGCATGGTCGATCACACGCTGCACTTCATCGAGCTGATCGTCGATATCGAGTTCTATCTCGGCGCGCTGGGGTTCCGCGATCTGGCGCTCCAGGCGGGTTTGGGGGTGAGCCTGCCGGATTTCTCGCCACCCGAATCCCCACGGCACCTTTCCGGCCTGTTCAATCCGCTGCTGCTCGCCAGCCAACCACGAGTCGTCCCGTGCGACGTGACACTGGATCATCACGCGACGACGCTGCTGATCACCGGCCCGAACTCGGGTGGCAAGACGCGTCTGCTGCAGTCCCTCGGCCTGGCTCAGGTGATGGGTCAATCGGGGCTCTTCATTCCGGCAGCGGGCGGCAGCATCTGCGCGGCGACCAGCCTCGTGGTGTCCCTGCTACAGGACACCCACGCGGATCAATCCGAGGGGCGCCTCGGCATGGAGCTGATGCGCATCCGCGAGCTATTTCAGCACCTTCCGCCCGGCGCGATGGTGATCCTCGATGAGCTCTGCTCCGGAACGAACCCATCCGAGGGCGAGGAAATCTTCGAGCTGGTGGTGAAGATGCTGGGCCGGCTCGAGCCGCAGGTGTTCATCACCACCCACTTCCTCAGCTTCGCCGAACGCTTGCGACGAGAGGGGAAGATCCCGGGCCTCACCTTCCTGCAGGTGGAGCTGGGAGCCGATCAAGCGCCGACGTATCAGTTCGTCCCGGGTGTCGCGCGCACTTCCCTGGCAGGCCAGACTGCGGCTCGCCTGGGCGTCACCGCCGCACAGCTGAACCAGCTGGTCGACGCCAACCTGCAGCGAAACGCGAGCTGAGCCGTGCCGACCCTGCTCACCAATCGTCGCATGCACCCGGCGCTGGCGGCTCGAATCGAGCGCAGCCTCCGAGGCGGTGAGCACGCGTCGGTGTGGAAACGTCGCTTGCTGGTCGGGCTTCGCTTCACCGTACCTGGGGTGATCATCGCCTGCACGATCTGGCTGCTCGGTCAGCTGGACCAAGACCGAGCGGCGCTCGCCGAGCGCAAAGCACGCCTGGAGGCCGAGGTCGCCGGCCAGCTGGTTCCGGCGGGCAATGCCGGTGTGCGGCGGATCGGCAAGCTGCAGCGCTGGCTACAGCAGGAAAGCGGTCCCTACGCCGGAGACGTCACCCGACCGGAGCTGAACGACCCGCGACGGCTCAGCGACACCCTGCGCCGCGGCGCGCTCTACTTGCGGAGCGACCTCGAAGCCGCCCGCACAGGCGCGCGCATTCAGGACCTGGCTGGTGCTTCCAGCCGCGACGCCTTCCTGCTGTGCTTCTTGAGTCCCCCGAAGCAGCGCACACAGAAGGCGCTCCTGTCGCGAGTGCGCACGGCCTACGCTGGCGACGAACGCCTGGGTTGGGACACTCGCTTCGCCGCGTCGCTGAGCATCGTCTACCGCGGACTGCCGTATCTGCAGGACGACTGGCTCACGAAGGTGAAGCGCGCGGACGACCTGAGGACCGTGGAGGCCTTGGAGCGGGAGAATGAACGCGCTCCACTTCCGGCAACCCAGAAGGCGCTGGAGTCGGAGCTGTTCCTCGTCGTACTCGACGAGCCAGGTGAGTCGAACGCGGTGACCGAGCTGGATGGCGAGCGACCTCATCAGATCCGGGTCAGCCTGATTGACCTAGAGGCGGATCGACCGCTGCTCCGCCGGCGAGCTCGGGTAGCCCCCGACTGGATCCCCGAGGCAACGCGCGTCCGCTACGCACGCGGTCTGGACTCGTGTGGCCTGGCGTTCGACATCCGACAGAGCCTGGGCCCTCCCGTCGCGGCTCACTAGCGCCCAGCGCTAGGTTAATGTCGCCAGGCTCGCTGGGTCAATCCGCCACCGCAGCGCGGGAGGGCGCGCGCGGAGTGGTGCTGCCTGGCAGCGTGTCGGAGCGGGCGCGTCGCCGAGCGTCCTCCACCAGCCAGCCAAAGAGGCGACGCTGGGCGCGAAGCTGCGGCAAGTACTCCGGATGCCACTGCACGCCAACCGCGGGCCACCTGGGGTCCTCGCTCTCGATGGCTTGCACCACCCCGTTCGGCTCGCAGGCGCTCACGACGAGTCCTTCCCCAACTGCGGCGATGGCCTGGTCGTGGAGCGCATTCACACGCACCACCTCGCGCCCGAGCACCCCGGAGAGTCGGCTGGATCGCACGACGCGGATGGCCTTGGTCGGCAAGACGCTGCGCGCGTTGGGCGCCTCACCGTAGAATTGCTTCAGATCCGTGTGCAGCGTGCCGCTGAAGTACACGTTCAGCAGCTGAGCCCCACGGCAGATCCCCAGCACTGGAAGTCGACGCCGCCAGGCCTCATGCAAGAGTCGCGTCTCTGCGGCATCGCGTTCGAGGTCGACCTGATGTCGACTGGAGGCGAGCCCGAGTAGCTTGCGCAGCATCAGGAGCAGCGCGGCCAATACTCGCGAAACAAGCCCCAGTTCTCTGGGCTCGGCCCCGACCGCACGCAGCTCCTGACCAAAGCGCCGGGGATCGACGTCCGCGCCCCCGCCGAGGATCAGGGCGTCCCAGCGCGACGGGATCCGTCGCTCGGGGGTCGACCGGACGGGACGGCCACCCTGGATCCACACGGCAAGAGCCGCGGACCACCAGGCGACCACGCCACCGCGCTCCGGACCGGCGATCAGGACTCGGGGGCGACGACTCAACTGACCAGTCTCCTTCGCTGGAGCTCCGACGCCTCGGCGATGCGCTCCACGCTGACCCACTGATTCCACTCATCCGCGACGTTCCACGTGGCGTCTCCGAGACGGGAATCCGGCAAGCGATAGTGGAAGGCTGGGCGTGGCTTGATCAGCTCCTGCTCCAGATAGTCGTGTTCCGCCAGCTGCTGGGGCGCGAGGAACCCGAACAGTGGAAGCGCGTCGAGGCCCATGTTGCGGGTGCGCACGAGGTTCGCGTAGTCATCGATCATGCGCCAGCGATCTGGGAGGTACGATGCCCGCTCCAAGAGCTCCAGATATTCCGCGGGGTAAGGCTTGATGTAAGGGAACAAGCGGCGCAGGAGGCTCACGTCCGACTCACGCACGATACGCTCATAGCTGGCCGAATACGCGCGGAGCACGGCCAGGATCCACGAAACCTCCCAGGTCGCCACCTCGATGTTGAGGTGTAGACCACAGGGAGCCACGCTGAGCTGCGAGTCCGGTACCGCACCAGCGAAACGTTGATTCAGTTCGTCCATCAACTCGATTCGCGCTAGCGGAAGCGGCGGGGTCACGATCTCGTTCGGCACGATGCGATCCGAGTGCTCTGCGAGCACTTCCGCGAAGCGCGCCTTGTCACTCGCCGAGAGCTCCACGCCGAGTCGACTCGCCGCGGCCTCGTACTGCTTCTCCTTGAGGAACTTCGAGTCACACTCGACGCTGAACTCGCCTAGCTGCGGCGTGAGGACGCGCCAGTGGAACTCGGTCTCCTCCACGATGCTTCCGCCGAACACGTCACGCACGATCTCCGCGGCCTGACGCAGCTCCAGACCGACGTACTCGAACTCGAAGCCGACCCTGCGCGGCTTGCCGTGTGGATTCAGTGGGCGGGGTGGATGCAGGTACTGAGTCGAAGTCACATGAGTGACTTTGCAAGGCGCGTGCTCAAGCCGGCCCCAAGCCCGTAAGCGAGATCCGATCCCTCCTCGCGGCACGTTGCCCCAGGTCGCTGCAGGGTGCCGCCCCAGGTCACCGCGGCGCTCCCTCACCCCCTGAATATAAATTTTAGAACACCAGAACTAAACTTTATTCATCTCTATATTGACAAAGTTCATTCCACAGCTACGCTTGGTGGCATGTCACAGCTCGTCACGGAGTGCCCCGCTTGTCGCGGTCCGCTGCGCGTCACTCGCCTTGGCTGCGGCCAGTGCGGCACCCAGCTCGAAGGCAATTTCGCCCTACCGAGCCTGCTTCGCCTCGACGCCGACGAGCTCGCCTTCGTGCTGATGTTCGTCAAGGCATCCGGGAGCTTGAAGGAGGTCGCGCGGCTGCGAGGACAAAGCTACCCGACGATTCGCAATCGTCTCGACCAGATCATCGCGAAGCTCCAGCAAGACGCTCGCAACCCCGACGCAGAGCGACACGCGATCCTCGATGCGATTTCGCGCGGAAAAATGACGGCGGAAGAAGGAGCCCGTCGACTGAAGGAGATTGAGTGATGAGCACGCCCCAAGAGAGAGTCCTGGAGATGATGGCCTCCGGCCAGGTTTCCCGAGAGGAGGCCGAACGTCTCCTGGCCGCCCTGGAGCGCACGGCGCCCAGGCAGCGCTGGTACCTCGATCCCGTTGCCGCGCTCTCCACCACCGCTGCGACCAGCGTTGCCCTGGGGATCACGTGCTACAGCTGGTCGCCTTCATGGTGCGCCTGCGTTTCGACGGCGCGATGGATGTACACCTGAGCGGCGACTCGGTTGGCTTCCTGACCGGCGTGCTCGACTGGACGGTCAGCGTGCCGCCGATGGTCCTGATTGCGTTCGGCGTCGCGAGGCTGGCCAAGAGCGAGGCTCGGCTGCTCGACGTGGCGCTGGCCGTGATCGGCGCGCGCTGGGTCCTGATGATCGTGGGGCTCCTGACCCTGGGGATCCCGCGAGACATCTCGGTGACCAACCCCGTGCTGCTGGTGTTCGCCCTTGCGATGCTGCCGCTGCTCGGCTTGTACTTCGTGAACCTCTTCCGAAGTTATCGTACGGCAACGGGCCTGGAGGGAGGTAGGCTGTGGCTCGCGTACTTGACCACGCTGATCGTCTCCGAGGCGCTTTCGAAGCTGGCGCTGGTGCTCATCGGCTGATCGAGACGCCCATCGAAGAACACCGCCGCATCACACGAAACGCTTGGCGCCTCGAACGCCTTCGGGGCGCTTGTCCTCCGACCACTGATACTTCGGGTCGAGCAGATCGTTGATGCGCTCCATCACCACGTCCACCGCCCCTTGGAACTTCTCGCGATGGCGGTGCTCGGCTTCGGCGGTGAACGGCTCGTAGTCCTCTTCGATATGGAACGGCGCGAGCTCCGCGTAGGGAATGGGCTCGCCGAAGCGATAGTGGACCTCGCCACCTTTCGCGAGAGGATTTCCACCTGGATACAGGGTATCGCTACCGTTGCAGCCCACGGGTACGATCGTCTTCTTGAACTTCAGCGCAATCTGGGTCAGCCCGATGTGCCCCTTCGAGAGCCGGATCGAACGTGTTCCCTGAGGAAACACCAGCAGATCGAGCCCCTTCTCGAAGGTCTCGGCGTTGAGCTGATTGAAACGCTGCATCATGCGCAGGAACAGCCTGTTGATGTACGCAGCGTAGCTCTCGCGCTGGGGATCGAAGTCGAGCCCCAACGTGTTGCGCGGCTTCTCCAGCAACTCGCGCGGTAGCTTCGACGTATCCCACTCGACGCCTGCGTCCATCGACGCGCTGTCGACCCACTTGCGCAGTGTCTCGTACTCGTCGTCGCTCGGCTTGCGCTCGAGGGTGAGGATGAAATCCTTCGTGATGAGGTAGCCCCGGGACACCGTGGGGATGTTGTTCGTCAGCTCCATGAAGCGCCCCACGAAGGCGTTTTCGTAGTACTTGCCCTTCACCCACGTCGCCGTGAAGCGGTTGAACTGCCGATACAGCTGATACTGGAAAGGCCAGTAATTATACCGATCGGTGTGGTTCATCGCGAAGATCACCGGCTCCTCGGGCAGCCGCTCGACGTGCTCGAGCTGGATCTTCACGCGGGGTGGCAGCGCGTAGTTCGGAAACAGGATGCTCCAGGCGACCACGCGCTGGATGCGCGGTCGCGCCTTCAACCGGATGCTCTCGAGTCGGGGCAGATCCAACATGGGCGGGCATTCTACCCGGCGGTCACGGGGTACCAAGGGCTTCGGCTCGCGGCGTCGAAAGCGTGACGTCGCGCTGACAAATCCGACTCGAAGGCCGCTCAGTCCTTGCCGTGACCAGGGCCGATGATGTGTGGCCAGGCCTGGTTCACGTCCCAGTCTTCAGAGACGTGGGGCGGATGGTGACAGCTCCCGGAGCACAAGGTCTGCAGCGGCGTGCGGGTCACGAGCCCCGGCTTCTTGGGGTCCTTGGCGTGCTTCTCCCCCGGCCCGTGACACACCTCGCACTGCACGTTGGTCAGCCCCTCGACATGGGTGACCGTCGTTCCGCCCGGCTTCTCGTAGCCGGTCACGTGGCAGCTCACGCAGTCGAGGTTGAACTCCTTGTGTTGCGTGCTGAGCGTGGCGTACGCGCCCGCGTGGCGCGTGGTTTTCCAGAACTTGAACTCCTCGGTGTGGCAAGACGCGCACTTCTCGACGCCGATGTACCCGCTCTCCCCCTCGGGAACCGGAGGCGGCATGCGGTCCTTGAACGCCTCCTTGTTGTGCTCGTTCACGCGCCTGTAATAGCTCGAGAACAGCGCGGCGACGCTCTTGCTCTCCCCGGCGGACTCCTTCACCGGCACCAGCTCGTAGCGGAAGAAGCTACCCTTGGCTGGGGCCTTCACGTCGGAGAGCCGCGCGAGCTTCTGCTTCAGATTGGCGAGGTCGGCGCGCTTCTTCTCCAGCTCCTTGGGCGGCAAGGCCTTGGATTTTTCCCACACGGGAATACGCTTCTCGAGCTCGGCGATGCGCCCCTGGAGGCTCTCCCGCTCGCTCTGCGCAGCGAGCCCCGAGGCGTCCTGCAGCTCGAAGGAGCCGTCCCGCAGGTAGACGTCGACGCGAGCCACCGACTGAGCATGGTTCTGGCCCTGGATCACCAGCGTCTTGCCCACCAACGTCGGCGGAATGGGTTTGTCGTTCGCCTCGCCCTGATCGAACGGCTTGCCCGCCACCATGATCTGGAAGCCCTCGGCGAGTTCCGCGAGCCGGAGCACCTCGCCCCGAGGCGCTGACACCAGCCCCACGAACAGCTGGGCCCCCTGCTTCTTCAGCTCCTCCCGCGCCGCCTTCAGCGCCGGTGTGAGATCCTTCGCCTCGACGCCAGGCGGCAGGTCCCCGTCGCGCTTCGGCAGGCTCACCCCCGCAATTCCCACCTGGTAATTTCCGACCTTGACCAGCCGGGTGGCCTTCGCCCCCTCGACACCGCTCAGGTTCGCGGCGAGCAGATCCGCGGAGGCGCTCTTGCTCAGCTTGGCGAACTCCGCCTGCCCCGCCGCCCAGTCGTTGAATCCTGGAGTCCAAGCGCTGACCCCCACGTCCTCGAGGCTCTGCGCCAGCGCCTCGGCTTTCCACACGTCCTGGGTCTTGCGGCTCTCGTCGAGACTCGGATTCATGAAGAACAGCGGTCCCGCGCCCACCACCAGCGCGGGCGCCTGCTTCTTTCCGTCGTCGACCAACGCCGCCAGATGGTCGACACCACCCAGCATGTCCTTCTGGCAGCCACAGGGCTCGAGCGCACCGGCCAGGTTGGAGAAGGCAAACAGGCTGAACGATGGCTGCTTCGGCTCTGGTGCTGGCTGTTCCTTGGGCTTGTCCTGGCAGGCGCCGCCCAGCCCCAGGAAGAGCGCGCCGAGGATGACTCCGAGTAGCTTGGCTGGGTTGGCAGGTCGCCGCTGCATCGCGGGGAAGCTACTTGCACATGCGCCTCGGGGCCAGCAGAGCGACCCGGGGGGCGGGGGGCGAGCGAGAATCGCGGACGGACCCCGTGCGGAGACGACCAGAAACGCAGCCATTTGCGCGCGTCCTTGCTGACCAGGAACGCCAGTCTCGACCCCGTGGGGTCACTCGCCTCGGTCGCCAAGCGCACCCAAAGGCTCCATAATGCCCACGTGGGAGAGGGCGAAGCACATCCGACGCCGGAGCGCGGGACTCGCGCCACGTTGGATCCGGCAGACCCCAACGCGTACCGCGAAGTGCCTTTCGGTCCCTTCGTGCTCGAGCGCCGCATCGCGGTAGGCGGCAGCGCGGAGGTCTTCGTGGCGCGCCCGAAGACCGGCTCCTCGCCAGCGCCTCGCCTGGTGATCAAGCGCTTGCTGCCCACGGCTCTGGGTGAAGAGGAGTTCGAGAGCCTGGAGCGCGAAGCGGATCTGCATCGACGGGTGAAGCACCCCGGCGTGGTCCACGTGTTTGGTGCGGGGATGGTGCGCGAAGAGCCGTTCCTGGCCATGGAGTACGTCGACGGCGTGGACGCCTTCAGGCTGATGCGTTTCAGCCAGACCGAGGGGCGCCCATTTCCACCGGGATTACCCATCTACATCGCCCGAAGAGTCGCCCTGGCTCTGGCCGCGGTCCACGGCACGACGGACGGCCTGGGGCACGCTCTGAACATCGTGCACCGCGACGTGACGCCGTCGAACATCTATCTCTCGGTCAGCGGTGAGGTGAAGCTCGGCGACTTCGGCATCGCGCGCTTCGACGAGAAGCCGACGAGCGCACCGGGCAACACCAGCTCCTATGGCCTCAAGGGCAAGCTGGGCTATCTCGCGCCGGAGCAGGTCGCGGGGGAACCAGTGGACCGGCGCGCGGATCTGTTCAGCCTCGCCGTCACCCTGGGAGAGATGCTGATCGGCGAGCGCATCTTCCCGGGCTCTGGACAGCTCGCCATCTTGCTCGCCATCCGCGACGGCAACATCGAGCCGCTGCGCAGCCACTCGAGCAAGTTGCCCCAGGGCCTGTTCCCGATTCTGGAGAAGGCGCTCACACCGGACCCTGCCTATCGCTTCGTGGATGGCGCGGAGCTGGCCGCCGCGCTCGAGCCATTCGAGCGACCTTCGGCGGTGGAGCTCCAGGCAACGCTCGCCGAGTGGGTGAGCTGGGCTAGAGACTCGAGCCGTCTGGCCAAGAGCCTGCAGAGCCGAGTCCGCGACTCGGTGCAGCGCATGAAGGCGGCGCGCGCCGTCGCTCGCGAGGCCTTGCCCAGCTTCAGCGGGGAGGAGCCGACGGCCCATGCCCCTGCGGAGTCTCGGGTGACGCGGGCCGCGGAGCTCGAACCCATGCCCTACAGCAGCCGCGAAGCGGCGACCCGAGCCGAGCTGGAGGCCGCGTTCGAGCACCCCCCGAGTCAGCGCACGAACACCGAAGAGCTCAGCCAGGTTCGGCGCGTGAGCGGCTCGGTGATGAGCGACATCAGCTTCGCCAAGCTGGTGGAGATGATCGCCACGGGGGATCTCGGCCCTGACGATCACGTGGCGCTGATGGGCGAGGGCTTCCGTCGCATCGGCGATATCCACGAGCTCGAACGTCACCTGCTGCCATCGACCACCGCCGCGACCGGGCGCATGTACGAGCCAGGGGTCCCGGACTTCGTGTGCGAGCTGGGGACCATGCCGATGCTCGCCGTCCTCGCGCGCATGCGTCAACGCCGGGAAACGGGTGGCCTGTTCGTGCTGCGCAGGGGTGCGGAGCGCGCCCAGCGCAAGGAACTGTACCTGCGTGGAGGGCGCCTGCTCCACGTTGCCAGTTCCGCGCGGGAAGAGCTCCTGGGGGAGTACCTGGTGCGCCGTGGCGCGCTCTCCCGAGGCGACCTCGAGCAGGCGCTGCGCCTGCTCAAGAACTTCGGTGGGCGCCTGGGAGACACGCTGATCTCACTGCAGCTGGTCGACGCCCATGACCTGTTCCGTGCCATCCGCGATCAAGGGCGCGACCGAGTCGCGACCATGTGCAGCTGGACCGAAGGAAACGTCGCCTTCTACCGTGGCACGAGCCCTGGGCATGTCGAGTTCAAGCTGGATCTCGACCTGGCCAGTCCGATCATGGCGGGTGCGATCTTGCTCGGTCAGGGCGATCCCGCGACGCTGCTCCCGCCTCTGGGCACGCGCATCACGCCTGGACCACGCATCGAAGCCACGCGCGATCGCCGGGAGCGAGGCACCGCACCCAGCTCGATGCAACGCCTACCGGAGCTATGCCGGACGAACCCCACGCTCGACGAAGCCATCTCCGCGCTCACCCAACCGGACGTCGACGGAGCCCGCGTCATCGGTCGCAAGGAGGCCTGTGCGGCGCTGATCGCCGCGAGGACCGTCGGCTGGGTCCAGTTCTGAGCACGGCTACTCCGCTGCCTGGGGGTAACCAGCGCCCCCAGGCTCGGGCGCCGCGTGTTCCCGGGGGCAACAGGGCGTTTCCCCGAGGTCTTCTTGGGGTGAGGGGCGAGCCGAGACGCTCCCCTCCCCCGCTCCGCTTTGCTCCTCGAGTAGCTCCGCCCAAGCAATCATGTAGCGTGCCACGTGATGGCGGTCGCGATACGAGAGCTGCAAGCGCTCGGACACCGGGATGCGCTTCAGAACCCTGGGAGAAGACAGACGCTCGAGGTGACGGATATCGTCGAGGGTCGCCCCGACCTCCAGCATGCTCCCGATCACCACGTCCAGCGGATAGCCGCTCGTCGGACAGTACTCGACGATCTGCTCGGCCCAGATCCCTGGGCGCTGGAGAGCGAACTCCCGGATCTCCTGCTCGCTGAGTCGGGTGAGGGTCTGCGCCAGGTGGCCACAGTTGCATCGCCCGAGGTCGCTCCAGCGGTAGTCGGCACCCACCGATAGCCGCTCAGCCGTGGCGCGCAGAGCGCGCGCGAGCTCGAGCGCGCGGCGATTCGTGGAGCCAGCAGGGAAGCAATTTCGCAGCGCGATCGGGGCCGACATTGAGACGAGTCTAGCACAGGGTTATCGTCTGCCTTCCCGGGGGACGCGCCGCGCGCTGCGTTCCAGTGGACCAGCGACGAAACATGAGTGACATCGAGGTCGAGCGCAGCATCGAGTGCAAGTCCCCGGCGGATCGGCTGTGGCCCATCATCACGGATACGGAGCGCATGAACCGAGCGATCGGGCTCGGGCGCCTCGAGGTCCAACCGAACAGCGACCAGAGCGCGGCGCGCTACCTGATCAAGACCGTGGCCGCCGGCTTCCCCCTGGAGTACGAGGAGCGCCCGTTCGAGTGGCAGCTGAACAAGCGCTTCGAGGTGCGCCGAGTGGTTCGCAAGGGGCTCACCCGGGAGATCGAGAATCGCTTCCGCCTGGATCCACTCGAAGCCGGTGGAACGCGGCTTTCACTGACCGTGCGGGTGGTGCCCAAGTCCGCGCTGCTCCGCCCAGTGATGGCGATCCAGGTCAAGCGCAGCGTCGCCAAGGTGATGCGGGAGTTCGCCGCCATCGACGCCGAGCTCCAGGCGGGCCACCGTGCGGAGTTCACCAGCTTCGTGCCGAACCTGGGGCCCGACCCACTGGCGCGGGCCTGTGACGCCTTGCGCAGGGAGATGCAGGACCCCGAGCTGGGCTATCATGAGTCGGAGCTCCACGCGGAGCTGGCGGAGCGCCTGATCCAGCTGGTCAAGAACGCGCCGGATCCCGAGGTGGACCGCTTGCGCCCCTTCGAGCTCGCGGACCGCTGGGGCACGGAGCGGCGCGAGCTGCTGGAGGTATGTCTGTGCGCCGTGAACGCAGGTCTGCTGGAGCTGTCCTGGGATCTCGTTTGCCCCAGCTGCCGCACCGGCGCCGAGCGCCTGGATAGCCTGACGGAGCTGAACACCGCCGCCCACTGCCAGTTCTGTGACATTGCCTTCGATCTCGATCTGGATCGCGCCGTCGAGGCGACCTTCAGCCCCGCCAGCGGCGTGCGTTCGGTCGACGTGGGTCCCTACTGCATCGGCGGCCCCGCGCGCACACCGCACGTCCTCTCCCAGGCGATTCTTCATCCCCACGGCACAGCCACGCTCGAGGCTCCTCCAGGGGAAGGCCGCTACCGGCTGTTCGTGCGCGGAGGGAGCACGCGCTCGCTCCTCGTCCAGCCCGGCGGTCCGAAGGAGCTGCAGCTTCGACTGCGGGGAGAGCAGTTCGACGACGATCGGGAACTCCAGGCCGCGCCGCTCGCCAGCATCCAGGTCGAATTCCCCACGGATCACGAGTCACACATCAAGCTCGAGAGCCTGGTGTATCGCGATCAAGCGGCGACGGCCCACGTGGTGAGCACGCTGGAGGCGTTTCGACGTCGCTTCGCCTCCCAGCTCCTGAGGCCCGGGCTCAGCCTCAAGGTGGGCCGGGTGGCGTTGTTGTTCACCGACTTGACCGACAGCACGGCGATGTACTCCGCGCTGGGCGACGCCCGCGCGTTTCGCGTGGTACTCGACCACTTCGATGTCCTGCGCCACGCCATCACCGAACACGAAGGCAGCCTGATCAAGACCATCGGAGACGCGGTGATGGCGGCGTTCGTCGACGAGGGCGCCGCCGTGCGCTGCGCGGTGGCGATGCACCGCGCCATGCCAGGGTTTCGCACGACCCAGGGCGACGCCGCGAACATCAAGCTGAAGGTCGGCGTGTTCTCCGGGCCGTGCTACTCGGTCAATGCCAACAACGTCCTCGACTACTTCGGTCAGAGCGTGAACATTGCCGCACGGTTACAGGGCAAGGCAGGCGGCGGCGAGATCGTGATGACCGAGGAGACCGCCCAGCAAGCGCTGCAACACGGCTGGCTGGGCGGCGCTCGCCCCGGCGAGCCGTTTCGCGCAGAGCTCAAGGGCGTGTCGGACACGCTCTCGATGGTTCGCGTGCTCGTCGACGCTTGAGTCTCAGGACAGCGGCGGGTACTTCTGGAGCTTGCGCTGTAGTGAGCGACGGTGGATGCCCAGGCGGCGAGCGGCTTCGGAGATGTTGCCCCCGCAGTCGCTGAGTACGCGATTGATGTGCTCCCACTCGGCCCGTGCGAGGCTGGGCGCCTTGGGCGCTTCGGTGGGATCGCTGAGAGGCGCCTCGGCGTCTCGCTGGAAGGCGGCGAGGATCTCGTCGGCGTCTGCCGGCTTCTGCAGGTAGTGCGTCGCTCCAAGCTTCACGGCATCGATCGCGGTCGCGATGCTCCCGTAGCCGGTCAGCACCACGACACGCATGCTCGGCTCGACCTTCTTCAGCTCCCGCACCAGCTCGAGCCCCGAGTGACCGGGCATGCGCAGGTCCACCGTCGCCAGCTCCGGCGGATCGTCGTGGGCGAGACGCAGAGCTTCGTCGTAGTTGCTCGCCCCCCTCACCGAGAACCCTCGATTCTTGAACGCCATCACCAGGCGGTCGCGAAAGATCTCTTCGTCGTCGACCACGAGGATCGAAGTTTGATGTAGGTCGCCGTCCATCGTGCCTCCGTTGCTCTACGTCAGCCGTCTGATGCCTGGGATGCCGAGCCGTTGTCCTCGCTGTGGGGCAGCACCACCGTCGCGCGAGTGCCTTCGCCCTGCTGGGACTGAATCAAGAGTTGTCCGCCCAACCCTTCTACCACAGCCCGGGTCAAGAATAGGCCGAGCCCCATGCCTCGACCGGGTTCTTTCGTCGTAAAAAATGGCTCGACCGCGCGCCTCAGGACCTCGTCGGACATGCCACTGCCGCGGTCGATGACCTCGAAGCGCCAGCCGCTACCGAGCACGGCTACCTCGACGCGCACCCGCTTTTGCCCGGAGGAAGCATCGAGTGCGTTCTTGATCAAGCCACGCAGCGCCCGCACCAGGGCGCGTTCAGGGACCCGCACGGCGTAGCCCTGGGCTTCGTCGCTGAGTACGACGTCGACGCGGTCGGTTTCCTGCAAATTCTCCAGGGCACGCCTCACGAGTAGCGGCAGCTCGAGCTGACTCTGGCTCTCGGCATGGGTGGTGCCGGAGTCGCTGGAGAGCTGGATCAAGATCTCGCGGCACCGCTCCACCTGTTCCCGGATGAGTCTTAGGTCCGCCAACAACCGATCGTCCACCCCCGCCTGCCCCAGCTCGCGGTCCAGCTCCTTGACGATCACCGCGATCGTCGACAGCGGCGTCGAGAGCTCATGAGCGGCCCCTGCCGCTAGTGTCGCCAAGCTGGCCAGCTGGTCGCTCCGCCGCGTGCGCTGCTCCGCCGCGGCGAGCTCTGCCTCGCGCGAGCGCAGTGCCCCGTTCACACGCTGCATGAAGTAGACGATGAACGTCGCGCCCACGCCCAGGGCCACCCAAACGCCATACAAATGGGCTTTGAAAGGGATCCCCTCCCCCCCTGCCATGCGCAATGGCACGTTCTCGAAGAACAGCGCGCCCGAGCAGAACAGCGCGAGCAGCACGAGCCCCCAGGTCCACTTCGGTCGCACCACCAGCGCGGCCACGGCGATGTGGATCAGATACAGGAACGAGAAAGGATTCTGAGGCCCCCCACAGAAGTAGAGCAGCAGGGTGAAGAGCAAGAGATCGAAGGCGACCAGGGCGACCAGCATCCGCTCGGAAACCTCGGGCTCCTGCCGCAGCCAGCCGACGTAACCCAGGTTGCTGGTCAGCTCCAGGCACAGGATCACCGATACGGGCAACAGCGGGAGGTTCACGCCCATGAACCAAGTCACCCCGGTGATCACCACCGCTTGACCGAACATGGCGAACCAGCGCAGCTGCACCAGCCACGACAGGTTGATGCGGAACGCGTCGGTTGCCCGAGCGCCCGTCGCCTCCAACCCCGCGTCGCTCACACCAGCCTCCCCCGAGCGGCAGCATTCGGAAACGCGAGGACGCCTCGAAAAGAGAGACGCGGCGAGCGGTCCAGGGGAGACAAGGCGCGAGATTGGTGCCACGGAAGCGCGGACCGGGCCAGCACCGCCGGACGCGTTGCTGCTCCCGAGCCCTCGTGATAGCTAAATTGCAGGATGTTTCGCGCCTCACGGGGTCGTAGTCCCAGGTCGGGATCCAGCTCGCGCCGACGTGGACATCTGTCCGATGGCTCGAGGAACCTGGCGCTGGTGGTCTGCAGCGTCGTGCTAGCAGCCTGCTCCGTCGTGCTCGACTTCGGGGAAGACAAGCAGCTCGTCGTGGAGACCGGAGGCTCCGGCGGAGCTGGTATGTCGAGTGGAGGGAGCGCCGGCAGCGGGGGCGAGGGTGCGGTCGGTGGCTCTGGGGGTGGCGTCGGCGGCAGCTCCGGCAGCGGAGCCGAGGGCGGGAGCGCGGGGTCGAGCGGCGGAAGCGGCGGAGAGCCAGTGGACGCTGGGTACTGCGCCACGGATGCCAGTCCGCAGGGGCCCGACTCCGGCAACCAGCTGTTCTTCTACTTCGACGCCAAGGATCAGCCGGGAGGGAGCAACGACGGGGACTGTAGCAAGGACGACGCAAGGTTCGCGCCCCTCCAAGGCTTCATGCCCGCTGACTGCGACTCCAGCTACGGCGCAGGCAAGGAGTGGATCCAGCTTTACCGCGAGGAAGCAATCGCCTGCGTCGGTTGCTTGAGCCCAACGCCCACGCTGTGGGTCGAGTTCCTGTTGCAGTACAAGACGCCGGTTTCGAGCAACGGCACCGTGGTGTTCCAGCCCATGCGAGGTGACGCTCTCGCGAGCAACGCCACCCTGCCGGGGATCCTGATCAACGATCAACATCACCTCGGCCTGAAGTGTGGAGACACGCAGCAGTTCTCCGCCATCACCGTGAACGAGAGCGTGATCCTCATGCTGACCTACGCCTACGACTTCGCAGAGCGGAGGGGGCGGCTCTTCCTGCGCAACACCAGCGAGGGCTACGCGATTGGCCAGATCGGGCAGCCCAACGTCGAGGTCGCGTGTGACTGCAGCGAGCCCGCCGACGGCTTCTTCATGCGTGGTGTCCCCGGCACCGGCGACCTGCTCTACGACGAGATCCGAGCCGCGGAGAACCACGCCGCCATCGACGCGAGCTACTGAGTCGCTCCCCTGAACCCTGCTGCGACCATCGACGCATCGGCGCGAATCGGCTAGTCCATGCTCATGCAGTTGCTTACGGTGGGGCGGCGGAGACTGCTCCTGTGCACGGCTTGTCTTTGCGTCTCCGCGGGTCTCAGCGCCGCGGCCCAGGCGCAGGTAGTTCGTGCCCGCTTGGTCGCGCAGGACGGTGACGTGGCCGCCAGCGGAGATGGCTCCGCGCTGAGCAGCACGATGACGTACCCAGCGTCGACCCCTCTGGGGAAGCCGGTCTTCGCGGGTGCCCTGGACTCCGACAACACGTACGTGTGGGTCGACGATCAGATCGTCTTCTTGGCTTCCCAGACCAGCGATCCGCTGTCTGCGAGCGGGGTCATTACCAACAGCTGCGGCGCCAACGACTCGGGCAACTGGGTGATGCTACCGTCGTGGAACGGACTCCCAGCGGTCTACACGGATCTGGGGAAGCTTGTCACGGTAGACGACCCAGCACCCGGCTTCGCGACGGACGTCAAGATCTGGTCCGTGAGCATGCCCCAGATCGACGCCTCCGGAGCGGTCTACTTCCGGGGTACCGTGTACCTGGACGGCATGAACTCCGAGTCCGGGACCGCGCTCTTCCGCTCGACCGATCGCAGCGCAGCGGGCACCACGACGCTGTACAAGACCGGAGACGATCTGAACGGTTTCGTGCTGGATACGTTTGGCGTCTCGAACCGCTACGACATTTCCAACGACGGCGCTCACCACATCGTGCGAGTGCAGAAGACGGCTCTTGTGCATGCCGTGGTGGTCGATGGCACCCGCGTGGCGACCGAGGCAGAGTCCACGGGCTCCGAGGGCGACTGGGAAGCGTTCGAGCTGTTCAGCATCAACTCGGGCGGGCACTACCTGTTCGCCGGGGACAGCACCGCACCCACCATTCGCGACGCCTACATCGCCTATGACGCCCAGATCACGCTGCGGGAAGGTGACACCGTGGGCGGAGTCGAGTTGCTCAATCCAGCCACCCCGGTGGGCGTGAGCATCAACGACAAGGGCCACGTGGCGCATGTCTGGAACCACAACCCGTCGCCGCCCTCCCGCACCTTGTTCTACAGCTGCAATCCAGCCGATCTCACGAAGTCGAAGAAGATCGTCAGCGACGATGACGAACTGGACCTGAACGGCGACGGAGTGGCCGACGCGACTCTGGACCGCCTGCAGCTCGCCACCAATCTCGGCCCAGGGCTCACCCTGGCAGAGACGGACATGGTCTACGTGCGCGCTGGCCTGAAGTACGCGGGCTCGTCGGTGGTGAGGGCCACGCTGGGTTTCCCGGTGAACTGCTGCGGTGATGGAGCCGTGCAGAGCGGCGAGGACTGCGACGACAACAACGACGTGGACGGTGATGGCTGCTCCGCGACGTGCAAGCTCGAAGGCAGCGGAACCGGTGGTACCGGCGGCGTGGCTGGCGCAGGCGGCGCGAGCACGGGTGGAGCGTCCGCTGGTGGTGCTGGCGGAGCAACCACAGGCGGTGCGACGGCGGGCGGAACGGGTGGCGCGGCCAGCGGAGGCGCGGCGGCCGGCGGTGCGACCTCCAGCGGAGGCGCGGCAGGATCGGGAGCGGCGGGCAGCGGCGCCACGGCGGGCCAGGGCGGCGCAGCTGGTTCGAGTGCTAGCGGCGGGACCGCCGGCGGCGGCGAATCCGGTTCCGTAGGGAACGAAGACCCCAGCGACGACTCGGGTTGCGGCTGCCGCCAGGCAGGCACGCCGACTCGGGGGATGGCTGCTTGGCTGCTCCTCGGGCTGGGGTTGGGGGTGAGGGTGAGCCGTAGGCGCCGGCGCTCCCCCCGTCGGGCGCAGTGCTGACGGGCGCCGCTGGCGGGCGCAGTGCTGAAGGGCGCAGTGCTGAGTGCAGCGACGCTATCGCGTCGCGCAAGCACGCTGGCCCAAGGCGCCAAGGCAAATCAGGCGGCGACGCGAGTCACGGCGCGGGCGCGAATGGCAGGATGCTCTTCAGGTCCTCGTCGTTGAACATCAGGTTCAGGCCGACGAAGTAGTCACGGCGATCGGGATTCAACAGGTCGTCGACGCCACCCATCAACCACAGTCGAGTGATGAACTCGTAGCCGAGCCCGATGCGCCAGCGAGGACGGATCACCTCACCAAAGCCGAACAGGTCCTGACGTAGCTCGAAGCGATCGTCGAACAACGCCAGGTCGAGCCCCACGCCACCGGTCGACTCCTTGATGCCGAAGCGCCCGGTCAGTGGCCCGAAGCGCTGCGCGAACTGCAGCGAGAAACGGAACGCGTTGGTCGTTACCGTACGGATTTCACGGTAGTGCGCGGGATCATTGGGGTTCGTCGAGTCGACGTCGAGCTGCTCGTAGCGGGTCAAGCCACGGGGATCGTTCACGATCTCGATCGAGTAGTACTTGTCTTCCCGCGGCTGTAGGCGCAGCTCGACGTAGCTCTTCACCGTACTCGACAGGAACTGGTAGTCGGTGCGCAGGCCCACGATGGTCTGGCGTTATTTCCATTTGATGCCGCCGACGAAGTCCTCAACGTCCTCGGTGATGCCCTGATCTGGGTTGATCGCGCTTCGTCCTTGGTGAGGCGCCCCAGCGTCCCCTCACCCCGGAGCCAGGCGACCGCTGACCGTGCCGATGTTGTCGAGGGGAGCGCTCGGTGGCTGCTGCTCGCCTTGTTGAGCTTGCTGATGATCTGGGGCGGATTCCTCCCGGATCCTGCTTCGCCGTCGGTGCCCGCGGTGGAGGTGAGCTTCTGCGCACTGCGGTCACGGCGCGCAATGTCCTTGAGGATCGCGTCGACCTGAGGCGCCCCCTTGGAGGTGATCCCTTCCACGTTGCGTGAGGATGTTGCGGATACTGGTCCGGTTCTCCTTCACGGTCTGTTCAGCTGATCAGTCACCTCCGCGAGGTTCTTGAGCGTCTCCTTGATGTTGTCCTTGCCCTGATCGCTCCCCACGGTGTCCGCCATGGCTGTCGGCGACGATCTTCGCCTTCTTGGCGATGTCCTGCACGTCCTTGAGGATCTCGTCCGTGGTCGCAGCCTCGATTCACGTGCTTGATGCGATCGCCATCTTCCAGCTGGGGCTTGCCCTCGGTGCCAGGCGCGATCGCGAGAAAGAACTCCCCGAGCAGAGACGAGCTCTGCTTGGCCACCGCCGCGTCCTCGAACAGGGGCACATCGGGCTGCATCTTGATGTCGATGCGCGCCTTTCCGCCCTCGAGCCGGACATCGTCGATGTTGCCCACGGGAATGCCGGCGATCTTGACCTGGGAGTGTTTGGCGATCCCCGTCGTCGTCCAGGAGGACGGGTATTGGTGTAGCTGTTGGTGCTGACGCGGCGGTCTTGTTGATGAAGCGCCAGATCAGAAAGCCCGCGACCACCATGACCGCGGCGAAGAAGCCAACCTCGCAGCTGTCGAAGCGGCCCATGGGTGCGCGAACCTACCAGGGGAACCCGATCGGTCGACTCGAGTGCAGGCTTTGCCGTCAGCGGCCCGGCAATTTGACGAGCCCTGGCGACAGTGGTTCCCCGGAGCGGGGGGTGGTACACCCGCCGTTGCGATGCTGATAGCCTCACGCCTGCGCAGCGCTCCCCGTGCCGGATCTCTGGCTTTCGCTGGCTTGATCGTTGCCCTCGCCAGCACCGCTTGCCACCCGCACCGCGCTCGCAACCATGCCAGGGTGCCGCGCTTGGACGCTCCGGCGTCGGCAGCGTTGCCCTCCTGGCTCCCGGAGTACTCTCCAGCCCAGCGCCAGCTGTTGGATGCGGCTCCGCCAGTCCCCGTCTCGGAACCGGCGCATCGCGTATACCCTTCGCTGGATCACTTCGTCTTCGCCAACGCGCCTGCCTTCGAGCCAGGACGCGCCGCCCAGGCTCGCGAAGCGGTGGACCAGACCATCGCCGCCTCGCCTCGCCTGTACGTGATGAGCGATCTCGAGGACCCGAGTCTGGCGAACTGGGTCGCGCAGTACGGACCACCCGCGCCGGACGAGCCCGACCCCTGGGTGCGTGCGGTGTCCAATTCGGATTCCGACATCGGCCTGGTCTGGGCCACGCCGCCGAGCGCGGCCCAGCCGGAGATCGATGGCGCCAACTTGGCGGTCGAGCAGAAGGACTGGCCCAGCGCCGAGACCAAGCTCACCCACGTCCTTGAAAGCGTGAGCGACGTTCCGGCGCTGTGGTCTCGCTGGCGGGGGTCCAGCGTGCACGCGGAAATCGACCAGGGTGCCATCGAATCCACCGACGGGCACTGAGATCGACCCGCGCAGCCCCGAGGCCCACCGAACGCTCGCCGAGCTACTGGCCAGGCAAGGTCGGCTCCCGGAAGCCAAGCACGAGCTGGCCATCGCGCTCGCGCTGTATCCCACGAGCCCGAGAGCCTGGGCCATCGCCAAGCGCTATTTCCGCATTCGCCCCCGCCCCGCGGCGATCCCCAGCTTGATCGAGGTCGGTCGCGACGGCTACATCCGCATCGCCGCGGCTGCCACCCCCAGCGCCCGCAGCTACGCTCGTTGCCGTGCGGCACTACGCTACGAGCCGGAGTTTCGCCGACGCATGCTGGGGCTCGGTAGCCCGTATCGGCTGAGCATGGGCGAGGAGCTGATGTGCTACGAAGCCGCGGCCGCACCCGTCGCTCCTGGGGCGCCGCCGGCGCCGCCCGCTGCTCTCTCGCCCCCTGCCCCCGCTGCGGGAGCACCCGCTCCTGCGCTGCCTCCAGCGCCCGGGCCGAAGCAGTCCGGGGCGCCGCCAGCTCCGCTTGCGGCCCCGCCCAACGCCGCCCGAACGCCAGCGCCGCCACCCGGAGCCCCGAAGACAGCGCCCGGTCAGCCACCGCCACCCGCTCAGCCGCCGCCAGCTCAGCCGCCGCCTCCGCCGGCCGGGGCTGGCTGGACGGGCGCGCCACCCGCCGCTGCCGCTCCCCCCACCACGGCCGCTCCCCCCACCACGGCCCAGGAGGACGCCTGGCTGAGCCTGGCGACGATGGGCCACTTGCCGAACTTCGTGCTGTTCGACGTCGTCGGGCACCATCGTCCGGAGTGGATGCGAGTCGCGCCCCCCAAGCACCATCGCGCTCTGATCGACTACGTCGAGCACTTCGTCCTGGAGTAGTCCCATGCGCCGCGTGGCTTGGCTGTGCTGCTGGCTGGCCTTGGGCTGCACCCCAAGGGAGGCACCCCTCCCCCCCGACCTGATCGAAAGCCAGGCGGACGCCGGCGCAGCACATATCCCCACGGAACCAGTCTTCGAGCAACCCCTGAGCTGGCGCGAGTCAGCCCGTCCACCCGAGCTGGCGCCGGCCCCAGACCCGTCGACTCAGACCTACCTGGAGGCCTGCGGTGAGGGAGACGCCGCGCTGCATCGCGTCGCGACTCACGTCGCGAACCTCCAGCTCGCCGGCGCTCCCGAGCCTGACATGGCTGAGGTCGTGTTCGCGCTGCGCAGCCAGGGTTCCCCCTACGTCTGGCCACGTGTCTGGACGCTCGAGGCAGGGAACCTGGACGAGCAGGACGTGGCACGGCGAATCCGCGCCTGGGTTGCTCGTTCCCGTACGGAAGGGCGGTCCCGTTGCGGAATCGCCAAGGTGAGCAACGGCCAGCACGAGGTCCTCGCGCTGGTGGCGGTGGACGCGCTCGCAGATCTGATGCGCGGCATCCCGCTGCGCCAGCGCGCGGGGACCTTCGTTCGCTTCGAAGCTCAGCTGCGCGTCGAGGCGAGCGACGCCCAGTTGGTCGTGCTCGGTCCCGGAGGGCGCCCCAAGAACGTGCTGACATCACTCTCCCCGTCCGGCGTCAACGCAACCTTCAGCGCGGACCAGCCAGGACGCTGGGTCGCCCAGCTGCTCGCAACGACCAGCTCCGGTCCCCGTCCGCTGCTCGAGGTCGAGTTCTACGCGGACGTCGAGCCCCCGGCGGCGGCGGACGCTAGCCCGGTCCCAGGGGAGGGCGCGGTCGACGGGCCACCCGAGACCCAGCTGGAGACGTGGCTCAATCGCGCACGCTCCAGTCAAGGGCTGAGCAAGCTGCGCCGCAACCCCGAGCTCGACCAGCTCGCCCGCGCCCACGCCGAGGCCATGCGCGACAGAAACCAGCTGGCTCACGACGTGGGTGACGGCAACCCCAAGCAGCGCATCGTTGCCGCGGGGCTCTCCCCGCGGCTTGCCGGCGAGAACGTCGCTCGCGCTCGCAGCCTCGAGCGGGCCCACCGGACGCTCTGGCTGAGCCCGAGTCACCGCGGCAATCTGCTCCACCCCGGCTTCACCGAGGTTGGAGTGGGCATCGTGCGGGACGAAAGGGGCAATTGGTGGGTCGCCGAGCTTTTCGCGGCGTTTTGACGGCAAACCCCGACAGACCTGACGTGGACTCCACCGAGCAAAGGCATTCTCAACCCCTCGCGGCTCGGCTAGTGTCCCCTTCTCGTGAGTCACTTCGCCTGGATCCAACGCCCAGCGGCCGCGGGCCTGCGCTGCAGGTCGCGTCGGCAACGGCGCCGCCCAGCTTCAAGTGTGAGTGATCTCCGAGCCCTCGATCCTCTCGCGGTATGCAAGGCAGCCCACCTTGCGGAGGCAGAATGATTCAGATCCGGCGCCTGCTCACAGTTGTCCTTCCGGCCATCGCCATCCTCTTCCTCAGCCCGCAGGCTCGAGCGCAGCAGACCACGTTCTACCTGGATCGCATCCAGGTGAGCGGCGCGCCCGATGATGGGTTCGCGGTTTGGCGGCCCTACATGTTTCCCAAGACCCGCATCTACGGCGCGGCCGCGCTGGGATATACACTGAATCCTCTGCGAACGTCCGTGGTGACGGACGACCCGAGAGCCGAGAGGGACTCCGAGACGATCATGCGCCACCAGCTGATCGCCCACCTCCAGGCGGGCGCCGAGCTGGCGAGCCGCCTGGGCGTGAACATCACGATCCCCGTCGCTGTCTTTCAGGAGGGTGGCGCCGATCCCCAGATCAACGGCATCGGGAATGGCCTTCAGCGCCGAACCGTGGCGCTTCACGACATCCGCCTGGACGCGCGCGTGCGTGCATACGAGAGCGACGACAGCTTCCTGAGGCTCGGCGGCGGCGCGGCGCTGTGGATCCCCGTGGGCGACTCCGAGTCGTTCGCAAGCGATGACCAGCTGACGGGCTACATCTACGGATCCGCCGAGTTCGACTTCGGCCCGTTCTACATCACGGGCAACATCGGTCCGCATTTCCGCCCAGAAAGAGGCATCGGCGGCACGAACGGCAACCTGTTCCTCGCTAGCGAGCTTCGCTATGCGGGAGGCGCCTACCTGCCGCTGCGTGAAGGCAACATCCTGCTGGGGGGTGAGCTCTGGGGAACCACGGGCATTGGCAACGTCGGCCCCGACGACCACAGCAGCTTCTTTGCAGGAAAGAACACGGATTTCGAGTGGCTCGGCCTGATCCGGCTCGCCCTGGACGACGAGAAGCGCTGGTACTTCAAGGGTGGTGGCGGCACACGACTCGCAGCGGGCTATGGCGCTCCCGACGTGCGCGTGCTGGCTCAGGTGGGCACGTTCACCACCATCGAAGACACGGAGCCCGGTCAGGTCGCGCGCCGCTGGCGCGACGCGCCTGACGTCGACATGCAGGACAAGGACACCGACGGAGACGGCTACCCCGACGACGTCGATGCCTGTCCCACCGTCAAGGAAGACGGCAAGCCCCCGAACCCGTCCGATGGCTGCCCTGCGCCTGCAGATCGTGACGGCGACGGGATCCTCGACGACATCGACAAGTGTCCCGACGATCCCGAGGACAAGGACGGCGTCCAGGACAGCGACGGCTGCCCCGAGGAGGACCCGGACAAGGATGGCATCCCCGACGCGGAGGATGCGTGTCCCACGGAGCCTGGCCTGAAGAACAAGGTGGCCGAGAAGAACGGCTGCCCGGGCGTCACCAAGTTCGTGGAGGGATCGGACGGATCCAGCTGCTCCAGCCATCCAGTTCGAGACGGGCAAGAGCGTGATCAAGCGCGTCAACTACCCGATCCTGGACGAGGTCGTGGCCTTGCTGAGTCGCGCGACGATCTCCACATCGCAGTCCACGGCCACACGGATGGCGGGGCTCTCGGGCGCCCGAATACCCGCCTGAGCAAGGCGCGCGCCAGGCGTGCATGGACTACCTGATCAGCAAAGGCATCAAGGCTAGCCGCCTGGAGTCGAGGCTTCGGTCCGGACAAGCCCGTCGCCTAACGACACCGCGGAGGGCCGCGCCAAGAACCGCCGCGTGGAGTTCAGGATCATCAGTAGCCAGAGCGGCCAGAGCGCCGCCCGCTGCCATTCACGCGCTTCGGTCCGACGTCTTCCGCGTGGGTTTCCTCACAGAAACTCGTCGGCGACGTTGGTTGCGCGATCTGCGTGGTCTGCTGCCTGAGGCGCCTGCTTCGCCTTGACGCGCGAGGCCGGCGGCCTCAGAACCGCCCTCACTGTGTGGCCTATCATCAACGACGTCGCGACCGGGGAGACCACCGAGTACCCGGACATCCAGCCTCAGCGCTTCAGCCAGCCTCCCGAGAAGGTGCTCGAAGCGGCGGTGGGCGCGGTTCGCTCGCTGCCTCACTGGAAGGTCGAGAGCCACGACGAAGCCGAGCTGCACGCCGTCCGCACCACGCGTCTGTTCCACTTCAAGGACGACATCTGGGTGCGCGTCGCTCCGACCGACGATGGCTGGACCCGCGTCTGGATCCGCAGCAAGTCGCGAGTCGGCAAGGGCGACTTCGGGCAGAACGCCCGCAACATCCGTGAACTGCAGGCGGCGTTGAGCAGCCGACTCTGAGCGTGAGCGGGGTCTTTCGAGGCTGACCAGGATGGAATGGCTTGCTGAGCCCTGAGCCGCGTGTTAGAGCCCGCCCGCCATGCGTGACAATATTCGCTTAGTTTCCAGCGCCGGCACCGGCTTCATCTACTACACCACCAAGAACAAGAAGAAGCAGGCGGGCAAGATGGAGATCAAGAAGTACGATCCCGTCGTTCGCCAGCACGTGGTGTTCAAAGAAGCCAAGATGCCGCCTCACTCCAAGTGAGACCCAGCCGACCCGGTCAGGCGCGTTGAGCTCGTAGCATTCAGCCGCAAGACCCAGGGAACGCGGGCGCTCGTCGACAACGAGCGCCTTTGTCGTCTCTGGGCTCCTTCGGAGCGACGCACCAGCCTTGACGAAGAGAGCCCAACGTGGCTCACTCCCCGCCCCCTACAGTCCAGATCATCCGCTCTTGCTGAATCGAGCACCGAGCGGCTCAGCTTTGAACGAGAGACACCATGAAGCGCACTTATCAGCCGCACAACATCAGCCGGCTTCGCACCCACGGCTTCCGCAAGCGCCTCGAGACCAGCGGTGGCCAGAAGGTCCTCAAGAATCGCCGTCGCAAGGGCCGCTGGCGGCTCGCCGTTTCGGCCTACAAGAAGTAGTCGCTCCGGTCGTGAACCAGAGCTCGAAAGCGCGGGAAGAGCGGCACTGCTTTCCCGCGCTTCGACGCGTGCGCTCGAGTGCAGACTTCCGGCGCTGTCAGCAGAGTGGACGACGCCTCCACACGCCTCACTTCGTGCTCGTCGTCTATGCCCGAGGCGATCGAGAACCAGCTCGCCTTGGACTGACCGTCTCCCGTCGAGTCGGCAATGCAGTCGCGCGAAACCGCATGAAGCGCCTGCTTCGTGAGGTGTTTCGCACCGGTGCTCACTGGCCCGAGGGCGTCGACCTGGTGATCATTGCCAAGCGAGGCCCCGCAGACCTCACAGCTCAACGCATCGCCGCCGAGCTAGACACATCACGCGAAGCGTTGAGCAAGCGGGTGGCTCAGGCTCGCCGAGACGCAGAAAAGCGCCCCCCCAAGCTGGCGAGCCCTGGCTGAAGGTCGCACACTCCAGACCCCCCTATGGCGGCGAAGCTCCTGATCTGGCTGATTCGGCTGTACCAGCTCCTGCTGTCACCGCTGCTTGGAAATGTGTGCCGCTTCCACCCTTCCTGTTCGAACTACGGCTTGAAATGCATCGAGTACCACGGGGCGATTCGTGGTAGTTGGCTGACCCTGCGACGGCTGTCGCGCTGCCATCCCTTCAACCCGGGTGGCTATGATCCACCGCCGCCGCCCCGAGACTCGCAAGGCGACTCGACGGGCCGCGAAGTGGACACGGCAGCTGGCTCGGGATCCGAGATCCGACTGACGGAGTCTCCCCCGAGCGGCGAATCAGACTGTCATTGCCGCGCCTGAGGCCTGGCAACATCTCAAAGAATCACGATCGGAGTAACCTCGGAATGGAACGTGGCGGCGCTTCCCGCTTGCTGCTGATGATCGCGATGGGGCTGCTGACCTATTTCGCGTTCACCAAGTGCAACGGAGAAAAAAAGCACGAACCGCAGCCGCTCGGCCGCGAGTTTCGCGATGCCCCCAAGACGCGGGTCGAAGCCAGGACCTGCGACCTCTGGACCCCCGAGTTTAGGGCGAGCTTCTCCACTCACGGCGCGTCCCTCACCCGCTACGAGCTGCTCACGGCGAAGTATCGCAAGCACGATCACGGGCTAGACCTCGCGACCTCCCAGTACGAGTTCCGCCGTTCCCTGCGCTTCCACTGGCGGCAGGCCTCGGCTCACGACCAGGGGGGCGCGCCCTGGCAGCTCGACCTGGACACCGTCGATTGGAGAATCGTCAAGGCGGACGGCAAGACTTGCGAGTTCAGCTACGAGAGCGATGGGGTCAAGCTGACCAAGACGCTCTCGACCACCGAGCGTCCCTACGAGATCAAGGCCACGGGGCGCGTCGAGAACACGGCGAAAGACGCCCGTCGCCACGCCCTGACGATCGAGACGACGGAGTGGCGTACCGAGGAAGAGGTGAAGGGGCACATGTTCCGCCAGAGCCCCTTCGTCACCCACGTGGAGTGCATCGACGACGCGGAAAAGGCCACGCGCCTTCAGGTCAGCGACTTCGAGCCAGACGACTTCAAGGAGCCGCCTTTCCAGAAGAACCCGCTCAACGATGGCGACTGGTACCAGGTTGGCGGCGTGCCAGCCGTGGCGGCAGTCTCCAACTCCTACTTCAGCCACGCCATCGCGCCCACCGAGTCGCCGCAGAAGCCGGTCTGTCAGCTGCAGATCGAGGAGTGGCCCGCCGACGCGGACCACGCCAAGGGCGCCATGTATCGCGCGCGCCTCGCCTACCCCGTGACGAACCTCGATCCAGGCAAGTCCGCCGAGTACAGCGTGCTCAGCTACATCGGCCCGAAGGACTCGACCCTGCTCGCCGCTGCCGGCGGTGGGAACCACAAATTCGGCGAGCTGATCGACCTCGGCTTCTTCGCGGTGATCGCCAAGCTGCTCGTCGCCTTCTTGTTCAAGGTGCACAGCGTCGTTCCCAACTGGGGCGTCGCAATCATCGTGCTGACCATCACGGCGCGGCTGCTGCTGTTCCCGCTGAACGTCCCGATGATCAAGAACTCGCTGAAGATGCGCGAGTTGAAGCCCGAGATGGACGCCTTGAACGAGAAGTACAAGGACGACGCTCAGGCCAAGGGCCTCGCTCAGATGGAGCTGTGGCGGAAGCACAACGTCAATCCGTTCAAAGGCTGCCTGCCCCAGATGGCGTCGATGCCCGTGTGGTTCGCGCTCTACACGACGCTTCAGCGCGCGGTCGAGCTCTACAACATCAAGTTCCTGTGGTTCCCGGACCTGACCGAACCCGACCCCTACTTCATCCTGCCCTTCATCATCGGAGGCATCTTCTTCCTGCAGCAGAAGCTGATGCCCCAGACCGCCACCGATCCGGCCCAACAGAAGATGATGATGTACTTCATGCCGGCGATGTTCACGGTCTTCATGCTGTTCCTGCCCGCAGGTCTGGGCGTCTACATGTTCACCAACTCCCTGCTCGGCATCGCGCAACAGCAGATCGTGGAGCGCCAGGCAAAGAAGAAGGTGGCCAGCTCTCAGGGCGACATGCCGAATCTGCCCAAGGACAGCAAGTCCGGCGACAAGTCGGGAAAGAAGCTGCAAGAACCACCACTGTTCGGCAAGGGCAAGGCCTGAGTCCGTAGCCGACCTCCGGGGACACTCGGAGGTCGTCAGCTACGGCACGCGGGCTCCCGATCTTCGTTCCCCGAGGAAAAGTGTACGAGGCGCAAGGCGCCACTGTCTTCCAGAGCACGGCTCTGCTTCTGAAAAGGAAAGGCACCAGCATGAGCGAAGCGAATGACGATGTCGAAGTCGACGACGGGTGGGAAGTCGACGACGAAGGCCCGGAGAGGGCCGACGACAACGGTGAATCCGACGACGATGGCGACGACGAGAAGCGCCCCCGGCGTCGCCGCAAGCGCCGCCGCAAGGGCGATGACGAGTACGTTCCGCAGGGAGACGAGAGAGCCCTACAGGCCCTCGACTTCGTGCGCGACGTCGTGAACAAGATGCAGATGGACTGCAGGGTTCGCCTGCGTCGTCCCAAGGACGAGGACTCCGACCTGGAGATCAACCTCGAGATCAGCGGACCGGACTCTGGACGCATCATCGGCAAGAAGGGTCAGGTGCTCGGCGCGCTCCAGTTCCTGACCAACCGCGTGATCAACCGCCCTGGGCTGGAGAAGCGGCACATCCTGGTCGACGCGGAGGGCTACCGCAGCCGTCGCGACAACAGCCTCGCCACCATGGCGCGTCGCCTGGGCAAGCAGGCGGTGACCGAAGGCAAGATCATCACCTTCGAGCCGATGAATCCCCGCGACCGCCGCGTGGTGCACCTGGCGCTCGCCAAGTTCGAAGGGGTGATCACCAAGAGCGACGGCGAAGGCGACGACCGCCGCGTTCAGATCATCCCCGTCCGCCGCTAGACGAGAGGAGCCAGCGTGGGACAGTTCGATGGACGCGCGACCAAACCGGCACGCAACCTCGGAGACATCCTGCGCTGGCGCTTCCTCGACCCCCTCACGGGTCGAGGAGTCAGCGAGCCAGAAGCCTGGGCCTCGGAGCTGCCAGCCTTCGACCGCGAGAGCGTGCCCGACGACTCGACCTTCCTCACGCCGCGGCGAGACAATGATTGTCGTTGCCTTGTGGAAACGCAGCCTAGCCTGACCTGGATCGGCCACGCGAGCTTCACCTTGCGCCTGGGCGGGCTGCTCATGGCGCTCGACCCGATCTGGCGCGGAGGCTTCGGTCCACGCCGACGTCACTCGCCTCCTGGCCTGCCCCTGACGGAGGTCGCGGCGTCCACCGACGTCGTGCTGATCAGCCACAACCACTTCGACCACCTGGACATGGGCAGCCTGAAGGCGTTCGGCGATCGACCACTCTACGTGGTTCCGCTAGGCAATGCGCAGACGCTCGCGGAGCTCAGCGCAGACGTGGTCGAGCTGGACTGGTGGGAGAGCCACGAGCATCAGGGGGTGAGGTATACGCTCGTCCCGGCCCGCCACTGGTCGATGCGCATGCCCTGGACCCGCAACGAAGCGCTGTGGGGCGGCTTCGTCATAGAGAGCGCCGAGGGTGTCGCGTATCACAGCGGTGACACCGCGTACTTCGAAGGTTTCCGCGAGATCGCGCGCCGCTGTCCGCCCATCGACTGGGCGATGCTACCCATCGGCGCCTACGATCCACGCTGGTTCATGCGCCCTCAGCATATGTGCCCCGAGGAAGCGGGTCAGGCGTTCCTCGACCTGCAAGCCAAGCACCTGGTCGCGATGCACTGGGGTACCTTCAAGCTCACCGACGAGAAGCTCGCCGAGCCGCCCCTACGGCTGCGCCACTGGGCCGAGGCACGGGGCGTACCCGTTGATTCCGTGTGGATCATGGACGTGGGAGAGACTCGCGCTCTCTAGCGTCCCGGTCCTTGGACCAGGTCTCCTCGTCTCGATGGCCACGCCAGGTCTGCAGCAAACACGGAGACAGGACACTGGCAAGCGCAGCGCCTTGCCTCGCGCCGGCGCCGAATCAGTTGGCGTAGACCACGGAGCACTTGTGGTCGATGCATGCCGCCGAGGCGTCGTTCGGGTAGGGCGCCGTCGGACAACCGGGACAAGGTCCACCCCCGCACTGGGCTTGTTCGACCGCGTTCACCTTCACCGCGATCAGCTGGTCAGGTGTCGGCGCGCACGCCTCGCAACACCCAGCGCCCCAGCGCAAGCGGCAGTCCTCCGCGGCGTCGCACCCCACCAGCGCATCATCGTCATAGACGTTCACCGCCTGACAGCGCCCGGGACCACGACACAGCGCGGTGAAGTTCCCCGGCATCAGGGTGACGCAGCTGGGGCACTCGATGGATCCACCGCAGCGCTCGCCGTAGAACGACGACTCGTGATCGGAATTGATCGCCAGGAAATCTCCGAGCTCCGGCTGGCTGCAGTAGCCGCAGCAGTTGGACGGCACCAACAGGCACTGACCGGGACCGTCACACGCTGCGTATTCCGCGGGGATGCCGCCGCTCCCGCCGCTCCCCGACATACCGGCGCTGCCTCCGTTTCCGCCTCCCGCCGCGCCACTGCCGGCTGTACCGCTTCCAGCGCTGCCGGCGATCCCCGCCGCGCCGCCGTTGACGTCGCTCCCTGCGCTGCCACCGCTCGCGTTCCCTCCGCTACCGGCGCCGCCCGTGAAGCTGTCGCCGCCACACGCCGTCCATCCCAGAGCGGCACAGATCAGCGCCCCCATCGCCCAGCGTCCCCTAGCCACAAGCACCTCCAAGACAAGCACGGTGCGCCATCACCGCGCCCGTGAACCTCGCAAGCGTGCCACAAATCAGCGCAGTTTCAGCAACAACCGGCCCTGCGACCCGAACCCACGAGGCACGAACAGTGCTGGGAATGCCGACCGGGATGGGCATCCCCCTTGCTCGCCTGGAAGAATGCCCCCAAGAAACTCCTCACGACCGCGCCCCACTGGAGAAGCCCTGATGATTCGTCAAATCGCCCCGCTCTGCCTCGGCCTCAGCCTGCTCGGCCTGACCACTCTGCCCGCCTGCGGCGGACCTCAGCCGGTTCGCGGCGAGGAGGTCGAAGGACTGGACGACGAAGCGTTCAGCACCGGTCTGGACCGTCGCGATCTCGAGAAGATGCTGAGCGAGAACATGAAGGTGCTGCAGTCGAGCGCCATCATCAAGCGCTGGGAAGCCGAGAAGAGCCCCACCATCGCGGTCTTGCCGCTCAAGAACGAGACCAGCGAGCACGTCGAGAGCGCCCTCGAGTCGCTGATGACGGACATCGAGACCCGACTCGTCAATGCGGGCCACGTCACGGTGATCAACCGCGAGCTCCAGCCTCAGTTGATCGAGGAGATTCGAAGCCAGTACTCCGAGGCGTTCGACCAGTCGAACATCGCCCGCTGGGGCAAACAGATCGGCGCACGCTACTTCGTCACCGGCAAGGTGTTCAGCGCCGACGAGCGCAAGGAGGACGAGCGCCGAGTGCAGTACTTCCTGTTCCTGCAGATCATCGATGCGGAAACGAGCGCCACCGTCTTCCAGAACAAGACTTCAGTGACCAAGGCGCTCGTCAACTGAGCGCAGCGCGCGCAACGATCCATGTCGTCCCCCCTTCCTCGCCACGTCGCCCCTCTGATGGCCGGGCTCCTGGGGCTGGGTTGCGCGGGACACGCCAGCCGCACCGAGGGAGCCCGAGACGCGCTCGATGCCGGGCGTCCCAAGGAGGCGCTGGCGCTGCTGAACGAGGAACTCGGCGTCGACAGCCCGAAGCAGCAGCCGGACGACCTGAGCGGTGACGACGCGCTGCTGCTACTCGACCGCTCCATGGTGCTGCAGCAACTCGGGCGCTACTCGCTCAGCAGCGCGGACCTCCAGGCGGCGGACAAGGCCATCGATCTCCTCGATCTGAGCCGGGGCACGGCCGACGACATCGGCAAGTACCTGTTCAGCGACGACACGGGCCCCTACAAGGCGCCGCCCTACGAGAAGCTCCTGATCAACACCATGAACATGGTGAACTACTTGGTGCGCCACGACCTGAACGGCGCCCGGGTCGAGGCACGGCGCCTTGCCGTCATGCAGCAGTACCTGAAGGAGCATGAAGGTCAGGGCGCCGCACTGACGGGCCCTGGGAGCTACCTCGCGGGCTTCGCCTTCGAGAAGAGCGGGCGCGCAGACGAAGCGCTGCGTTACTACGACGAGGCATTGCAGTACGGCGACTATCGGAGCCTCCACCCCGTCGTCCGGCGAATGACCGGGTCGAGCGGCTACCGCTCGCCGCGCATCCGCAAGATCCTGGAGACCCCCGCGGTGAGCGAGAGCGGCGCAGCGCTGGAGGCCCCCGGCCGCAGCCGCGCGCAAGCATTCCGGGAGCCACGCCGTCGGCCGACGCCGACCCCATACTTCGCCGTGGAGGTGGACGAAGGCGCTCAGCCCACCGCGCCTCCCCCCCAGGAAGCCGAGCAGATCCCCGCGGCGAAGGCCGGCGAGGCGAAGATCCCCGAGACCGGCAAAAAAAGCCGCACGGAAATTCCATCTAGACAGCGGCCGAAGCCTACGGAGCTACTGGTGGTGATCAACTACGGCCGCGTCCCCGCCAAGTATGCCCAGCGCATCCCCATCGGGCTGGCGCTCACCTGGGCGGCGGGGCACATGCCGCCGGGCAAAGCGGCAGAGGCCAACCGGCTGGCCGCGCAAGGCCTGGTCACCTGGATCAACTACCCGGCGCTGGGCAAGCCCCGCGGGCAGTACGACGTTCCCGAGTTCAGCATCGACGGGGAGCCAGCGCCCCTCGAGGCAGCCATCGGCATCGACCTCGAGGCACGTGCCGCGTGGAAAGACGCCCAGGGCGCTGTGATCGGCGCCGCCATCACCCGCATGATCTCCCGCGTCGTCGCCGGCGAGGTTGCGCGCACCGCCGCAGGCCGCGACAGCATCTGGGGGATCCTGCTGTCCCTGGGCACCCAGGCGACGCTGACCGCCGCGGACACGCCAGACACGCGCAGCTGGGCCATGCTCCCAGCGCGCATGGCCATTGGACGCAAGCTGGTGCGGCCGGGCGTGCACGACGTGACCCTCGGCGCGCGCGGGAACTACCGGGCCGCGAAGATCACCCTCGAGGAGGGTGGCTGGGCCGTGCTCAACCTGACCGTGCTGAACTGACGCCGCCTACTGGCGCTTGAAGGCCCCGCCCTCGTAGCGATAGTCGAGCTGAGTCACCGAACCCCAGGGCAAGAGCAACGGCTCGAGGCCGCCGGCCGTACCCGTTTCCACGGGGAACGGATAGCTGGCCTTGTCCCAGCCGACTACGCGCCCCGCCTTCAGCTGCAGCTCGAAGCCTTTCTTGAGCGGCTTGAACAGCAGACCACCGACAACACGCTTGTCGCCCAGCACGCGCCCGGTCTCGGCGCCGAAGATACGCGTCAACGACTCCGCGCCCACTTCGTAGACCAGGAGCGCCTGACGCTCGACGACGATGCCTCCGAACTCCTCGCTGGTCTTGGTCTTCAGCGTGGCGCGCACGACGATCTCCGCCTTGCCGTCGCCGTTGAGGTCCTTGGCGGTGACGTGTACGACATCTTCGGGCGCCTTGGCCGGCAGTGTGATGTACGCGAACCCCGTTCCCCCGCGGTAGCCCTTGCCGAAGACGACCACGTCGAGCCCATGCACCAGAACGCGCTCCATCTCGGGGCCACCGTAGACGTTCGTCACGAAGTCGAAGCTGGGCTTGGCCTTGCCCACGTTGCGCGACTTGCGATACAGCGCGTAGACCTGATCCTGTAGCTCGTCCGCCGTCGGTGGGCGCGGAGCGGGAGGCGGCGGGGGGCCGGCGCTCTTGCCACCGGAGCTCGGCGCGCTGCCGGCGCTCGTCAGCCGCGGCTTGCCCTTCTTCTCGCCCACCTGTTTGAACTGCTTGCCGTCCCAGGCGAAGCTCCGCTCCGCGATGCCGTCCCACGGCAAGAGGGCGCCCCCCATTTCGCCTTGCTGTGCCTCACGGAACGAACCCTGGTCCCAGCCTTCGGCGACGTCGTCGGCGATCACCACGGCCTTCTTGCCGCCCAGCGTCTTCAGGCTCACCTTGTTCTCGATCTTGCCGTCGCCGCTGACGATCGCCGTCTCGTGCTCGAAGGCGACGAAAGGCTCGCCCTTCGACGAGAGGCTCATCACCTCGACGTACTCGCGATAGCTCTCCGCAGAGCCGACGCGCTTCCGCAAGATGATTTCCGCGCGGCCATCTCCGGTCAGGTCCTCGAGCTCCAGCTCGGGTACCATGCTGGCGTCCTTCACGGAGAGGTCCTTGTAGAAGAACTGCTTGCCGCCGCGATAGCCGCTACCCAAGATGGTGAGGAAGCCACCGTAGAGCGCTACCTGCTCGAGCTGTGCATCCCCGGTGACGTTTCCGTAGACGGCCTTGTCCGGGCTGGGTCCCAGGCCCTTGGGGGAGAGCAAGCTGCGATCCAGCCCCTGCTCGTTCTCGAAGCGAAGCGGCGGCATCGCGAGCCCCCCTTGGACGTCGCTGGTGCCGATGATCGCCTTCTGCTTGCCCCCGGCGTAGTCGACGTAGCGCACGGCAGCGTGCAGGCCGACGCGCAGCTTGCTGGTGGCCGGAAGCGAGCTCCAGGGGATCGACACCTCGATGTCGACTCCACCGTCCGTCGCCGCCTCCACCAGCTTCGCTCCAGGCACGGCGCGCCCGCCGCGCAGCTTCACCGCGCCGGCGCTCTTGCCAGGAATGCCGCTGAACAGCCAGAGGTCGTAGCTCGCGTGGCCACCGCCCGGCTTGGGCACCGCGATGGACAGCTCGACCCGGTCCTCATTGCCCCCCATCGCCGCGGTGCGCACGATCTCGGAGTCCTTGATGGTGAGCGCGACGTAGAGCGCCCTCGCGTCGTAGGCCAGCGCGACGGAGGCCCGGTCGCCTCCGGCGTTGCCCTTCAGTGTCTGGGACAGCTTGGTGAAGCTGCCCCACTCCTTGAGCCAGCCGTCGATGGAGACCTTCTTCGTGCCCGTGGAGTTGGCGTCGAGAACGGCTCCGGACGCCTGGGCACTCGAAGCCGCGAGGAAACAACACGCGGCGCCAAGCAGCCAGGCGGCCGCGCGCTCTTTGTTCTGGCTCTTCATCGCTTCAACCTGAGCTCTGCCTGCTGCTCCGCCTCGAGCTCCTCCAGAGCGCGCGCCAGCTCTTCGCGCTCGGCGTCGTCGAGCTCCTCGAACTCCTGCTCGACACGCACCGGTTGAGCCTCCTGGACGGGTTCCTCGGGGATCAAACCCATCTTGCGCTTGAGGCTGACCAGGTCCTCTTCGGCGCCGGAGGTCATCTCGAGCTGGGCGAAGCGTTCCTTCAGGACATCACCGGAATACTCCTCCGCCAGCTCTGCCCCGGCCTCCGCCTCGGCCTCGACGCGGTTGATCTCGTTCTCCATGCGGTCGAAGGTCTCGAACGCGCTTGCGTTCTTCAGACCGCTCATCGTGGCCTGAATGGCCTTCTGAGCCTCGGCTCGTCGCTTGCGCGCGATCAGCAGCGCCTTCTTGCGCTTGGCCTCCTCGATCTTGTTGTTCAGCGCGCGGAGCGCGACCTTGAGCTGGTCGACGGCGGCCTTCTGCTTCTGCCACTGCAGCTTGAACTGCTCGGCGAGGTTGTCGTGCTCACGCTTGCGTGCGAGCGCCTCCTTCGCCAGGGCGTCATCCGAGGCGCGCACCGCCATCATCGCTCGCCGTTCCCACTCGGCGGCGTTCGAGGCCTCTTGCTCGGCTTGCTTGGCGAGCTTCTTCTCGTCCGCGATGGCGACCGCGACCTGCTTCTTCGCCTCATGGAGCTGCTCGTTCATGTCGAGCACGACCTGATTGAGCATCTTCTCCGGATCCTCGGAGCTGCTGATCATGTCGTTGATGTTGGATTTGATGAGGCGGGCGAGCCGCGCGAAGATCCCCATGACTCAGCTGTCCTTTCCGTCGACCATGGTTCGCAGGTCAGGCACGTGCTCGGCCAGTGCGAGATCCATGTCCGCGAGGATGGCTTCGAGCTCGTTGAGATCCATGTTCGCAAGCTCGAGCGCCGCGGTGAGCACGATGCGATCGTTCTCCAGCGCGTAGGCAGAGTGCACGAGGTCGCTGGCGTTCAGCTCCAGCAGACGCCGAAACACCTTCGCCTCCGTGGCCGCATCCGCTCGCGGCGCCGGCCCGACGTCGACCTGGGCGACGAGCACGGGTTGAGCCACCCGCAGCGCTATCGGCGGTCGATGCGCGCCAGCGCTGACCAGGTACGTTCCGTCCTCGCTCCGCTCGAAGCCGCGCTCGAGCTTGTTGAGGTACCCCTCTAGAACCTCGTTCGACATGACGGCGGAGCCTACCACGAGGGCTGCTCGAGCAAGTCCTCGAGCAGCCAGCAGGGCCGGGGGTGAGCCTCGCTGATCGGACGCGACAGTCCAGCTCGAGACGCGAACAGACGACGATTCGGGGCGGCATCGCCGGGCCCCGTAGTGTAGGCTTGGCCATGTTTGAGACGCCTTTGCGCGAGTGCCTGACGTTCGACGACGTCATGCTCCTGCCCGCCTACAGCGAGGTGGTCCCGGCAGACGTCGATGTGACCACGCGCCTGACCCGCAAGATCGCTCTGAACACCCCCCTGCTCAGCGCGGCGATGGACTCGGTGACCGAGAGCCGCATGGCCATTGCGATGGCCCGCCAAGGCGGTATTGGCATCATCCACAAGAATCTTCCACCCCAGCTTCAAGCGAGCGAGGTGGATCGGGTGAAACGCGCCGAGAGCGGCATCATCACCGATCCCGTCACCTGCGGCCCGAGTCAGTCGCTGCGCGAGGCGCTGAGGGTGATGGAGCAGCACAACATCTCCGGCGTCCCGGTGGTCGAGGGCGCGACCCCCGTCGGCATCCTCACGCACCG
>JAWKRF010000006.1:0-408916 GCA_041389745.1 Polyangiaceae bacterium
CCAAGCAGCGAAACACCAGTGAGGCGATCGGTCAGCTCCAACCCGTAGTTTGCGTGGCGAATCACGGTTTCAGACACGGCGAGTTCCCATCAACGCAGACAAGTCCGCCTGGAACGGTAGCAAAGACGCGCTGCCGCACGGCATCAAATCAACTGGTGCACACACGCGCACTCATCTCCACGGGCACGCACGCCAAGGCATGCCCCATCCCTCAGGGGTATCGAGCAGCACTGACACCCGAGTCCCCAAACGCTTGGCTCGAGGCTTCATTCCAGCGCCCCGATTCATTTCCCTAGTGAACCGATATACGGCCGAGCATTGACTAGTGGCACCGAGCGCAAGTTGCAAGGTGGAAAGCACTCACGTTCGTTGAAACATTTCTTTCTCGAAACAAAGCGCGAGTAAACGTGTTTCCGCACGGGCTCGACCTGGCAGGGTGTTGGGGGTGTCCCTAGGTCAGTTCGCGTGGTCTATCGCCGGGTGCGACCTTCGAGGTTCCTGCAACCTCGGAGTCTCCTGCGTCCTAACCCCCGGGGGCTGCTCACGCGTCAAGTGCCGAGCGTCTCAAGTCCGCACGGATTTGGGCGAGCCGAGTACTCTGCCTCGCGTCCCTTTGGTAAACACGGGTGTGCGCGTAGTGTTACCGGCACGTTGCAGAGTGTTTTTTGCCGTGCGGCAAGTTTTGAGGTCACTGCTGCACGGAGTGTCGGCAGCGGGGGCGAGTTGCACCTATCGCGACTTCAGAGTGATGAGTCGATTCAGGGCCGCGGCTCGCCTCTGGCAGCCCCCGCATGGCTTGATCCCCAGGGCGGTGGTCGCGCGCTTCACCGCGTCGCCCAGCCCGATCGGCTGGCTCATCTTCAAGGGGAGCTTGACCGCGAAGCGGCCGGTCTGGGCTCCTGGCTGTTTCTCCGGCGAAGTCGTCGTGGACGTGGAACGACTCCGTCGGATGTGCAGGATGGCCATCAGCGGATGATGGGGGACGCCAGCGCGGAGCGCCAGTCTCCTCGAGCAAACGCGAACGATCTCGCGCGGATCCTCGCGGTCGACCCATGGTGGCCGGCGCGCTGAACGTGACTCGAGCGTCACGCTTCCGCGCGCGCCCCGTTTTGCTGTAGTGTCGGCCGCATGCGCAGACGAATTGCCGCAGGGGTGCTCGGGTGCTTCATCGGCGGCCTCACCCCCGCCTCCTCCTTTGCACAGGGAAGCTCTGCGGCGGCTGAGGCTCTGTTCGACCAGGCTCGGTCAGCGATGGATCTCGGTGAATACGACGAGGCCTGCGAGAAGTTTCGCGAGAGCAACCGTCTCGATCCGGCGCCTGGGACCGTGCTCAACCTTGCGAACTGCGAAGAGAAGCGCGGGAAGCTGGCCACCGCCTGGGAGCTTTTCCGTGCGGTAGAGGACCAGTTGCCTGCTGGAGACGATCGCATTCCCGTTGCGAGAGATCGCGCAGCGAAGCTGAAGCCTCGCTTGCCTCGACTGACCATCGACGCAGGAACACCTCCACCCGACGGCATCCAGGTCACCCGGGATGGTATCGACCTGGGCACCGCGAGCCTTGGCACTCCCTTGCCTGTGGACCCCGGCGAACACGAAGTCGTCGTGACCCTGCCTGGAAAAGCACCAAAATCGTTCCAGGTGTTCGTCGTCGAAGGGGAATCGAAGACGCTCGACGTGCTCGGCGCTGAAACAACAAGTGATGAGGGCAGTGGTAGCGCCACTGACGACAGTTCCTCAGGGAAGCAAACGCTGGGTCTCGTGTTCGGTGGCATCGGTGTGGCCGGTGTCGTGATCGGATCTGTCACTGGGCTGATGGCGCTCGGCAAGCAGTCGACGGTGGATGACGAGTGCGATTCCAACGGCTTCTGCTCCGCGGCAGGCGCGGACGCCGCGTCATCAGGCAGCTCCTTGGCCACCATCAGTACGATTGGCTGGGTTGTTGGTGCGCTTGGGATCGGAGCAGGCGCCTACTTCCTGCTGAGCGGCGAGAAGGAAGGACCGAAGACGGGGTTCCGAGCCGGTTTCACACCAACAGGCAGCGCACTCAGCCTGTTTCATACCTGGTGAGGGCGGAGTTCGAACGTCCATGAGCTGGATGCTAGGGTCCATTCGAAATGGCTGAGAACGTGGACCCCCTGGTGCAGCGAGCTCAGGCACGCGTGGGTAGCGTGCTCAATGAGAAGTGGACGCTCGAGTCGCTGCTAGGCGTGGGCGGCATGGCCGCGGTCTACGCGGCGACGCATCGAAACAAGAAGCGCGGCGCCGTAAAGCTCCTGCACCCGGAGCTCTCTCATGAGCCGACGATCCGGCAGCGTTTCCTCAGGGAAGGCTACGTCGCCAACACGGTGGACCACCCGGGCGCCGTGCGCGTGGACGACGACGATGTCACGGAGGACGGCGCGGCCTTCCTGGTGATGGAGCTGCTCGAGGGCGAGACCCTCGAGAGCCGAGCGGAGCGCAAAGGGGGTCGGCTGCCGGTGTCGGAGGTGCTGCCTGTCGCAGATCAGCTGCTCGACGTGCTGATCGCAGCTCACGCCAAGGGCATCGTGCATCGGGATCTGAAGCCGGAGAACCTGTTCCTGACGCGCGCTGGTGTGCTGAAGGTGCTCGATTTCGGTATCGCGCGCCTGCGAGAGAGCAATGAGAAGTCCACCGCGACCCAGACTGGATCCACCATGGGTACACCGGCCTTCATGGCGCCTGAGCAAGCCCGCGGGCGCTGGGAAGACGTCGACGCACGAACCGACCTGTGGGCGGTTGGCGCGATTCTGTTCAACCTACTTTCGGGACGCTTGGTATTCGAAGCACGGACCACCAACGAGATGCTCGCGATGGCGATGATGAATCAGGCGCCGCCGCTGAGCACCGTCGTGCCTGACGTCTCGCCGAGCGTCGCTGCGCTCGTGGACCGCGCGCTGAGTTACGACAAGAGCGCTCGCTATCAGGACGCAGCGGAGATGCAGGCAGCGGTTCGGGCGTTGCTCTCCGGCGCCGACCTCAGTGGACGCCTGCCCGCCGTGTCGTTGAGTGATGCTCAACCGCCGAACGTCGCGGCGCCCGTGTCTCCAACCTCGACCGCGTGGTCCGAACCACGCGCCCACGCTCCAGCTCCGCGCAACCGCGCAACGGTAATCGGAGTGAGTGCGGGTGTCGTCGTGGCTGTGGTGATTGCCGTTGCCGTGGGGATGAGCCGAGGCGGCGGGAGCGGCGAAGGCGCCGCCAACAGCGTCGGCTCTCCGGTGCCCGCGGTCGCCAGCGCTCCTGTGGCGAAGCCAAACGAGCCCGAGGTAACTCCGGTGCCCGACGCAACGCCGGGCGTCGTTTCCCTGGACGACTTGCCCGTTGCTCCAAGCGCGAGCGCGAAGCCTCAACAGACCGCTCAGGCTCCCGCAGCAACCAGCCCGGCTCCCGCAACCGCGGCGCCCAGGGCGACGGTGGGAGCAAAGCCCGCTCCCCCCAAGCCAGGTCAGCCTAGGCCGACGTCAGATCCCTTCGCGCGCCGACGTTAGCGCTGATCCAATAGCATGACGGCCGGCGAAGTTCGGGTTCGCAGTGCGCGGCTTGCCGTGACTGCCTCCACATCGGCGGCTGGCGTCGTGTCCTTGAGGGCCCTGGAGCGAGTACTACCGATCGCACTTCAGCAAGCGGAACGGCTCACTGGTGACGCGGTGGTCGTGTTGCGCAAGATTGACCTGAAGCTGCTTGGTCGACTGGACGGCGGAGCGAGTGATCGCGAGTTGCTCGCCGTGCTCAGGGGTCACCTGAGCGCGCGTGTCCGTGAAGCAATGCAGGGCAGCTTTGGAGTCACCTCAACCAAAGCGTACTTCGCAAGCCGTGCGCACTCGCTCGGCGCCTATCTAGCCGCGCTCGCTCAGTCACAAGGCGACGAGTGGCCTTTCTCGACGTTCGATAGCTACGGCACTCAGCCGCTCGACGTGCTGCGCGCCTGCGCGAAGGAGAGTCACGCGTTCGCGGCGGATGTCCTCGTGTGTTGGGTGAACGAGGCTGGCATCGACCCCGCGCTTTCATCACTCGGTGAGCGCGATGTCGAGGCCGTCGTCGCGCTGTGGGTGCGCGCGGATGGTGTCGAGGCGCTACCTCCTGAGCTGGGGGAACGACTTTGCGCAGTGCGCGTACCCGCGGGAGAAACTCCTGCACGCCTGAGGCTTCGGAAGCTCCTCGTGTGCTTCGAGCACTGGCCTCCTATCCGTGGGGAAGTAGTAGCGCCGAAAGCCTTGGAAGGCGTCACCAGCACGTCGCCAACCGTTGAGTTCGAGTCGCGCGCAGGTGGTTTGTTGTTTTGGTCCGCGCTCTTGGAAGCGACGGACGTGTTCACGCAGCTCGCGAGCGCTTGTCCTCACCCCCGAACCCTGAGCGCGGCGCTGTGGGCGCTGGCGCGGAGCCTGGAGTCTCCGGCGCTCGACCCGCGCGATCCGTTGTTACTGCGCTTCTGCGGTGAGCTGCCGAGCACGCGTGTGTCACCAGGTCAGGTGCTGCAAGGCGCGGAGCCGGAGCCGGTTCACCGACTAGCACTCCAGCTCGCGAAGCTAGAAGAGCCGGACCTCCAGCTCACACGTTGGGGCGACGGTTGGCTCGCGACGACGAACACGCTCGTCGTCGACTCCGCCTTGGAAGGCGATCCCGAAGAGGCTCTGCCAGCAGTCGTGCAGCGGTTCCGAGAGCGCACGGGAGACGCGCCGCAGAGTGTCGAGCTGCTCGGCACCCCGGCTGAATCAGCGCGTGTCTCGATGGAGTTGCTGGATTCACCGTCTCTGCCTGACCCGTGGCGTCCCGCGATGCTGGCGTTGGCAAGCGTCATGCGGCAGCAGCTGGTTGCGAGCTATGGAGTCGACCTAGAGGGGTTGCGCGGTTGGAAGGCGCGATTGGTCGTTAGTGGTGGGAACGCGATGCTGGGGATCCAGGGTCGTGACGTGCGTCGAGTTGGCAGTGGTTCGTGGGTCGCTGAGAGCGTCTCGAGGTTTGGGTTGGGTGAGGGGCTGATGGTGCGCTGGGAAGGGGACGGATCTCGCCGGTGAGGTCACCAACTCGAGCTTGCACCGCCGCCTCCAAAACTACCTCCGCCTCCGGAGTAGTCGCTGCTACTCGACGAGCTTCCGCTGTCCCAGGTGGAGGACGAGGACGATGAGCTCCAGAGCGAGCCCGAATCGGAGGATGACGAACTCCAGAAGGACCCGGAGTTCGTCGAAGGCGAGGATGGGTTCCAGAACGAATTGTCGCGAGAGAATCCTCCCCAGCTAACCCCACCGCCGCCCGACGAATTCCAGCTGGCGTGGAGCAGGCCGAGAATCAACGCACCAAACGCGCTCACGTAGAGCGCGGTGTCCTGCATCAGAGCGAAGCAGGCGAACACGATCCCAAGCAGGATCACGACGTGTCCCAGCGAGCTGATTGAACGCCACAAGAACCTCCACCCGGCGATCGCGCCGACCAACCCGCACAGCCCGAACTCCGGCCCCCAGCCCATGAGTTGGCCAATCAGAGCACTGACGACGACTGCGACGCCCACGGTGATCACGAAGGCTCGCACCCTTAGAAGCTCGAGTAGCGATGGCTCACGGAACGGCGCCCAGTCGAGATCCTCCTCCTCGTCCGCGTTCGGGTCAGCGTCCTCGTCGGTGTCTTCGTCTTCCTCAGTCGCCGCGCTCTGGGTGTGCTTGGACCAGCCAAGGACTCCGATCACAGACGCCAGCAGGAACAAACCGATGAAACGCCAAGGCGCCGGCACGGCCGGCTCGGGAGGCGGGCGCGGCGGGACGTATCCTTGAGGAACTACTCCGCCCGTCTTCTTCATCAACTTTCCGCAGATCTCTCGTGCAGCCCCGGCGTAGTCGCCTTTTCGCAGCCGCGGCCTCACGTCATCGAGGATCCTCCGGGCCTCGGCGTCCGTGATCAGCGTCTCCGCGCCGTACCCCAGCTCAATCCGCATGCGGCGGTCCGCCACCGCGACCACTACCAGGATTCCGTCGTCTGCACCCGCGCGACCGCCAGCCCACCGCTTTGCGACCCGCAGGGAGTAGTCCTCGATGGGCTCACCCAACGTGGAGCTGACGGTCAACAGCGCAATCTGGGCATGGTGGTCGGTGGAGTGGACGACCAGCAGATCGTTCAGCTCGCTCTCGACGTCGCTGTCCAGCACCTGCGCCAGATCGGTCACGGGATGCGTGAGGACCGGAGCTGCTGTCTGGGCGAGCGAACGACTGGGCCACGCCCAGATAACGAGCAGCAGCAGCCAGACCCGAAAGGCGCGAGAGGGCCGCATCACCACTCCGCCTCGTTGGAGAGCGGCTTCGACTTGGGCAAGCCCCATAGCTTTGCGGAAAAGCTGCCCCACGCACTTCCGGCAGCCGAGTTGTAGCGCTGCGCCGCTTGGTCGTAGCGAGCGCGCTCGATGCGCACGCGGTTCTCCGCTCCGTCGAGCTCTGCGTCTTTGGAAGCGCTCGCATCGCGCGTCGCGTACCGCTTCTGGACCTCTCGCTGACGTTCCTGAACGTTGTCGACCTGTGCGCGCGCTCGAGCCACGTCTGCGTCGAAGCTCTTCAGCTCGGACTGCTTCTGCAGGCTGGCCACGAGCATCAGAGCCACCGCAGCGAGCCCCATCCCCGTCAACCACAACGAGACGCGACGTCGCCGGTCGGTGCGCGCTCGCTCAGCCTTGCGCTGCTTTGCCTGGCGCTTGCGCAACATGGCCTGCGCCCTTGGGTTGACCACTCCGCAGTAGTCGCAGGCGGCGTCGGTGTCCGTCTCCGGGTCGAAGGAGAGCGGCGCGCCGCAATGAATGCACGCGAACTCCGCGGAGTCCGCTTCGTCTACGGGAGGTCCAGCATAGACCTTACGCTCGACATCAGCCTCGCCGGTCACCACGTCGGAGAGCTCATTACCGTGGACATCCTCGCCCCCAACCACTGCTCGCAACATGTCTCCCACGCGCTCCAGCGCTGCGACGATGGTATCCGCGGCGTGATCCTCGCGGTAACCGTTCGCCACCTGGTCCACGATTTCCTGCCAGAAGCCTTCCCGCTGGTCCGGCACACCCTTGCCGCTGTACACCGCCGCGACGCGACTCTTCACCGCAACGTAGAGCAGCACGGCTGTGTCGTCCTGAGTCCGGGACAGTCCGAGCGCACGATAGACCCGCGCGGCGCGCTCCAGGGCCGGTCCAGAACACTTCGCCTCGACGTGCACACGCACCTCGGCGCGGTTTCCGCGTTCTGCATCGGCGATCGCTCGCACGATGCGCTGCTCGTCCAGTCCGCTCAACATGTCTGAACCGTATCCCGGAGGTATCGCTCGTTAGCCGGTGCTCGGACAGGCCCGCCGGAAGCCCTTTCGGACAGCACCCTAGCCAGTTGCGTGAGCGACTGCAAACTCGCCTTCGAGATCAGTGTGCGGAAAAGGGGAGGACAGCTTCCGTATCCCGCCTGCGATCGCGGGCGTGTCGCTCATCGGCCTCGTGTCGGCGCCCTTCTCCGCCCACAAGGCCTCCACTTTTCGCTGGAGCACGAGGAGCGCCGCGGTCTCGGCGAGTGCCTTCTCCTTGCGCTGGAGTTCCTTTTCGAGCCGCTCCACCTGTTTCCTTGCGGCAGCATTGGCTTGCTCTGTGAGCCGAATACCGCTGCAGCCCGGTGACCCAATCACCCTGACCCCAACGTCACGTCGCCGACTTGGCTCGGAGCGGTCGCGTGTGCGCCCCACTTCCAAACCGGCGACGATGCGACCACGCACCTCGGGGATGTCCGTCGGATCATCGTAGACGCGCAGCGAGTCGTGGGTGCACGAGCCGAGCTCGTAGGGCATCCACGAGAAGGACTCATCGATGAACTTACAGCACAGCTCCTGCTCAAAGTCCTCCAGTGGAAGCGAGTCGAACTGCTGAACGATCGTCGTCCGAAGATGGCTACGGCTTCTTCCGTGGGGATATGCGGTGCGCTCTTCGCCGCCTCGGCCACGTCCTTGCAGAAGAACCGGCTCAGCCACCACGGGCGGCCATTGAAGCCAGGGCTTTCGCGCTGTTTTGGGCCGTTCTTCGCGGAGTCTGGGCGTCGCGCTCAGGCCTCGATGGCCACTATGGGACCGAAGCGGCCGTTCGTGGTGCCGCGCTGTCAGGGAGTAAACGAACGAAAACCGATCAAGAACTGAACATTGGTTCCTGCAGGGGTGCGCGAGAAAGCTCTTCGCGGTAGCCCCATCCCCAACGCCAGCAAGCTGGAGAGGAACTACCCCAGCACCTCTGCAAAAGCGCAGCCAGTCGGACCCACGATTCGCAGCGTTTCGTCCACTCCATGGTGGACCCGTAGCCCCAGCGATTCGTGGGCTCCGTGTGCAGTTTCGTGCTCACATGGGCACCTGGTTGGCAGAACAGAGAGGCATTCTGGTTGCCGATTCGTCGAGCGACTCGGATGATCCGGTTGTGGATGCTCTGAAGCTCAAGCCTGCGCCCAGTGTGAAGGCCAAGCTGCCGACGGTGCCAAAGGGCGTCCTCGCGCAGGTCGGCGCGACGAAGGCGATATGGCGAGGCAAAGCAGACTGCGGCGATCTGGTGATCTGGGCCGAGCGAAAGGCCAGGAGCTACTCAAAATCTCGGGCTGCGCCCGAGGACCGCGTGCTCATCGTCTGCGATGGCAAGACCATCAAGCGCTCAATCGAACTGCCCGCGCCCAAAGGCGATTGGGCCTGGCGTGAGGTGATGCACGGCCGCGGCGATCGCTTCTACTTCGCCGTCGACCACAAGGTGTGGGAGCTCGCGGTCGGCGAGGACATCACTTGGAAGCAAGTCTACGCGGAGCGCAGCAACCGCGACGGCCCTGCGGAAGCAGTCCCGCTGCAAGGCTGCATCGCCGTCGCTCTCGACTCCAGTGTGATCAGCGTGCTCGACGCCAAGTTCAAGAAGACGGGACAGAAGCTTGGGATTTCAGGCATCGGTTACGCCCACTTCCTGGGATCGCCTGCGGGTGACCAACTACTTGTGTCTGGATACGACAGGTCGAGCACGCCCGCCGGCCCTTCGCTGTCAGGGGACATCGTCCTCTTTGAACTCAAAGCCGGCAAGCTCGTCGAGCGCGCGCGTGGCAAGGGACCGGCGCGGGACCCGTTCTTTCACAACGGCTCCTTCTACGTGCATCACAAGCGCAAGGCGCATCAGGTCGTGATCGAGTCGGTGGCGACGCCCACCCCAAAGGGCAACAGCTACACGGACAGGGAACTCTCCGTCGATCTCGAGACGGGGGATGTCCTGGTTGAACAGAAGCGCAAGGTCAGCCTGACTGAGAGCGAGCTCGACCTCCTGTGGTTCCTGATTCAGCGCCTGGGCAAACTGACACAAGGCAGCGACTACTTCGTTAGTCACCTGCGAGAGAAGCCGGATCCCGAGAGGCAGGCTCGAACATTCAAAGCTCGAGTCCTGCGGCTACGGATGAAGCTCGAGAACGCTGGGTTCGAGGGCGGTCGCTTCGAGCCACAAGCAGCCGGAGGTTTCATCCTCAAGCCGCCGTTTCCGTAGGGTGCTGCGGATGTGCTGCTATCCGCCAACGCGCTCTCGCGCCGCGAGCACCGCAGCATGCAGCTCCTCGTCGCCTTCACGCCAGCCGGGCATGCCGATGCCTAGCCACTCCTTGCTGCGGCTTCCCTACGGCGAGCCGGTAGCGGCTACCAACGAACACCGCGCGGGAAGCGCCTGCACGCGGCCCGAAGACGACGTAGAGCCGCGCGTCGCGACCGGCTATCTCCACACGGAACAGGAGGTCAGCCTGCGTCTCCGCGAAGGCGCCGTCGATGAAGCTCGGAGGAAAGACCTCCAGGGTGGCCCAGTCGATGAGCTTGACGAGCTCGGGGGGAGGACCGCCTGAAGCTCCAGCCGTGCGTTGTCGGGGTCGCTGAACTTGCCGGACGAAGCGAGAAGCCCCTCGAGGACACCAATCGCTGGCTCGAGCGTTGGACACGGAAAGTCGCGGGCATGAGCATTCATGGCACCATGGGGAAACAACCGTTGGGGGTTTTCGAGAGCGAGGAGCAGCGTGAGCTGCTCACTCTCCCGCCGCGACCGTATGACCCAGTGGTTTGGAAGAAGGCGACGCAAGGAATTGAGCGCCGCTCGGCTCGTGAGATTGTTGCGACCCAGTCAGTGGCCGTTGGGTGATCGATCAGCGACGCCGGGAGGCTGCTCAGAATGCCGCATGGTACAATCCCCGGCGGGGCGCTTCCTGAGCCGCGAACGAGCCTGAAACAAGGGCGGCCCGCGGTTGGGCGGGCAGGCGATGGGGTGACAGAGCTGAGCGGTTCGGCGATGCCGACGGTGGCACGTGCGCACGCTGGAGGACCGCGAGACCCTACGTCGTGTGACTTCGCCTGCCGGGGATCCGTAGTCTGAAACGCGGCCTAGACGAGCGTCTTCTTGAATGCGGCCGGGGTCATCTCGTGGAGCTCAAGGCCGTACACCGCTCGATGAGTTCCGAGGCGCTCGAACGCCCACGCCAGGTAAGCCTGGGCTGGGACTTCCGATGGCGCGACAAGTCGCGATGATGCCGAGCAAGACCGAGGCTCGGTGTGCTCCCCAGTGCTGCCAGCGAAGAGCATGTTGAGTCGGAGCTGGCGACGTTCTGAAACTCCCGCCCGTTGGCGAGTTGTCGATAGGGACCAGCGGATCGTCGATGAAGCAGAAGAGCGCCTTGCATGTGATTCCCGTAATACCGCACGGCAACTCGGAGTGTTCAGATGGTAGCAATGTCGGCTCGATCGCTTCACACCAGCGCTCGAACTCGTCGACGATGGGTCTGATCTTGGAGCGTCGATGCGCGAGGAGTGCGTTTCCGCGAAGCTCCAACTTCTGAGCCACGTCTTCGGCGGCGTACATCGCGGCGATGAACGCGCCGCCGCCTTCCACAGCCAGGGTGGGTTGTGTGGCCTCAGCGTCCCGGAACTTGCGGCGCCCGTGAGCGTTGCAACCCGCTTCAGTGACGCGGCCGCTCGCATAGACGTCGTTGAAGCGGTGCTCGGCATCCGCCGTCAGGGTCCTGCGGAAACGCTTGAGCTTGGAGACGACGTCGTCACCGCTCTTGTCCGCTGCATACTGAAACACGGCGTACTCCGCGTTGCGGCAGCTCGATGTAGCCGTTGTGAGCTGCGGGGCAGCCCGGGCGCACCAGCACCTTCAGCCCGGTGCCATCCGTCGCCATCCAGGAGCTTGCCAACAGACGTCTTCCAGTAATCCATCGATCGGTTCGAGGAGATCCGGCAGCGCGCTCGACGAAGCTTACGAGCGTGCCCATGGCGTAGGGGTATACACCACGCTCGGCCAGATCCCGACGGATACGGTCGAGCGGGAGTGAGAGAACTGGCGTGAATGAACCACGCGAGCCAGTCGCACGTGACCTTCGAGCGGGAGTAGGGTGCTGCAAGGACCGCGGCGTGGTGCGCTTGAGGCAGGATCGGCAGCGGCACGTCTTGCGGGTGACGACGCGAAGCGCCGCTGGTGCTCCTTGCAGACCACGTGGAGCTTCTTCGGACGACCGTCAGCTACGTCGAGGTCATCGGAGCCGCAATGCTCGCAGCAATCTGGGCGCAGGTGGTGCCCTCCTCCGCCTCCAGGTGCTCTGGCAAGGGTTTGCGACCGGTGGGTTTGCGCCGCCCCTTCTTCTTGCCTCGCTCCTTCGGCGGCAGCACCGGCGGCTTTGGGCGCGCCTCGAACGCGGCCTTCGCCTCCGCATCGACCACCGGTGGCGGCGGCGGTGCCTTGGGCTCTGCGGGCTTGCGCTGCTTCGCGCTGCGCGACCGCCAGCAGCTCCCGGATGCGATCGTTGAGGCTCGCGATCTCGCTCGACGAGTCGACCGCCTGCGCTGCGCGGCGTTTTCCTTCAGCAGCGCGTCGAAGTCGAGCACCTTGCACAGAAGATCACAGACCGTGATCGGTGTCGATCCCCTATCTCGCCAAGCCGTGCGGCGATACCAACCATCCGCGACGCGGTGAAGTCGATGCCAGCGAGAAGTGAGGCGAAGGCTGCGCCGTCGATCATGACCTGCCCCTCGTCGCCTTGAAGCAACGGGAGCTGAAAGCTGCCTGCCTCAAGGCGCTTCGCGAGCACGCACCACCCCGAGCCATCGAACCACAGCGCTTTGGCGATTCGTCGACGCTTGTTCAAGAACAGGTACAGATGCCCATCGACCGGATCGAGCCCAAGGCGTCGGGTCACTCCAGCCAGAGCGTCAAACGAGCCCCGCATGTCGAGCGGCGCGATTGCCATGAACACCCGGACCGCGGGCGGTAGACTCAGCATGATCGCAACACCCTGACGATCCGCGAGAGCGTCTCTCGGAAGTTGTCGCTCAACTCGAGCTCAGCGCCGCCCAGGCGGATCACGTAGCGCCCACGCTGCTCGGGCGACGTCGGAACCGCCGGAACCAGCTCGACCAACCGCGTCTGAGGCAGCCCTCCCCGAATGCTCCGCGGCTTCCGCTTGGCAGGCCTCTGCAAGGTAACCGCTTCATGAGGACCGTCTTTTCGGGGCGCGCTTCGTGCCTACACGCTGTCGGCCATGAGGCGGCGATACAGCGAGCGTGATCGGTCGAAGTTCCTTGCGGAGATGCATCGCAGCGGCGACGCGGTTTGACGGTAGCGAAGCGCGTCGCTGTTTCCAAGGCCACGGCGTACCGCTGGTGGGCTGAAGAGCAGAAGACTGGCGCTGCGCCGATCATCGAGTTCGCACCGCTGGTGCGGAGCACGGCGCCAGCGAGTCACAGCGTTGTCGTCGAGCTCGGCGCGGCGCGCATTCGAGTCGAGCCCGGGTTCGACGCCGAGCTGCTGCGTAGCGTGGTTGCGGCGCTGAGCACGGAGGACGAGTCGTGATCGCGCCGGGGCTGCCCATCTACGTCGCGCTCGAGCCGGTGGACATGCGCTTTGGCTGCGAGCGCCTCGGCGCCATCGTGCGCGAGCGGATGGCGATGGAGCCACGGAGTCGCGCGTTGTTCGTGTTCGTCAGCAAGCGCGGCAACATCATGAAAGTGCTCACGTGGGACGGCACGGGAGTAGGTTGTCATCCACAAGCGGCTCGACTCTGGGCGCTTCGAGGTGCCTCACGCGACCCGAGTTGGCGACCAGCACGTCGTGGTCAGCGACGCCATCTTCGATGTGATCTTCAAAGGCGTCAGCGTGGCACCGAAGCGCCGCGGGCGACCACCGATCCACTAGCCGACTCAATTCCTTACGGTAACTAATTCGCTTGAGTCGCCAGATCGCGCTCGTGTATACGACTGCGTGTGGCTCGGCATGGCAACGCATCGCAATCGCGTTCGAAGCAAGCCGAGCTCGGGCGCATGCAGAAGCAGCTGCTGCGCGAGTTCGAAGAGCTCAAGGTCGCCTTCGGTGAGTTGAAGGCCGAAAACCAAGAGCTCCGCGCTGAAAATCAGGCGCTACGCGAGACCATCGTAAACCTCACCCACGAAAACCAGCTGCTCAAGCGCCGGCTCTACGGAAACAAGACCGAGCGCGCTCGCACCGCTCGAGACACAGCTTACCTTCGGCGAGCTCCTCAAAGAAGAAGCCGCACTGGACGAGCAACTGGCCCAGCTCGTGGCGGACGCACAGGGCGCTGCAGAAGCCCTGGGCGCAACGGAAGCCACGCAAGACTCCACCACGCCCACTCAGCCCCCGGGCGACGCGAAGACGCCCAAGCGACGCGGCCGGCGAGATCTCAGCACGAGCAAGCTTCCGCGCGTGGTGGTGGACTTCGTCAACGAGGAGCTGGAGCGACAGGGCGCAAAGCGCATCGGCTTCGACGAAGCGTTCTCGTTGATGGTCAAGCGAGCCAGCGTCTCGATTCTTGTGACGCGCACCGCAAAGTACCGACTCGACACTCCCTCCGGTCCGCTCATCGAATCCGCACCGAGACCCAAGCTGCTCTTTCCGCGCGCAATCCTCCACACGTCGCTCGTTGCGCAGCTGCTCGTCGGCAAGTTCGCGCTCGGCACGCCGTTCTATCGCCAGGAGGAACACCTCGCTGTGAGTGACGCGCCCATCGACCGCGCGACCATGTGCCGCTACGCCGAGGATGCTGGAAACACCCTCGGCGCTACCATCGTGCACGCCATGCAGCAGGCCGCGCTCACCGCGAGTGTGTTGTCGACCGACGCGACCGGTGCCGCGATCCAACCTGGCAAGCGAGAGCAATCCCGCGTTCAACAGGCCTGCAAGCGAGGGCACTTCTTCACCGTCGTCGCCGACTGCGACCACGTGCTGTTCTACTACACGGAAAAGCACAACCACGCGACGGTGAAGGACTTGTTCGGGGAGTACCGCGGCTTCCTTCAAGCCGACGCGAGCAATGTCTACGACATCCTCGAGCGCGGACCGCCGACTGAAGGCGACGAAGACAAGCTCAAACTGGTCGGCTGCTGGGCGCACTGCAGACGCTATTTCTTCGAAGCCGCGATCTGCAAGTACCCCGTCGGCGTCGAAGGCTTGATGCGCATTCGCGCCATGTACGAAGTGGATGGCGCATTCAAGAAGTTCCACCCGGAAAAGCGAAGGCAGCTCCGCGACGAGCACCTACGCCCGCTGATCGACCAGTTCTTCGAGTGGGTGAATCAGGCCCGGTTCGAAGCGCCGGGACGTTCACTTGCCTCGAAGGCGCTCAACTACGCCCACAACCAGGAGAGCGAGCTACGCCGCGTGCTTGACGATCCACGACTGCCACTCGACAATACCCGCTCCGAGCGAGCACTGCGCAAGGTCGTGGTCGGGCGGAAAAACTGGATGTTCTATGGGAGTGATGTCCACGCGGAAAGTGCCGCGGCGCTCTTCACCATCATCGCCTCCTGCCGCCTCCACCGCATCGACCCCGAGCAGTACCTCGATGAGGTGTTCCGCGTCCTGCCCTACTGGCCTCAAGACCGCTACCTCGAACTCGCTCCGAAGTACTGGCTGTCAACCCGAGCCAAGCTCGTGCCCGCCGAGCTCGAAGCGCCCATCAGCGCCATCACCGTCCCGGCTAGCTGAGCGCCGCCGCTAGCAGCCATCGGCCAGCCTCACAAGACGGGCTTCGTAAAGCGGTTACTCTGCAAGCCCAGGTTGAGTCCCCACGCCCTCAGCGAACGTCCGTCTATGTTGTGCCCACGTGCCCAGGAGCCGACATCCTGCCCCGACGCGCGCATCGCAACCCAACACGCCCTCGCATCCCGCTCATCCCGTATCTTGCGCCCTGCCATTGCCGTAGGCACCCTGACTCAGGTCAGCTCGTAGATCCTCCCGGCATCGCTGATGGGTCACGCCGTTGGCGCCTTGATGAACGCTCTCAAAGGTGATGCGTTGGTCTCACTTTTGGTCTAACACGACCACGCCGAGCGGATCCTGAGCGCGACGTTGGGTCAGCACATCCGTGAGGCGAGAGAGCCAGAAAGCAGTGGGGCCATCAGTAGGCATCGCCTGAGAGATCTGACGAAACTCAGAAGCCGCACTCTCGGCATCGCCGTTCTCGTAGTGCGCGATCGCCTTCGAGAACTGTGGCTGGCAGGCGCGCTTACGCTCACGAGACTCGTCCGGGTCCGCTCCAAATATCTCGTGGATCTCGACGGGCTGACGTTTGCCCTTCACTCTAAATCGACCGATCAGCCGGGCGTCATCGCGTGCGGTGGCGGGCAGTACCTCCGTGACTTCGCCACTGACCAGAATAGTACAACCAAGTTGCTTAGTGAGACCTTCGAGCCGGGACGTCAAGTTGACCGCGTCGGAGATCACCGTAGCCTCAAAGCGCTCGTGCTCGCCGATTGTGCCCATCATCACGGGGCCGCAGTGGATGCCTATTCCTATTGCGAGCTTCGCATCGCCTGGGTGATCCAAATTGAACTGGTGGACTTCTTGCTGCATCGCACGCGCAGCCCTTACAGCACCTTCCGGACCCTCCGGGAAAAGTGCCATCACCGCGTCGCCGATATACTTGTCGATGAACCCAGACTGGGCGCGGATGTGGGGGCCAATCTTGGATAGACACTGATTCAGGAAGTCGAAGGTCTCTTGCGGGGTGTAGTGCTCGGAGATGCTAGTGAAGTTGCGGATATCGGCAAAAAGAACAGCGATGTCGCGTTCAACCACGTCACCGAGCTTGGCCGTGGTGACATCCACGTGTCCCAGCGCATGCAGGAACTCGGTTGGCACAAACCGAGAGATAGCTGTATTCGTAGCCGCCAACGACGCGGTTCGCTCCAGGACCTTCGCGTCCAATTCTCTGTTGAGCGCAGCAAGCTCAGATTGGGTCTTTTGAAGCAAGTCGTATGCTCGATAGGTTGAAAGGGCCACAAGGATCCCTTCAGTCGCGACTGCCAGCGCGGAAACAAGCCAAGTACGTGTTGAAAATACCGTGGTCTGGCTTGGCATTCCGGCTGTGGAGATCGCACCGATGGCGACGCCCAGAAGCGCGAACGGTACCGCCCGTTTGAGGAGACTCGGTCCACCTGTCATCAGGGTGTTGATGCTGATGACAACAATGCCCACGTTGAGCAGCGGTAGCGACCATCCGGTGACAGGGATCAGCGCGCACATCAAGCCGTCTGCCGCGTTCAGTCGAAATGCATCCCTTCGTCGCGGGAACCACTTGGTCCCGATCACGAGCCAGACGTGAGGCCAAACCAAGAATATGGCGACACTAACAAACGCCCGTTCAGCGGCCAGACCGTCTGCCCACATTGATATGCACAGGAGTGCTCCGAGCAATGAAAACGGCGCCCGCACTTGATACAACCGCCTGTGCCACTGACTCGCGCGTACGCCTGCCCGGGGAACCCCACCGTCTTCTTCAGATTCCATAGAAGCTTTCCTTTGGGGGCTAGCGTCAAGGCGCCGAGTGGTCCCCCCACGAGCGTACCTCAAATGGTGCGGTCAACGAACCCCGCGGCGTTGGCCCAGCACGAACCAAACTTCAGAGCATGATTCCTCCCGGTCCCCCAGCGGCGGGAACGTTGGTTTCTCGCGGGTGGAGCGGGCGCGGACCTAGAATCCGCACGCTGCATGACCCCGATGCCCCTCATGGTTCAGAGACACGTGGAGATAGCCAGGTGCTCGCACGCTCGCGCTTGCCATGTCGCTCAAGCAAGGCCGATTGAAGCAGAATCGACCTCGCGTGGTGCCGTAAGGAAACTAAGTCGGCGCGTAGGGACAGCCCGCGCAAGGCGTCGGTTTGGGGGGTGGCGGCTCGGGCTCCTTCCTTGGGACGATGAGGCCCTTCAGCTTCGAGAGGTCGAGCCAACCGTGCAGCGTGCTTGCCGATCTTGATCGTGTTCTTGAACACCTGAAACGGTTTCACGTGACGGATGCCGAGGTGCTTGCCTCTCGCCTTGTCGAACTGCCCGTACTCGAGCACCGCGATGGTGCCCTTGGCTTCGTCCAGCTCTTCGAGCACCGCGACGTGTTCGGGCTTGGACATGTAGAGGACGTCGCCAGGCTTGGGTCGCTTCTTGCCCCACGCCCACACGAACGCGCCGCCAGCGGAGAACACGATGCGCGAGAGGTTCTTGCCCATGCACGTTGGTGCCGCTGATGAAGTTGCGCGCAGCGGCGGCGATCGCCGTGGCGTTGTGAGCGCCGGAGACCGCGCCTTGGTGCGCGTTCAAGAAGCCGAGGAGCGTGGAGAGCTGGCCGTCCACCGAACCGCTGGGAGCGCGTTGGGTATGCCTGGCGCGGCGTCTGCGCCGACATGCCTCGCTCCAGGGCTTCCAGCGGCCGTCGAGCTCAAGTCGTCTACGACTTCGTCGACGGCGGCTTGGAGCTGCGTCGCTTGCACGAAGCCGTGGGGCGCGTAGTCGATGGCGCTTGCCGGGTGGCGACGACCCGTCGCGGTGAAGTGCTCTCGCCGCTCCGCGTCGACCTCATCGAACGCGGCCTGCGCGTTGCCTGCGAGCGGCGAGAGGATGCTCCAGGTGCCGGGCTCCACCGCGACGGACGTGCCCTGCGCGAACACGAACGCTTGGCGGCGTGAGGTGTCGATGTCGGGCGCAAGGATCTGCGTTTGCCCCGGGCGTCGGCGCACATCGCAAACCAGGAGTTCGTCGGGCGGGAGCGCGACCTTGGGCGCGAGGCCAACAGCGCCTTCCGGCGCTTGGCGTACGACGAGCTCGAAGGACTCGTCCTGACGGAAGTAGACCTGCTGGGAGTTGCCGTCCGTGCGGGGATCGGAGAGCTCTCGTCGGAACCGCAGGAAGATACCGAGCCAGCGCTCGTTGCCTGCCGTGCTGACATCCGTGGGGATCCCCACAAGATCCACCGCACAGTCCACCGTTTGTCCCGTGCCGAAGAACACACGCTGCCCAGCATGGTCGTAGGCGCGAGCAGGAGCGGTCAGGTCGACGCTGAGGTCAGCGAGCGGTGAGTGCGGAGCGGGGACGCCGCCCGAGATGATGCCGAAGACCCCGATGTCGGTCGCGAGGTTCTGGTCGGCCTGTTCGAGCAGGCCGAAGCCGAGGTTGAGCTCGGCTTCGGAGACGCGCTGGCGGAAATAGTAACGCAGCCGTGAGCTCATTCAGCAGGGCAAAGCGAGGCGAGCAGGGCGCTGGGGACAACATGCGGCTGCCGTGCGGTTTCGGCCGAATCCCGTTCCTGCCCCGTTCAGCAGTCGGTATCCTGCCCCGATGAAAGCGATCATGGTTGGGCTCTGCGCTCTAGCGCTGCTCTCGGGGTGTGGAAGTGAAGACTCGTCGCCATCGGGTACAGGTGGCACAGGTGGTCAAGGTTCAGGTGGAACGGCCGGTTCCGGTGGATCGGGTGGGCAACTCGTTGATCATTGCACGGAGCCGGTTGGTGGAAGTTGCACGTCACCGACTCACTGCCTCGAGTTCCGCGGTCTGACCTTCGAGGAGGTCAGTCAGCTGTGCTCAACCAACGAGACTGCGTCGGAGGACCCATGCGATCACCTGGTCGCGTCAGGTGGTTGCCAGAAGAACTACGAGACGTTCTGCGGAGAGATCTGGGATAATGAGGAGTACATTCCCGAGCAGGCGGCGCGCGATGCCTGCATGACGATTGAGGGCACCTGGGTTGGTCCCTAGGCGTCAATGCAGCATCGTCTCGTCGGGCAATTCGCTCAACCCCAGCTCCCAATGATTCAGCACCGCTTGTGGAACCGGTTCCACAAGGTAACCGTCCAAGTACCGACGGCTGTTCAAGCCTTGCGTTAAAGGGCATCGTGCGGCCCGCACGATGCGGTTGAAGTCCAGGAATTTCCGGCGAGGCGTGCGATCGGGGGGCGGCGAGATGACCATCCCTGATCGCGGTACGGACCTGGCTTTGCGGCGCCTTCCAGCGGTGGGGAAGCAGTTCCTCGATGCGCTTCGCTGGGTGCGTCTGGACGCGGATCAAGACGTCGCCGAGGTACTCGACCGGGTCGTGGCCGTGTTGGTGACAGGACATGACGAGGGTCTGCAGGACCGCGAGGTTGTGTCCGGCTTTCTCGTTTCCCACGAACAGCGAGTTGACGCGACTGAGGGCAATGCGGCGAAGCGCAGCCTCAGCCTTGTTGTTGTCGGGGGGAATGGACGCGAACCGCAAGAAGCAGCCAAGCTCTTGGTGGTACTTGAGGATGTAGCGGATGGCGGCTCCCATCTTGGAGCGCGGTTCGTGTCGGCCCGCGGCAACTCGAGCCGGATGCCGTCAACGGCGATCACCAGCGCGGTCTCCGAAGCGGGCTCTGGAGCAACGAGCTTGAGCAATCGAGGCTCAGTCGCACGCTCCTTGCGGATCTGCGAGCGATACCACCTGAGTGTCCCCTCCTTGACATGATGACGCCGGGCGACATCACGCACTCGTGCCCCGCTCTCATTCTCCGAATGCTTCTCCCAGAATTGCCGACGCTGTGTCACCCCCGAATGGTCTCAGCTGGCTCGGTCGCTGGGCAGACGTCCATTCCTGGACGGTTACTCCGCGGTGCGGTTGCTGGTGCCGGTGAGCGTGAAGACCAGATCCGTCGTGAACGGCGTCTTGCGGCGCTGAAGCTCGGGACCGCCGGTTCCGGCCACTACGTCTTCATGACTCTCGTTCGTCGAGTAGAAGCGGTTCTCGCGCAGCGTGGGGCCGCTCAAGACCAGCGACGGCAACGAGGCCATCGCCACGATGTTCAGGCCGTCGCTCGGGCTGTCGTCGTAGTCGACCGAGACCGTCGTAGAGACGTTCGCGAGCACCTGACGCTTCAGCTCACGGAGGAGCTGGCGGACGACGCGCGTCAGGTCGGCTTCAGGCGCGACGGGCGTGCGGAGAAACCGGTACGCTTGCGGCAGCGTGGCCGATTCCCCAGGGATTGGTTTGCCACCAGCGTCGAGGTTCTCGAGGACGACGTCCGCGAGCCCTTGCTCGCCTGCGGGAGTCCGAACGTCGGCGACGCTGACGGCGGTTTCATCGCGAACGCCGACGACGACAGCGAGCTGCGCCCCGACGCGAACTCGAACCTCGGCAGCAAACCTGGTTCCGACCAGACGCACCAAGTCGCCACCGCTGGCGGGGCCAGATGAAGGCGTGATGGAGTTGAGCGTCGGAACCGCCACGCCAGGGCAAAGGCGTGGATGATTCAGGACGGGGACGCTGATAGCCTCGATGTGATGAAGCGCGTCTCACCTTCGCTGAAGGGAGTTGTCCGACTGTTCTCGTTCTGGATCGCCAACGGAACCGTTGGGCATCCCCAGCTAGATGACGTCGACTACACGTGCATCTTCGAAGAGCCGAGTGCGCTTGAAGCGACCTACGCCATCTTCATGAACTGCCTTGAGCTGGACGACGACGGTGTGGTGCTGAATGCGAAGGCCGCCGAGCGACGCGCGGCCGAGTACATCCTGGCCTACTGCACTGGGAAACAACCCGAGCGTGCGTTCGAGCAGTGGGAGGTGGAGCTGTACTGAAGCTGAGCCGAGAACTGGGTCAGCCTATGCACGGAGGGCCGCCCCAAGGCGAGACCGTAATGACTGCGCTAGTGCTAGTCGAGCGCCTGGATATCCGTCGCCTTGACCAGCACAGTGCCCAACCGTTCTTCCCGTACGGAGAAGCTTCCGCGCCGTCTGAAGAACGCCATGGCGGCATCCATTAGGCCGACATGAAACGGGGTCGGTCGCCAAATGTCGCGCAAGCGGACGATCACTTGTTGTTCAGTGGCCTCGACGATCTCTAGACGGCGTGGTCTTGAACTAGGTCGTATGCATTGGGCAGACGGCGCAATCCCTTCGTGAAGTCACCGTCCGCAAGAGTGAAGAACGTTCGCCCGGCCATCGATTCCCCGAACGCTTTGACGGCAAATGCTCCAACGTTCCAGAGACCTTCGCCGATGGTGGAGCCGGGATATAGCGTTTCTGCGGCCCGGACGATCAGCGCGTTGTAGTCTCGAAGCGGATAAAGCTTGAACGGGATCCGTCGTCCGCTTTCGCGTAGTGCTCTCTGAAGGCGATTGAACATCATCCCGCGGACGTGGTGATCTGCGGGCGTGCCATTCACCACCGGCTGGACATCGTATGGGGCGGTAGCGTCGAAAGGCTCGAAGTCCATTGCGTTGGTTAGGCTAGCAGCGCGCCTAAGGTACTAGAAGCCCAATCCTAGCTCCTTCGCCACCCGCTCCAGGAACCTGCGCTCCGCTCCCGTGCGGAACTTGCTGAACGCGGGCCGCAGGGAAGGACGGGCGGGCACCTGAACGACCACGACGCCGCTGCCGGTGCCGCCTCGAGGTGCTTGCCCCGACTTCCGCAGCATCGCGAAGAGGAAGCGCCGCATCTTCGGCGTCATCGGGATGATGACCGGCGGACCTCCGAGCTCCTGGATCTCTGCGACGTTGACGGCGCTGCCGCCGCTGCTCGAGCGGGCGCTCTTCAAGATGCCGATGAACGCTTCGTCGCCCTTGAGCAGGACGGTGATGGAGTTGCGCAGGTCGCCTTTGACGATCAACGCCTTGCTCCCTCCACCGCCCTTGAACCTGCGGGTCGCGAGAGTCGAGGCCGACGGAGGCAGGATGGGCTTACCGCCGGGAGCTTGGTTAGTGAGCCCTTGCGCGATCTCGTTTCGAAGCTGGTGCGCTTCCTTGGCGACAGCCTTTGAGATGGCGCCCTTGAGGCGCGTGGGCGCGGCGCTCAGCATCGCTCGAGCGCGCGCCCAATCTCCGGTGCGAGTGACCACTCAATTCGGCTGCTTCGCTCGGAGGCGGGGGACGTGAGTGTCCAGCCAGTCAATCGACGTGGCTCGCCTCGTTGATGACGGCGCCCTTTCGAATCGAGTAAGCCGACAGCATCAACGCACGCGTCGCAACCTCGATGCCCACCAGGCACCGTCCCTCGAAGCGGCCTCGCGTCCGAAGCGGGACCCTCCCCCCCGGGCCCCGGAGCAAAGCGGCCATTGAGCCCGGCCTTTCTCGCTGTTTTGAGCCGTTTTCCTGCGGGATTTCTGCGCCGTGCTCAGGCCCCAATGGCCACTATGGGACCGAAGCGGCCGTTCGTGGTGCCGCGCTGACGGGGAGTAACCGAACGAAAACCGATCAAGAACCGAACATTGGTTCCCTGTGGATTGCGCGAGAAATCTCTTCGGGGGGTCATTGGCTTCTCTCTCCGCAAGAGCAAAGCGTCCCGAGCGTCAGCTCGGGGACACGTCGGTCACTTTCCTTTAGGAAACTTTGCGCGGCTCAGCGCTGGCAATGCGGGAGCCCGCACGAACGGCTCCTCCTCATCGTCCTCCAACTCCTCATCGTCCACGTCATTGAGCACGGGTTCAGCGTCTTCCTCGTCGCTCTCGTCTTCGTCGCGAGCAGGAGCCGGCTTGCCCTCAGTCACGACCAGCTTGCGACTCACCACCGTTCCAGTCAGCTCGCTCTCCACCTCATCCTGCCGTTGCAGCGCTTGCTTGTGCTTGAGCTGCAGCTGCTCGAGCGTCAGCGTGGTGTGCACCTCTTGCCGTGAGTCTGCGCCGCCCTCGAGGAACTCCTTCAGTCGCATGATGGTGTTGAAGTCGGAGACTGCGTCGACGCGGACTCGACCTTCCTGAAGCGCTTGTCTGAACTGGTTCAGGTACTCGTCGATGATCGCCAGCACGTTCGACTTGTTCATCGCGAGCTTGCTGGCGCGCTTCTCGACGAGCTTGTCCTCAGCCCGCGTCGCCACACGCATCGCTGCTTCACCTCGACGTCTCCGGCATCGATGACGCTTGGAGTACTCGGCGATGCTCGACAGCGAAACGCCGTACTTGTCCGCGAGCTGACGGTAGGTCGGATAGTGGACCTCTGGCTCCTTGCCCTCCACCTCGACCATCTCGCCATAGACGAGTAAGCGATCGATCTCTTCGTGTGGGATCCGCGGCGGGTCGGCCTTTGCCGGACGACCAGGCTTTGCGCGTGTTCTCGGGATGGGGGAGGGCACCGAACTAGCAAAGCCACGGACGCCCGTGGTCGGGGACCTGGCTCAGTGAACACCTGGTACCCCCTGAGCCACGACCTCACGGAAACCAGCAGGACATGCTCACCCCGTCGTTTGCCGAGGGCAAGCCAACGTGTCCGTCGCGCCTTGCAATTCCAGGTGCCGTGCCGCAGGATCGCTCTGGAGGGTCTTCATGAAGCGTCTCGGCGACCTACGTCACATCGCATGTCTCCTGGCAGTGGGTTGTTTCTCGTGCGGAAATTCTGATGGCTCGTCAAGTGTCGGGGCCGGAGGGACGAGCGCGGCCGGATCTGGCGGAATGGCCGGCGCTGCGGGTCTGGCCGGCGCTGCTGGGAGCGGAGGTGCGGCGGGCGCAGTTCAGGAGCTTGGGCCTGGCGCGACGTTCTACATGTACAGCATGCCAAGCCAGGCACCGAACATGCTCCCTGGCCTCGACCTGGACGGTCGCGGTGGGCCGACGGATGGTCCGGGACACTGCACGCCTTCGGTGGCGTACGATGAGGCTGACCTGGCCGATGGGCCAGGAGGTGTCGACAACGCCTTTGGGCGATTCTACAGTGAATCGATCCCTTGGATCGTCTTGCAGAGGGACTGGCGCAACGATCTCGCGATCCCGGTGCTCCACGTCGAGTTGGAGGGCGGAACCCCCATCGCGGCGGGAATGATGGCTGCAAGCGAATCCGCCCAGATGGACGTGAATGGACTTGATGATGGCAACGTTCCGATTGAGGTGTTCTCCGACACGATCGACGCCAGCCCGCTCAAGCCGTTGATGCAAGCCTCGAGCATTCAGCAGGTCGAGGGGCGTTACGTCATTCGTTTCGCAACCCCGCTGGCGATTGAGTACTACGCGGGCCCGCGCGACGGCCGGCTCACCATCCACGATCCTGAGTTCGCATTCCCCGCTGGTGTTGACCTTACGCAGATCGAGATGCGCTATGTGACGCTTGCCGGGTGGCTGGATCCTGCCGAGTTCAAAGCCGAGAGCGAGTACTACTTGCGGGCACTTCAATCGGGCTTCTGTGAGCTGTTCACCGATCCCAACACCGTGACCGATCTCGAGATCGGCACGAACACCGGAACGTGCAACGCGATCTCGTTCGGCGTGGAGCTTTATGGAAACCGAGTCGCGTTCGGGCCACTCATCGAACGCATGAAGCGCGACCCACCCGGCCAGTGCGTTCCCAGCGGTTCCTAGTTGGGTTGGGTCTCAGCTCTACGAGGGGTCCAGTTTGCCGTTGGGCGCTCGTAGGTTCCGCGTGAAAAGTGGACAGCCAGCCAGCGGTGGAAATTGCGCTGGCTGGCTTTCGCTGTGTGTGCCCAGCGTTTCCGGTAGGGCAAAGCATCGGAGCGGTCACGTGGGGGACGTTTGAGTTTGCTCTGGACGGTTCTTTGCGCGTGGCCGACGCTCGCCGTCGATGAAGATTGAAGACCCGAACCTTGGAACCCTCACGTTCGACGGCGATGGCATCGCAGACACAGTCGTGCTCCTCGATGGCGAGGAGATTGAGGTCGCGATCGAGCTGGACGAGGAGCCTTCTCCCAAGGTGATCAAGGCGGCCACTTCGCGTGTCGCCAAGCTTGCTGCCTTGGACGCAGCCTCCAAGGACGCGATCCGAGCGGAACTGCAGGAGGGCGATGAAGACGCTGCGACCATCATGTACTGGTCGCATCACAAGGACGAGCTGAGCGCGCAGGCGATCCGTAGCGCGTTCGGCGTGGATAGCGCAGACGACGTGTCCGACGCGGTGTTCCTCAAGGCGCTTCACCTTCTTCGCGTCGCGGTCGTTCCCGGTTCCGAAGACAGCGAGATCTCACTCGACTACTCGATCGGCGAGGACGTGACGAACTACCTGCTTGTCGTGCGCTTCGACTCCGAAGGTGAGGTGTCGGAGATCAGCCTTGAGAGCTGACGCTCGACACCCAAGCTCCTACGGCCCGTCCACCAACTCGACAACTTTTCTCAGCGCTCGACTCCGCTGACGCTTCAGACGCTGGTAAGCACGCTCGGCCTGGTCGGAGCCTCCAGCACGGCTGAGCTGATCGCCGCTGGTTCGGCCAAACGGATCGGGTCTGGTTCGGCCAAACGGATCGCTCGTGGTTCGGCCAAACGGATCCTGCAGGAACGGAGGCACTACCGGACAGGCGTCAGGGCGTCCGCGGACCTTGACGTGATGGTGGCGAGGAGGACGGACATGCACAGGTTGCAGGAACTGGTGCGTTTGCACCGCATGGGACAGGGCGGCCGCGCGGCTTCCGCCACCGCGCGCACATCCAGCACGTCGACCGCCGCTAGGTTCGGGACGTTGCCACCGCCGCTGACCGTCGCGTCAGGGAACTGGAGGACCGTGTTGGCGGTGCCTCCAACGACCTGCGTTTGGCTTGCGAGCCCGAGCGTGTCGCTCTGCACCTGTGGGATGCCAGCGGTGACGGCCGCCATCGATTGCCGCACGGATCAAGCTTCCGTCAGTGAGCCGGAACGGACCCGAAGCGGCGCCCTGCAGCGAGGCTGGAGTGGGACCGCCTCCCGCAGCCAGGAAACCGGACGCTCGCACTCCAAGCGCGCTGCTCGGGTCGCTGACGTCGCCGTAGTGTATCGTGCGCACGACCCACAGCTGGCTGCCGCCGTTCTCGAAGAAGCCCATGGCTGCGAGGGGCATGTCCGCGTCGACCGTGAAGCCACCGCACTCGGCAGTAAACCCGGTTCCGATCAGACGCACCAAGTCGCCGCCGCTGGCGGGGCCAGATGAAGGCGTGATGGAGTTGAGGGTGGGAACCGCCACGCCAGGGCAAAGGCGTCCGCGGCTCGCAAAGGGGACGCTTGCTGCCCGATTTGACTCGTCCCGAGCCCTCCAGCATGATCCTCTCAGTGGCGAACCCTGCGAAGACCATCGAGCTCCCCGAAGACCTGCAGGCCTTCGCGGAAGAGCGTGTGCGTGCCGGTGAATTCGCCAGCGTGAGCGAGGTTGCTGTCGAGGCCATTCGGCTGCTCAAGCAACGAGACGCCCGCCGGGCCGAAGTGCGCGATGAGCTCGCCCAGCTCTTCGGAGAGATGGAGCGCGGCAACTTCATCGAACCGTCGGACGATGAGTTCGCACAGGCCGTCCGAGACCGTGCGTTGAAGCACCTGGGTTGATGCGAGCCGTCCGCCTTCATCGCCTCGTCTACGATGACATTGACGAGGCGTTGGCCCACACGCGAGAGCGGTTTGGGCCACGGCAGGTTGAAGTCTATGCGCGCCTGATCGTCGAAGCCCGTCTCACGTTGCGCGAGCACCCGACGATCGGCGCGCTCCACGGCGAGCTTGGAGCGGGTGTTCGTGTGTTCTGCATTCGGCAGGGCAGCATCCGAGCTCCGCACGGATACATCTACAAGGTCGAGGAGGATGGGACGGTCTACATCGCCCGCCTGGTACACCTCGCCAGGTATCTCGCCGACCTTCTGCCCGAAGACTTCTGAGCACCGCACCGGCCGTCTTAGAAGCCCATTCCCAGCTCCTTCGCGACTCGCTCCCTGTTCGCGATGCTGCGAAAGTCAGGGCAGGCACCTCGAGGGGGCACCGGTAGCGCATCTTGGGCGTCATCGGGGATGATGACTGGCGGACCTCCGAACTCTTGGATTTCTGCAACGTTCACGGGGCTGCCGCCGCTGCTCGAGCGAGCGCTCTTCAGGATGCCGATGAAAGCTTCGTTGCCCTTGAGCAGGACGGTGATGGAGTTGCGCAGGTCGCCTTTGACGATCAGCGCTTTGCTCCCCCCACCACCCTTGAACCTGCGCGTCGCGGGAGTCGAAGCCGACGGAGGCAAGATGGGCTCACCACCGGGAGCTTGGTTGGTGAGCCCTTGGTGTCATAGCTCGCCCCCATGGACCGTGCCTGGCTCGGCCAAGCGGATCCGGGGATCACCAGCAACGCTGCCAGCAGTTTGAGCACTGCCAGCTGGAGCTTCTTGGTTCGGCCAAGCAGATCGCACATCCGCTTGGTGGGGTTCATGTTGTCACCTCCGGTTGGTTGTTCTTTCGATGGTTGCCTTTCCGCGGGGTGCTCGGATTCCGGTACGTATCGCCCTGTAAGACCGCCCCGAGGCGAACCGTTGGCAGTTCCGCCCGGATCAACTCACGCGCTGGGCGGTGCTCACGCCACTCGATAGCTAGCCAGTCGCTCCCTTTACGCTCCCTTGCCGCTCCCAAGTCCCTCCCGATGAGGAGACTCCACTTTGCCAAACGAGTCGCCGAGTGGCGGCAGGAGGAAGCAAGTGGCGGATCAATCTGGAGGGCAGCGTCCGCGGCGCTGTGAGCAGTGTGGAACGTTGATCGGCGTCGAACGCGCCGGTCGGATGCTGCTCAAGTACAAGACGAGCCAGTACCTGGTGCGCGGAGAGGTGATGGCGGTGTGCCGCCGCTGCTCCGCGATCAATGAGACCGTCGTCGGACCGAGCCGCGAGCACGTCCTGACGCCCGTTCGGGGGTGAGGGCGCGCCGATGGGGCTCCTGCATCAAATCCACGCGCTGCGCCGTGAGGTCACGGCTCCGCGCTCTCAGCGTCTCTACGACGAGCACGCGAGGAGTGAGCCCGCGCTCCGCTTGTACGGCTCCGTTGAAGACCTCCTCACGGCGCTCGAAGCCCGTGAAGAAGCGAGCTACCGAGCGCGCGAAGACGCGCTGCGCGCACTGGTGACGCTCCACCACGCAAGCGACTCCACCTTATGGGCGAGCCTGCTGCTGGTTGCGTTCGCGCCGATGCTGGTGCGGTTCCGCGGTGAACTGGGTGCGGCAGGAGGCGAGCCCGACGCGCTGGTGTTCGAGGGGTTCCTTGAGACGCTCGCCGGGCTCGACCCAAGCGCCAACATCCCGCTGACCCTGCGCCTCGGCACACGGCGCCACGTCCTGCGAGTCCTGCATCGCGATCGTCGAGCGAAGCATCAGCAGATCCAACTCGAAGAGCACGCCCGACAAGACAGCGACTTCAGACTCTGGGAAACGCGCTCCCGCGAAACCCATGATGACGCTGACGAAGCCGTTGAGCTCTTGAACGAGTTCGTCCCAGAGCCAAGCGAAGCCTGCGAACTCGAACTCGTCATCGCGACCAAGCTCCGCCGCGAACCGCTCCGCGACTACCTCGACCGCCGCTACGGACAGAGCGCAACCGAGACGGATGGCCAGCGTCGCTGTGCGTGCTTCCGCCGACGGCGTGCGCGAGCGCTCGAGTGGTTGCGTCGCGTTCTCCGACCCCGGCTTGAGCCGCGCCTTGAAGCACTGGCTTGGAGCCTTGAACTCCCTCAGCTCCGGCAACTGGGCTGAACCAACCAATCAGAACCGAAGGAACAGAAGCAAACATGAATACCGCATGGGAATCAGCACGGGGCATGGCTCAGAAGCACAACGCCAACGGAGGGCTCTTCATCCGCCTCGGCAACGACGGCGATAAGGTGGTGGGCGCGTTCTGCGGCGACCCCTACCCGAGGGAGGTGATCTGGACCGGAGAACGCTACGAGACCTACGACGCCTCGAACCCCGATCACCACGTCGAAGGGCAGCGTCCGTCCTTCCGTGTCGCGCTCAACTTCTACGTACCCGCTGAGAACACGATGAAGGTGCTCGAGGTCGGCACCAAGACGTTCAAGGACATCCTGCAGTGCCGAGAGAAGTACACGCTCGAAGGCTGGACGTTTGAGGTGAAGCGCCATGGTGAGGGAACACGCACGACCTACTCGGTGCTCCCTGAGCGCCAGGTGGACGACGTGCTTCGCGCCAAGCTCAACGAGACGGAGCTACACGACCTGCACGCCATCGCTGGTGGTCGAGCAGCTTCGCCCAAGCCTTCCAATGACGCGCCTGCGACGACCCCGGGGTACATCGACGCGCCGACCGCTATGCGCATCATCGGTCAGCTCAAAGCGTTGCCGCGCGGCGAAGTGGACGCGCTCCTGCGGCGCTTCAACGTGAACCGTGTGCGTGAACTGCGAGAGGCCGACGTGGAGGCGTTCACCCGCGAGGTCGAGCAACTCGAAGGTGGAACTGCGCTCAGCGACGAAGTCGATCCATTCGCATGAAGTCTCGCAAGGCGTCAGCACCCGCGCAGGAGGTCGCGGGTGCTGCGCTTCCCCCTGAAGCAGACCTCTTCCTGAACTTGCTCGCTGCCGCGCTGCTCGAGCACGCACTCTCGACTTGCTCACTCGACGCCCCAGAGCGTTCATGCTCGCCCCAGGAAGCAGACGCTTCCGCGAACCCGGAGGAAACGAACCGTGAGAGCACAGACCGCCGCGCCGGACCTGTTGGACCTGACTGATGACCTACCTGAGGTGAAGGCGCTGGAGACGATGAGCGTGAAGGAACTCGTCGAGAAGTACCAAGAAGTGTTTGGAGAGCCGACCCGCTCAAGGAACCGGATGCACCTCGTGCGGAGCATTGCCTGGCGCATCCAGGAGCTGGCGTTCGGAGGGTTGTCCTCGGAGACGCTGGCGAAGCTCGCAGCGCTGTCCGCAGAAGCGCCGAGGCCCTGGCGGAGGCGCCTGCTCGACGTGGGCAAGCGCGAGCTGCCCCCAGTCGCACCGAAGCCGAAAGCGCCACCTGAGCCCAAGCCTCGCGACCCACGGCTGCCGCCGGTGGGCACCGTGCTTCGTCGCGTATACCGCGGGGAGACGCACGAGGTGACTGTCGGCGAGCACGACTTCGAGTACCGCGGCGCCCAGTTCCCTTCGCTGTCCAAGCTGGCGTTGGCGATCACCGGCACCGCATGGAACGGCTTCACGTTCTTCAAGGTGCCCAAGGTGAAGCGGGAGGCGAGCAGTGCGGAGGCGTGACCCCACACCTGTCGTTGAGACCAAGCGCTGCGCCATCTACACGCGCAAGTCGACGACCCACGGGCTGAGCCAAGAGTTCTCGTCGCTCGACGCGCAATGGGAGGCGTGCGCGGCGTACGTGAAGTCGCAGCTTGGGTGGGAACTGGTTGAGACTCGCTACGACGACGGCGGGTTCACTGGCGCAAATACGGAGCGCCCTGCGTTCCAGCGTCTGCTCGCGGATGTTGACGCAGGGCGGGTGGACGTCATCGTCGTCTACAAGATCGACCGCCTCTCGCGGTCGCTCCTCGACTTCGCGAACCTGATGGAGCGCTTCCGCAAGAGCGGCGCGTACTTCGTGTCGGTGACCCAGCCGTTCCTGTCGGCGGACTCCGATGCGATGGCGCAGCTGCTCCTCAACATCCTGATGGCGTTCGCTCAGTTCGAGCGCCAGATGATTGCCGAGCGGATACGCGACAAGGTTGGAGCCGCGCGGCGCAAGGGTATGTGGACAGGCGGCAACGTTCCGTTTGGCTACCGATCTGAAGCGCGAAAGCTGCTTGTGCGTCCTGAGGAAGCCGACGTCGTGCGGAAGATGTACACCGAGTTCATCGAGCGGCGGTCGGACGCGGAGGTCGTGCGGATGCTAGCGGCGGACAACCACCGCAGCCGAAAGGGCAGTGTCTGGTCACCGCAAGCTGTCGCTCGAGTCCTTACGAATCCTGTCTACGCTGGCTTCATCACGCTCGGGGAAGAGCTCTATCCGGGCGAGCACGAGGCATTGATCGGCTCGGAGGTGTTCGAGCAAGCGCAAGTGCTCCGCGCGGGCAACGTCGAAGCGTCTGCCGCGCGCGAGCGAACCGCACGACAGCGGAACCCGGAGTACGTGCTGCGAGGACTGCTGTTCTGCGCCTGCGAACGAAACGGAAAGCCGTGCGGTTATTCACTGACTCCAGCGTCCACCCGAAAGGGGCGCGTGCGCTACCGCTACTACCGCTGCATCTCACGTGACAAGGACGCGGCCTGCGAGAGCCGACCGATCAACGCGATCGAACTCGAGGAGCTGGTGTTGAATCGCATCGCCGAGGTCGCGCGTGACCTGGAGCAGAAAGCGCGCGGCACACCACAAGGACTCGAGGCGCGCCTTCACGAACGCACGGGGCAGCAGCGCGACATCGCGCGAAACGAGCGCGGCAAGCTTCGGGAGCGGCTCAACCAGCTCAGCGCAGATGTACGAGCGCTCGACAATAACCTCGCGGAAGCGGACGGGGCGAACCGCTCACACCTGCAGCGCCGCCGTGATGTGAAGGCGGAGCAACGAACCCAGGTCAAACAGCGCTTGGACGAAGTGCAAGCGCGTCTTGGGAAGCTGGAGGCGCTCACGCTGGACGCTTCGTGGATCGCGGACCAGCTCCACGGCTTTCACCAGGTGTGGCGGAACCTGCTCCCACGGAACCGCGTGCGAGTGATCCAATCGGTGGTTGCACGCGTGGACGTCGACGAGCCGAACGGCGACGTGGACATCGCCCTCCAGCCTTGGGTCGGCGAAGCGCTCAAGGGAGATGGCCGTGCCGCGTAGGATTCAAGGACGCGACTCAGAAGCGGTGGTGGTGCGCGCGAAGTTGAAGCCGCGCCCCAAACCTGCGAAGGCTGCAGATCCACCCGGAACGTGCCGGCGCCCTGCGTACGTTGCGCGCCTTCTGGCGTTCGCGCATCAACTGCGCGGTGTGCTCGAACGCGGCGAGGCGAGTGGCGTCGGCGAACTCGCCCGACGACTCGGAGTGTCGCAGCCGCGGGTGACCCAGATCTTGAACCTCACCTACCTGAGCCCGGCGATCCAGGCGTACGTCGTGTCGCTTGAGGCAATGGACAGGGTGGAGCCGATGACGGAGCGGCCCTTGCGCGGGGTGCTGAGGGAGACCGGATGGGTGACGCAGTGGCTGGTGGCGCCGTTTTCGCGACGGCCACAACTCTGCGAAAACACAGGTGCTGGTGACGCGTCCCAGGTTGACTGGGCCTCCCGAGCCAGTTGCCCCCGCCGCCGACGTGGCATAGGTTTGCCTCTGTGACGAAGCGGGACGACTCTGTACTTTGGCTCGCAGGGGGTCTTGCGGCACTGGGCTTGCTTGCGCTGGCCAGCTCCCAGCGTGAGCCAACCCGGCAGTCCTTCGATGATGCACTTCGCTTCGAGCTGGAGTCCCAGGGAGTACGTCTCGTATCCGCCGAGCTCGGAAGGCAGCGAGGCGTCGCTGTCTGGGTAGTCGCCTGTGAGCTACTTGACGGGCGAATGGTCCGTGTTGTCGTTCCCGTGCCCGGCCCACCCTATGAAGATCCTCAAGGGGTTGCTGCTGGCGTCGCTCAGGCACTCTCCGCAGCATGACCTCGCACAACCAAAAGCTTGATGAGGCGCTTGATGCATTGCGCGACCAAGTCCGAGCGCTTGTTCGGGAGGAGCAACTCCGTGATCATCTAACTGGACTCGCGAATGGTCAGGCTCTGTCGGAGCTTCTGAAGAATGAAATTGATGCAGGCGGTGGCTACTGGTTGGCGTTCGTAGAGGTCGACTACTTTAAGAGGATAAACGACCGGTTCTCTTATGAACTCGCCGATGGTCTGCTTAAGCGGATAGGCAAGCGGCTCATCTCCTTCACCGACTACGTGGCCAATGTCATGCCGATTCGCGCTCATGGTGACGAGTTCTATCTGTTCGGGCAGTTGAGTCCCAAGCTAGATCCGGATCGGATTGGTGCCGCCTTGGAGCAGCTCCGCGCTGAAATCGCAGCCATCGCTTTGCCAACCGACCGGGGGGACATGTCCTGTACGGTCAGCGTTGGATGGATGACCACCGATGATGGAGGCGAGGAACCCCTGACGGAGCGCATCACCATGCGCATGGTGGAGGCTGCCGTTGGGGCGGCGAAAGTGGCCGGAAGGAATCGGGTCGTGCGCTATTCCCCTGAAGTCAAGAAAGCGGAAAGACGCAGTCACCGTGACGATTGCCGGGCGTGTGAAGCAGCCTTCACCGTCGAAATTCCCACCGACTTCAAGTCCGAAGACCCCCTTTTCTGTCCGAACTGTGGCGTCCGACTCACCCGCCCAGTAGTCATGACGTCGTCGTCGAAGGCCGCCGAGGCTGCTGACATTGACGGTAGCGCGTACCGGTGAGGTCACCTAGTCCCGAATCAAGCGCTTGCGTGACGCGAAGGTGGGCTCGTCGGAGCTCGGTTCGAGCCGGCGTGCGATGGGCGCAGCTCTGCGCCGCGGCCTGACGGGCCGCTGATGGTTTGGTTTGTGGAGGCTCATTTGTTTCCGTATGGTTGTAGTGTTGGGGGCCAAAAGGATCCAAGGCTGGGCACCATCGCGTCAGCCTTGGAGTTCGGTCACAAGCTGTCTTGGAGTTGAAGCAGTACGGCGACATCCGGGCGCCAGCCGAGCAGGCGAAAAACCCGGGAGCGTCCGTGAACCAAGATCTGCGCCGGGATCAAGATCAGGCGGTTGACGAACGAGCGGAACGCCATCGTGAGGATCCGTTGTCTTGCGTGTGGGGCCTTCTTCGACGATCGCGAGGGCTGGAGCAATCCGAACCAGGCTTTCAGCGACCAAGCCAGGGAAGCGATCACCATGTACGCCCAGTTTGCGTTGAGGGTGTTGAGCGGTGCGTGGAGCGCGCGTACGCCCGTCTTGAGCTGGCTGATGATGTTTTCCTGCTGGCAACGCAAGTTTGACTCCGCGACGACTTCGGCCTGAGTCATCTCCAGGTCGTTGGTGACGTAGAAGAAGTACTTGAAGTCCGTGCTAAGCGAGAGCTGCCCGCGCTCCTCGGTGATCATCTTGCGCAGCACGACGACGCGGTACTCACGCTTCGCCTTCGCGGGCTTGTGCAGAAACTCCGCGGTGTCTTCTGCCTCGAGGCGCTTGTTGAGGTACCCGCGCTCTCTGACGATCCCTTGCTTCACTCGTGGCTGCTTCGCGCGCGATGCCTTGCGGATAAATGCTTGGTCCGCCTTTCGTGCGAGGTCCGCGTAGTCGCAAAGCTCTATGTTTTCTGCTCGTTCGACGAACTGCGGGTTGGCATCGTAGCCAAAGACGAAACGGACGCCGTCTTCGTGCCAGCGATCGAGGTGCGCGGTTTGCGTGAAGTCCGTGTCGCCTCGCAGGAGCACGTCGCTGAAGCTCGCTTGGCGTACCAGATCGATGGCGCGATCCAGATAGGCCGCCGCGCCATCGTGTGAGGGTCGGTTGCCAGGTCGGTTGACGATGAACAGCGGCTCCTGCGTGTTGGCGAGCGAGACGAGCAGCGGATGGTAGCCCCACACACTCTTTGTAGGAGAGACGCTCATCCCCTCCTGCACACCCCCGTCGCTCAGGATGGTCTCCGTCAACGTCGATCCGAGCTGCGTTTTCGCGACGCAGGTGCGCTCGCTTCCACACTGCCACGCGGATACGATTCACGATGTCCATGAGTTGCTGATGTCTGCCTCCGCGAAGCGGCGGCAGAAGTCGCCAGCCGTCGTGGGGTCTGGGGATGGCCCGCGCCCCGAGTGCGCGGAGGAACGCGATGTCGTTGCGTCGCAGCTCGATGTCATCCAGCACCTGGCCGCCGCACAGCAGGTTGTACGCGATGTTGGAGAAATATGGTCGGACTCGCGGTAGGGCCGGGTGGCGATACAGGATCTTCAACTCGCGATCGATGGTACGCAAACCGACAGCGTGCGCGAGCTGATGCATGACGCCGATGCCGCCGCAGGGGATCGCTCTCGACGCGTTGGCTCGCTTCGTAGCGCGGCCGATCTGTGGCGAACTCAGGCCGCTCGAGGCGGGCCGAGCACCACCGTGAAGCGCGCGGAGCCGAGCTGCGATTTTTCTCTTTCCTCGCGAAACCATATGGCTATGTCTTCTTCACCTGAAAAGGGACTTCGGTGCGGTTGGTTGGAGAAGCAACCCCAACAACACCGGGCTTTTCAGACAAATTCCCGCCCGACGAGGATTCGAGCGCTAGATCGGGGCCTAGTCTCAGCTGAGATGGCGACCGAATGTCATTGTTGGCATGTTTCTGCTGCCCCGGGTTCCAACCTCGCACTTGGGGAAGGCTGCTAGTGAGCTTGGAGATTGATCTGGGGAAGCGCGGATGAGTCAACGACCGTGGCCCGCGGACGTACCTAGCTGCCACGACGCCCTTCTGGCCTTGTTGGACCGGGCTGCACAGCAGCAATGTGAAGCGTGGCTACGCTGCGTCCTCGTGAAGCGCGCGGACGGTTGGCTGCCGTTCTACACTCGCGTCGATCTTGCTCGTCAGCACGACGTTCAGCTTCCTCGCCCGGAACACTATGGCGTCGCCCGTGTCATTGTTGAACGCGTTAGTGTTTCCGAGTTTCGAAGGCGGATCCATGCCGCGCTTATGGGAAGCGATCTAGTGATTGACGGCGAGGTGCTTGGCGGATTGGGCCTGAGTCTTCATTGGCAGCACCGTAGAATTTCTACGGGCTCCGCTTCACCTTGGACTCCCAAACCGTGCGACCTCGTCTATTGTGCAACCCCAGATTTTTCGACGTTCGCGGCAGGCATGCTCGAAGGCAGACGAAGCCACCAAACGTTCTCTGATATCGGCGCGCTCATGCGCAGCGTTTCCGGCCTACCCGACTTCGATCTTTCCTGTGACGCACGACACGGGCGAACAAACGTTGTAGTCTCGGACTACCGTGGGCGATTTCGAGATGTCGTGCTTCGTCCCGCTCGCTTGACTGTCGCCGTCGAGGCGTCAGGCGGTATCAGGTTGCGTGGAGCGGTCAGAGGCCCTGGCGGAGAACACCCGCTCGCCACGATCCACTCCCCGACAGTGCATCAACTCGCCGTGGCTCCCGATTGTCTCAGCGTCAAGCTCGAACTCGTGGAGCAGGACGAGATCCTGGACGAGGTTAGTGCACCTGTCCTGCTGCAGCACCGAGAGTACCAAAAACCCAATTTCCCCACGCTCGCGAACGGCGAGCCAATTCCTGATGGCGATGCCGGCGCCGTCCTTGCTGCATTCAACATCTTGCACCCTGGAGTCGACCGTCGTGCTCGAGGGCAAGATCTCTTGTTGAGGACGCTCACTCTACACTTGGGTCGGAGGCCATCTCCGGAACACCTTGGAGCGATTCTTCAAGACTTGCAGTCAAGAAGGCTGCTAGTTCCCGCACCGAATCCCGGTCCACGGATCGTGATCGAACTTCCCGATCTTCCGGGCTTGCCTCCGCCTCCGATCGTCCGGTCGTCGGACGATCCTCTGCCCGGAGAAGCTTGCTATTCTGCGACGGACCTTGGGCTTCAAGCGGCGTTTGTTTGCAGTGTTCGGCGCCACGGAGGGCAACCGACGTGGCTCCTCGGGCCGGAAGCGGTAGCTGAACAGATTGTGTGTGCATGCGACGTTCATCGCACTTCGGCTGAACTCCTTGCAGCCTGTTGCTCAGCCTTTCCAGCAGATCTCGAGTTCGCTCTCAAGACGCTCATCGCTGGCGAGTTCTTGGATGTGCACGGGGGTCGCTACGGGTTGACCGCGAAGGGTTTCGGCAGAAGACTAGAGCTGGTCGAAGAGTTAAATGCTCTGGCGTTGGCGGCGCAGAAAGCACACGAATCGCTTCGATGTGCTACTGAATCGACGGGGACATGCGCTGACGAGACGCAGAGTCGTTCTGTCGTCGATATCGGAATTCTCACCATACGCGATGACGAGTTCCGGGAGGTGTTGGCCGCCTTTCCGGACGGGGATGAAGTCTGGGAGTTGAGTCGGCACTACAATATTCGCGTCGCTGATGCTGGCGGTGGCCTTTCTTACCGTGTGGCAATAGTTCGGCAGGGTGAGCAAGGTAACGGTGAGGCCCTGGACGCGGCACGAGACATGATCGAGGAGGTACGGCCAAACCTGTTGCTAGTTGTTGGGATAGCTGGAGGACTCCCGCACGACGAATTCACTCTCGGTGACGTGGTGCTTTCTACTCGGGTCAACGACTACTGTGTGGAGGCTCGCAAGGAAGGAGAAACTCCGAGTTACAGTCTCTCGGGGGGACCGATTGCCCGCGCGCTCTCCGCTGCCGTAGTGAACCTCCCCGCGCGGGAAGCTGCTCTGGGAAACTGGGCAGAGGGCCTGCCGTCGCGCCCGGAGCTGGTTTGGACGGATAGGCTGTATGGGCCTAAGGAGTGGCAGGACGCAGTCCGCGATAGCCTCACATATCACTCCGGTCAGAAGCGGCCGCCAGTCTTTACGTCCGGGGTCATCGCTAGTAGCGATCGTTTGGTAAAAGATCCGGAGCTATTGTTCCCATGGGTACAGACGGCTAGGCACCTATTGGCCGTCGAGATGGAATCCGGCGGCGCGTATAGAGCTGCTCGAGATCGCGTCCCGATGCTCTCGATCCGGGGCATCAGCGATATCATAGGGTTGAAGCGCGATAGAACTTGGACGGCTTTTGCTTGCAAAAGCGCGGCCATGTTTGCTCGCGCCTTTCTCCGGACAACCCCCGTCCCGCCCCGGGGTGCGGCACGTGTCAACTCAGTGATAATCTGAGGATGCCCTATGCGAGCACAGTTCTTCCTCCAATACCAAACCAGCGCTACAAGCCGGCTGACGTGTCCTTGCGAGATCCTAGTCAGCCGCTGAACCATCGAGGAGAGGTGAATGCGCACAACAGATGCACTTCTCGCGCGTGACCTCTTAGAGTTCGTCCGCGATGCTCACGAAGAAGTGACGCCGTGGCGAGAGACTCACCGGGCCCGCCGCCTCCGCCCAGGGCTTTTCATAGCCACCAGTAGAGCGTCTATATGGTCGGCAGTTGTGTCTCGCCTTCCTCCCGAAGCCAACTATCTAAGCCAAGCTGTGCACTTCGTTGCGCTATATCTTGACCCTGACCCGCCCGGAGCTCCGTCTTCCCTCGCAGGCGAACTTCTCTCAGAGATTCTCGAAGCGGGAAAGGCTAACGTTGCACAGCTCCTGGAGGCGGCGGGTCAGAGCTACTTCTGGGACGTTCTGGGCTGCATACTGCCAGACCTCGAGCTCGCAACGACCGACGTCGTCGCATGTGCTCGCCACGCTTGGCCGAGCGGAAAGCTATCTTCTGACTCGCTTCGGCGTTGGTCAAGGCGTAATGCTCTTGCTTCAAAATTGATTGTTGAGACGCACTGGGAAGACCTTTTAGTAATGGGGACATCCGGTCACGATTCGTTAGCAGAATTGGTGATCGGGATCGCTCAAGCAGGGGAAGCGTCGACTTGGCGAGATGGTATTCTGCGTCGCCTTTGCGACCACCCGAACCAACAAGTCCAAGGGATAGGAATGCGAGTTGCGTGCTGGGCCTGGGAGCTGGACGCCCCTGCAGCCGTTCGTCACGAACTTCTTCTGGAGCTCGCCGAAGAAGCTGTGGGGTCTCGCGGGATTCCCGCACTGTTGACCTTGCGATCAGACGCGTTTGGTAACCCTAAGTCTGCAGTTGAAACCGGATTGGAGATAGTCAACCTCGTTCATCGTGCCAAGCTGCGGTCTGATGACGCTGCTGCGGCGGCAACCGCCTTCTTGGCAATCCTTGGCACGGCTTGTCGTCAGTCGAAAGGCCAGATCCTTTCGGATATAGGGGTCCGTGACGCTCTGAGCAAGGTAGTGGTCGACTCCGGCCCAAGGGACTCTCATGTTGGCCACGAACTCGACGCTGTGCTTTCTGCGGTGCTTGAGGTCGATGAAGCGTGGGCGTTTCAGCTGCTCTCTACATGGTTGAGCGTTCACGGTAGGAAGATTCAGATCTCTTTGTCTCGGGCGTTCACATCGACTACTCATCACGCTGGACCCGCGGTTGTTGGGGGCTGGTACGTGCGGTGGCTCACCAGTACTGATTGTGGTCTTCGTATGGCTGCCGCAAGGTGGTTGTCGCGTGAGGACCAACCCAAACTGACCAAAGCTTGCGTGGAAGCTCTCGAAGACTCGTGCTTCCGTGGACTGGTTTGGCAGCTCCTCGGGACGCCGGGGTTCGGCGCAAAGGATATCACGAGTATCCTCTTTGGACTTCTGGCAAGTCGAGTATCGGAATCTGAATTTTTGACGGAGAGGCTCCTTGAGATATGCCGAATGTATCCTGGTGCGTGTGGCGAAGAGGCACGTAGGCGCATTTCGATGGAACACGACCCTGCGCATGAGGCTTGTAGACAAGTCCTAGAGCTACTGGATTCCAGGCGTATGCACCTCGCTAGTGTCGTCAATGTTCCTGAAGTAGTCGCCACGACTTTGGCACTCGCTGAGTATCGCATTCTCGAGGGGAGAGTCGGGGCTGATGCACGAAGGCAGGCGTACCAGGGCAGTATCGTTGCGATGTTAGCCTCAAGGCAACCAATCGCATGCGGAGAGGGGACGTTTGCCGCCAATAACCCTGAGTTGCGAAAGTTTGTTCCCTACGAGGCCTCGTTCGAACTCTCCTCGGTGTCAGCCGCGGACCCCGCTATGGACGCTTGGTTTCGGGTGGAGTGCTTGGAGCGGGCGGAGCATTTGCTCAAGCTGCGAGAGGTGGAGGAACATTGAAAGAGGCGCTGAATCGATATGTCCGTTGTCTTGCTGAGCGTGAGCTGGCCGATGATGCTCCCGAGTCGAAACAAGACCTGGGTACGCTACTTGACTGGTTGCTCGAGCGAGCCGGATTTCGCATTCTACTTCGCGCGTATAAGTACGTAGGTGCGCATCGCAGGAAGAGTGCGGGACGCTTGCAGCTTGGAGTCGATACCCTTGCCTTGCGGCGACGGCCCGATGGGGCTGTGGAGATCTATAGGTTAGTACTAAAGGCGGGACCGGTTGGAATCAGGCAGTGGGGGCAAGGGGCCAGTCGAGGATCTCTGATTCATGACCTCCATCTAGCAGCCTCCAAACACCTCGCGCGTGAAGCTGAAGACCACGGTGTCAAGCACGAGGAGGTGGCTCGAGTGGTGGTGGTTGCTGTCCACAACGGCGACTTTGACCTTGAGGCGCTGGCGGGGCAAAGGGCTCAACTGCGAGAGAACCTGCTGAAGACCTATGGAGTTGAACTCGAATGGTGGGATGCTGAGCGTTTGGTGGAAATGGCACTTTCTGCCCTTTCCGTGGGTGAGAGTAGATCAGATCTCTTTCCTCCCGCGGTCCGTCCCTTCGCAAGAGTGGCGCTTGACTATGTGAGCGCCAGCGGGGCCGACGGCGCGGATGCTGTTGGTTCGGTTACGCGATTCGTTGATGCGCTTCTTCCCCCTGATAAGAAGCCTCGGGTTCTTGAGGACCCACTTGCTCAAACGTCAATCGACGAGCCCCACTCCGCCCTCGAGTTACTTCGATTGGCGAACGAGAGCGAGATCTTTGCTGAGATGATGATTGTTCAGAGCGATGCTCGAGGGAGCGGCTGCGCTTTTGGTTCTCTTGATGCAATAGAGCTCGTTCTCCTTCGGCTGATGGACCATCTTAGAAGGTTGCTCAAGCCGAGTGGGCTGAAGACTCGGCTCAGGAAGACGATCGGAAGCTTGATAGACAAGTACGTTCAGGTGATTGAAGCAATGTGTTCCAGACTTGAGCCCGTACTTGTTGGCGATACGAGCCTTGCGCTTCCGTCTGGTGCTGAGCCGATAGACTACCCGCTCCGCGTACTTCGGATCGCCGGATATCTCGCAGTTGGAGGTCTGTCACTATTGCGAGTTAGGCGCCAATCGGCGAGAGCCGTTCGGATCGCAAACGTTGTTGAGCGTCTCTGGCTCACCAATCGACCTGCGGTTGAAGGGCCAATCTTGGATGAGAATCTTGTGGAACTCGCCCTAGTGTGGGAGTTCCTGCTTCGCCTCAACCGGACCCGAGTTGTTGGAGACATGGCCAGCGGTTTGCTCGATCGGTGCCTGCTCCGTCGAGCGGTGGGTTGGCCCCTACCGGCGTTGTATCAGTCTGTTGGTGCGACTGACGGATCTAGACGGGCTCGGGATGTTCGTGATTTAGTGGAGGGGTTCCTCGGAGGACGGGGGGAACTGATTGAGGATGAGGGGTCGACGATCATTCCATTGGCCCTCTACTTGGCTTCGAAGTGCGGTGATGTTGACGACACAGTGATGCGTCGCCTACAAGCGCATGAGTCAGGCAAGCAGTGTGTTCTTCAGGTTTGGCAGTGCCGCGCGGATGCGCCGCACGAGTGGTATGCCAAGAATGTGAGTGGAGGCGGTGGTACGAGGGTTTTCGAGTACGTTCCACCGGAAGTAGCGAAGAGTGGGGTGCCGGGTGCGAGTGGGATTGGCGAGTTTGCAAGGCAGTTTGATGAGTTCGCGAAAGCGCCTGAGACCAGCGCCGCTGAGGAGTGGGGCTTCCCCGTGGTAGATCGAATGGCGTTCAGAGCCTTTCGAATTCGTCCCCCCATGAGGTTGTTCGTTGAGCTGCTAGCAGACACCTAGGGGGATTCGCGGTGGAGCGCGCGGTAGCTTGGGCCTGGATGATCACCAGAGCGAGCTCGTGGGGCCGACTTGGTCTAACAGATTCGAGGCGGAGGCCGCCAACATAGGCGGGGGCTCGGCAGGCCCGCCAAGTGTGTGCGACCTCGCTCTCCAGCTCGATCGATTCAGTGCTTCCTAGGCTGCGGTCGAGCCCCCTCGCCCCCACCCCATAACCCCCAGGTCACCCTCAGACCGCCTCTGAGCCCTCCAGACAGTCTCAGACCGCCCCCAAAAGGCCGCCTCCCAGTCTTTGTTCGCGCGGCCCGGGCGCTGCCACAAAGACCCGCTCAGACCAAACCAGCGGCGAAACAGCGCGCGACAAACGCAGAAACGCCCGCCAGGTTGATAACCCAGCGGGCGTCTTTGGTTCGCCTTTCGGCCTTAGTGGTTGAGCAAGCGTGGGCTGTGGGCGAAACGCCTCTTGCCGGGGTCGCTTGCTCAACGTCAACTACATAGACCCATCAACGTCAACTAGATCTCCCCATCCGCTCCGTTGGTTGGGTTAGTTGTCGTTGGTTGGCTAGTTGTCGTTTTGCGGTTCCCTTTCTTGGTGCCGTTGCGCTCGGCAGCCGCTTCAGCGCGGACGCTTTCGCCGAGGAGCTCGAGGATCGTGGCGTGGTGGACGAGGCGGTCGATGGCCGCCGCCGTGGTCATCGGGTCCTTGAAGATGCGGTCCCACTCACTGAAGACGAGGTTCGAAGTGATCATCACGCTTTTCCGTTCGTAGCGTTCCGCGAGGAAAGTAAAGAGCACTTCCATCTCGTCGCGGTCTTGTTCGCACCTGATGTCGTCCAGGATCACAGCGTCGAAGCGGTCGAGGGCGGCGAGTTCTTCGAGGCGCAGATCGCGTTTCGCGCTCAGCAGGCGCTGGACGAGCGCATAGGTCGGCGAGAACAGGACTCGCCGTCCGCGTCGATCGGGCTCGTGCCCGATGGCACACGCGACGTGGGTCTTTCCTCGACCTGGAAGTCCGAAGAGGAGGACGTTGTGCCTCGGCCGACGAAGCCGCCTCGCAGAGAGCTGGCAGCGCCTTCGCCACTGCGGACTGGAGCCGTTCGCTTCAGCGTTGCCAGGGTTCCTCCCGTCGGCAACTCGGACAGCTTCAGGTTGCGAGTGACTCTCGAGCGACTTCGTTCTTCGACCCTCGAAAGCGCGACCAGGTGCCGGAGGTACCGGCCAAAGGACCATCCTTCGCGCTCCGCTTTCTGTGCTACTTCCTCATGGAAACGAGCAACCGTCGGCAGGCGCAACGATCGAGCATCATGAGCGACAGCTGGCCGACCTGACGGTGCTCATGTGCCCACCTCCTCAAGCAAGGAGTCGTATCCTGCGAGGTCGACTTCGGGCTTCGCCAGCTCGGGGACGGTCGGCGCTGGCACATGGACGAGTTGCTTGACGCGTTCGCTGAGGCTTGTTGTCCAAGAGGGTCCGTGAGCCACCTCGACGTCGTGCTCGACGGTCGTTGCTGCCAGGTGGAGGATCCTCGGCAGATCACGTCACCCTTGATTCCTGCATGTGGAGAGGGACAGGCTGCAGGCCTGTCGAAACGTGGGACTAGGGGAAACATTTTCCTCGCGGTATTTGTAGCGCTCGAATCCTCTGGGGCTTGCGCACGAGCGACCAGATCACGTCGGTAGTCGATGCGACGCCCACCTCGTCCCTTCAAGCGCTCGTAGGAGAACTCCTGTTTGCCGGCAAAGTACCCTTCGATGTGGTCTTCGTAGATGCGCACGCGCAGCTCGTGCCCCATCAGTCGGGAGGGTACGGAGTAGCCGTTGTTCTGGATCCGGATCGTGCCCCCACCGCTGACTCGAGCGGTGACCTCGCTGTACTCGGGGAGCTTGCTTCACGCTCAGCTCGCATCTGCGAGCTCCTCCGCAACGCGCGGCTGCCGAGCTGCGTTCTGCTTCTTCGGTTGACGGCGTCGACAAAGGCTTGCCATTCGTCCCGACTGGCGAAGTCGCGACTGTTTCGCATCAGTAGCGCTTGTTCGAGCCGGCTCTTGAGCTTGCCATTGCGGGCCTCGACGTCGCCGCCGTTTTGTTCCTTCGCCCCCACGTCGTCGTGCGCGCCTCGAGACCGAAGTGACGCACGAGTGCCAGATAGTCACGATTGGAAAGTGCGCCCACTCCTTGCATCCTTCTCATGTTTTCCAGGGGGAATCTTGTGCGTGGCGGCAGTCGAGTTGTCCGTCTGCAGGTAGCGCGGGGCACGCGGCCCAGCTGGAACAAGGCGTTGGAAGACCACGCCGCAAGGCAGCTAGCGACTCGGAGCGCAGACCGTTGCCCACCCCCAGTTTGAGTACGGCAACACAGCACACACAGCAGGTGCTCGAAAGCAACTGCCCCGCAGATCGTCACACCCAGCTCCGTTGCGTTGGTGAAGTCCAGCTGGGCACCTTCGCCCGGGCGGTGGCACGGTGGAAGGCTCAGCTCGCGTTCCGGCCCCGCTTGGGCCCGCCACTGGCGGACGTGTCGTTGGAGCGTCCGGAGGTGCCCCCGTTGTACTGGTCCGGGTAGCGCTCGATCAGGTCCTCCAGCAGCGTCTGGCCTTCGCAGGCCAGGGCGTCCGTGAGCTGAGACGAGCTCGGACCAGTGCCAGTTCGAACGGGTTAGCGCGTCCTGTAGCTGCGGTCCTTCCGCTGTTCCGACGGGAAGCTGCCCGATTCTAGGCACTTCCGTGCCGTCTTCCGATCCATGTCGGCCTTCATCGCCGCCACGCCGATCCGGTCGTGCTTGGTCATCTCTTCCATCAGCTTCTCACTTGGGCATCGCTCACGGGTTGCACCCGGCGGGATTTGGCTCGGCGCCAATCCCGCCAGAAGCCCCTTCGCCAACGCCCTCAGTGGGGAGATGCAATTGTCGTCGCTGGGGAGATGTAATTGTCGTTCAGCAGTCGCTACAAAGAGTGGCTGAGGGGTACCTTGGGGGGGGGCGCTCTGTTCAGATGCGGTTGGAGCAGAGGTGGTCACCCTTCCGGGACGATCAGGCCCTCACATGCCCATCGGTCGCCATTGTGGTTACACATGGCTCCCGGTTCGCAGTCGTCGTCCGAGCCGCAGTCATCGGCCCTGCTGCGACAATAAAGCCCATCGGGAATCCCGTACTCGTCCGTGCTGAGCCCGCATGAGTTCCCGTTGCAGTCCTTTCCACTCGTGCATTGCGCAGGTATGCAAGTGGCTTCGTCCGCCAGTGAGTACAGTACGTTCTCGAATGCGCCGAGTGGGCACAAGCACACGGTACCGCTGGGGCAGTCGGAGTTCGCCTTGCATGCAGGGGAAGCCTCGTGACTCGTTGTGCTGGGACACAGATCGTCCCCCACCACATCTACCCGGTTGAACGGTCTCACCAGCCTCTGGTCATCGACACAGCCGACTGCGCTGGCGGGAGCCGACTCATCAAGCGTGGTAGCCCCAGAAACCTGATAGAGCTTGGTTGAGCATGGCGATTGCGATAAGGCTTCGTCAGACGATGAACAGCTCGTCAGCAGAGGCAAGAAGACAACTAGTGATCTACGGAATGGTACCATTTAGCGTAATCCCAATTCGTGTTCAGTGAGCCGCCGAACGTGTTAGCTCTCGTATCGAGAGCGGAGTATGCGTTGGTGTCTGTGAAAGTTGGCCCCGACTCGTTGATCCACTGGAGTAAGTTGTCGTTATTCACTCCGCCGGCGGTTCGGACGTACCAGAACGCTCGAAGCCAGTCTATTTCAGTCGCTTTCCCCGACCACGGTTGTGACTCTGGACACAGTTCAATATAACGGATCGGTAGACCCCAAGAACTGTTGACGCAGTCAACTCTTCCGTATCGAGGATGGAATACGGTGCAATCGCCTCCACTAGCGTAATTGATCGATAGCGCGGCGAAGTACGTTGCTGCTGCTTCATTCATTGATGCCGTCGCGTACTCTAGGGTCCAGATGTCGTGAGGATAACTAGAATAGCAATTGCTGCCAGAACTGACATTGAGCCCATAGCTCCACGACTGCCACGAGCCCACTGTGTTATAGTAGTAGAAGTTGTGGCCAAACTCGTGGTTGATCATCGTCTTGTTATCCCCGTCCTTTACATATATGTAATGGGGACTTTGGGTGTCGTTCTTATTGTCTGCTGCATTCGCGTAGAATCTATACGTGCCGGTGTGCCATCCGGGCCATCGCCGAATCGCTTCTGTGGCTACGAGAGTAATGTTGAAATGTTCGTCAAGTACGGTGGGATTCCAACTGACGTAACTGGTGCCCGTTGTGAAGTTGACGAGCAGATTCTTCCACTCAGCGTTTGATGGTGGTGCGGTTGTTTGAACTTCGATTATCCGTGAGTCATACGCTGCGATTGTGAAGAGCTGAACCGTCTGGTATCCAGCGGGGATGTCGAGGAATGGTGTGCATCCGGATGCGTCGAGATAGCCTAGAAAGTACCCAGGAACGTAGATCCCAAGGTTCTTGCTCGCATAGTAGCCATCGTACGAAAATAGGTCCTCGCCAAGTCCCTCTCCTACTTGGGTGAACAACTGTCGGAAGCAGATCCTCTTGTCAGCTGTTAGCAGCGCGGCAGAGGGGGCACTTCGAGCCGAACTCGCCTTTTCAGAAGGGAACAGCTTCTCATCTGATATGATGATTCCGTTGCTCGCGAGCGTGGCACGAACCTCCTCTTTCGTCGCGGTCCGACCCTCGGGAATGCCCTCATTGGGAGGTTGTCCAGGGAGCTCGACAGGAGGGGTCGTGGTCATAAACGAGAGAGGTGCGGTTGAACGTTGCCAGCGCCCACCCTGCGCGGTCAGTTCTAGCTGGGTCGTTACGGATGATCCTTGATCGCTTTCCAACTGGAGGGCAACCGCGATCTCTGCGCCCTCTGTCGGCTCGGGGAGTTCCTGTATGACCTCCTCGTCCTTCTCCGTGAAGTGCTGCTTGAGAGGTGGAGAGGAGGTAGCGACCCCTTCGCGCGCCACGATGAGAGACACGGAAATGTCCATGGATTGATTCGGGCGATACGGAATGACCAGTGTGTTCCCCGAAATTCTGAAGTCCGGCTCGGCGCCCAACTCCCCGGGGATGGAACTCGATCCCTGGTTGCAACCTTGTATGTCGTGCTCTGCAGCCAACTCCGCGTGGCCCCCAAGGTCTTCTTCAAGCCCACCGCCACTACTACAGCCCAAAACTAGAACTAGAACGCCCACCGTCGCTCGCTCGGTTCGCATGGCAAGACGGTAGGTACGCTAGCATTGTGCGTCAAGGTGCCATGATGGACCTCTGCGTCGTCCCTTGGTTGTTTTGTGTCAGTTTGACCTACCTTTGCGACCGCGGGGCAACGCGTCTCCACCAGGTGGTCCAAGATCTTCGTTATGGACCAGCCGAGGGCACTGGCTCCGCTAAGCCTGAACGATCCGTCGAACCCGCTCGCCATCCCTGCGCACGACGAACTGGTGAACATTCTTTGTAACCGCTTCATGAGGACCGTCTTCCGCAGGCGCACTTCGTGCCTGCACGCTGTCGGCCATGAGGCGACGGTACAGCGAGCGTGACCGATCGAAGTTCCTTGCGGAGATGCATCGCAGTGGCGATGCGGTGTGGGCAGTAGCGACGCGCGTCGGTGTTTCGAAAGCCACGGCGTACCCCGCGTGATCATCGACCTTCGGATCGTACAAGGAGTGCCCTCCGGAAACAACGGAGGCGCACAAAGACTGGCCCATAACCTCGCGGTCAAAGGCGCTGAGAGTCCTCGTGAGCGCGCTTGCGGGCCCGGGCGGGGGGGCAGGGCGTGCTGCGAACAAAGCTCCGCCAGGGCGCGACGTGGCGCCAGCGTTCGCCAGGGGATGCGAGGGGGCTTCAGGCTGCCAGCGGCGGCGCGGTTTCAGGCGGTCCGGTATCCAGCGAGTAGCCGTGTAGGATGCCGTTGGCGTACTCGCGCCGGACGAGACGCAGCTGCGAGAGCTCGTTCACGACGGGCGCCTCCGGGATGTGGCGACTGACTTCCCCTGGCGATCGGCCGTCGAGCCCTTGGTGGGCGCGCTCTTCGTTGACGTAGATGAGGTAGTCGTCGAGGTAGCGTTGCAGCTCACCGGCGTCGCTCACGCGGATGTGGCGGAGCAGCTCGCGGCGACAGGTGCCGATGGAGGTCTCGACGTAGCAGTTGAGTGAGGGCAGCCCCGGGAGCGTGCGGTCTTGCTCGATATCGAGCTCGCGCAACTGGCGTTCGAACTGGCCCGCGAAGTGGGAGCCGTGATCGTGGATCACCTTCGCGGGCTTGCGCCCGGTCCTCGCGAGCACTTGTGCGAAGACCTTGCTGGTCCAACGCGAGTCGACGTCCCAGCCATCGTAGACGCGGAGCTCGAGCCGCTCGCGGGTGTGGATGTCGAGGACGATGAGGACTTGGACCCAGACGTCTTTCGCGGTCTTCACCGCGAAGTAGTCGAGAGCCCAGACGGCGTCCTTCGCTGCAGACTGGTAGCGCTCGAAGTCCAACTTCCCATGACCTGGGTGCGGAGAGAAACCGTGGTCTTTGAGTACTCGCTGGACGGTGCGTGCGTGGACCCGGATCCCCATGCGCCGCAGCTCTTCGGAGATGCGCCTCTGACCCCAGGCACCGTTCTCGCGCTTCAGAGTGACGATGAGTTCTTCGATGCGAGGATCTAGCGTCGGACGTCCACCGGTGTTGAGCGGGACGTACTTGCGCTTCCTGAAGATGCTTGCCCAACGACGAATGGTCGGGATCGGTGCCGAGAGAAATAGCGTTGGAACGGCTCATCGCGCGCGTGAGCATGTAAGCAAAGACTGCGCTGCCCGCTCCTTCAGCGGCCGCCCCACGTCGGGTTTCCTGATCGATATCGCCTGAAGTTTCATCGCGCTTCAGCCGCAGCTCAAGCACGTCGAGCTGGGCCTTGAGGGCGATGTTCTCCACGATAGAGTCGAGCGGCTTCAGGATGGTCGGTGCGTGGAAGGCGGCTGACCTTGTCGACTGCCGTGATGAGGCAGTGATAGGGCAGACTCCAGGGAGCGGAGCAGCGGTGACAGCACCGCGGTAGTGTGGAGATCTACACGCCGTCGTAAATGTGCGTCCGGTGCCTACAGAGATCACCCCGCGCGGAAGCGAACGAGGATCAATCGTCGGAGATGCGTCAGGACTCGTTCGCCGTTTCGTCAGGCTACAGAACAGGTGAACATTCGTGGGCGGCACGGCGACGACGGGCTGGTGTGCAGGTTGCGGGTCTGCCGGGTTGACTGAAGGACGACTTCGCCGCCGCATAGCCCACGGCCGTCTGCGCGAGTTGCTGGACCAGCCGCTGCGACGTCCTGTGAGGCGTCGAAGCAGAGCGGTCCGCCTGCCGTCATGGGCCAGCGGAGCTCCGCGGATGTAGTGGCTTCTCCAGTCGCTGGCGAGGGCAGAGGTACAGATGGGCTGCTGTCCGTGCTGGCAGGCACACTCTTTTTCACCGACGGGACGGGAGGGGGCGCAACGTTGCGCTTCTTCGTTGGCGCTCCGGAGCCCCTGGGCTGCCGAGCCGCCAGTGGGCGGGCAACGGGGGTGGGCTGCAGCGCGCCGCCAAGCGCGGCTTGTACGTGTTCGAGTACTGCTTGGCGGATCAGCTCGTCGAGGTCTGAGACGAAGGCATCAACTCGTTCACGGATAAGCTCGTTCGCGGTGGTCATGTGCGAACGTGTTTGCGATCGTTTGGATCGATCGTCAACTCAGTTTACGGCAAGCATCGGTCACCGCGCGGAAAGAGATGTCACCGAGCTGGCGCTCAACGCAAAGCGCCCGCTCATCCGATGGATGGAGCGGGCGTCCGGTGTGGTGCGGCAGATCGCGACTACTTGCGTCCGGCGCTGTAGCGCGTGGCGCGCTTCTGGCCCTTCTTCTTGAGGCGGCCTTCAGCGAGAAGCTTCTTCACAGGAAGCGCGAGCTCCTTGGTGGGAATCGCGATCCCCTTGCCGATCTCCTCGATGCTGGACCCAGGATTCGACCTCACGAACTCGACGAGCTTGTCGGCCATCTCACTGAGCTCAGCGGCGGTACGCTTCCCGCCGCGCTTTCCGGTCTTCTTCGCGGCAGCCGCGCCAGTGGCGGCCGCCGCCTTCGGACGGCCAGGGCGGCGCGGGGCGCCGGGAAGCGGCTGTCCAAGCGCGGACTGGACGTTCTCCAAAATCGACTGGTGAATGAGGTCGGTGAGGTCAGCTACGAAAGCGTCGACTCGAGCACGGATCAGATCGTTGGTGTCGGCCATGGGCCGTCATTGCTGCTGTTCGGCAGTGGTGTCAACCACATCGTTAGCAAATGCTCGACGACCGCGCGGCAATGAGCCGGTATTCGTGCGGAAAGTCAGATGGTTCCGCTGGCTGTCAATCCGCGCGGCCCAATCGCCAGGCCAACCCACCGTCCTGCTGGACCCGCTTCGCGAAAGACCAGCCAAAGCACCGGCTCCCGGAACAGGCGTGATCGTGTTGGGACCTTCTGTGGGCGAACGAATGCGCTTCAGGCACTCGGTTGAGCTGCGGGTGAGCCCTTTCGCCGGCAAAGAAGCGCTTGTCGGTCGTCGAACCCCAAGCCGCTTCAGAGTCTGAGTGCAGAGCCTCGCGCTCGCGCCAAGGCGAGCGTGCGCGCCGCGCCCGCCACGACACCGCAGGATTCCGTCTCAACTGCAAGCCCGGGACGCGGACCGCCTCGGCCAGCGAGCCGGGTGTCGCGTTCCTTGCCGCGCGGCAATGTGAATCGCCGCACAAAAGCTCGCTGGACGCGTACACTGGAAGCGTACACCCCGGACGCGAACCGCCTCGGCCAGCGAGCCGGCAGCCTCCGGCGTTGCCGCGCGGCAATGCCAATCGCCGCAAGAGAGCTCGCCGGACGCGTACACTCAATACCTACGAAGCATGAAACGTGGTGCCTTGAAACGCTGAGACAAGGACAGGATCGTCCCCACCCATCGGAACCCACTCCCCAGATGGATGCTGCGCTTGTAGCCTCGTCCATACGACGCGCGCGCGATCGCGGAAGTCTTCGCCAAGAGCGCCAACCCAGGCACCAAAAGCCGCTGCGCGTCGAAAATCCACGTCAGCTCCAACATTCCACCCCACTGGCAAGCGCTCACGGATCCTCCGCGCCAAACAGTCGCGAGCGAACCACTCCAATCTACAGGTCGACATCGCCTCCCGCTTCTCAAGCACTTCGACTTGGATCGGTGCAACTTCAGGTCCAAGCTTCCTGGCAAGCTCCTCGAAGGTCTCACATGGGTTAGCTTGCGCGAAGTCAACTACTCCAGAAAAGCCTAGCTCTCGAACTCGGCGATAGACGCGTTCGACCCATTCTTCGTTCCAAGTGCCTGATGATTGACTCACGATCCACTACTACCTATCTCGATATGGCACTAACGGCCCGGTTAACTTATAGTCAGACTTTAGTCTCATTACGATATTGATGATCTCGGTGCGGGTTAGCCACCTACCTCCGAGTGCGTCCTCAGCCGACTCGAGTTCGGTGATCACACGCCTATTCCACTCGTCGGGCCAGACGCGCTTTGCGAGTCGCCAATCGCCGCCCCCATGAATCGCCTGGTGCTCGGCTTCCTCCAGCTCAACACAGAAGTTGTCAATATCCTCGAAGCCTCGCTCGCTGAACCACGTCCGCTTCGCCTGCGGGAAGAGGTGATGTCTCGGTCGTCGTCGTGCCCCGGCGCCAACAGCGTTTGTGATCCTAAGCGCATCTGCCTCTGGCCCTTCACCGACGTAGATGCACAAGGCCTCCCACGAGTACCTGCACCACTGGCCCAGCCCCGACTCTTTCCACGTGTGCTCTCCGAGCTTGCCTACTCTGGCGCCCTTCTCTCCTTCGAGCAAGCCCGCCCTCGCCAGAAACTCGAGTTCGGCTTCCAGATCCGCGTTGGATAGCGCGCTGCTCGGAAGGTGCATGGTGACCACGACGTTCCGCCGAACAGTCTGATCGATTGCTTCGTTTTCGAAGCCTTTCGCCCCACCCGCAATCTCGAAGGCTGGACGTGGACTATCTGTGCGCTTTGCCGCGCGTGCAGTCGCTATTAGTTCTTCCGCCACCTCACCAGCGCCGTGCTCGTTGGCCACGAGCCGCACTTCCTCCTCCGCCGCATCCAACTCAGTGTCAGAAGCTTCCATGACGGCACGGATCGGACGGCGCAGCTCGACGAACGCCCGGACAGCATCCCCGACGTCCAGCACCAGGCCAGCGAGACTCAGGCCAACCCAGAAGAGCGAAGGCTCGGAAACCGAGATCGCTCGCGCCCGGTCAAAGTCGGTATTCGCCGCTGCCTTCTGCAGATCGTAGGCTTGGATATCCTTCGCTACTTCGGCGAGGTCGATAGCGATAGTCACTCCCGCCACGGCCAGCGCCAGACCACCGGTAAGCGCTGCGCCCGCCACACCCAGCGCAAGCCCCAACACGGCCAGGGCAATGTCTGCGACCGCACCATCTGAGTCCGAAACCGATGTCCTAACAGCAGCATCTTGCCAAGTTCCCTTCCGAACTCCTTTCTCACTCGATGTGATAGCAACAACCTTCGGGAGCTGCCAGATAGGCAGAGTCTTTCCAGCAGCCTTCCGAACCTTCTCTATGTCTTTCAGTCGTGATTCGATTTCGACCAGCAGAATGTTCGCAATATCAGAATCAGATGACTTAGAGCTGGCTAGCTTTATCAACTTTTGGGTTTGAGCGTGCTCCAGATCGTTCTCCATGAACGCTCCGAGTACCGGGTACTTGGCTTGGTAGCCTTCATGGAGGATCCTGAGCTTTCGCTTCTCATGTGAGATCTCTTTCCCGAGTTCCGCGAGTCTGGGATTCGGTGGTTCACGCCCCCACAATCGATCTGACTTGGGACGAAGCCTGAATTGCTCTGCCTCTAGTGCTCTTATCTGCTTGTCCTTGGCAAGCAACTCCTTTGCGGCACCGATCAAGCCCGCAGTCCGGACGCTTGGATCCATGCTCGCGGATCCCCCGGGGACTTCTTCCTGTTCCTCAAATCCCGGCGCGCCTTCTGCACCGCCTCTGCCACTCTGCCCTTCCTCACGACGGAGTCCGTACTGCTCCTCCTCACGTTCCACTCTCTCCTTACTCTGATCAAGCAATGCATCGAGGATCTCCAGCGCCCGCTTTGAGAATTGCTCCAAGTAGACGTCCATCTTTGCCTGGACATTGCCGAGGGCGGACCGAAGTAGAGGCGTGATGCTTCTCCGCTACCTCATGTTCCTCACGGGTTGGTGCTCCTTGGTTCGCTGCACCCTCACTGCCACCCGAGGCGCTGGGCTCCACCGAGCCGCGCACGGAGTACTCAGACTCGAACGCCCGTACGAAGGCCTCAGCCTCTCCAGCTTCTCCGCTCTTGGCAACTACTTCAAGAAGCTGGTCGACTAGGAACTCCTTGTCTGCAACGAGGAGGAATCCGCGGTAGTTCATGCGCGGACCTGTGGGCATTTTCGACGCTTTCCGCTCCTGCGGGCTCGCTCCCTCTGCGCTGGCTCCGTCGGGGAGGGTTACTTCGCCCTTTCCTTCGGGAGTCGCGCTTTGGTCCGTCCTTCCAAGTCTTTGTGGCACAGCGCGCTTCGCAGCACGCTGCTGCGCAACGTGCACCAGCTCATGACCAAGCAGGAATCGGCCGTGGGCATTCTGCTGCAGTTGCCCATCCGCGAAGGCGATGTCGCTGCCTTCGGTCACGGCCCAGGCGTCCTCGGACTGGGCTTTCGCGTGACCGGCGCTGCCGCCGTCTATTCGGGTGCCGCCAAGGTCGACGCCCAGATGAGACTCGGCGGTGCTGCGAGCGGCTTCCGAGAGGGAGCCTCCCGTTACCGCGTGGTTTGGGAGCGCGGCTCCGATCTGGGCGCCGATGGCGTCGGCTTGGCGCTCTGCGGGGTCAGCGAGATCGGCTTCAGCGCTTCGCTTGGCGACTTGGGGCGGGGTTTCGAGTTCGTCGTCGCCGCCGCAGGTGGGGCATGGAGTGGCGCTACCGCCGCACTTGGAGCAACCGGCCTTCTTCGTCTGGCGCTTGTTCTCAGGTACCGCGAGCTGCAAGCCAAACGGGTCTACCTCGCGATCCATCGGGCGCCGAAGGAGACTCTCGGAGTCTCCGGACGCATTTGCGCTCTTTGGTGAGCTGTCGGGGCGTTTGGCTTGCTCGAGCATGGAGTACTCGGTGGGCGGTTACTTCTCGGCGCGGGCTGCCCATTGGGCGGCTAGGGCTGCGGCGCCTAGCTTGGAGAGCTCGGAGGCGATGGCGGCGTAGAGGTCGGCGGGGGTGAGCTGTGTTTCCGCGCGGGTGGAGGCGAGGGCGCACGCCAGGCGGGCTGCGGCGGAGATGTGGCCACCGCTGAGGTCGACTTGGCTCAGCTCTTTGAGGAGGGCGGGCTCCACGTGGGCACCTGCCTCGCCCAGCTCTTGGCGCCACAGCTGCTGGCGTTGGTCGCGCGTCGGTGGATGGAAGTCCGCCGCGATGTCGAAGCGGCGGAGGAAGGCGCGGTCGATGGCGTTGCGTTGATTCGTAGTGACGATGACCACGCCGTCGTGGGCTTCGAGCGCCTGGAGCAAGTAGCTGACTTCGAGGTTTGCGTAGCGGTCGGTGCCCTTCTCGACTTGGGCGCGCTTGCCGAAGAGCGAGTCGCCTTCGTCAAACAAGAGCAGCGCGCCTGCCGACTCTGCGGCGTCGAAGGCGTGGCGGAGGTTCTTCTGTAAGCGCTTCACGACCAGCGTACTGTCGCCGCGCAAACGGTCTGCTAGGCGACCTTCACAGGGCGGGGACGGTGATGAAGCTGAGCGGCTTGTCCAGCTCGTCAGGGGCGAGCTTGGCGCGTGTCGCTTCCCAGTACTTGGGCGCGAGCTCAAGGTAGCGGTCTGCTGGCCAGTACGGCAGGACGCGCAGAACCTCGTCTAGATACTTCTCGGCGTTGATGCGATGGAGTCGGCAGGAGGCAATGAGACTGAAGAGCCCAGCTGCACTTTCCGCGTGGGTATCGCTTCCATGGGACAGGTAGTTCTTGCGCCCGACGACGATGGTTCTGAGCGCGCCCGCTCCGAGCGGGTGTTGTCCAGCGGGATCCGCAGGTCATCGAGGAGCAGTATCAACTCGGCTGCCTGGTTGTGAGCGTAGCCCAGCGCCTTGGTCGCTAGCGTCTTACCGGGCTCGCTGAAGCGTACGCCTGTTCGACCGGCGAACTCCTCGATCAATGGCCGCAGGTGTGCGTTTCCGGGCTGTCGTCGTTTTCCACGGGAGACTTCTTGAACGCACGATCCGTCCTCGTAGATCGCTCGAATGCGCATCAGGCCCTGCACGCCGACGGGGTACTTGCAGATGGCGGCCTCGAAGAAATAGCGGCGGCAATGACCCAACACCCGACGAGCTTGGTTCGTCGTCTTCACGTGGCGGTCCGCGGTCCCGAGATCGTACACGCAGCTCGCGTCGGCCAGAAACCCTTTGTAGCCCGCAAACAGCTTCTTCACCGTCGCCTGGTTGTGCGTTTCCGTGTAGTGAAAAGGCACGTGGTCGCAGTCGGCGACTACCGTGAAGAAGTGACCGCGCTTGCAGCTGCGGTGAGTTCCACCTTTCTCGCGCTTGCCAGGTTGGATGGCCGCGCCGGTGGCGTCTGTTGAGCACGCAGGCGGTGAACGCCTACCCCATTTGTCGTGCACGACCGTCGCGTCAAGTGTGTTTCCTGCTTCTTCGTAGCGACACAGGCGGCGTCGACTGGGCGTCACAGTGAACCAGGTGCTGCTCTTGGCGATGAACACGGCGTGCCGAGCCCGAACTTGTTGAACAGCAGGTGGCCCACTGCCGGGTGTGCGGAAACCAGCGAACAGCTGCCTCGGGCGTGGAGCCCGCTCGATCAGAGGACCCGGGGAGTTTCCACCCGGTATTTGGCGACGTAGCACCACGACCGCCATGCTGGCGGGCTTCACCATCAGCGAGAACGTCTCGTCGAAGCATGAATGACGCTCCTGCTTTCGAGGCTTTTCATCCTTGAACTCCACCAGCACGCGGGCAGCTTGCTGGCAGACAGGTCTCCGACGGCCGCGTCGCTGCGTTCAGCGGGCGACGACGGCCGGAGGACAACTCCCCCGCATCAGCGGTCGCCTGCGCGTCAGCGATTGCTTCAGCCAGTTGCTCATCCAGCGCTGCTTCGGCTTGCAGCAGATCACCGAAGCTGAGCTGGGTCTCAACGACGGTTGCGCTCCGGTCTTGTTGCCGTAGGAGCCTTCGCGTGAGTAGCAAGTTCTCGTGAGTCAGGTTGACTACGGTCTGCTTGAGCGCGGCGTTTTTCAGTGCGCAATCGCTCGTTTTCCAGCCTTCAGCTCAGCAAAACTCGACCTTGAGCTTGCTGAGTTCGCCACGGTCAGCCAGCCTCGAGAGATGTCGACTTGAGAACTGCCGCTGCGCCGAGCCACGCGCGAATGTATACACGAGCGGGATCCGCCCTCAAGCGAACAGTTACCGCAAAGGAATTATTTTTGCGCTCGCGTGCTGCGGGTCGCGACTCGATGCTGCTAGTGGATCTGCCGAGGCCGTGGGCGCTTGGGCGCGACGGAAACTCCGTTGAAAGATCACTTCGAAGATGGCGTCGCTGACTACGACGTACTGCTCGCCAACTTGTGTGGCTCGCGGCACCTCGAAGCGCCCAGCCTCGAGCCGCTTGTGCCGACGATGACGCCCGTGCCATCCCAGGTCAGGACTTTCATGATGTTGCCGCGCTTGCCCACGAAGACGAACAACGCGCGCGACTCCTCGGCTCCATCGCCATGCGCTCACGCACGACAGCTTTCCAGCCGCTCGTATCCGTAGCGCATGTCGACAACTCTGGGCGACGTAGACCGGCAGTCCGTGCGCGATCACGATTCGGCCTCCTCGCTCAGGGCGGCCCACGACGCTGCGCAACCGCGCGTCGACCGGGCTCGACTGCCGACCCGTGCGGATCAACCGTCACCACCAGTCCGCGAGACCCAACCGCTGCCACGGCAGAACTCCTCACCAACGTGGCAAACTGAATCGCAGCTGACGTCTTTGTCGCTGTGCGCCCCACGCTCGGCTTCCCACCAACGGTACGCTGTACTGTTGAAATCACCTCGCCGAGCAACGGCGCCCACTGCCGTCACCCGTGCGCCGCATCTCCGCCAGGAACTCTCTCACGATCACGCTCTCTATCTCCGTCTCATGAGCGGCACTCTGCAGGCACCGGCGGGGCCCAAAAACAGACGCCCATCATGAAGCGCTTACGCTGCGTTCGATGTCCCGGCAGCGAAGGACCAACAGCGACAGGCGCGGTGAGATCATCGTCCCGCTGGAGCGTGACTTCATCAATGAACTCTCCGTCGCAACTCGTCTCGATGCGGTGGCTCACGCTCTGATAGCCCTCAGCGTTGATCTCGAATCCGCATGGCCCGCCGCCGGACCGCAACTTCGCGACCCCGATGGCGTCGGACGTAGTGCACTTCCTGGGCTCTAGCTGTTCGTTGCAGCACTCGCCGACGACTAGGACCTCTGCACCGGAGATCGCTGGGCCGTCCTCGTCCATCCACACACCTCAACGAACGGATTGCACAAGGGGTCCGGACAGCCGGCGAAGGCAGCAGTACGCGCACAGGCAGAGCGCGGCTGTCGGCGTGGGGATTCACGTTCCACCGTTCGCTTCTAAGTGTGACGTCGTCAATGAACTCCCGTCGCATTCGGTCGCTGCTGTGCTCAAGCGGGACAGCCCTCGCGTCACTCTGAAGTCGCACGGGAACACCTCCGGAAAGGATTGAACTGGACCTCGCCTGTTCGTTTGTGGTTCTTGTGCATTCTCGTGGCTCGTACATGTCGTGACAGCAGTGACCTCCAACGTCGCTCCCTCGACGGGACTACCTGATGAGTCTTGGACCCTGAGACCGACCTCGGGGCTGCACCACGGATCAGGACACCCACCGAGGCTCAGCAAGAACGCTAGAGCCATCAGGGCACCGGGATATCTGCGCACGGCATCGTTCGGGCCGCGGCGGGTGTCGACTCCGAGCATCTCGGAGATTCTAGCGCAGATCAGGTTGAGAGCCTCGGCCGAAGCGTCAGTCTCCGCGCGGTCGCGCCCACGAGCATCCCTCGCCGCGAAGACATGCTGCCGCGTGCGAGCGTGTGCCAGCCAATGGCAATCAGAACGCAACGGCGACGGAAGATCCACATCGACGGCAGGGACTTCGTCTGAGCGCGAACGACGAGTGGGACCCGTTGCACGTGGCCTCGGCGGACAAGCGCTTCGTCGTATCGATCCCATCGTGTTCCCTCCCTTTCCACCGTGGGACGCGATGGCCGTCGACCACCTCAGTCCTCGTGTCTGGCCCGGAGTTCCCTGGGCTCGGTGGGCGCAAGGATGTCGGTGCGCTGTCCCGTCTTCAAGAAGGGGCGACCTGGGCTCATCCCCTGGGTCGGTCCTGGCTGGTTGAGTGGTGCCTGGACCCGGAGAAAGCGGTTGAGGTCATTGGTACGCTGGTTCGGCGCGACGAGGTTAGCCGGGCGCGAGCCTTCGGCGCTTGGACCGTCACCCACCGGACCTTGCGAATCCTCCCAGCGGCCGCGAACTTCTTGACCCCACCGGTTATCCAGCGAAGCCAAGTTCAGGATTCGGGGCGTGTCCGGTCCCTGGTCGACATCAAAGCCTCAGTCGCCACCCCATCTTCCGCACGGCAAGACCCCAACCCACACGGCCCTTTCCGATAACCCGGTCACCCTCAGACCGCCTCTGGCCCCCCAGATAGTCCTCAGCACCGCCCCCAGAAGCGCCTCTCCCAGTCTTTGTCCCGCCCAGCCGCTGCGACGAAGCCCGCTCAGAACCAAACCAGCTTCAAAACCCTGGCGCACACGCAGAAACGCCCGCCAGGTTGATACCCAGCGGGCGTCTTTGGTTCGCCTTTCGGCCTTAGTGGGCGCGGGTAGCCCGCCGCGGAGCGGCGGAGGTCGCCGGAGGCGACCCCAAGAAGAATCCTGCCCAAACAGGGAGAAGGCAGGTAACCCAGCGGGCGTCTTTGGTTCGCCTTTCGGCCTTAGTGGTTGCGCGGGTAGGATTTGAACCTACGACCTTCGGGTTATGAGCCCGACGAGCTACCAGGCTGCTCCACCGCGCGTCAGAGGCCGGGAACATAGTCGCTGGGACGGTTCTGTCAAAGGCAATTGTGGGGTTCGGAACGAATCCTGGAAAAGGGGCGAAAATCGCGGAGTTTCAGGGGGTTAGGTTGCCGTGGTGGGCGCGAGGCTGGGCGGCGCGGTGGGTGGTGCGCGCCTGGGGCCGGGTGCTGCTGCTCACCCCCGAACGAGCGGGAGGATCCTGGGTTGCTCGCGCTGGGTTTGGGGGCCGCTCCGCGGCGGTAGTTCCGAAGGGAAATGGGCTTTGGGACGACTGGGGGGATCTCGACGATGTCGGCGTCGGCGAAGGCGACCTGCTCCCCACCGAGCGGTGAAACGCGTAGCTAGCGGTCGACGTCGAGCTCCGCCGTGGCGTACCCGCACGTGTTGGGACAGGTTTGCGCGGAAGTGACGTACGTCGGCTCGAGCGTCGCACTGAGCAAGTCGACGTCGCCTCGGCTGACGCGAATGCCAACGGTCTTCGGCTGCTGGCTGAAATAGACCTCGGGGAAGCCTTGCTGAGTCGAGGCGCAACCCGTCTCCTGAATCGTGAAGAACATCGCTCCCGTGCACTGGACGGCAGGCGGCGCGCCGCAACTAGGGAGAGGAAGCACCGCGTGGCACTCGGTCGTCTTGCCGTCTGATTCCACGTGGAAATAATAGGTGCCGGCTCGCCACCGAGGGTTGTTGAGCGTCACCCGGAAGCCTCGGACGCATGGGAGCCGTCCGCAGTCGCCCACCGGATCCGAGTTCCTGGGCGTCGGGCGGGGAGCTGGGGTGGCCGCGGTTCGTGGCGTCGCATCGGCAGGCGGTGAGCACCCGCAGCCAAGGGACGAAAGGCCCGCGAAGAGCAGCATCCGAAACGAGCGCCTGGTATGTCCGGCAGCAGGGGGGCGTAGCGAGGGCATGAGACCCGTTGTACCGCTGATGGATGCCGGCGTGGACCGCTGCTCAGAGCTTCACGCCGGGCTGTGCGGAGCCGATGGTCACGCTCGCAGAAGCCTGATGACAGATCGGCTCGCAGCCGGGGCCGTTGGGCTGGCTCTCGGTGTAGACGGGCTCGAAGACCTGCTTGATGAGCTCGCTGCCGTCGCGGCTGATGCTGATCGTCACCTGCTTCGGTGCGCCCTCGAAGTGGATCTCACCGAAGGCTTGCTGAGCGGGCGCCATGGCGCAGCCGACCTCGGCGATCGTGAAGCCCTGGCTGCCGGTGCAGCTGATGCTGGAGCCGGACTCGCAGGGCTTCAGGGGGAGGCTGCCGGTGCAGTCGCTCACGTTGCCGTCCGCCTCGATGTGGAAGCTGTACTCGCCGGCTTCCCACTGATCCTTCTTCACGTCGACGCGGAAGCCATCGACGCAGCCTATTTCCGTGCAGATTTGACCCTCCATCGGCGGGTTCGGGGGACCATCGGAGCCGTTGCCTGGGTGGGCGGGGGAGGGGTTACCGCTGGCGCAGGCGACCGCCAGGGGAAGCAGGGCGACGGCACCGAACAAGTGACGCGAGAAGGAACGGCGGGGGGAGCGAGTGTGCATGGCGTTGAAACGCTAGCGCGCCTGGCCGCTTACGCTGAGTGGTGAATTGTTGCTGGTTCTCGCCTACAGGCCCGAAATGTGAGTGATCCGTGCCGAAACTAGAGCCCCAGGGTTTCCAGCGCCTGATGGCACGTCGGATCACACTTGGGGCCATTGGGCTGCACCTCGGCGTAGGTTGGCTTGAAGCTCTGCTCGGCGATGGGCTCCCCATCTCGCAGTACGGTCACCTTGACCTGTTTCGGGTGAGACTGGAAATGCACCTCGGAGAAGCTCTGCTTGGCTGGCTCCACACCACACCCCGATTCGTACACGGCGGCGTTGGGATCGCCGGTGCACTGGACGCTGCGGCCCACGTTGCACGGCATCAGCGGGAAGACGGACCTGCACTCGGTGTGCTTCCCGTCTGCTTCCACGCGGAAGACATAGGAGCCGGCCTGCCATTGGGCCGTCCGAAACTCGATGCGCAGGCCATCGACGCAGCCCTTCTGGGTGCAGAGCTCTCCGGGCTTGGGCGTCGATCGGCAGCCTCCGCCGCCAAGCAGGAGCGGCGCGATCAGCAGCGCGGTGAGCAGGGCTCTGACGAGGGCTGGACGCGGGCTTGGGGGTGAGGGGAGCGCCTTCTTCATGCTTCGACCAACGCCAAAGCCTACGTGGGCTTTCGCCTTGGCGGCTCACTCTTTGGAAAAAAAGTAAGCAATCGCGATGAGTTAGGTCGTTTGGAGGACGCTGCTTGGGGAGTTCGGCCCCGGTTGACAGGGACCGCTCGTCCCCTTACAACCTTCCGTAGCGTAACCCTCACCCATACGTAAGGGTTAGACGAGCCCCTCGAATGGCGCTAAGCGGCGCTTCGCGTGGGGTTCAGCGCACCTCACCCCCAAACCCATCTCCGTTCGACACCCAGCTTCATGTCCTCCCGCAAAGTCAGACTCCAAGTCGCCCAGCCTCACGGCGAGCTGCTGCCCAGCGGCCTGCCGGCGGAAGCGATCGACGTGGAGATCGCGCCGGAGGACTTGCTGCAGGTCGGGGAGCTCGCCAAGGCCGTTGGCAAGACGGTGCGCGCCATCCACCTCTACGAGGACATGGGGCTGATTCATGCCCATGAGCGCAGTGAGAAGGGGCGCTACCGGCTGTTCGCGCCGGACATGCTCCAGCGCACGCGCTGGATCATCAAGCTGCAGAACCTCGGCCTGAGCCTGAGCCAGATCCAGGAGCTGGTGCGTGAACACGAAGACGCTGATTCCGCGCGGCTAAGCGCGACGAAGCTGCGTCAGGTCTACGTCGACAAGCTGGCGGAGACCCGCGAGAAGATCCGTGAGCTGCGCACGCTGGAGTCCGAGCTCCAGGCGAGCCTGCTCTACCTCAACACCTGTGACTCGGCGTGCGAACCTGCGTTGCCGGTCCATTCCTGTACCGCCTGTGAGCGACATCCCGAGGCGCCCGAAGCGCCGGATCTCGTCGCGGGCCTTCACCTGAGCTGACGATTCGAGAAGCAAGCATGGCCCTCAAGTTCCCCATCTACATGGACAATCACGCGACGACTCCCATGGACCCGCGCGTGTTCGACGCCATGAAGCCGTACTTCTTGGAGACCTTCGGCAACGCCGCGAGCCGCACCCACGCCTACGGCTGGACGGCGGAGGCCGCCGTGGACGACGCGCGCGAGACCATCGCGAAGATGATCGGCGCATCGAGCGGCAAGGAGATCGTCTTCACCTCCGGCGCGACCGAGAGCGACAACCTCGCCATCAAGGGCGTGGCTCACTACTACGAGTCCAAGGGCAACCACATCATCACCAGCACCATCGAGCACAAGGCCGTGCTCGACAGCTGCAAGCGCCTCCAGAAGGAGGGCTTCGAGGTGACGTACGTGCCCGCCGGCCCCGACGGCATCGTCGATCCCGAGGCAATCCGCGCGGCAATGACCGACAAGACCATCCTGGTCAGCATCATGCTCGCCAACAACGAGGTCGGCACCATCCAGCGCATCGCGGACATCGGCAAGATCACCCGTGAGAAGGGCGTGCTCCTCCACTGCGACGCCGTGCAGGGCCTGGGCAAGACGCCCTTCGACGTGCAGGAGATGAACGTCGACCTGGCGAGCATCACCGCGCACAAGATCTATGGCCCCAAGGGCTGCGGCGCGCTGTACGTGAGGCGCAGCAAGCCGCGCGTGCGTCTGGTCGCGGAGATGGACGGCGGTGGCCACGAGCGTGGGATGCGCTCCGGCACGCTCAACGTGCCCGGCATCGTGGGCTTCGCGAAGGCCTGCAAGATCCTGATGGAGGAGGGCGCCGAGGAGGCCGTGCGCATCAAGGCGCTGCGCGATCGCCTGCACAAGAAGCTCACCGACGCCCTGGATGAGACCGTGCTCAACGGGCACCCGGAGCAGCGCCTGTGCGGCAACTTGAACCTCTCCTTCGCCTTCGTGGAGGGCGAGGGGTTGATGATGGCGATCAAGGATGTCGCCGTCTCCAGCGGCTCGGCCTGCACCAGCGCCAGCCTCGAGCCGAGCTACGTCCTGCGCTCGATGGGGCTGGACGAGGAGCTCGCTCACTCGTCGATTCGCTTCGGCCTCGGGCGTTTCAACACGGAAGAAGAAGTGGACTACGTCGCCGACCTCGTGATCAGCAAGGTCAGGAAGCTGCGCGACATGTCTCCGCTCTACGAGATGCACAAGGAAGGCATCGACATCAAATCGATTGAATGGACCGCGCACTGATCGCCCGATCACTCGAGCAGCAGCAAAGCGGATTCGGAGGATTCAGCCATGGCATACAGCGACAAAGTCATCGACCACTACGAGAACCCCCGCAACGTCGGCACCCTCGACAAGGAGAACGAGAACGTCGGCACCGGCCTGGTCGGCGCGCCCGCCTGCGGTGACGTGATGCGCCTGCAGATCCAGGTCAGCGACGACGGCGTGATCGAAGACGCCAAGTTCAAGACCTTCGGCTGCGGCTCGGCCATCGCGTCTTCCTCCCTGGCCACCGAGTGGATCAAGGGCAAGACCATCGATGAGGCCTACGCGCTGAAGAACAGCCAGATCGCCGAGGAGCTGAACCTGCCCCCGGTGAAGATCCACTGCTCGGTGCTGGCGGAGGACGCCATCAAGAGCGCCATCGAGGACTTCAAGAAGAAGCGCGCCCAGAAGGCAGCGCTCGAGAGCTGACCATGACGGAAGCTGCAGTCGCCACCTCGGGTGGTCCAGAGACCGCGCCTCAGGCTTCACAGCCTGACCTGTCTCGCGCCTTGACCATCACCAGCGAAGCCGCTGACTTCGCCCGGCAGAAGCTCGCAACGCGCGGGACTCCGGACGCTGCCATCCGTCTCGGCATCAAGGGCGGAGGCTGCTCCGGCTTCAGCTACGTGATCGAGTTCTCCGACGATCCTCCGCGCGACCGCGATCGCGTGCTGGAGGTCGACGGCGTGCGCTTCTACGTCGACAAGAAGAGCATGATCTACCTGATGGGCTCCGTGCTCGACTACGAGCGCACGCTCATGTTCCAGGGCTTCAAGTTCAAGAATCCTCAAGAGGCCTCGCGCTGCGGCTGTGGGCACTCCTTCACGGTTCGCTGAACCAAGCCCGAGAATCCGCTGGATGGTCGCCTCGGTTCCTCAGGGAATCGGGGCGTCTTTACACCATGAACCCCTTCCAGATTTTCGACATCGCGCCGAGCTTCGATCTCGACCTGAAGGCGCTCGAGGCGCGTCACCGTGACCTGTCCAGGGTGCTGCACCCGGATCGCTACGTCGGGGCACCTGCCGGTGAGCGCCGCCAGGCTCTCGGCAAGGCCATCGAGGTGAACGAGGCCTGGCGCAAGCTCAGGGATCCGATCCAGCGCGCCGAGGCGCTGTGTGAGGTGCTGGGCATCGAGCGCAGTGAAGCCACGGAACCCAAGGCGGATCCGATGCTGCTGATGGAGATGATGGAGCAGCGAGAGGCCCTGGGTGACGCGCGCCGCGCGAAGGACCTGGACCAGGTCGAGAAGCTCGCGGTATCTATTACCGCGCGGCAGCGCGAGGTGCTGACGGAGCTGACCCGTCGGTTCGCCGCTCTCTCCCCCCCGAGGACCGAACCAGGCGCGGGATCAGCTGCGGCGGGATCAGGGGGCGAGGCGCCAGGAAAGGTCAGCGAGACCGACCGCGAACAGCTGCTCAGGGAGCTGGGCAAGCTGCGCTACTTCCGGCGCTTCCTCGATGAGGCGAGCGCCATACTGGACGAGCTAGAGTAATGCTACTGGACATCTTCGACCCCAAGGCGCCGCCCAAGGCCATCGGCATCGATCTGGGGACCACCAACTCCGTGGTCGCTCACGTGCGCGATGGGCGGCCGGTCGCGCTGGTCAACTGCGACGGCACGGCGCTCTTGCCCAGCGTGGTCCACTATGGTCCGCGGGGAAACGTCGTCGTCGGGCGCAACGCCGCGAGCTACGCGACGCGAGACCCCGAGCGGACCATCATCAGCGTCAAGCGCTTCATGGGGCGGGCGGCGGACGACCCACAGACGAAGACCCTCGGTGCCTATCGATTCAAGGCACCGGAGAGCGAAGCCGAGGGCCGCGTCGTGCGCTTCGATCTGGGCAGCGACGGCAGCCGCACGCCGGTCGAGGTCAGCGCGGAGATCCTGAGGAGCCTCAAGCAGAGCGCCGTCGAGCAGCTGAACGCGGTCGGCGGCGCGGTGATCACGGTGCCGGCGTATTTCGACGACGCTCAGCGCCAGGCGACGAAGGACGCCGGGAAGCTCGCCGGGCTCGAGGTGTTGAGGCTCCTGAACGAGCCCACCGCCGCGGCCCTGGCCTATGGTCTCGAGAAGCAGCAGAACGGCGTGTTCGCGGTGTTCGACCTGGGCGGCGGCACCTTCGACGTGACGATCCTGCGCCTCGAAGACGGCATCTTCCAGGTCATGAGCACCGGCGGTGACAGCGCGCTCGGGGGTGACGACATGGACCGGGCGCTGGCGCACGAGCTGCTCCCGGCCATGGGCTTCGAGCTGGATCCCGAGGGAAACACCACGGCGCCACTGGAGATCGTGAGCCTCGCGCTGGAGACCGCGCGCAAGGCCAAGCACGCGCTGACGGAGCGCGACGAGGTGCTGCTGGAGCTGCCCAGGAAGGGCGGCGAGAGCACCGAGCATCGCGTGACCCGAGCGCATTTCGAACAGCTGATCGACCCGCTCCTGGTGCGCACGGGCAGGAGCTGCCGCCGCGCGCTGCGCGACGCTTCGCTCGAGGCGCACGAGGTCGACGGAGTGATCCTGGTCGGCGGCTCCACGCGGGTGCCAAGGGTGAAGCAGTTCGTCGCTGAAGTGTTCCACAAGGAGCCTCTCGGCGACATCGACCCCGACCTGGTGGTGGCCTACGGCGCGGCCGTGCAGGCGGACCTGCTCGCCAACGCCAGCGACGAGGTGCTCCTGCTCGACGTGTTGCCCCTTTCCCTGGGGATCGAGACGATGGGGGGCGGCGTCGACAAGATCCTGCCGCGCAACACCACCATTCCAGTGGGGGCGCGCAGCACCTTCACCACCTTCGCCGACAATCAGACGGGCTTCGAAGTGCACGTGGTGCAGGGCGAGCGCGAGCTGGCGGAGGACTGTCGCTCGCTGGCGCGCTTCACCTTGAAGGGGATCCCGCCGATGCCCGCCGGGATGGCGCGCCTGGAGGTGGAGTTTCACGTCGACGCCGACGGCCTGCTCGAGGTGCACGCCCAGGAGCTGACCACCGGCATCGAGCAGACCGTGGAGGTGAAGCCGAGCTACGGTCTCACCGACGAGCAGGTGGAAGACATGCTGCTCGATGCGCTCGATCACGGAGAAGAGGATCTGGAGGCACGGCGCCTGGCGGACGCGCGGGTCGAAGGTCAGCGCATCCTCCACGCGACCCAGAAGGCGCTCGACTCCGACGTCGATCTACTGAGCGACGCGGAACGAGCCAAGGTTCAGCAGGCGGTGGACGATCTCGAGCAGGCGATCGGGAGCGCCAAGAAGGCGAGCTCGATCCAGCTCGCCATCGACAGCCTGGAAGACGTGACCCACGACTGGGCCGGGCGTCGCATGGATCGAGCGATCCGTGCGGCAACGCTCGGGAAGCAGGTGGGGGACGTGGAGAAGCGCGTGGAGAAGGCCCGCGGCATCGAAGCTCACCTCGAGGAGAGCGCGGCAAAGGCCAGGGAGCAGGCGCGCGCGCAAGAGCAGGCGCGAGGCGGCGTGGCAGTCAGCTTGGAGGAGCCCAAGGGCTAACGACACATGGCAAAGGTGCGATTCATCGATCAGGACCTGGAGGTGGAAGTGCCCGTCGGCACCAGCATCCTGCAGGCTTCGAAACAGGTTCATGCGCCCGAGGGCGACGCTTGTGGTGGCGTGTGCGCTTGCTCCACCTGTCACGTGTACGTGGAAGAGGGCGCGAACTTGCTGAGCGAGGCGGAAGAAGACGAGGAGGACATCCTCGACAAGGCGTTCGACGTGCGCATGACGTCACGCCTCGGCTGCCAGGCGAAGATCGAACGCGACGGGCTGGTCGCCGTGCGCATCAGCCAGGAGAGCCTCGAGGCCTTCTACAACGAGCACCCCAACGAGCCACGGCCGCCCGAGCTGTCACTCAGAGGCAGTCCGCCCGCCAAGTAGCCGATAAATTAGGTCCTTCCGGATCAGCAGGAAATACCGGCACACGCGTCGTGCGCGGTCGGCCTGGCACCCGAAGCCATTAAGACTTCTGAAGCCTGGCCGATCTGGTACCACGTTAATTTGGAGAAACACGTGTCCCGCCTGCTCGTCGCCTTCTGCACGTCGTGTGTCGCCCTGCTGCTGAGCAGCGGGGCGTCGGCGGAGCCGGTGCGTGCTCACGGGGCGGCGGGTCTGAGCAAGGCGCTCGGAGGTCACCAGCAGCGTGAGCTGGGGCTCGGAGCGACCGGGCTGCTGGGTGCAGAGCTCGGCGTCGTCAGCTTCCTTGGGGTCGAGTTTCAGCTGGGGACCATCTACCTGAGCGAGGGCGATCCTCCCGAGGACTCGACGCTCGAGCCTCTGGGAGCCAGCAGCGCGACATTGGTTGGCCTCGGCGTGCGTCTTCATCCGTTTGGTGCGCGCGGAGTCGAGACAGTGTCTCCTGGGGGGCTGTGGTTCGCTCTGCATGGTGAAGCAGCCTTCACCGGCGGCGTGGCGCGGCCTGCAGCTGACGCACAGCTGGGCTACGACTTCAGCGCGGTGTCCGGCCGTGTCGGCGTGGGTCCAGTGTTCGGCTACACCCACGTGTTCCAGCCGGACGACGAGCTGCGACCGTCGGATGCGCGAGTGCCGTTCGTCGGGCTCCACCTGGAGCTGGTGTTCGGCGACGCCCCGAAGGGACCCGGCGATCGGGACCGAGACGGCATCCTCGACCCTCGGGACAAGTGCCCCGACGACCCCGAGGACAAGGACGATTTCGAGGACTGGGACGGTTGCCCAGAGCCAGACAACGACAGGGACGGCGTGCTGGACGGCGCAGACAACTGTCCGCTGATCCCCGAGGATCAGGACGGCTTCCAGGACACTGACGGCTGCCCCGACACCGACAACGACAAGGACGGCATCCTCGACGTCAAGGACGAGTGCCCTGATGAGCCCGAGGACAAGGACGACTTCGAGGACGAAGACGGCTGTCCCGACCTCGACAACGATCAGGACGGCATCGCAGACAACGAAGATCTGTGCCCCAACGAGCCGGAGACGAAGAACGGCTATGCCGACCACGACGGCTGCCCCGACTCGGAACAGATCCGCGTCGTCGGCGACCGCATCGTGCTCGACGACCGCGTGCACTTCCGCACCAACAGTCACATCATCCGCGTCGTCAGCTACCCGCTGCTCGAGCGCCTGGCGAAGCTGATCCTCGAGCACCCCGAGTACAGCCACATCGAGGTGCAAGGGCACACCGACGCCCGCGGCAGCGACGCCTTCAACAAGCGCCTCAGCCAGGACCGCGCGAACTCCGTCATGGAGTTCTTGGTGAAGCACGGCGTCGCGAAGGAGCGCATGAACGCCATCGGTTTCGGCTCCGAGCGCCCCTTGGTGGACAAGCGCTCCGAGCATGCTTGGTTCATGAATCGACGGGTGGAGTTCAAGGTGACGCGGGAGCGCAAGGTGGTGCAGCGCAGCGGGGGAGAGCCAGGGAGCGCAGGCGCGAAGCCAGCGCCAGCTCCTGCGCCGGTGCCGCCGAGCGATGACGACTCGAAGCTGCCGGAAGACGGCCCCGACGACGAAGCGCAGGCGCCCAAGGGAGGTGCGAAGTGAACACCGCACGCAACCTCCGGTTCCTTCGGCATCTGTTCCTCGCATGCACGCTCGCGGCGGCGCTGCCGCTTGCCTGTAGCTCTTCGGGTATCGTCGGTGGCGATTGTCGGGGCGGGCTCACCGAGTGCAACGGAGAGTGCCTCGACCTCGGCTCCGATGCAGCGAACTGCGGCTCCTGCGGAAACGCCTGTGCTTCGGGAGTGCAGTGTGTCGCTGGCGTCTGCGGAGCCGACGCCAGCGTCGATGGTGGCAGCGACGCCAGCCTCGACGGGGGTAGCGACGCCGCAGCGGATGGCGGCACCGACGCAGCGGCCGATGGTGGTGGCGATGCCTCGACTGACGCTTCGACCGACGCGAGCGATGCTTCGACGGACGCGAGCGATGCCTCGACTGACGCGAGCGACGCCTCGACCGACGCGAGCGATGCCTCGACCGACGCGAGCGATGCTGCTCCCGATGCGGCCGACGCCTGTGTGCCTCCCTTCGACACACCAGCGCGCTGCGGTGACTGCTTCACCTCCTGCACGACCGCGGAGCCCGTGTGCGCCGCCGTCGACGGTGGCTTCGCCTGCGTTCCGCTGTGTTCGCCGCCGCTGGACGACTGCAGCGGTACCTGTGTCGACAGGCAGACGGACCCCGACAACTGTGGCGCCTGCGGCAAGCGCTGCGTGACCCGAGTTTGCCAAGCCGGGGCCTGCGTCGGCTCACGCGTGGGTCACGTGATCGCGATGTGCATGGACCTGGACGTTCACCCCACGGACTCGATGCAGCAGCTGCTGTTCACGAACGCGGTGACGTTGCCTCCGGGATTCAGCGGTGTGACGGTGCTCGGCTGGGACCAGTACGCGACCGCCGCCCACAAGAACGACGTCGCACAGGTCGTGGCGGACGCGCAGACCAACTCGGGGCGCGCGCTCACGCTGACCAGCGTCAGCGACTACACGCAGCTGCCGTCGCAGCTGAACGTCGCCACCGCGCAGGTGTTGCTGGTCTACGATCAGACAACGGCGCCGACCGGGGAGCTCGCGACGGCGGGCGCGACGCTCCAGGCGTCCATCGACTCCTTCACTCGGGGAGGGGGCGTCGTCATCACCCTCAGCGGTGGCACCGGTGAGATGGACCAGTTCCTCACTCAGAGCGGGCTCCTGCCGCTGACGAGCCTGACGGAGGTCACGGGGCAGTTGCTCCACAATCGCGCTCCCGGTGACGCAGTCGGGCTCAACGTGCTCACGCCGTTCGTGGCGCCGCAGACGAGCTGCACCTTCCAGACATCGCTCACGCCGAGCTCCCTCGACGTGTTCGTGGTGCGCGACCAACCGGCTCCCGGCGTCGGGGAGGCCAGCGTCATTCACCGCATTCGTCAGCCCTAGAGCAGACCTCACCCCCAACCCTGCGCCCGCCTCGGTTGAGCCAATTAGTCGCCCAATGCGCAGCGGGCTGGCTAGCATGCCGCCGATGGTCGGCAGCCTGGGACGCCGGAGTGTGGAAGCCGTGGTGCTGCTGTTCGCGGTGCTCGGCTTCACCTACGTGCCGCTCGGTGAGCACACGGGCCTCGAACACGCGAAAGCCATCCTCGGCACCCAGGCCGCGAGCCAGGCGGGCAGCGAGCTGTGGGATACCGTCACCCACCTGCGGACGCGCTGGCTCGGTGATCCTCGAGGTCACGTCCCACCGCCGGTGCCCTCGAACGCCCCCCCGCAGCCGAACTCCGCCCTGCCGGACGAGGTGATGAGCAAGGCAGCCTCCCAGGACGAGCCGCCCGAGGACATCCCCGAGGCCGACTCCGACGAACCCCAGGTCGAGTAGCCGGCTTGACCCGCTGCGTGCTCGAGCTCACTTCTTGCCGGAGATCTTCACGACCTTGTCGACCAGTTCCTTGGGGAAAGTTCCCTGGCCGAGCTTGGTGACGGCCTTGCGCAGCAGCTTCTCCCACTCGCTGCGCTCGGCCTGGGTGAGCTTCACCACGGTCATCTTCCTGGCGAGCCGCGCATAGGCCGCGTCGTCCAGCTTGCGGATCTTCTTGGCGCCGCGCTTGCCGTACTTGCGCTGTAGCTTCAGCACCAGCTTGCGCGTGTCTTCGGGCAGCTTCTCCAGCGTCTTGGTGCGGATGACGGTGCCGCCGATCGCGCAGACCGTGGAGTCCGCGCCGATGTGATCGAGCTGAGGCGTCCACTGCAGCTGCTCCGCAGCCAGGGGAGGTGCGCTGATCACGTTCACCGCGCCCGAGCGCAGGTTCGGGAGCACCTCGGTGGGCCCCAGGGGAGTCGGCGTGACTTGACCGATCAAGCCGTAGATCACCGGAGCCATCGGCTCGTCGCGCCAGGCGACCGGCTTCTTACCCTGCATGTCTGACGGCTTCCGCACGGCAAAGCCCTTGGACATCAAGCGCACGCGCCCCAGGTCTCCCCAGCCGACCACCGTGAAGCCCTCCTTCTCGAAGCCCCCCTCGAGCTCCTTGCGCATCTGCTTGCGCGCCTTGTCCAGGAGCTTCCAGCTGTCGAGCACACCGGGCAGCTGCAGCACCATCACGTTCTTGTAGATGCGCGAGAGTCCGACCGAGGTGAGCGCTGCAGCGTCGATCTGCCCGGTCTTGAGCTTCGACACCATCGCGCCCTCATCGCCCTGGACGCCGTTGTAGTAGACGCGCAGCCCGACTTCGCCGCCGGTCTTCTGGCGGATCTTCTTGTCCAGCTTGACGAAGAACTTCCCCCACGCGGAGTTCTTGGGGGCGAGGGTTGCGATCTTGATCTCGGTGGTAGCCGATGCACGGGCGCTGAGCCCCAGACCAGCACAGACCACCGCCGCCAACGTCAGAACCCGCATCCACTTCATGCGCTTCAGCGTGCGAGATTTTGCCTCGCGTGTCGAGCCTCCCGGCCCGCCGGTCAAGGCGGATTGCTGCGGCTTCGTGGCGATTCGCGGCAGCGTGCGCTGACGAAAGGCGCGCATGGACAACCCCCGGAGAGGCTCTCCGTGGCGTAGGCTTGGAGCATGTTCGTACTCAAAGGCGCGCCGCTGCACCTGGCTCGCGGCGCCGTACTCGCCGCCTGGGGGCTCGGGGTCGCCGCCTGGTTCGTCCCGGCCCTGGCTGGCCAGCGCTGGATCGCGCCCACGCTGGTCGGCATCCATGCGCTCGAGTGCTTCGCGTTCCTGCCCATCCTGCGCAAGTCCGGTCGTGACGGGAACTCGGACCTCCCGCTCCTGATGCTGTTCGGCGCCGTGCACTTCCTGTCCCTCGATCGCACCCCAGCTGATCGTGGCGCGCCAGAACCGAGCTGAGTCTTCGTGGGATGCTCACCGCGAGAGCTGCTCGTGACGTGGTCTCACTGACCCACTTCGACCAGCACCCAGCGCTGATTCGCGAACCGGGCTTCCCCGATTTGCGATGCGAGGTCGCGGTACTTCGCAGGCACCGCCAGCCAGCGGGAGTTCGTCGTGTCGAGTGATTTCCGTAGGGCAACTGAGGAGCCCAGCGGGTCCTCCTTCAGCGCTCTTCGTGGGTCGTTGTCGCGCAGGCTGATGCAGGCGTTCGGAGCTTCGAAGCCGACGCACACGGCGTAGAAGCCGAAGTCCTCCGTGGCGACTGCGAGCTTGGGGGCGCCGCGTGCTCTCGCTGCGGCTCCGGTAGCGATGGCGGCCCGGCGGTCGATGAACGAGTCACGGCGCGAGTACCAGGGGCGCAGGATGAACTGGCCGAGGGCGATGCAGGCGAGCGCCACCAGGATCACACGGTTCCTCGAGACGCGGCCGCCGAGGAGCTCCAGAGCGCGAACCAGCACCAGCGCCGTGAACATCCACAGCGCCAGCACGGCGCGCTCCGAGTGGTGCGTCGGAGCGCCGTCACGCAGGTCGCCGTAGATCAGGCTGAGGAGCATCAGCAGAAGCAACGCCCCGCACCGTCGCCACGACTCAGGGACGGCGCTCCTCACCCCCGAAGTCCCTGCTTGGCGCCAGTACAGAAACAGGAACCACGCGGAAACAACGAAGGTCAGCAGCACCAGCTCTGGCTCTCCGCGCAAGTAGCCGATGGGGTAGCCGCTGAGCCGTGCCCAAAGCGACTCCGGGGCGGCACCGACCGCGCGTCGGTACGCGGCCACTCGATCCACGAAGAAGGTGGGGCTACCGTGGACTTGCTGACCGTGCGACATCCACCAGGCGGGTCCGGCCAGCGCCAGTCCGGCGGCTCCAAGCAGCGTGAGTCGGCGCCTCGTGTTGCCACTCTCGCGCTCTTGGCGCAGCGCGTCCCGAGCGGCCAGGAGCGCGTACCCGAGGGCGACCGGCCAGGCCTCGTAGCGACTCAGGCACGCCGTGAACAGCAGCGCGGCGCCCAGCGCCCGCAAGCTCGGCTTGCCGCTTGCTGCGACGCAGCCTGCGACGATGCTGGCGGCGCACAGCGACTCCGGCACCGTCGCTACCCCCAGGTAGGTGGCGTAGGGGAACACCGTGCCGAGCAGCGCGGCGAAACTCGCTCGCCACGGCTGCAGGCCGAGCCAGCGCGCGGCGAAGTAGAGGAGCGCGGTGCTGAGCAGGCCAGCCACCACGGCCACCAGGCGCGCCACCAGCAAGCTCTTGCCAAAGGCCAGCATGGCGCTGCCGGTGACCCAGAAGGGCAATGGCAGCCAGCTGGTTCCGCTAGGATCCAGCGACGGGGCCGCGGCGAAGCCCTGCGCGATGAACACCCGCGCGAAGTCGTCGTCGCTGACGCCGTGGAAGCCCTCCGCCAGCGCTCCGAAGCCGAACGCCAGCTTGGCGAACGACGCCACGCCGAGCGGCAGCCAGCGCGCGCTGGGCCTCATCAGGGCTCAGTTGGAGCCGGCGGGTGCGGCGGGAGCTTCCGGTGCAGGAGCCTTCGGTTTGGGAGCCTTGGGCGCCTTCGGGGCCTTCGGCTTCTCAGCGGGCGCCGCCTCGTCCGCGGGCTCTTCCTCGGCGGGCTTCGCGTCGTCGCCTGCGGGCGACTCCGCGCTCTCTGCAGGCGCAGCCGGAGCCGTCTCGGCGGGAGCGGGCGCCTCGTCCTCCGGCTCTTGGTCCTTCGCTTCGTCTTCCTTCGGCTTGTCCTCGCCGGTCGCGGCGGCGCTCGCTGCAGGCTCTGCGGGAGCGGCATGCGCCTCGAGCGAGGTGTCGCCGGAGCTCGACATGTACGCCAGGCTGATGCTGGTTCCGAAGAACACGCACATCGTGATCCAGGTCACGCGGCTGAGCAGGTTGCCCGCTCCACGGCCGCCGAAGACTTGCTGCGCACCCGCGCCGCCGAACGCTGCTCCGAGCCCGCCCGACTTGCCAGGCTGGACCAGGATCACGAGGATCAGAAGCAGACAGGCAAAGACGTGAACGACGGTGAGTGGAGTCTCGAGGAACTTGAGCATGCGTGGCTCTTATTTCGCTTTGATGTGAGGGATGGGGTGCTAGCGACGAGGCTCGAGCACTCGAGCATCCGAGAGCTTCCAGTGAGGGGCCCGGGGCCTGAATCGAGTGAGCCTTGCTCGCGCGGGTCAGAGGGCGCGCAAGATGCCCAGAAACGATTCGGCTTTGAGCGAGGCGCCTCCAACTAGAGCGCCATCCACGTCCTCGCAAGCCAAAAGCCCCGCGGCGTTGTCGGGCTTCACGCTGCCACCGTAGAGGATGCGCGTGCCTTCGGCCAATTCCTTAGAGATTCCCGTAAGTTGTGCGCGGATTGCGGCGTGGACTTCCTGGGCTTGTTCGGGACCCGCGACGCGACCGGTGCCAATCGCCCAGACCGGTTCGTAAGCGATGGCGCCCACTCCGATGTCCGTCGTCAGCAGGCTGGCGAACGCGCCAACCTGTCGCTGGACCACCGCCAGCGTCTGACCCGCCTCTCGCTCCTCCAGCGTCTCGCCCACGCAGACGATGGGGCGAAGCCCCGCGTCCAGGGCAGCCTGCGTCTTCTCGGCGACGCCGGCGTCCGTCTCACCGAACAGCTGACGCCGCTCGGAGTGGCCGATGATCACCCACTTGCAGCCAGCGTCGAGCAGCATTGGCGCGCTGACCTCTCCGGTGAACGCGCCCTCGGACTTCGGATGAAGATTCTGTGCGGAAATTTCAACGCTGAGCTTCAGGCCGGCGCGCCCCTCCTCGACGGTGGCGGCAACGGCGGCCAGCGCCGTGAACGGGGGAGCCATCACCACGTCGGCCGTCCCCGCGGGCAGATCCGCGGAGCGCAGCCCGCGCAGGATATCGATGGCCAGATCGCAGCCCGTGCGGCCGCCATGAAACATCTTCCAGTTGCCCGCGATCAGCGGCACGCGCCTGGTCATACTCAACCCCCGCTCCGCAGGGCTTCGATGCCCGGCAGCTTCTTGCCTTCTATGAGCTCCAGCGAGGCGCCGCCGCCAGTGGAGATGTGATCGATCTTCTCGGCTAGCTCCGGGCCGGCCTGGCGCACTGCAGCGGCGCTGTCGCCGCCGCCCACCACCGAGAACGCCGAGGAGTCCGCCACGCGCTGCGCGATGCCTTGAGTCCCTGCGGAAAATGCCGGGTTCTCGAACAGGCCCATGGGGCCGTTCCAGAAGATGGTCTGAGCCCTGGCGATGCGCGCCCCGAACAGCTCGAGCGTCTCCGGGCCCACGTCCAGGGCCATATGATCCGCGGGGATATCAGAAACGTCGACGGTCTTGCCGCTCTGCGCCTCCAGCGAGGTGGCGACGACCACGTCCTTCGGGAGCAAGATGTCCACCTTGCGATCCCGCGCCTGCTCGAGCAGCGTGCGCCCGCGCGCCAGCCAGTCGGTCTCCACGCGAGACGCCTGGAGCTTGTGGCCCTGCGCCGCGAGCAGCGTGTTCGCCATCGCGCCGCCGATGCAGATCGCGTCGCACTTCTGCATCAGGCTCTCGATGACCTCGATCTTGTCGGCGACCTTTGCACCGCCCAGCACTGCCACGAAGGGGCGGGCTGGGGAGTCGACGACGCGCGCCAGGGAGGCGATCTCGCGCTTCACCAGGAAGCCCATGCCGCGCTCGGACTTGATGCGCGGCAGCCCCGCGGTGGAAGCGTGCGCACGGTGCACGGCGCCGAAGGCGTCGCTGACGTAGACGTCACACAGGTCGCCCAGCTCCTTGACGAAGCCCTCGTCGTTCGCTTCCTCTTCCGCGTGGAAACGAAGGTTCTCCAGCAGGCACACCTGGCCAGCTCGCAGATCCTGGATCACCTTGCGCGGAGCATCTCCGATGCAGTCATCGGGCATGTGCACCTCGACCTTCATCAGCTCTGCCAGGCGCGCGCCGCAGGGCTCCAGGCTGTACTCCGGGTTCACCTTCCCCTTGGGGCGCCCGAGGTGGGAGGCCAGGATCACCTTGGCCCCCGTCTCGACTGCGTGCTGAATGGTGGGGATCGCCGCGCGGATGCGCTCGTCGTCGGTGATCTGCTGCTGCTTGTCGAGCGGCACGTTGAAGTCCACGCGAATGAACACGCGCTGGTTCTCGAGCTTCAGCTCCTCGATCGACTTGATCCCGTCCAGGTACGCCATGCTGCTTCCTCGGAGAAGTATTGCCTTGCGGATACGCGGTCTGCGGCTGCGAGCGCTGGGCTCAGCCCTTGGCCACGAGCAGCGCCAGGTCGATCATCCGGTTGGCGAAGCCCCACTCGTTGTCGTACCAGGAGAACACCTTGGCGAACTTGTCGCCCTGGGTCTTCGTCACCGTGGCGTCGAAGATGCTGGAGTGCGGGTTGCCGATGAAGTCGCTCGAGACGAGCTCCTCCTCGGTGTACTGCAGCACGCCCTTCAGCGGCCCCTCGGCTGCGGCCTTCATCGCCGCGTTGATGCTCTCCACCGTGACCGCCTTCTCGGTCTGCACCGAGAGGTCCACCAGGCTGACGTCGATGGTCGGCACGCGCACGGCCAGGCCGTCGAACTTGCCTTTGAGCGCAGGGATGACCTCGGCCACCGCCTTGGCGGCTCCGGTGCTGGTCGGGATCATGCTCACCGCCGCGGCCCGGGCGCGCCGCAGATCGCCCTTGCGGTGGGGCAAGTCGAGCAGCGACTGATCGTTGGTGTAGGAGTGGACGGTGGTCATCAAGCCGCTCACCACGCCGAAGCTGTCGAGCAGGACCTTGGCCACGGGGGCGAGACAGTTGGTGGTGCAGCTGCCGTTGCTGATCACCTGATGCTTGTTGCCATCGTACTGCTCGTGGTTGACGCCCATCACGATGGTCAGATCGTGGTTCTTGGCCGGGGCGCTGATGATCACCTTGTTCGCGCCGGCTTCGATGTGGCCGATGGCCTTGGTCTTGTCGGTGAAGAGCCCGGTGCACTCGAGCACGACGTCGACGCCCTGGCTCTTCCAGGGGATCTCCTTCGGGTCCTTGATCGCGGTGATCTGGATGTCCTTGCCCCCGACCGTGATGCCCTGGTCACCCACGCCGACTGGAGCGGCGTCGAAGGTGCGATGAATCGAGTCGTACTTGAGCAGATGAGCCAGCGTCTTCGGATCGGTCAGGTCGTTGATGCCAACGACCTCGACGTCCTTGATTCCGCGCTGGTACAGCGAGCGCAAGACACAGCGACCAATGCGGCCGAAGCCATTGATGCCAACTTTTACCGACATGACTCCATCTCCTAGAGTTGAGTGAGCGTTTCCGCGAGATCGGGCGGTGGTCGCTGCCTGCAAGGACCGCGCCCGTGGCGGGTTCTGGCGCCGAGTTCGGAGCGGCGCAAGCATCGTGGGACGCCAGCTGCCGGGCTTGCCCCGTAGGCGTCGAGGAGGCTGCCTGAACGAGCGTCTGACAGGCGCGGAACTTAGGCGCAAGGGGGGGGCTGGTCAACGCGAAAGCGTTGCGAAACAGGGCGCTCTCGTAGCTCACCGTGGCGCATTCGAGCGAGGCCTGGCGGCATCTCGAAGGGCGTTGACCTGACGCTGGCTGGCGACGACCCTGATCGGCGTGCGAGTTCTCTTGATGCGCCACTCGCTGGCGGTAAACGCAGACGACTCACTGACTGACGAGCAGCGCTACTTGAGTGAGGCGGGGCGAGCCCGCGCGACGCGAATGGGCAAGCTGCTGCGAGAGCGCGGTGTGGAGTGCGACGCGATAGTGACGAGCCCGCTGGTGCGCGCCGTACAGACCGCAGAGCTGGTGCAGGCGAGCGACCGCGAGATCTGGGTGCAGGTGCTGCCGAGCCTCGCGCCGGGTTATCCGCCGAGGCTGTCTGCGCAGGAACTGGCGCGCTTCGGCGTCAGCGTGCTCGTGGTCGGACACGAGCCCGGCATCAGCGCCCTCGGCGCCTTTCTGAGCAGCCGTCCAGGCTTTCCGCCGTTCCGCCCAGGGCAGATCTGCGCGCTGGAGCGCGGGCGCCCCGAGTGGCTCCTCAATCCCGAGAGCGAGAGCTTCGAGCCGCTGAACCTGGCTTGACGCGCCTCATGACGGACGCAGCCGCGCGCTTCAACTCGACGTGCGCCGCTCTCGGCTCGCGGGCGCGTCCGCCGCTCGGAGCCAACGTTGCCTCGAGATCTCAGAAGAACATCGTCGCGTTGAACGATACGGGAGCCACGTACTTGCTGCCCTCGGCCGTGTTCTCGCTGGCCCCGTAGTAGTCGTACTTGTTCTTCAGGGAGTAGAACGGTAGATCCACACGGATAGAGATCTCGAGGCGCGCTCGGTGCAGGCGCAGCGCCTCGACGCCGACCTCTGCGTACGCCCCTCCGCCGTTGCCCTCGTAGTGGTAGTCGTCGTCGCCTGCCAGCGAGTAGTTGTCCTGGCTCATGCCGGAGATGTTGAGACCGCCGCCGAGGAAGGGCGAGATGTTCTCGCTGCTGAAGAAGTAGCGCCCACCCACCGAGAGGTAGTTGTACATCCAGTCGTCGTCCTCGTTGTCACCCAGCCCGCCGACGGAACCGCGGGCCAGGAGCGCGAAGTCGGGTGTCTCGTACTGGTAGCTCAGGTGGAGCGTGCTGCCGGCGAACGCCGAGCCCGCCATCTGGGCGCCGATCCCCATGCCAAACAGCGACTCGCCGCGCTTCTTCTTGTAGCGACGGGTTTCTTCGCCGACCAGGTTGTCGACGCGGGCGGTGTCCTTGATGTTCACCTCCTCGCTCATCGCCGCGGCCAGGCGGGGCGCGGCCTCGGTGGCCTCTTCGACGGTGCTCAGGGTCAGCGTTTCCGTGCGGTCTACCTTGCCGGAGGCGTTGACGCGCTGCAGCTTGAGGATGACCTTGCGGCCCAGGCGCTGGATCGAGATATCGAAGCCGGGCAGGCCGGGCTGATAGCCCTCGCTGACGGGGCCGACTCCGTCCATCTGAGACCGCAAGGCATCGCACACGAGACCACCGATGGTCACACCGGTGCCGCGGTCGACGGCGGGGGAGGGGGTGACCCGGCAGTTGGAGAGAGGGGCGACGGGCGCTGGCGTCGCTTGCGTCGCGGGGGGAGGCGTCACGGGTGCCGGCTCGACGACTGGAGGGGCGCTGGGAGCGCTCGCCCCGGCCGCCGGCGCTTCGTCGGCGTCGGGGAGTGCACCCCAGGAGCCGTCGCTCGATTGCGCGCTCGCCAGGCCGGGGAGCGAGCAGGAAGCCAAGAGCAAGCCGAACGCCGTGAGTCGGGAGGTGTGCATGGCTCGCCCTGGTGCACTGGTCATGCCAGTTGGAGGGAGGTGGCTCGATCCCCGTGCAGCCAGCGCCGAGAGCGCGTAGAAGCGCGAAAATCCGAGGTTCTGGGCCGAGTCGAGAATGCTGCCGCACGGAACTCGGAGCTAGGAAGCGCTAGCTGGTGTGGTACTGGTGTCACACCCCAGCGTGGTACGGGCAGCACGGAGCGTCTCACCCCCACGATCCGAGGACGCTGAATCCGAGGACGCTGAATCCGAGCGCCGTGGGGATCCGGCCTGGAGGAGCTCGACTGTGGACCGAAACTACCGGGGCTGGCTACTCACCGCTCTGGTAACTGGCGGGGACCTGGGCCGTCACCTGGGGCCCGGTGATGTTGAAGATCTTGAAGGGCTTTTCCTTGCCCTTCAGGTTCGCGGCCGGAAGCTCCTGGTACTGGAAGCGGTTGCGCAGCAGGCCGAGGGTCGCTTCGCTGACGAGGATCTGGCCGCCTGCGGCGACGCCACACAGGCGCGCGCTGGTGTTGGCGGTGTCGCCGATCACGGTGTAGCTGAGCGCCTTGGACGAGCCGATGTAGCCCGCGACCAGGGGACCGGTGTGGATGCCGATGCCGATGGCAAGGGAAGGCTGGTTCTCGGCCATGCGCTGACGGTTGAACTTGCCGAGCACTTCCATCATCTCGAGGGAGCAGCTCACGCAGCGGATCGGGTCGTCCTGAGCCGACACCGGCGCGCCCCAGAGCGCCATGATGCCGTCGCCCATGAACTTGTCGAGGGTGCCGTCGAATTTGAACAGCGTCTCGACCATCAGCTCGAAGTACTCGTTGAGCATCTCGACGATGCTCTCCGGCTGAGCGCCCTCGCTCATCCGGGTGAAGCCGCGGATGTCGGAGTTGAAGACGGTCACCGACTGCTGCAGCGAGCCGCCCTTCTTCACCTCGAGCTCCCCGCTCATCACCCGCTCGGCGACGTTCGGCGAGAGCAAGCGGCTGAACCGCTCGCGATTGATGATTTCCTCCTGGATTTTGCGTCCGAGGATGTTGATCTCGATGAACATCCCGGCCTGGGCGGCGATGCTGGTGACGATCTCCATGTCCTTCTGCTGAAACTGGGCCAGCGTCTCGCTGTCCAGCCACAGCACACCGAGGATGTCGTCGTTGTGCAGCAGAGGGGCCACGATGGCGGAGCTGATCCGGTTGAGGATCATGCTCTTGCCCTTGGAGGCGGCGAAGTCCATCGCCGCGTCGTGAGTCAGGACCGTCGCGCGCTCCTTGATCACGTGGTTCATGATCGTGCTGGACACGGTGATCGGCGTCTCCGTGCCATCGCGGCGCAGGCTGGCGCCGGGCACCAGCTTGCCCGCTGGATCCCGGAGGAAAATGACCCCGCGATCCGCGCGCACGAACTTGAACACGCTCATCAGGATCTTGTTGAGCAGCGTGGGCAGGTCTCGCTCGAGGGCGATCTCACGGCCGAGCTCGTGGGAGAGTCGCAGGCGCTCGTAGTCGGCAGCCAGCTGCTGCGGGTTACCCGCGAGCTGATCGTAGGGCAGGAAGCCCTTCTGGGTCGCTGCCATCTGGGTGCCGATGGCTCGCGCCGCGTCGTTCACGTCGACGCGGGTCTGGTTCATCGGCGGAAGACCCACGGGGTTCGCCGTGCTCGGCGCCTGACTCAGCACCTGGCCGGGCAGCGAAGGGCCGGGCATCGACGCAGCGGGCGTCTGCATGCTGTGGATGCTCGGCACGCCAGAGCCAGGCAGCGAGGGCTGAGCCTGGGAAGCCGGATGGTTGGTCGACCCGAGGGGCATCGCCGGTGGACCTGGATTCATCGCTGGCTGCCAGGCCGCGGGCGCGACCGGCTCTGCGGCTGCTCGCGGCGGATCCGACACGCCCGCCCCGTCATCGTAGCGGGCGCGGGTGGAGCCCAGGCTGATGTCATCACCATGGAACAGCTGGCGCTCGCCCTGGACGCGTTCGCCGTTCACGTAGGTGCCGTTGAGGCTGCCCAGGTCGCGAAGCCAGAACTGCTCCCCGCGCTTCTCCACGATGCAGTGTTCCTTCGACACGATCTTGTCGAGGAGCTGGATGGAGTTGCTGGGGTGGCGACCGAGCGTGTTGTGTGCGCGCAGTTCGACTACCTGCTGGCCGTCGGGGGTCGCAAGGATGAGGCGCGCCATTGCGTCCAAGGCTACCCGGCCCCCCGCCGACCTACAAGCGCAGTGGGCGGCCGAGGTGGAGGGGCGCGACAAATAAGATGCCAACACCAACGACCGCGGAAGCTGGGCTTCCCCAGAGTGCGAGAGGGTGCCGCTCCGGGCCCGCTGACGCGCGCGCCTCGGTTCGTCAGCCGCTCCGCGCTGCGCGGGGTTTGATAGGCTCCAGGCCGCGATGACACGACACATCTTGGCGATTGATCAGGGCACCACGGGGTCGACGGCGCTGGTGATGGATCTGGAGGGCAACACGCTCGGCCGCGCGAACCGGGAGTTCCAGCAGCACTTCCCCAAGCCAGGCTGGGTCGAGCACGACGCCGAAGAGATCTGGCAGAGCGTCGAAGGAGCGGTGCGCGAGGCGATGCGCGCGGCACGCGTGGTCGGCGATGAAATTGGCGCGATCGGGATCACCAACCAGCGGGAGACCACGCTGCTCTGGAACCGCGAGACCGGCGCTCAGGCGCATCGCGCGATCGTCTGGCAAGACCGCCGCACCGCCGACCGATGCGCCAGGTTGAAGGCGGCGGGCCACGAAGCGGCGGTTCGCGAACGCACGGGGCTCGTGCTCGATCCTTACTTCTCGGGCACCAAGCTCGCCTGGATGCTGGACGAGATCTCCACGGCCCGCGCTCAGGCAGAGTCGGGCAAGCTCGCGTTTGGCACCATCGACTCGTTCCTGGTCTGGAAGCTGGCTGGAGCCAACGCGTCGGCGCCCCACGTGACCGACGTGACCAACGCGAGTCGAACGCTGCTGATGAACCTGGAGGCGCGCGCCTGGGACACGACGCAGTGCGAACTGCTGGGGGTGCCACAGGCTTGCTTGCCTCGTATCGTGCCCTCGGCAGGGAGCGTGGCCGAGACTCGAGGACTCAGCTTCTTGCCGGACGGAATCCCGATTTCGGGCATCGCGGGTGACCAGCACGCGGCGTTGTTCGGACAGGCTTGCCTCGAGCCAGGCCAGGTCAAGTGCACCTACGGGACCGGCGCATTCGTGGTGATGAACACTGGAAGCCAGGTCGTGCGGAGCCGCTTCGGCTTGCTGTCTACCCTGGGCTGGCAGATCGGCGACGACGTGGTCTACGCCCTGGAGGGCAGTGCGTTCATCGCTGGAGCGGCAGTGCAGTGGCTGCGGGACGGCCTGGGCTTGATCCAGAGCGCGCAAGAAACGGAGGCTCTGGCGCGAAGTGTCGAGGATTCCGGAGGCGTCTACTTCGTGCCAGCGCTGGCTGGGTTGGGTGCTCCGTACTGGGACCCTGGAGCGCGCGGCTTGATCTGTGGACTGACTCGCGGGACCACCCGGGCGCACCTGGTCCGAGCGACGCTGGAGTCCATCGCCCTCGAGGTCACGGATCTGGTTCGCGCCATGGGCGACGACCTGGAGCGACCCCTTGGCTTGATGCGCGTCGATGGCGGCGCCGCCGCGAACGACCTGCTGATGCAGCTCCAGAGCGACCTGGCCGGGCTGACCGTCGAGCGACCGAGCGATCTCGAGACCACGGCACGTGGGGCGGCGATGCTCGCGGGGATTGGTGCTGGGTTGTTCAGAGATGCTCGTGAGGCCGCGAAAATGGTCAAGATTCAAGACCAGTTCCGTGTCACGATTGACGGTCCGGAACGGGAACGCCGCCTCGAGGGTTGGCATGACGCCGTGAGGCGCGCGCGGAGCGCGAGCTGAAAGAAAACGCACAATCGACGATCAGGTATCAGGACCCCAGAGAGATCACGAATACGAGTCGACTCGCGATGCTCGAGCGATGCGAGAGCGTTCATGCAGGAGCGACGACGAAAGCAACGTCGCTCTCGAGGTGAGGAAGCCAGATGGCGAACGAGGACAAGGGGAGCAATCGAACGGACTTGCGAGAGGTCCCCGTAGACTGGGAGGCGCTGGAAGACGCCTTCGAAAACAACGCGCCCGAGGTGCATAGCTATTTGCACTTGGGGACGGGTGAGGTGCTGCGCGTGGTGGACGGCATCGCCGATCCCGACATGCACGCGCGCATCGCGGCAGACGAGAGCTACATGCGGATCGATCCCGTGAGTTCCCGGGAGCAGTACCGCTGGATGGAGCGCTTCATCCCCATGGTCGATGAGGCGGAGCTCAGAGACCGCCTGACCGCCGCGATCGATGGCAAGGGAGCGTTTCGCCGCTTCAAGGACGTGCTGATGTCCTTCGGCCCCCAGCGGGAGCGCTGGTTCGCCTTTCGCAGCGAGCGCTTGCGGGTGTTCATGGAAGCCTGGTTGACGGCTCACGCGTTGCGCGCAGTGCCGCGGCCGGCCGCGCCGAGCTCGCCTCCCAAGGAAGCCGCCCCGATCTCTCAGGAGCAGCTCACTGGACGTCGCGTGCGCAACGCCGAGTCGCTACGCAAGCAGCTGAAGGAAGTGGCGGAGACCCTGGGCTCCCGGGATCTGGACAAGGTGCTGACCTTCGCCGAGTTCGTGCGCGCACGACGCGTGGCCCGCAGCTACGCCCAGCGTCACGATGGTCCCGATGGCGCGGTCGATGACGCGGGAGAGCTAGACGGCGAGGAAACCGGGCCTCCCAGCTCGAAGGAAGCGAGCAGCGTTCGTTGAGGGTGGGGGTGAGGCGCGCTGGTTCCCTCCCCCGATCTGCTTCGAGGCGGCGTTTCCGTGGGGCACTAAATGGCCGCGGCGTCCTGTTCGCGGTGCTGTGTCTGGCGAGCGTCACCCCGGGCGTTGCGCGCGCTCAGGGCCCGGCTGCGACCCAGGCGCCGCGCGCGGCTCCGCTCCCCCCCAAACCCAGCTCCCAGAAGCCAGGCGCAGCGCCTGCTCGGATCCCCCACAAGGACAGCAAACGCGCGGTGCTGGTCGATCGCGCCGTGGTGCGCTTCGTCGCGGCGGAGACCGGCGGCGTCGAGAATCCGCAGTTCATCTTCGAGCGCGAGCTGGCGTTCGAGGCGCGGCTCGAGGCCTTGAGTGATCGCGGCTTCCGACCTCAGGCGAAGCTACCCTACCGCGAGCGGCATCTACGCGCGGCGCTGGAGCGCCACATCTCGGAGACCCTACTCGCCGCCCTCCGCATCGACCGGCCGCCGAGCGAGCGCGATTTGAGGGTCCGCGCTCAGCAGTCGCGCAAGGCCTGGGTGCAGCGTGTCGGTGGTGAGGTGGCGCTCGGGGACGCCGCGGCTGCCGAGGGCATGGGCGCTTCGGAGCTCCTGCGCATCTTTCGGCGTCAGGCGCGCGCGAGCTTGTACATCGACCGCATGATCACCCCGATGCTGCGCCCCAGCAGGGCTGAGCTGGAGACGCTGCACCGCAGCGCAGAGACGCCGTTTCGGGGCCAGCCGTTTCGGCAGGCCGAGCCACTGCTGCGCAACTGGTACATCAGCCGCCGGCTGTCCCTCGCCCTGCAGAACTTCTTTCAGAACGTGAGAGCGCGGGTCCACATCTCGCTCCTTTGAGGCTGCCGCCGACGGCGAAGCGCTCGGGGGAAGTGAGCCTTGGCGACGCGAATCGCGAGAGTCCGGGCGCAAAGGTCTGCTAACTTCGCGAGCCCATGGCTGGTGGCGGTGGAGATCCGAAGAAGGTCGTCATGGCGGCGCTGCTCGCCAACGGCGGCATTGCGATCGCGAAGTTCGTGGCAGCCTGGCTGTCAGGCAGCGTGGCGATGGTCGCCGAGGGCGTACACTCCGTAGCTGATACGAGCAACCAGGCGCTGTTGCTCGTCGGGATGGGGCTCGCCGCCAAGCGCGATCCCGTGCGTTTCCCCATGGGAAGGGCCGCCGAGCAGTACTTCTGGGCGTTCATCGTCTCGCTGATGCTGTTCTTCCTGGGTGGGGTGTACGCGTTGTACGAGGGCATCCACAAGCTCCTGGAGGCCGACTCCCAGCCAGGATCCCTGACAGCGCCCGTGATCGTGCTCGTCATCTCCATCGCCCTGGAAGGGAAGAGCTTCCTGGTGGCGATGAAGGAGTTCAACCATCAGCGCGCCGGGCGACCGCTGGCGGAGGCGCTCTTCGGAGGTCGTGATCCGATCATCCCGGTGGTGCTGCTCGAGGATTTTGCGGCCATCGTCGGCCTGATCATCGCGCTGATAGCGGTCGCTGCATCGTGGCTGACCGGGAGCACGATGGCCGACGGAATCGGGTCGATGGTGATCGGTCTCTTGCTGTGCAGCGTGGGCATCGTGCTCGCGTACAAGACGCATGGCCTGATCATCGGCGCTGGCATCACGCCTCGAGATCGGGAGCTGGCGCTGGAGATCACGCGCAAGACTCGAGGTGTGGAGGCGGTGACCCAGCTCTTGAGTCTGCACCTGGGCCCGGACTCCGCCATCCTGGCGCTCAAGGTAAAGTTTCCACGCGGAAGCAGTCTGGAAGAGGTCGAGGCGATCACGGACGCGGTGGAGGAGCGTATCCGCGCGAAGCTGCCCCACATGAAGCGCATCTTCATCGAGCCCGACTCGGACTACGACGCGACGAAGGATCCCGACCTCGCCCCGCTGAACAAGGGCGAGCCGAGCGGCGAAGCCGCGGAGTCCTGAGGTCGGGCGACGGTCCGCCCTGGGGCCTGGCGTAGCCTGCTGGCGCGGAGCCTCACCGGACGGGGCGCGCGCCGGAGCGGATCTCGCCGATCACCTGCTCCAGATCGGCCTCCGCTTGTCTCTCGCCACCGACCCAGACCACCTTGCCTGCCTGGTCCGTGACGAAGGTGGCCGGGAGCGCGGTGACACGAAAGCGCCCGGCGATCACGTTCCCGCGATCCAGCACGATGGGAAAGCTCAGGCCGTGCTTCCGCACGAGGTAGTCTAGATCCGCGATGGACTCGTCCTCCGAGATGCCGATCACGGCGACGTCGGGGTTCCCTCGATGCAGTCGCTCCGCGCCAGGCAGCGTCTTCTCGCAGGGCCTGCAGTACTTCGCGAAGAACTTCACCACCACGATGCGGCCCTGGAGCGCCTCCAGGTCGATGCGCTCTCCAGCCGTGGTTCGACCACCAATCGTCTTCAGCGGCTGATCGAGTAGCGGGCTCGCCGCCGACGGCGGCGGGGCGGCCGCCTGTCCTCCACAACCGGCGCAGAGCAACGACGTCGCCAGAAGCATTGCCGCGGGGAACATCCCCGCGGCGTGGAAGCTCCGCTTCGACATCGGGTTCAGTCGAGGCGGACGTACTCGAAGTCTACGGGGCGGCCCTTGATGCCGTGCTTCGGCGCCGCGATCCAGTTCGCCATCTTGCCTGGCTCGGTCACGGCGCGGTTCATCAGGCTCTTCACGTAAGTCAGGTCGGCTTCGTTGGGCAGCCACTCGTTCTTCCTGGCTTCCCACTGGTCGGCGCTGATCAGCTCACCCGCCGGGCTGAAGTGAAGGCCGGCGTAGAGCCCGATCTGGCGGTTGAAGCGTCGGCTCGGCAGCGTCAGCTCGAAGTCGACGCCGTGCTCGGCGATCATCCGGTTCCACTTGTTGACGCCGCGCTGGCAGTCCTCGGTGTACTCGGTGCGCAGCACCTCGTTCATGGCGTTGCGCAGGGGCACCTCTTCGCTGCCCAGCTTGCCGTTCTCGATCTTGTCCATGTCGTAGACCTGATCGAGGCACACGTGGTCCTCGTACTGCGCCTCCTTGGCGCGACCCTTCAGGCCCGATGCGAAGTAGCTGGCCGCGTTGCTCGACACCTCGCCGCCAAACAGATCGAGGGAGATCGAGTACCAGAAGTTCAGCGCCTTCTGGATCGTGGGCAGGTCGATCAGGCCCAGCTCACGGGGATCCTTGCCCGGGTTCGCCTTCATCTGCTCACAGGTGCGCTGGATGATGCGGAGCACGCCCGTCTCACCGACGAACATGTGATGCGCCTCCTCGGTGAGCATGAAGCGAGTGGTTCGGCTCAGCGGATCGAAGGCGCTCTCCGCCAGGGCGAGCAGCTGGTACTTGCCGTCGCGGTCCGTGAAGAACGTGAACATGAAGAACGACAGCCAGTTGTCGCAGGGCGCGTTGAACGCGCCGAGGATGCGCGGGTTGTCGCTGTCTCCGCTGCGGCGCTCCAGCAAGGCTTCTGCCTCTTCGCGGCCGTCGCGACCGAAGTAGGAGTGCAGCAGGTAGACCATCGCCCACAGGTGGCGGCCTTCCTCGACGTTGACCTGGAACAGGTTGCGCAGATCGTAGAGGCTCGGGCAAGTCTGGCCGAGGAGCCGCTGCTGCTCGACGCTGGCCGGCTCGGTGTCGCCCTGGGTCACGATGATGCGTCGCAGGGTGTTGCGGTGCTCGCCGGGCACCTCTTGCCAGACCGGCTTGCCGTAGTCATCGCCGCAGGCGATGGTGCGATCCTTGACTGGATCCGCGAGGAAGATGCCCCAGCGGTACTCGGGCATCTTGACGTAGTCGAAGTGGGCCCAGCCCTCGCTGTCGGCGCTGATCGCCGTGCGCAGGTAGACGTCCTTCTGCTGGAAGCCCTCGGGACCCATCTCGGTCCACCAGTTGATGTAGTTCGGCAGCCACTTCTCGAGGGCGCGCTGCAGCTTGCGGTCGCTCGAAAGGTTGACGTTGTTCGGGATCTTCTCGCTGTGGTCGATCTGACTCATGGCTTCCTCTCGATCAGGTGCGCTCGTAGTTGAATTTCGGGCGCTCGGGTGTGCCGTAGGTGGTTAGGCCGCCGCGCTCGCCGACCGCGTTGGGGCGCTGGAAGATCCAGTTCTGCCAGGCGCTGAGCCGCCCGAAGATCTTCGTCTCCAGGGTCTCCGGTCCGGCGAAACGCAGGCTCGCTTCCATGCCCGTCAGGGCATCGGGGCTGAACGCGGCGCGCTCTTCGATGGCGATACGGACCTCGTCCTCCCAGTCGATGTCGTCCGGCGTGAACGTCACGAGACCGAAGTCGGCGGCCTGCTCGGTTTCGATGGGGCCGGTCTCTTCCTTGAGTTCAGAGACGCGACCCGGCGTGCCGTAGAATCGTGTCTCGAGCCGGGTGAGCCCGTTGCTCATGGGCAAAGGTCCGAAGTTGAGCTCCGACAGGCGCAGGGTCGGGCCGTCGTCCACGTCGAGCATGAAGCTACGATCCGCGGCGACGAGCAGCTCGAACAAGCTCCCCGCGAAGCACGTGCCCTGATCCACGATCGCGAACAGGGTGCGAGCGCTCAGGTCCAGGCGCTTGAGCACCCGCTTCATGTGCAGCAAGATCTCCTTGGCGAACCAGTCGCTCTCGGCGAGCTTCGCGATGGCTCGATCGCTCTGCAACACCCGCTCCGCGTCGCCCTCGGTGGTCAACACCACGAGGCCAATCTGCTGGTGATTGAAGCGCAGGTCCAGGATCGCGTCATCCAGCTCCCGGAACGCCTTCAGCGCCCAGACGTCGGCACCCAGCTCGCGCAAGGCCTGCGCGTCTTCGGGGGTGTCGCCCTTCGGGCCGCTGACCTTGAGGTTCGCGACGCGCTTCTCCGGGTCGATCTCCAGGGTCACGTATTCGTAGCGGGTGGCGCCTTCTTCCCGGGTGGGGGAGAGGGGCTTCAACGTGACGGCGGCGCCCTCGCGCTGGGTCGTTTCCGTACAGAACTGACTGGTGAGCTTGCTCAGGGCGTCGTCGAACTGGCTCTTCTTCGCCACTGCGTCCACCAGTCCCCACTCGACGGCCCGCTTGCCACGTACACCTTCGGCGACGGTGCTGAACGCATCGGCGAGATCCCGACGCACCTTGCGCTTGTCCACCAGGCGGGTGAGCCCGCCGGTGCCGGGGAGCACGCCCAGCAGCGGCACCTCGGGGAGGCTGACCGCGCTGGACCCATCATCGAGCAACAGGATGCGCTCGCAGGCCATCGCCAGCTCGTAGCCGCCGCCCGCGCAGGCTCCGCCCAGCGCGGCCACGGTGTGGATGCCGCTGTTGTCCGCCATATCCTCGAGGTAGAGCCGCGTCTCGTTGGTGAACTTGCAGAAGTTCACCTTGAAGGCATGCGTCGAGCTCCCGAGCATGTAGATGTTGGCGCCGGAGCAGAACACGCGGTCCTTGGTGCCCGCGACGACGACACACCGCGTCTCCGGATGCTCGAAGCGAATGCGCTGGATGGCGTCTGCCAGCTCGATGTCGACACCGAGGTCGTAGCTGTTCTGCTTGAGGACGTAGCCTGGGCGCAGACCGCCATCCTCGGGGATGTCCAGGTCGAGCCTGGCAACGGGACCATCGAAGGTCAGCTTCCAGTGGCGATAGCGGTCCGGGTGGGTCTCGAAACGAATAGGCTCCATGGGGGTGCGACACCTTACTCTGAGAAAACCTTGCGCTCAAGAAGTATCATGCAGTTGATTGTCTGCTCGCCGGAAGTATACTGCCCGCCTGATGGCTCGAGCGACACACCCCACTCTCCTGGCTCTCGGCCGTGCGGTTCGCATGCGCCGCCGCGAACGCAGCCTGACCATCGGCGCCCTCAGCAAGCGCGCCAGCGTCAGCGAACGCTTCCTGCACGAGCTCGAAGCGGGTCGCGGCAACATCTCGGTCGTCCGCCTGTGCGACGTGGCCCAGGCGCTCGGCACCACGGCGGCCGAGCTGTTGCGCAAGGCCGAGCCGGAGTCGAGCAACGTGATCGCACTGCTGGGTATGCGGGGTGCCGGAAAGAGCACCGTCGGGCCTCGTCTCGCGGCGCGCCTGAAGCTGCCGTTCGTCGAGCTGGATCAGCTCGTGGAGGAGAACGCCGGCATGACCCTTGGGGAGGTGTTCGAGCTGCAGGGCGAGGGCTTCTATCGTCGCCTCGAGCGGGAGACGTTGCGTAAGTTCCTGCGGGATACTTCCGGCGGCGTGCTCGCCACGGGGGGCAGCATCGTGAGCGACGCCGAGACCTTCGACCTCCTGAAGCGCAGCTCGACCACCGTGTGGCTACGGGCTCGCCCCGAGGACCACATGGAACGCGTGCTCGCACAGGGCGACACGCGACCCATGCGCAATCGCACCAACGCCATGGCCGAACTCAAGGCTCTGCTCAAGGCGCGGACGCCGCTCTACGCTCAGGCGGATCATGTGGTCGAGACTCACAGCATGGGCATCGACGGCACGGTCGATTTCCTGGCGGAATCGATCTCTGGCGAAGAACCGCTAGCCGCCGCGGCGGACTGACTTCGGCTGACTCGCGGGCTCGCTGCCCTCGAGCTGGTTCTCGACCCGGCAGACGAATTTCCCTGGCAATCCGCCCTGATGGCGGCTGCTCGTGCGGCCCCGAGCGCAGTTCTTGCGTGAAGAGCACGGCTTTGCGCGGGTGCGTTCCTTCAGTTCCTGCGCGCTGCGCCGTTCTGCCCCGCGACGTCGCTGCTGACCAGCGCCTGCTCATCGCAGGCGCGGGCTGACTTCCTTTCTCTGCAGCAGGGCGTCCTCGTCTCCCCGGACGAGCCAGCTCTACAACCGTTACCCGGAGGATTCTGATGAGAGTTCAGTCCGCTCGCCTTGGTGCGGGCAATCGCCTCGCTTCGTTCGTCGTTGGACTCAGCTCGCTGTCGTGGACGGCGTCTGCGCTGGCGCTCGAAGGTGGGCAAGAAGCGCCTGCACCGGCCTTCGAGGCCAAGTGGCCCGCCGATCGCGGGGCGAGCGAGGCGAGGCGTGGTGCGGAAGAGGACGACGAGGGGATCGGCCTCGAGATCGGTGTGGGAGCTGCGAGCGCCTACGCCTGGCGGGGCCTGAACATCTACGCCGCGGAGTCTCAGCACGATCAACACGGACAAATTGCCCCGTGGATTTCCTATGGCGTGCCCGGCACCGACCTGACTCTGGACTACTGGTCGAGCTACCAGACCAATGGTCCGAACAAGTCGGCGGCGGTCGATGAAGGGACCGGAGCCGAGCAGGATCTCACCGCGACCTACTCCTTCGAGCTGTCCGAGGAGGTCTCGCTGGAGCCGTTCGTCAGCGGCTACTTCTATCCCTTCGCCAAGCAGGCCGCCGCCGGCGTCAGTAACCCGACCTACGTCGAGCCGGGCGTGGGGGTGGGCTACACCACTTTCGTCGACTTCGAGGTGTCGGCCTCCTACATCCACGGTGTCCAGTCGGAGCTGAAGGACAGCCGCCACGGCTACCTGCACGTCGGGCTGAGCAAGTCCGTGCCCCTGAACGACACCTTCGAGCTCAGCGTGGGCGCGGGCTACGGGCTGAAGGGTTACCTCGAGGACGCTGGCCAAGACAACGTTCACGACGTCCAGCTCGACGCCGCGCTGGCCTTCTCCGTCGACTCCGCGACCCTCGCGCCGGGTGTTCACTGGGTGTGGACGGACCTGAGCGGAGTCGGCTTCTCCCAGGAGCAATTCACCTACGTCGGGCTCGACGCCTCGTACGCATTCTGAGGAGCCATCATGACACTCAAGACAAAGACCGTGCTCTTCGTACTCAGCGGGTTGCTGCTGGTCATGACCGCCATGACCTACGGTGCGCGCTCGCTGGTCGAGACTCGCTTCGACACCATCGAGCGCGAGCAGACCGTTGGCGTGTCCAAGGACGCGATGAGCGTCGTCGACACCATCGTGGATGAGTTCCTGTTTCGCGGCTACGACTGGTCCGACTGGGACGACATGGCCACGTACCTGGCCGACGGAAACAAGGAGTTCGAGGAAGGCAACCTGACGGCGGACGGCCTGGCATCGGTGAACTGGGATCACCTGATCGTCCTGCGTAGCGATGGCAAGCGGGTCTTCTCCGGGCGCTGGGATCGCAAGGCCAACACGCTGGTCAAGGCCTCCGACGACCTCGAGGCGTTGATCAACGCACGAATCCTGTTCCCCAGGGATCCAAAAGGTACCGTGGCCGGCTTTGCCCTCCTGGATGGGCAACTGCACATGGTCACGGCGCGGCCGATCTACAAGACCGATCACAAGCCGGGAGAGGCTCAAGGATTCATGATCACCTCGCGCGTGGTCGACAAGGCCTGGAAGGACCGAGTGCGGAAGTTCACGTTCCTCGACCTGGACCTGTTGCCGGTGAGCCAGGCCGCGCCCGACGACGAGGCCACCGCAGCCCGCGCGGTGCTGAACGGAGGCTCTGGGACCTACCTCACTGAACGCGGAGAGGACAGCCTCGTCACCTATACGAGGGTCAAGGACGTCGCCGGTGCCCCGTTGATGGACGTGCGCATCGTGCGTCCGCTGCAGCTGAACAGCGCCGCGTCCACGATGCTGGCCATGTTGACCAAGGGGCTGGGGGTCGCAGGTATCTTGCTCGCGCTGCTCGCCGCGCTGGGCATGACGCGCGGCGTACTGCGGCCTCTCGGTCGTGTGCTCGACGGCGTCCAGGCGCTGGAGTCCGGGAGCCGCGCGGAAGTAGACGTCAAGTCCAGTGACGAGATCGGCGAGCTGGCGAGCGCCTTCAACCGTATGGCCAGCGTGATCGTGGAGCGCGAGGAGTCCCTGCGTCTCGTGCTCGACTCGACTGGCGATGGTCTGGTGGTCTGCGATCTCCAGGGCACGTTGGCCGATCAGGCGTCCGCACCAGCGGTGGCCTGGTTCGGTGAGACTCAGCAAGGGAAGCTCTGGCAGTGGTTGCCTCTTGACGAGAACGCCGCGTTGCAAGTTGAGCTGGTCCTCGAGCAAGTCGCCGACGACTTCCTGCCTTTCGAGGTCTCAGCGGACATGTTGCCCAAGCAGTTCTGTCACGGCGAACGCACCTTCCGCATCACGTACAGGCCGATTCGCAAGGGTGATGAGCTCACCAGTCTGCTGGTGGCCATTCGTGACGCGACGGACGAGGTCGCCGCCGAGCGCGCCGAGCGTGACGCCCGCGAACTCCAGGCCGTGGCGCGTCAGGCGATGCGCGATCGCAGTGCGCTCACATCTTTCCTCGAGGAGAGCCAGACCATCATCGACTCCCTCGACAGTGAGTCGGACATCGCCCTGGTCAAGCGCGGGCTGCATACGCTCAAGGGCAACTCAGGCATCTTCGGCCTGCAGTCGGTGTCCGAGACGTGTCACCAGGCCGAGGACGAGATCGCGATGGACGAGGAGAACGCGCCTCACGCCATCGCGAGCGTCAAGGCGGCGTGGCAGGATGCCAAGCAACGCATCGACTCCGTGTTCGGTGGCGAAGGCACCAGCTACGTCGAGCTGGAGGAGGGCGAGTACCAGCGCTTCCTGCAGCGACTGATCGGACGCCGTGAGGCGGCGGACATCGTGCGCGAGGTGCGTCAGTGGCGCCACGCGCCGACTCAGGCGGTGATGGATCGCCTTGGGGCTCAGGTCGCTCGGGTCGCCGATCGCGTGGGCAAGTCCGTCGACGTCGTGGTCGAGGCCAGTGAGGGACGCATCCCTCGTGATGACCTCACCCCGTTCTTTTCCAGTCTCGTCCACGTCGTGCGCAACGCAGTGGACCACGGCATCGAAGACGCCCTCGAGAGGGTCGACGCAGGCAAGCGTGAGCAAGGACGAGTGCGCCTGATCGCGGTCGAGACTCCAGAGGAATTCCGAGTGGAGATCCAGGATGACGGTCGGGGGATCGACTGGGAGCGCGTTCGCCTGAAGGCCGAGGCGATGGGCGCAGCGCACCAGACTCGAGCGGATCTCGAACGCGCGCTGTTCTCCGATGGCTTCTCCACCAAGGACGAGGTCACGGACCTCTCGGGTCGTGGCGTCGGCCTGGGCGCCGTGCGCGCCGAGCTCGAGGCCAGGGGCGGTCTGCTGAGTGTGGAGAGCGCGCCGGGTCGCGGCACGCGCTTCATCTTCCGCTTCCCGCTGGTACAGGCCCTGGCTGCGGAGTAGCCGCAGCACGGCGTGACGAAGAACGGGCAGCTTCCGCAAGGAAGCTGCCCGTTCGGTCCATCAGGCTGCCCTCACAGCGGGATCGGGCACATTTCGTGGGCCTTCCAGCAGTCTTCCTGGCTCAAGTAGAGCGAGCCACAGTCCGGGCCAGCACAGGAGCAACCGCCGATCATCGAGCAGGACGTACCGGTCCAGGTCCAGCCGAAGAAGCCGTCGCAGTCCCCCTCTCCGCGCGCTCGCTGAGGATCGCAGTCCGGCTCACACAGCTCGTCGGTGCAGTCTTCATCTGGCCGCACGCAGGTGCCGCAGCTCGAGTTGCAGCAGAACGTGCCCTCGTCACAGTAGACTTGCCCGCACAGCTGGGGCTGGCAGTCGACCGGAGGACAGGGCAGCTCGCCGTCGGCGCAGAACCCTGCCCCGCACTCGGTGCCGCAGCACTGCTGGCCTGCCTGGCAGGTCTCGACTCCGCACTGGAACGTAGCGCCGCCGGCGCCACCGCCGCCGGCTTGGCCACCGCCGCCACCTCCGGTGCCACAAGCGATCGTCGAGCAGCCCTCACCCTCCGCGACGCACTGACTGCAGCTGGCGTTGCAGCAATAGGTGCCCGCACCGCAGATCGCGTTGCCGCAAGCCTCGCCGCCGCCGCTGCCGCCGTTCCCCGAGGCGGCGCCAGTTCCGCCGTTCCCGCCGGAGCCCCCGCTGCCGGGGTCGCTGTTCGAGGTGTTGCCGCCGCAAGCAGCGAACGCGAGAGCCAGCGGCAGGAGCAAGAGGGGAGTCAGTCGTCGCATGCATCGAGGGAATACACGCTGCGTGCCAGACCCTCACCCCCGAAGAACGAGCAAGCAATGGCCCATCCAGCGGGCTGCTGGCACGCGAAGAGTGAGGCTCAGACTGGCACAACCGCGACATGTCGGGTCTGGGGCGCTCGTCGAAAGTGCGGGCTCGCACCAGCCAGAGCCGCGCCTCGGTTTGGCGCTCTGACGCCGCGCGATCGCGGATCGCGTCGTCGAGGTGCCGGAATAATCCGCGCCGCGTTCGAGTAAGATTGCTGTGCGGAAATTGACCTCAGGGCTCGCTTCCGCAGGTCAATCGAGCATGTTTTTCGGCGAATCGCCCGAGCACGGCGCGCTTGGAATGTCTCCGTCGGCGACCGCTTGGGGTCGGAGCGAGGGCGCTGGGCGTGCACACGGGTTGATCTCTCTCGCCAACCCACGGACTCTGGCCCCTTTCTCGAACCAGGAGGTGAAGGATGCCGGAGTGGGCGAACAAACCGTGGATCATGGACATCTGGAAGCAGGCGTCAGCCAATCTGCCGAAGCTGGGCGCGGCACTGCTGATCCTGATCTTGGGCTGGCTAGCGGCGTTCGTCGTCTCCAAGCTGATCTTCGCAGCGCTCAAGCGCACGACCATCGACGACAAGATCGCCCAGGCGCTGGGAATGAAGACCGGCAGCGAGCACGGCGCGCGGGTGGAGCGCTTCGTCTCGAAGGCCTTCTACTACGTGGGGATCCTGTTCGTCGCCATCGCCTTCTTCAACTACCTGGGGATCACCGCGGTGACCACGCCCATCGTGACCTTGCTCAACGGTCTCGCGAGCGCGGTCCCGAGCCTGTTGAAGGCGTTGATCATCGGGTTCATCGGTTTCCTCGTGGCCAAGGGGGTGCGCCGCTTGATCGTGGCTGGCCTCGGCAGGCTCGATCTGGAACGCCGCCTCGAGGCGCTCGGGGGTGAAGAGGAAGCGGTCGCGGCGGAGGCGGAAGGCAGCTCTCCCACGGAAATGATTGCAGAGGTCGCCTATTGGGTGATCCTGATCGTCACCGCGATTCCCGTGCTCGAGGCTCTGCGCATCGGGGTGCTCGCGGATCCGCTGTCTCGAGCCTTCGCCGCCGTCGCGACCTACCTTCCCAAGGTTGGCGCGGCGCTGCTCTTGTTGCTCGCGGGCTACTTCCTCTCGAAGCTGGCTCGCCGCGTGGTGTCCAGCGTGCTGCACCGCGTGGGCGTGGATCGTGCGGTGACTCGCCTGGGCTTCGGGCGCATCACGGGCGAGCACTCGGTCAGCGGGATCCTGGGAACGGCCGTGATGGCTTTCATCCTGCTGCAGTTCACCATCAGCGCCGTCGGACGCCTGGAGATCGAGGAGATCAGCGCGCCGCTGAAGCTGATGTTGGACCGAGTCTACGTCTACCTGCCGAAGCTGTTCATCGGCGCCGTGTTGCTGGCGATCGGCGTGATCGCGGCGCGCGTTGCCGCGCGGGTCGCAGCTCGTCTCCTCGCGGCACTGGGCTTCAACACCTTGATGGCCCACATCGGCATCTATCAGGAGACCGGCGCCAGCAAGGTCCAGGAAGAGCGCTCGAAGGCGCTGCTCAACGAGCGCCTGGAGCATGACGCTGGCGAGGCCGAGCGGCCCCTCGATGAAGCAGACGAGCTCCTCGGCGCTACCGGCTCCGAGGGGACGCGGACACCGGCCGACGTCGCGGGGCTGTTCGTGGGTGCGGTGATCGTGCTGCTGTTCTTGCGACAGGCCCTGGGCACGATGGAGCTCGATGGACTGGCGGCGCTGCTCGATGGCTTTCTGGCCTATCTACCCAACGCGTTCGCGGCGGTGCTGGTGGTCGGCGCGGGGCTCTGGGCCGGGGGGTGGGCGCGTCAACGCATCGCCGACCTCACCGCGTCGAGCAAGGACCGCCTGGTCAAGGCGACGGGCCCCATCGCTCAGGTCGCGATCATCGCCTTCTCCGCGATGGTGGCACTTCAACAGCTGGGCGTTGGACGGCAGCTGATCGCCATCGGTTTCGCCATCGTGCTCGGCTCGGTGTGCCTCGCAGCGGCGCTGGCCTTCGGCCTCGGGGGGCGCGACGTGGCCTCGCGGGTACTCGACAAGGAGTATCGTCGCCGTCAGTAGCTCGTGCTGGATGAGAGCCCCCAGGGGTCGCGCCGCTACCAGCGAACGTTGACCTTCGGGGGCTGCACTTTCACCTCGGCATCGGCGATCTCGACCTCCACGGGGAGGGTCGCCGAGCCGTGCTTCTGCTCGTCCAGATCGATGTCGACGGCCTTGGTGAGGTCGACTCGGGGCACCACCTGCTCGGCCCGCAGCGCCCGTACGACCTCCGGCGGGCCGATCACGTTCACGTCGACCGTGCGCGGATTGGTCCTGCCGCCGGTCACGCCGACGACCTCCACCGGGCGAGCTGGGAACAGCTGCTCTCCGACCCGTCGGGCGATCGTGACCGTGACCGCGGGGCGCGGCGTCCTCGGGTCCACGTAGCGCACGCGCGGCGGTGGGTCGTCGATGGCGATGCGCCGGCGGTAGACGCCCTCGGTGAGCCCTGAGACGTCGAACGCCGAGAGGCGCGCGAACTGCATCACCTCCACCAGGCTCACCGGCCCTTCCACGGTGACGTGGGTCGGGTCCACCTTCAGATCGCCCTTCACCACGTAGCCTTCCGCGGGCTTTCCGGTGATCGAGGCCTGCACGGGGATCTGCCGCGTGACGACGTCTTGCCACTCGAGCTCGATGCTGGGCGGGTCGACGATCGTGACCTCGACGTCCATCGGCAGGGCGAACATGTCGGGTTCGAAGTTGATGCGCTCCGTGTGTCCGTCTCGCAGGTCCAGCTCCACCGGGGCTATTCCGGTGGCGATCAGGCGATCGATGGCCCGAGTCGAACCCCGCAGTGTGACGTGAACGTTGGCGGGGGTCGGGGTCATCAACTCCCGCTTCTCGCTTTCCGGAGGGAGACGCAAGACGACCCCGACCGGCACCGTGCGCTGCTGCTGGTCCTCCCGGCTGTGCTGGTAGGCGAACAGCCCCAGCGCGAAGGTGAACGCGAGCAGCTTCAGCCCGATGTTCTCGGTGAAGGCATGCCCAATCCACGCCCAGATTGCAGACATCACGCGCCCTCTCCCGGATCGCTCGGGGAGCCGTCGTTTCCGTCACCGCGCATTGGCTTGGGAGTGCTCGCGGGGGCGAGAGGAGTCGGATTCGCGACGGCCTCGAGGCTCGGGCGCTCCGCAGCGTCCGTCTCGGCGGCGTCCTTCTCCTTGTCCTTGGGGACGCTGCGGCGGAGCGGCTTGGGGGTGTCCTCGGCGGGTTGTGTAGCGCGGCGTTCACTGTCGGGCGCGCCGGAGAACCGGATGCTGACCGGGCCGGTGTCCTCCACGCTGGTCGCCGTCTTGCGATCTTCGCTGCGACTCGGCCGCTCTTCCGGGACCTGGCTCGGACGGGGGGGAGGCGCGCTGATGCGAGAGCTGCGATCCGCCGCAGGCGGCGTCTTGCTCGCGGGAGGCGAGGCAGACGGCCGCGCGGCGGCCGCATTCTTCTTCGCGGGCTTCTTCTTCGGGCCGACCTCGGCCTCCAGCATGCTGCGCAGATCCCCTGCGGAAATCGGGGACACGATGTTGCCGTTGAAACAGAAGCTGATGGTGCCGCGCTCCTCGCTGACCACCACCAGCACCGCGTCTGTCTCTTCGGTGATGGCGATCGCCGCGCGGTGGCGCGAGCCGAACTTCGTGTCGACGGCCTTGGTGCCCCCCATGGGGAAGAACACGCCAGCCTTCGCGATGCGCAGGTTGCGAATGATGATCGCGCCGTCATGCAGCTTGTTCGTGCCCTCGGGCACGAACAGGCTGACCAGCAGCTCGCGGGAGACCTGGGCGTCGAGGTCGATGCCCTTGTGGCTCTGCTCCACGAACTCGTCGAGGTTGGCGTCCTTCTCGAAGCAGATGATCGCGCCCATGCGGTGACGAGCCAGCTCCGTCGCTGCCTCGACCACGTCGTCGATCACCCGCGTCTCCGCGTTTCGCGTGCCAGTCCAGGTGGCGCCGCGCCCCAGTCGCATCAAGCCGCGGCGGATGTCGTTCTGGAAGACGACCACCACCAGCAAGATCATGCTGGAGATCAGCGCACCCAGGATGTTGATCACGGTCTCCAGCTGGAGTCGCTGGGCGACGACGTAGAGCAGCAGGACGGCGCCGAGCCCGAAACCGACCTGAATCGCGCGTGTCCCGCGCACGACGAGCAACGCGCGATAGAACAGGTAGTAGACGATGCTCACGTCGAGGAAGTCGCGCCCCAGCTGCACCCAGGTGCGGTCCGTGAAGTACGCGACCAGGCGCTCAAGCATGGCCCACCTCGTTGTCCTCGGAGGCACCGAGCACGGCCAGGGCCTGTCGCACCTCGCGCACGTCGTGGACGCGGAGCGCGTGAGCGCCTTTCTGTGCGGAAATTACACAGGCCGCGATGGTCCCGCCCAGGCGTTCAGCGGGGGGGGAGGGATCGACCGCAGCGATGAACGACTTGCGGCCCGGGCCGACGAAGATCGGTGCCTCGAGCCTCTTGAACTCCTGGAGCCGGCGAAGCACCTCGAACGAGTGCCTTGCGTTCTTGGCGAAGCCAAGTCCGGGATCGAAGAAGATGCGCTCGCGTGCCAGACCGCGCTCCATCGCTCGATCGCGCGCCGTGGACCACTCTCGCGCCACGTCGAGTACCACGTCCGCGTAGGCGTCGTCTGGCCACTCGCTGAAGCCGGGCATGCGGCTCATTGGCCCGCGAGCGTGCATGATCAGCAGGTCGCCGCCTGCCTTGGCCACCACACCCGCGAGATCCGGTTCCGTGAGGCAAGAAACGTCGTTGATCAACGTGGCGCCGAGCTCCAGGCAGTGCTCCGCCACCTCGGGCGACGTGGTGTCGATGCTGACCAGGGCGCCGCGCCCGACGGCGTAGCGGAGCGCAGGCTCGATGCGCTCGACCTGTTCCTTGGGCGGGATGGCAGCAGCACCCGGACGGGAAGACTCGCCCCCGATGTCGACGATGTCCGCGCCGTCGGCGAGCAGCGCATCGACGCGATTCCTCGCCGCGCTTGGCGCGAGGAAATCTCCGCCGTCGGAGAAGGAGTCGGGCGTGACGTTGAGCACGCCCATCACCGCTGCGCTGCCCGCGCGTCGCACGGCCAGCAACTTGGATCCGAGCGATGTGCTCAAGCCTCCCACAAACTTTCGGGTAGCAAGCGGGCGCGGCCTCTGCAAGCTCCACACGCGGTGGCGACGAGGTGCTGCTCGCAGCGAGATTGCCGGTTCCAAGCTGGCCCGGACAACGCTGGCTCGGCCTCGCGCATTCCACCTCACCCCCGAACCCGCTGGCGGCAACTGCGGGGGCTTATGCAAGTCGTGCGTGAGGTCCGCGACGCAGCGCGGGAGTTGGCCGCGAGATGTTCGCGATGCCTGTAGCCATTGGGGGTGAAGTGCTAACGTGCCCGGAACAACGGATGGGCGATCTCCTGCAATCCTCGTCAGGTGCCGACGCTGAGGCACGACCCACGGCCGGCGGCCCCCCGTCGCAGGGGTCGTGGTGTGCCTGGTTGCGGCTGCCGTCCAGCCCAGGGCGAGCGGTGTAGGGATGCTGCGCACACGTATCCGCGCAGGGCTCGGTTCTGCCCTCGTCATCAGCCTGCTGAGCGCGGTGTTGTGGACGCTGGTCCACTCCGGGGACCGCTTCATCTCTTCTTGGACGCCTCGCTTTGGAGAACCGGCGCACACAACGTTGAGATTGCCGTACGGCCCCCGCATCGAGCGGGATGCTCAGACGGGCCGCGCGGAGCTGCACTACGTCCACGAGGACGTGCTGGTGGCGCGCGGCGTGGTGCTCAGACCCGACGTCAGTGCGCACCGGGTGGCTTACGCGCAGGAACAGCGCGCGCGGCCTCCGAGCCTGCAGCGGCTGCTGGGCGTGTTCGCCATCTTCTTCTCGCTGGCGCTGGCCTTGACCGCCTACTTGCGGAAGTTCGGGCAGAACCGGCTCAAGCTGCTGAGGACCCAGGTGGGTCTGTTCATCGTGCTCGGTGTGCTGGTGGCGCTGAGCAAGCTGGGACTGCTGTTCACCTCGCTGCCCGAGCTGTGGCTGCCCGTCAGTGCGCTGCCGCTGTGGGTGGCGACGGCCTTCGATCGCCGGACCGCGTTCCTGGTGACGATGATCTCCTCGTTCATCGTCGCCTCCCTGATGCAGCTCGACCTGATCCTGCTGAGCGTGCTGCTCACTCGCGGCATGGCGGCGACGTTGCTCTACCTCGACCGCAAGCATCCCCGGCACATGGTGGTGAGCGGGCTGCTGGGCGGGCTGTGCGCGGCGCTGGTCTACGTCGCCATCAGCTACACCGTGGAGGGATCGTTCGATTTCGCGGCGGACGCCAGACGCCTCGCGAGCTCCGATTTGCTCGCATGTGTCGGCGGCGGTGTGGTTTCGGGTGCGATCGCTGCGCTGCTGCGCAGCTTCGTCGCGCGGGTGCTCGGCCAGGTGCCCCGAGAGCGCCTCCTGGACCTCACTGACCTGGAGCAGCCGCTGTTGCAGCGCTTGGCGAGCGAGGCGCCCGGGACCTGGGAGCACTCCCGCGCGATGGCGAACCTGGCAGAGCAGGCCGCCAGCGCGATCGGCGCCGACGCACTGCTGACGCGGGTCGGTGCCTACTACCACGACATCGGCAAGACCATTCAGCGCAGCTACTTCGTGGAGAACCTGGGGCCCGACGAGCAGTCGCCCCACGACGAGCTCGACCCCGAGGTCAGCGCCGACGCGATCATGGCTCACGTCGTCGTCGGCACGAAGCTCATGCGCGAGGGTGGGCTGCCCGAGCCCGTGGTCGAGTTCGCCTACACGCACCACGGAACCCAGCTGGTCGAGTACTTCTGGAACAAGTGTCTCCAGCAGGGCAACCCGAAGGAGCTGGACGAGTCCGCGTTTCGCTATCCCGGGATGAAGCCCCAGACGAAGGAGACCGCCATCCTGATGGTGGTGGACTCGATCGAGGCTGCGTCGCGCACCGTGGAGACGCCGAATCGAGACACCTTCGAGGCGATGATTCAGCGCATCGTCTTCACCAAGCTGGCCTCCGGGCAGCTCGATGAGTCTGGCCTCGAGCTGGTCGACATGCGGGTCATCATCAACCGCATGACCGACACGCTGGTCAACATGAACCACCACCGCATCAAGTACCAGTGGCAGGCCAAGCGCGCCGAGGAGTTCGGTGTCCCTTCGAGCGCCATGAACCGCCCGTCCGCTCCCGAGATCCAGGTGCATGGCGCCACGACGATGCCGCCGTCCTCCGCACCTCCGAGCTCATATCCTCCGGGATCCGACGCGGCGCAGGGCGCGCCTGGACAGAGCCTGGGTGAGCTGGCGCGCACGGCCTCATCTTCCGTTCGCCGCGTGCGAGACGACGACGTCGCTTGAGATTCCTGAATGAACGAAGGCAGCTTCTCGAAGGCCCTCTTCTTCGGCGTGATCGCCGAGGAACTGATCTTTCCCTATCCGCTCCTGGCGGACCCCGAGCGCGAGCGCGTCCAGACGCTCGTGCACCTGATCGGCCGCCTGGCGGACGCCGAGATAGACTCCGAACGCATCGATCGCGAGGCGGCGCTCGCTCCCGAGCTGCTGAGCAGTCTCAAGGAGCTAGGTCTGTTCGGCACCGGGCTTCCAGCGAGTCACGGCGGCATGGGGCTGACCGCAATGGGCTACACGCGAGTGATGGAAGAGCTCGGCGCCGCGGATCCCTCGGTCGCGCTCAGCGTGTTCGCGAGTGAGTCCCTGGCGGCCCGGGCGATTCAGCAGTTCGGCTCCGAGGAGCTGAAGCAGCGCTACCTGCCCCAGCTCGCGAGCGGCGAGAAGCTCGGCGCCTTCGCGTTGGCGGAGGAGGGCTCGGGTAGCGATGCGAGCGCGATGCGCACCCTGCTCAGCCCGAAGGGCGAGGGCTTCTCGCTGAGCGGCGAGAAGCGCTGGGTCACTGGAGGAAATCTCGCCGACGTCTTCGTGGTCTTCGCTCGTACCAGCGCGCCTCACAGCGGAAACAAGCCGCACATGAGCGCCGTGGTGGTGGAGCGGGGCCCAGGGGTCTCCACCAGCGACGATCACGACAAGCTCGGGCTGCGAGGCGCCGGGATGTGCGATCTTCGGCTCGCGGACGTCGATCTCACCGCCGCCTCGATCCTCGGGGAACCGGGCAAGGGCCATGCGGTGGCAATGGAAGTGCTCAGCGCCGCGCGGGTGCCCTTGAGCGGGGTGTTCCTCGGCATGTGTCGCAGGATCGTGGGGGAGAGCGTGCGCTGGGTTCAGGCGCGCTACAGCTTCGGCCGCAGCATCGGTGAGTTCTCCATCATCAAGGACAAGGTCGCGCGCATGCTGAGCGATACCTTTGCCGTGGAGTCGATGGTGCACCTGACCGCTGGCCTGGTGGACCAGCACGTCGAGGACACCAGTCTCGAGAGCAGCATGTGTCGCGTGGCCGGCAGCGAGGCGCTGTGGCGAGTGGTTGGCGACGCGGTGAGTCTGGCTGGAGGCAGCGCCTACGTGCGTCCCCACGCCTTCGAGCGCTACCTCCGAGACGCGCGTGGCTCCTTCGTGATCGACGGGACCAACGAGATCTTGCGTTGCTTCATCGCTCTGAGCGGGATGCACGGACCGGGACGCAAGCGCAGTGAGGTCGTCGGCGCGATGCGGGAGCCGGTGAAGGGCTTCGGGCTACTGCGAGATTTTGCCGTGCGGAAAGTAAAGGAGACGTTCCGCCGTGAACGCTTGTCCCGCGCGCATCCACTGCTGGCGCGCGAGGCGGTGGCCTTCGAGGAGGCGACGGACGCCTTCCAGCAGGCCGTGGATCGCGCGCTCACCGAGCACGGCACGGAGATCGCCGAGATGCAGTACGTGCAGCTGCGCATCGCGAATGCCGCGATCGACCTCTACGCGCTCGCCGCGTGCATCGCGCGAACCTCGCGAGCCATCCAGCAGCGGGGCGAGGAAGGCGCCCGGCGGGAGCTGGACATGACCAGCATGTTCTCTCGCGCCGCCGTCCTGCGCATCCGGGGCAACCTGAGCAAGCTGGCCGACAACGACGATGAGCTGCGCAAGCTGATCGCCTCGCGGGCCTACGAGGACAACGGCTACCCCTTCGACGTGCTCTAGCAGGCTGTTCTTTCAACACCCGTCAGAGCGCCTCGCGGCGGCGTCTCTCGCTCGCGTGAGTCCGAGCGCGAGGTTGGCACCGCGCTTGCGAGGACCTCGCGTGCAGATCCCAGATAGACGACTCGGCGGTCGCTGCCGCGGGTGGCTCCGCGCGCTCGCGTGCTGTCAGCGCTGCCGATGCTCACCGGGTGCCCCGACCGCTTGCGTGTCCTTTCGAGCCAGGGCGCGTCCGTGCGCCTGAAAATAACGCCAGTTCACAGACTGACGCAGCGCGCTCACACCAGCTGCGGGTGCTCACGTTCAACGCCGGTCTGGCCCCGGGGTCATCCCGCACGTCGACGACCGAGCGACCAGCATCGCCACGGCGCTGGCCCAGGAGGACTTCGACGTGGCGTGCCTGCGGAGGTGGCTTCAGCGCCATCAACGGCTGCTCCGCGACCAGCGACCCGGGGCCTGGAGTGACCTGGATGAGCCCCGAGCCAGAGCCCGTCGCCGGCCTGCGGTGTGAAGACGCCGAGCTGACTTCGCTCGTGGCCTGCGTCGCAAGAATTGCCGCGAGGAATCGAACGTCGCCAGCTGTGCGATCGAACCGCTGCCGCTCACGGCTCGATGGTCTGAGCGACGGCTGCGCAGCCTGTCTGAGCCGCGACCTCGATGACCCGCTGCGCAGCCTGGCCAGCTGTGTCGAGCGTCAGACGCGGTCGGCGACGCCGGCCTCACCCCCAAGCCCTACCTGCTGGGGGCAGCTACCGGAACGGCGTTGATCAGTCGCTTGCCCGTGCTCGACGTCAGTACACCCAGTTCGAGTCGACGATGCACCCTCGGTGATCCACGCGCGCGTCGAACACCCGAGCCTCGGCGAAGTGGACGCCTACTGCACTCACCTCACGCCCTTCCTGAGAGGCATGAAGCACCCGCCCGCGGGCGAGTTCATTCGCGAGCAGTCTGGGCAGATCGAGCAATTGATACGCATGATCGGCGCGCCTGGAGAACAACGCGGAAATCTCCCGCTGCTGCTGCTCGGAGACCTGAACACCGGGCCCCACGTCGCCCAGGGAGAGAGCTATCAAGCACGCCTACCTCAGCATTTCGCTCGACTGCTCGCGGGCACCGGGCTCCGCGACGCTGCGCCGGCGCAGGCGAAGGACTGCACGTTTTGCTACGGGAACCCGCTGCAGCCGCATCCGGACAGCGGTGGACTGCGCATCGATCACGTGCTGTTTCGCCAACTCGAGCCTCGCACGGTGCGCTACGAGCGGGCGTTCGTGGAGCCGACGCTCTCCGATCATTACGGCGTCCGTGTGCTGCTCCAGCTGTAGTCTCCGGTGGCTAGACGTGGACGTCGACGACCCAGCCGAGCGACGCCCAGCGCTGGAAACCAGCTGCCAACCTGCGACTCGACCTCCGCGTCCGCGTCAGGGCCGGACGCGCCCACCGCTTCACACGCGGCGAGCAGGGCTGTCCCTCGCGCAGCCGCTCGAGCAAGGCGAACCCAGCTTCGCTCAGCGGCTCGCGGTACATGTCGTTGCCTCGGCGATACAGCACGAGCCGCTCAGGTGCCGGTTCGGGAAGCGCTATCCGAGGGTTCGGACCGCATGCTGCTGCGCTCTGCGCAGCGCGGCCTGAGCTCCGCCACTGGATACCGGGAGGAAACGAACTGGAGGTTCGGCTGGAGCGCGAGCCGCGCGCCGTTCCAGGCCTCTTCCGGGACGCCCGCGATCTTCTCCGGGGACGCGCTGGGGAGCAGCTCCGAGTCGAAGAGCTCCACGTACGCCCACTCGAGGCGCGCCATGTCCGCGCAGAGCTCCCGGTTCGGTAGCCAGTCGGAGCTGGCGACGTGCGCTGGCAGCGCCGCGCCCAGGTCGCGCAAAGTGAAGCTCGTGGGCGCGTGGGCTCCGAGGTAGCTCTCCGTCAGGCGCTCCCAGTCGCGCTGGCCGAGGATACCGCTGAGACCCGGGAAGTCCTCCAGGAGCGCGCTCGTGTGGCGTAGCCAGAACTGCTGTCGATACACCTCGAGCTGCTCCACGGGGCTCAGGCGATCGTTGCCCGTGAAGTGGCGTCTCGCCAGCGCGGTCGTCGGTTCGTCCTTGGGCAGGCCGCGCAGCTCCCGGAGCTTCGACGCCATCCAGCGTTGCAGCTCGTCCAGCTCTTGCCTTTCCTCGTGGCTAGTCGGTGGAGTCACGCGACGCTCCCTGCTTCCTGACTCGCGTGCTCCCGGGGGCCACCCACGCTCCAGCCTCCGGAGCCCTGCGGGCTGTCCATCGGACGGGGCGGGGGGTGAGGTACGTAGCCAGGCGCCGCAGCCTCGCCGTTGCTCACCCGTGAGGATCGCGCTTCGATGGCGATGCGGCGCACCTCTCGAGCCCGCTCCGCCTCGGCGAGCACCGCAGCCAAGGGCGGGATCTGATCGTCCCACTCGATCAAGGTGGAGACGGATCCCGCGAGTTCGATGGTCTCGCGGTAGAGGTCCCACACCGGATCGATCACCGGGCCGCTGTGGGTGTCGATGATGTGCGTACCGAGGTTCGTGTGCCCTGCGAGGTGGATCTGCACGATGCGCTCGTGGGGCACGTGGTGCACGAACTCGTAAGGATCGAAGCCGTGGTTGTACGCCGAGACGTAGACGTTGTTCACGTCGAACATCAGCCCGATGTCGGCACGCTCGACCACCTCGCTCACGAACTCCCACTCGGTCATCTGACTCGAGGTGTAGGCGAGGTAGCTCGAGGTGTTCTCCAGCGCGAAGCGCACCTCGAGGAAGTCCTGGATCATCCTGGCCCGCTCGACCACCCGAGCGATCGCAGCCCTCGTGTAGGGCAGGGGCAACAGATCATGGACGTTGACGCCATCCGCCGTGCCCCAGCAGAAGTGATCGCTCAGCCACGCAGGCTGAACCACACGCACCAGCTGCTTGAGCCGCTTCAGGTAGTCCATGTCCAGTTCGTCCGGTGAACCTATCCCAAGGGAAACACCGTGCTGGATCACGCGATAGCTCTCGAGCACCGCTTCCAGGTGATAGCGAGGCTTTCCTCCGGGAACCATGAAGTTCTCCGAGATGATCTCGAAGAAGTCGACCGCGGGTCGCGTCTCGAGGATCTCGCGGTAGTGGGGTACGCGGAGGCCGATCCCGACGCCGTGATCCGGAACACCGAGACGAGGTTGGTTCGAAGAATCGCTCATGGCTGACTGCTTGCTGACTGGAGATGCCGTTCTCGGATGGCGACGATCAGGAGGCTCTACGTAAACGAGGGGCGATCCGCTTGGATCGCCCCTCGCTTGGATCACGGGGCGCCCGAGAGCACCTCATGATGCAGTCCAATCACTTGGGACAGTGCGCGTTGCAGCCGCCTTGGCCCTTGCACTCGTTCTTGCCGGCGCACTCGTTCGCGTCGGTCTTGCAGCTGCCCTTGCCCTTGCATTCGTTCATGCCCTTGCAGCAGGCCTTCGCGCCAGCAGCGGCGGCGGGATCCGGCGCAGCCGCATCAGGCGCGTTGCCACCACAGGCAACGATGGTTCCCAGGAGCAGCCCAGCGGAGGCTGCGGTCGCGATAGCGGTTCCAAGCTTCATTTCAATCTCACTCCTGTTTGATTGCCGACACGGACAAGACGTTTGGCGAACGGGATGTCCGCCTCCCCCGGAGCCGCCGACCGTGCTGTCAGCGCTCTGGTCACCCCCCTACGGTGTGGGCGAGTCATGGTTTCAGATCCCCGAAATGCGTTCAACAAATCCCGTGAAACAACGGGCAATTGGCTGCAGTAGGCGTCGAAGCGTAACCGCGCCGACGCGTTCCCACCTGCCAGGGGAGCCGTTGCCCATTCAGCGGCTCTCGTCGCTTACGAGCCAAGCCGTGAATTGGATCTGTGCCGAGGCGTCAGCCTGAGCGCTCGTGGGTTCGGGGGCGCTGCTAGGATGACGTCATGCAGGAGCCCATCGCGATCCCCGGCGCAGCGTCCCTGGCCTGGACACAGCCCTCCCCAGCGTCAGCGTTCACCGCTCGCAGAAGGCGTCTCGCCGAGTGTCTGAGCCCGAGCTGGGACAAGCCGGTGTGGTTGGTCGCGGGGTACTCTCGCCCCCGCAACTTCCCCCACAACCGCTACCGGTTCCGGGCCGAGAGTCACTTCCTGTACCTCGTCGGGCGGCACCTCGAGGGTGCCGTGCTCGTGCTCTCGGCCGGAGAGTGGACGCTGTACGCACGCCCGGCGGATCCAGGCGATGCGCTCTGGACCGGACCCGTGCCGAGCCTCGACGATCTGGCGATGGAGCTGGAGCTACCCGTGCGCCCGTTGGATGAACTCGTGGGCGCGCCCGCGGTGGTGCTGGTGCCACCACAGGACGCCGACACGGCGGTCTGGCTCGCAGAGAAGCTGGACCGCGACGTGATCGCTGGAGGCGGAGACCAGCTGGACGACGCGGCCGCCATGCTGGGTGATGCGCTGATCGAGGTGCGCCTGCGACACGACGAAGCCGCCATCGCGCAGCTGCGCCAGGCGGCGATCGTCACCGAGCGGGCGCACCGGGCCGGCATGGCGGCGACGCGGCTTGGTATCCGCGAGGCAGTGGTCCGTGCGGCGATGGAGCAGCCGATCATCGCCGCCGGTATGTGCCCCAGCTACAACTCGATCGTCACGGTGCACGGCGAGGTGTTGCACAACGAACGCCATCACCACCTGCTCGGTGAGCGCGATCTGCTGCTGGCAGACGTCGGCGCCGAGACCGAGGAAGGCTGGGCAGGGGATGTCACGCGCACCTGGCCGGTGAGCGGTCGCTTCAGCGCGACGCAGCGCGCGATGTACGAGGTGGTGCTGGCCACGGAGCAGTCGGCCATCGAGCAGGTGGCGCCGGGCGTCCGCTACCTGGAGGTGCATCGTCACGCTGGCTACATGCTGCTCGAGGGGCTCGCGGCGCTGAGCATCGTGAAGGCGGACCCGCGAGAGTGCTATGAGCTGGGTCTGGCGGGGCTCTTTTTTCCGCACGGAGTGGGGCACCTGCTCGGCCTCGACGTTCACGACATGGAAGATCTCGGGGATCGAGCCGGCTACGCCCGTGGTCGCTCACGACCGCCGGGCGCGGGAGATCGCTTCTTGCGTCTGGATCGCGATCTCGAGCCGGGTATGGCCGTGACCATCGAGCCCGGCTTCTATCGGATCCCCGGGCTCGGTGAACGCGAAGCGGCGGGCCAGCTCGCGAAGCTGGTCAACTGGGAAGAGCTCGCGAAGTACAGCGACGTGCGCGGGATCCGCATCGAGGACGACGTCCTGGTCACCTCCAGCGGTCACGAGGTGCTCACTCGAGGCATCCCGAAGTCGGTGAGCGAGGTGGAGGCAGCGATCCGAAGCTAGGCCAGCGCGCGGCCGAGGTCGGCCTCCGCCTGCCACACGGCCTCGTGCCACTCTTCAGGCACCGGAGCGACCAGCTCGGCGACTCGGGTTGGGCTGGCCCCCTCCAGGATCGCCTCCCTCGCCGCGCTCGAACCCGTGAGCAGATCGAAGGCGGGGATCGCCGTCTCGAACTCGTAGGGGTCGGTGCTGAACTGGAACTGGTCCGGCGCGAGGCTGCGCGCCAGGTTGATCAGCGTGAGGTAAGTCGTTACCGGGCGGAAAGTACGCTCGTCGGTGACGTGGAGCATCACGCCGCCGCACAGCTCACCCGCGAACTTGTCGAAGCTCGGCTTGAAGCCGACGGGGCGAGCGATGACTCCGGGCAAGACGGCGTCACGCAGCGCGTGGGCGAGCTTCTCTCCATCGATGAAGGGCGCGCCGATGGTCAGGAACGGCAGCGTGGTGCCACGCCCCTCCGAGAGGTTCGTGCCTTCGAGGAGGCATCCGCCGGGATACACCAGCGCGGTCTCGGCGCTGGGCATGTTGGGGGAGGGCGGAATGAAGGGGCGCCCCCAGGAACGCGCCGTCTTGTGCCGCTCCCAGCCGCGCACCGGCACCACGCTCGCGGCGCCGTCGGGGCCGACGTCGGCGCCATCCTGGAGCAGATAGCGCACGACGATCTCGCCCAGCGTCAGGCTGTGGCGGATCGGGAGCGGCTCGAGTCCCACGAAGGACAAGTAGCCTTCGGCCTGTGGCGCCCCCTCGAGCAGCGCTGGATCCCCGCTGATCGGATTGGGGCGATCGAGCACCAAGCTGTGCACCCCCGCCGCGCGGGCCGCGCGGGCCGCGAGCAACGCGGTCCAGACGTAGGTGTAGTAGCGGCTGCCGACGTCACACAGATCGATCAACAACACATCGATGCCGCTGAGCTGATCGGCGCTGGGGGAGAGGGACTCCTTGGTGTCGCCGTAGAGGCTGATCGAGCGCAGAGACCACTCGCTGTCGTTGCCGTCGGGGCTCGGCACCGCTTCCTGCGCCTGAGCCGCGCCGTCGAGTCCGTGCTCGGGAGTGAACAGGATCCGAGGGTGAACGCCGAGCTCCTCCAGCGCCTCGAGGCTGGTGTAGCCTCGGCGGTCGGTGGCGGCGGAGTGGGTCAGCACCGCCACGCGGGAACTCCGAAGGCGCCGGCGCGTAGCCGAGAACTGCCCCGTCGCGATCTGATCGAGTCCTACGAGCATGGCGTGCTTCCTATCAGATCCCGCGCCAGGCCGGTCGCGAATAGACCATGGAGTCGGCACACTTACGCCGGGTCGACGAGGGCGACTAGGAACTTCTTGCGTGCCTGATTCTGCGCCGGTAGCATTTTTTGCACAGTGCGCCGAGTGCTCGTAGTCGATGATGAAGAAAACCTGCGCCTCGTGCTGCGCACGCTGCTCAAGCGCAATGGCTACGAGGTGGAGACGGCAGGCGACGGCGAGGAAGCGCTTGGCCTGGTCGACTCGTTCGGGCCCGACGTCGTGCTCACCGACGTGCGCATGCCCAAGCTAGACGGTCTCGATCTCCTCAGCACCCTCAAGGCCAAGGGGCACGAGGCCACGGTGATCGTGATGAGCGCCTACGGCAACATGGACCTCGCGCTCGAGGCCATGCAGCAGGGCGCCTACGACTACATCCAGAAGCCGTTCAAGCCCGAAGAGGTGGTGCTCACGCTCAAGAAAGCTGAAGAGCGCGAGCTGTTGCGACGTGAGAATCGCGCGCTCCGCGAGGAGATGCGCAAGGAGCACCGCTTCGAGGACATCCTGGCCAAGAGCGCCGAGATGGAGCGCATCTTCCGCACCATCACCAAGATCGCCGACTACAAGACGACGGTGCTGATCACCGGCGAGAGCGGCGTCGGCAAGGAGCTCGTTGCGCGCGCCTTGCATCGGCGCAGCAGCCGCTCGGGTAAGCCCTTCGTCGCCGTCAACTGCGGGGCGATCCCCGAGAACCTGCTGGAGAGCGAGCTCTTCGGCCACAAGAAGGGCGCCTTCACGGACGCCAGCAGCGATCGGCGCGGGCTCTTCGAGGAGGCTCACGAAGGCACGCTGTTCCTCGACGAGATCGGCGAGCTACCTCTGGGCCTGCAGGTGAAGCTCTTGCGGGTGCTGGAAGAGGAGACCATCCGCCGTGTTGGTGACAGCCGCGACACCCAGATCGACGTGCGCATCGTCGCGGCCACGCACCGTGATCTGATGAAGGAGACGCAGGCCGGCCGCTTCCGCGAAGACCTGTTCTATCGACTCAACGTCTTGCCAATCCACGTGCCGCCGCTGCGCGAGCGCCGCGAGGACATCCAGCTGTTGATCGAGCACTTCATCAGCCGCAACAACACCCGCCTCGGCACCAGCATCCGCGGGCTGGACACCGAGGCCAGGCGCTTGCTCTACGAATACGGCTGGCCTGGCAACGTGCGTGAGCTGGAGAACACCATCGAGCGTGCGATGGTGCTCTCGGAGGGCCAGCAGATCATCGCCGCTGACCTGCCAGAGCGCGTGCGCGAGGCCCGAGACCCCATCCAGCTCCAGCTGCAGAGCGGCGAGCTCAGCGTGAAGAAGACCACGCGCATCATCGAAGAGATCCTGATTCGACGGGCGCTCCAGAAGACCAAGGGCAACCGCACTCGCGCTGCGGAAATCCTGGAGATCAGCCATCGCGCCCTGCTCTACAAGATCAAGGACTACCAGATCACGGACCTCTGAGCGCGACCACCCGAGCCACTTCGACCCCCAGGTCAGCGCATCCTTTGCCGGGTTTTTCGGGGGTGAGACGCTCCGCAGCTGCCGCCATCCGCCTCAGCGCGCCAGGCGCGCGGGTCGGCATTGTTGCGGCCCCGAGGCGCCTGGTATGTTCCCGCCATGCGAAAGTCTGCACTGTTCTTGCTCGCGGCCATCGCTGTTGGCTGCGGTCCCAGCTATGGCCCCCAGGGCGTGAAGTCCCCCGAGGAGATCCTCGACGAGCAGCTCGAGGCGGACGAGGAGGCTGCGGCCAACCAGACTGACACCGGCGGTCCCACGGAGGACACCGACATGGACAAGCGGGCCCAGTGGGACCAGCACCAGTCGGAGCTCGAGCTGATCCGCGCGGCGCGCTCGGCGAAGCAGTGCGTCGGCGTGGTCACGAGCGAAGGGCCTCAGGGCAAGGCCAAGGTCACCCTGACTTTCTCTCCCGACGGAAACGTCAAGGCCTCGGACATCAACAGCCCGTTCAAGGACACGCCGCTCGGCAAGTGCATCCTCAACGCCATGGCGAACGTGGTCGTCCCGCCGTTCAGTGGTGCCGACCACGTGATCGACTGGGAGATCGATCTGGACGCCAAGGACGAGGGCGGCGAAGGCGAGTAGGCGCTGGCGTGACGAACACCGACGACCCAGCTCCTGCGCGCGCCGAGGCAGGCGCGGAGTACGACCTGATCGTCGTCGGTGGCGGACCCGCTGGTGAGAAGGGAGCGGTCCAGGCCGCGTACTTCGGCAAGCGCGTGGCGCTGGTCGAGCGCGCCGTCGACCCGGGCGGCGCCTGCGTTCACACCGGCACGCTCCCCTCCAAGACGTTGCGTGAAGCGAGCCTGTTTCTCTCGGGGCATCGCCACCGTGAACTCTATGGCATCGCGGTCGCGGTGGAGCGACGCGCGGCGGCTCCCCGGCTGGCCAGTCGCAAGGACGCCGTGCGGGCCGAAGAGGTTGCCCGCATGCGCTGGAACCTGGAGCGTCACGACGTTCGGCTGATCCACGGCTTCGGCCGCTTCGTCGGCCCCCACGAGCTTGCGGTGACGCGACCGGACGGCAGTGAGCTGCGGTTGCGCTCCAAGCATTTCCTTGTGGCAACTGGGTCGAGCCCGTATCGTCCGGCCAGCATCGATTTCCAGGATCCGGACATCGAGGACTCCGACAGCGTGCTGGAGCTGGCGCGGGTACCGGCGTCGCTCACCGTGATCGGCGCCGGCGTCATCGGCTGCGAGTACGCAACCTTGTTCGCCGAGCTGGGCGTGAAGGTGACGTTGATCGAGGCGCGCGCTCGAATCCTGGGCTTCCTCGATGATGAGCTGGTGCAGCGACTGGAGAGCGCCATGCGGAGCAAGGGCATGCAGCTGCACTTCGGGGACGGCCACGAGGCGGTGTTCCGTGACGACCGCGGAATCGTCACCCGGCTGGTCTCCGGGGTCGAAGTGATCTCCGAGCAGCTGCTGTTCGCGGCTGGTCGAGGCGGGAACACTCGCACGCTGGGGCTCGAAGCGCTGGGCATCCAGATCGACAAGCGTGGCTACGTCCAGGTCGATGGCGACTACCAGACCGCGGTGCCGAGCATCTGGGCGGCAGGGGACTGCATCGGCTTTCCGGCGCTGGCCTCCACCTCGATGGAGCAGGCGAGAGTGGCCGTTTGCCATGCGTTCGGCTTCGAGTACAAGCGGGCGGTCGATGACTTGTTGCCCTACGGTATCTACACGATCCCCGAGGTTTCCGCGGTGGGACTCACCGAGGAGGCGGCAGCCGAACAGCAGCGCGAGGTAGTTGTCGGACGAGCCTTCTATCGGGACAACGCCCGGGGAAAGATCATCGGTGATCGCGAGGGAGTCGTGAAGCTGGTCTTCGACAAGGAGACGCGGAAGCTCCTCGGTTGTCACTGCCTGGGTGACCGCGCCTCCGAGCTGGTTCACATCGGCCAGATGGCGATCGCGCTCGGCGGCAGTGTCGACACCTTCATCGAGCTGGTGTTCAACTTCCCGACGCTGTCCGAGACCTTCAAGTACGCGGCCTATGATGCGCTGTCCGGCTTTGCGTGAGCGTCGGCCCGGGCGCGCTACTTCTTCGCGGTCCTTGCTCGGCTCTCGATGATCTCGAGCACGTCGCGCCCGAGCTCGATGCCGTACTGATCGTCGACTTGGACGCGCACGACCCACGGTCCAGGGCCATCGGGTTTCGGCACCTTGGCGACGTAAGCTCCGCCCTCGCGTCGCCACTCCAGCGCCAGAGGATCGATCCCCAGGGTCGCGCTCAGCTTCGGTCGAATGAAGTTCGGCACCTCGCCGCCATCGGTGTTCTCCAGGGTGACACGCACGTTGACGTCGTCCTTGGGCCAGGACGCGAGGCGGGGGGTGAGCCTGACCTTGGCTATGATTCCGCGCGGAGAGATTTTCGTGGTGAGTAGCTCGTTCGTCTGCGGTAGCCGCAGGTGGACGTAGGTGGTGCTCCCCCCCAGCAGTCCGATGGCAGCCTGGGCGTTCCTGTACGGACGTCGGGCGCCCAGGGTCAGGCGCAGACCCTCCGCCGCGGTGAAGTGCATGGCCTGGCTCTCGCCCAGTCGAATCACCCCGCGTCGGTCGATGAAGGCGCCTGGAGGAAGGTCGACGCCCACCACGCGAATCGCCAGCGGCTGCGACGCGATGCCGCGATGTCCGAAGCCGTCGATCGCGGACACGCGGGTCTGGTAGCGGCCTGGCGTGAGTGCGACAGGCGCAGAGCTGAGCTCGGGCTTCGAGGTCTCCACGGTGTAGCTGAGATCGGGGCCCGTGACCGAGACCTCGAAGGCCTTGGACTTCTCGGGTGGCGTCCAGCTGAGCCCTTCGAGCTGCACTGGGGCGGAGGTGACGGCGTACAGCTGACGTTCAGCGACCAGCTTGGGGGCCGGTAGCAGCGACGTTTCGCTGCCTCCCGGAATAGCGCTGTTGAAGCTGCGGATGCGCTTGACCCGCAGAGGCGTGTAGCGCTGCCCGGTGCTGGTCAGCACGTCGCCGGCGAGGTTGGCGAACGACGCGTAGTCGCCGTCGACCAGTGCCTCCATCCGCCCCCCGTGGCTCAGGGCGATGCCCCGTCGACTGCTGAATACGAGGACGTGGGCGTCGGATGTCGTGGTCTCCACCTCCACGCGCCCCTGGTCCACGTAGAGGAGCGCCAGCTGGCGCATGTTCCCGTTCAGCATCATGCGCTGGCGGTCGTTCATCAGTCGCACGCGAGCGGGCTTCCCCCCGAATGGATGCAGCGTGACATGGGACCCGTTGAAGGCTGCGAAGCTCACGGACTCGGCCGCTTCCCAGGAGCCTGCCCGCTGCACCGCGTGACCGCTGAGGTGTTCCCAGGTGGGCTTGGGGGCCGCGGCAGTTCTTGCGCTCGCGGTGCTGTTGCCCTGCGCGAGGACCGTGGCGCTCGCGAGGCTGAAGGTGAGGAGCCAGCGACTCCAAGCTGTGCGGGTGGTGGCCATGACATCCGGGAGAACGGCTCATCGGGCCGCTCCTTGAATGTTCAGTAGGCTGCATCGCGCCCAGCGCGACCCTCACCCCCAGAACCAGCCACCCAGATCGCCGCGGCGCCCTGCCACTGCGGAGAAGCTGGCATGATTCTAGCAACTTACGCGGGCGCCACCGCGGTCTTCGAGTTGCGACCGGCGTGGGCTGGCTCCAGGGAGGAAACTGAAGCTGGCCAGCCTGGTTTCACAAGCCGAGCCAGGGAGGCATGAGGTGCCCGTGAGCAAGGAAACGCAGAGCTGTCGAGTGTGTGGCGCCGAGCTGGGCGCTGGGCGCTTCTGTCACCAGTGCGGAGCCGTCGTGCAGGTCGCCCCCGGTGCAGATCCGTTGATCGGTCGAGTGCTCAACGACCGCTACCGCGTGCTGCGAGTGCTGGGCGAAGGCGGCATGGGCGTCGTCTACGAGGGCGAGCAGGCGATTGGTGGCAGCGCTCGACGCGTGGCGATCAAGACGCTGCGCGACGTGCATGACCCGGTGCTGGTCGCTCGCTTCTACCGCGAGTGCGAGACGCTCGCCGGCTTGGCCCACCCGAACACGGTGCGTGTATACGACTTCGGCGAGACCAGCGATGGCGTGCTGTTCATCGTGATGGAGTTCGTGGACGGCAAGTCGCTCTCGGACCTGCTGGAAGACGGGCCGTTGTCGCCGAACCGCGCAGCTCGCATCGTGCGTCAGGTCGCGAGCGCGCTCAGCGAGGCTCACGGTCAAGGCGTCATCCATCGGGACCTGAAGCCAGACAACATCTACGTGGTGCGTCGCGGTGAGCGCGAGCTCGTGAAGCTGCTCGACTTCGGCATCGCGCGTCGTTGTCGTCCGGATGGGAGCACTCAAGACGTCAAGCTGACGAACGACGGCAGCGTGCTGGGCACGCCGGCCTACATGAGCCCCGAGCAGTTCGCCGAGTCCAGCGTCGACCAGCACAGCGACATCTACGCGCTCGCCGTCATCACCTATGAGCTGCTGACGGGTGAGCTGCCCTACGGCGAGGCGCATACCCCTTGGGAGTGGGCGACGCGCCACATGAGTTCCGATCCGTTGCCCCTGGCAACGCAGGGGATCAGCGTCGATCCCGCGATCGAGTCGGTGATCTTCCAGGGGCTGGCGAAGGACCCCGCGAAGCGCCCAGACACTGCTCTGGAGTTCGCGGAGCGATTCGACGCCGCGGTCGCTGGCACCCTGGACACGCTCGAGGTGCCATCCTCGCGCCGCACCAGCGGGCGCACCGGAACCGAGGCGATGCGCGCGGCCCCCGCCCACACCGGGATGCCCACCCAGGCCAGCATGGGGGCCGCATCCCCGCTGGGCATGCCGCCTCTGGTCTTCACTCCGCTACCTCAGGAGCGACCTCGCAAGCGCTCGAAGTTGCCCGCCATCCTGGCGACCCTGGCGCTCGCCCTGGGCGGCGCGACCCTGGCGGTGGCCATGGACCAGGGTCTGCTGAACGGCGACCCCCAGACCGTCGCGACCCAGGACTTCGCGCCAGCGGCTCAGCTGACCGAGGTGGCACCCATCGAGGCCGAGCCACCCGCCCCGGAGCCAGAAGCCAATCAGAGTATCCCCGAGGAACCGCTTTCCAGGACTCCGGTGACCCCGAGGACCCCCAGCCGACCCGCGCCCGCGCCCGCGCCCGCTCCGACGCCAGCACCGACCGTCCCGGGCGTGGTGCTGCCGCTGCCGATCCCCACCTTCACGCCTCCGGCGACCAGTGAGCCGGAGCCACCGCCGGCTCCCGCGCCGACTCCGAGCACGCCGTCCAAGCCATCGCCACCGCGTCTGCAGTTGCCGAACCTGCTCAAGCGCATCCCGAGGCCGTCGACGAAGCCGTCCGCTTCGCCATCGAGCACCGCGCCGACGCCAGCCCCTTCCTCGACAGCGCCGCGCCTGAAGCGTCTGCCCAAGCTGGGTCAGTGAATCGCGCGCAAGGCAGTGTGGTTTTCGATTGGCAGGGTGTTTCTCGACACCCGGCTAGAGAAACCAGAGGCCCAGCACGACCAGCGTCGCCGTTACCGCCACCGAGGTCAGCGCAGCAACTTCCCAGCGACTGCCCCGCGGATCACTGAAGCGAAGCTCGATGGAGGCGAAGCGGCTGGCCTCACGGCGCTGACCGTTGCTGAGCGCCATGTTGGCGGCCCGGATGGCGGTGGCGTGCTGATCGTCCAACATCGGGACGGCGTTTTGACACAGCGTGTCTAGGGCTGTCGAGGCGGTCCATGGATTCAGCTGAATTGTCTCTTGATTTCAGCTGGTTAGCATTTGGTCCGAGCCCAGAGGGGGGCGCACCGAGGTGCAAACCCCGCTCGCCCACGCCGTCCAGGATCGGGCGGGCTTCACAGCGTACGACGAAGACAGGACGCTATCGGAAGCGCGCCTTGCCCCGAGCGTCCCACCACTCCCGATAGCGGGTCTGTGCCTTGGCGCGCTCCGAGCGGGGCAGGTCGTCGTAGTAGCCGAAGTACTCCTTGGTCAGGCTCTTCAGCTCGTCTCCGGCGGCGCGCCGGATCTCTGGCACCTCGTGGAGCAGAGCGTCGATCAGCCACTCGATGCGGTGCCGCGAGGCATTGGCGTTCCACCATTTCTTCCAGCCGCCCTGATCCTGGGCAAAGTCCTGCCGGCTGAGCACGACGAGCGCCCACTGCGCGCTCTTCGCGATGTCCGTGTACTGGCTGTTGAGCAGGTCGATCAGCGCGGGCACTGCGGCTCCTTCGCGCAAGTCGGCCAGCATCTCGATGGCGGCGTGCGCTGCGTCCTCGCTCTGGCGTGCGTCCCCGGCGTACTGGATCAGCGTCTTGAGCAGCTCCGACCTGGCGTCGTCGCTCGAGAGCAGCATCCGACCAGCGGCCAGCGCAGCGCGGCGCACGTCGGGGTCCCTGTCCGTGACGCGTCGGGCGACGTTGCGCGCTGCCTCGCCGCACGGCAACTCACCGAGCAGCCTGGTCGCCCAGCCGCGGACGATGGGATCCCGATCCTGTGTGCGCACGGCGACGAAGCCCACCGCGTCCAGGCCGATCGCCGCGAGCGCCTTGAGGATCGGGCCACACTCGCTCGCCTTGAGCGGTCCATCCGAGCCCAGAGGTTTTTTATCCGTGCGGATTGGTCCGGGGAACGCGGCGAGCAGGGCACCGAGGGAGCGCTTGCCGTCGTCCACGACGGCCTCGAAGGCGATCTCGTTGCCGGCGATCAGGTCCTGTACCAGGTCGTGGGTATCCGACTCGTTGACGATCACCTTGGGCAAGTGGATGTCCGCAGAGTCGTGGCGAGACGCGGGGACCGAAGGCGCGACTGACATGCGGCGCGAGGACGCGGCGAGCGGCGCCTCATCGATCAGCTCCTCGTCAGGGTAGCTGACGCGTTCGTCGACCGCGTTGACGGAGATCTCGGGGCCTTCGTCGTCCGCTGGAGCCCGCAGTGGCTGGCTGCCAATGCCGGGATCGGTGCGATGCTCGGCCTCGAACTCGAAGGTCTCCGCGACCTTCATCTTGCCGCCCGAGCGACGAGTGAGGGGAAACACCGGGGGCTCGCTCGGACGCGTGGGGGGAACCGAGGGAGCATCGACCTCAGTGGTGGAACCCAGATTCAGCGTTCCGTTCCTGCCTGAGCTATTGCCATGCGGAACCTTCTGTTGGGGTCCCTGCTTCTCGGGCTTTGAACTCGCGTCCGTCTCTCGTCCCAGGGTCGATGGCAGACGCCGACTGTTCGGAGCCAGCACCTCCCTGCGGGCTCGCGTGAGCTGAGAGACCGAGACCGGCGTGCCCTGGGGAGGTGTGCTCGTTCGGCGCTCCTCCTGCTTCGGGATCTCCTGCGAGGGATGAGTCTTGGCCAGCGTGCCCAGCACGGCGGTGGCCTTCGAGCGCTTGTTCTTGCTGAGCGGGATCGGTTCCTGCTCGCCGGAGTCTTCGCGCTGTTCGGGCTTGGCGCTGGTGATCGTGGGCGGTCCTGCGTCGCCTTCTGGGCTGGGGCCAATGACGATCGTGCGGCTTGGCGCGATGGAAACTGGAGGGGGCGAGGGCTCGATCGGAGCCTCGGAAGCGGGCTCGGCCCGAGCCGGGGTCGGCGGCTCCGACTGCGCGGAGGCTTGGGTCTTGGCGAGGTCGGCTGGCGCTGTCTGCTCGGCTGGCGCTGTCTGCTCGGCTGGCGCTGTCTGCTCGGCTGGCGCTGTCTGCTCGGCTGGCGCTGCCTCCTCGGCTGGCTTGGGCGCGATGGCAGTCGGGCGCTGAGAGAGCGGGGGCGCGGGGGCCTGGGTCCGTACCTCGTTCTGCGCGGGCTCCAGCAGCGCGCGCTCAGGCCGCTCGGTGACCCCACCCGGTTGCTGTGCTGGCTGGGGAACCAGTGAGCGCTTCTTGGGTTCTCCACTCAGCGCAGAGACCAGCGCGGACGCGCGCACCTCGGGACTGGGTTGATCCTTGGCCTGTTCGCTGCGGACTCGCTTGCGAGCCTCGGCTAGCTGAGCGAGCGCCGCAGGGACCTCGCGCTTCACCTCGCGGCGCACGGCTAGCTTGCGCCTGAGGATCACGCGCTCCAGCGCCTGGCTGACCAGCGGCGCGAAGGCCAGCACCTGACCCACGGCGTCGAGCTGGACGTCGGTCTTGCCTTCGCAACCGAGGAGGATCAGCACGCAGTGTTTGCGTACGGAAATTGGGATGGCTAGCTTGGCCGTCTCGCCTGGGCGCTTCAGATCGGAGGCCAGGCTCTTGTCGAGCCCGTCGCTGGCCAGCGCTTGCAGCGTGGGGGCTCCGGCTTGCTTTGCGGAGCGCAGGATCCCGGGCAGATCCAGCGGGACGCCGATGCCCCGCACCTCCGCGGTGCTGGCGCCGGAGCCGCTCGCGCTGCGCCCCTCTGCCAGGTCGCCCTGAACGGCGAACAGGGCCGTGTACTCGAAGTACTGAGCGGCGTAGTCGAAGAACGCGGAGAGCACGTCGTCGCGAGACTCGGCGTCGACCAGGTCTTGCTCCGCTTCGGCAGCGGTGTACGGGCCTCGTCGCCGCGGTTTGGCCTCCGAGGTCTTCCAGCGCTCGACGTCTCGACCCAGGTTCGCCAGGCGCTCGCTGGGCGACGGTCCGATGGAGACCGGAGGCGCTTCCTCCTCTGCATCCGGCGCAGGAGCTTCACCAGGCCCAGACGCCTCGAGAGCCGCAGATGGTTCGACCGGCGGGGGCGCCGCGCTGGGGCGTACGGAGACGTTCGGCGGCCGGTCTTGGGTGGCGAGGGCTGGCACCCGCAGCGACGGCTGCGTGCGCTGGTTGTCGTCCTTGCCCGGCTCCTCACCTGGCTCACGCGCCGACGCCGCTGGCGAGGAGGCCGCCTCGATCTGGCCCGCGGCGCTGGGGGCTTCGGCCGTCGTCTGGAACAGCGTCGTCTCCGGTTCCGCCGAGACGGGGCCGAAGAGCTGCGTCGGGGCCTCATCGCTCGCCGCACCCTCGCTCAGCGCGGCCAGAGGAGACGGTAGGCTGGGTGGCGCCTTCGGGATCTCAATTTTTTCCGCAGGGAAATCATGCGGGGAAGGGGGCTGGCTCTGCTTGACCAGTTCTCGCAGCGCGACCTCGGGGACGTTGTCCGTGTCTGCCTGGTGAATGTCAGCGTTCGCCGCGGGAGGCGGAACGGAAGGCAGCTCGGTCGCGGGGGGAAACGCGATCGGGGGCACCGAGGGAGGACGGGGCACGTCCGCCAGGTTCAGCGGGAGGTCGATGGCAGGCGGACCCTCGCTCGGGTGAGGGTCTGGTTCGCCATCGAGTCGGGCGACGATGCGCGCGGAGCGCCGATCCAGCGGCACCCCGTAGTCACGCGCGATGGCCTGGGCGATGCGCGCGCGCGGAGCCACGCGTTGTCGGAGCTGCACTCCCAGCAAGAACCCGAGATCGCTCTCCACGTCTTCTGGCAGCGGATGAGCCACGCACACCACGAGTGCGCCGGACTGCTCCTCCAGAGGGTAGACGGCGTGCCGGCTGGCCACGTCACCGGGCAGCAGTCGCAGCGTTTCCGCCGTGGCGCGGGGGAGCACTCCTGCGGGCGCCGCCTCGAGCGCGTGGAGCTGGCTCAGCAGTCGCAGCAGGCGTTCCTCATCGACCTGGGTGATCTCCAGCAGGTTGGTGAGGAGGTCGCCACCGTAGAGCACCTGGCGAGCCAGGGCGTCTTCGACCTCGCGCATCGTTGCGACCGAGTGCTTGACGATGCTCGAGGAAAGCGTGGGCATACGAGGGTCAGTGGCGCGAGGTTCGTGGCTGAAAGTGTCTGGGCGTCCCCAGGGATGTCAACGCTCGTGCACACTGTACACGGATGTGTGTGCCTGGCCGAACTGTTTGCGTCCAGCGCGCCTCCCCCCAAACCCCCAAAAAACAGGCGCTTTCATCCGCACGACGCGGGAAGACGCCAGCACGGTTAGCTGCTTCCGAAGGCCCCCATCCCACTCTCCAGCAGGAGCCAGCGCGCCAGGCTCAGGTAGATCATGATGCCGAGCACGTCGACCAGGGTGGCGATGAACGGCGTCGAGCTGGTGGCCGGGTCCAGACCCACGCGGTTCAGCAAGATGGGCATCATGCCGCCAACCACGCAGCCCATGACGACGATGGAGATCAGCGTGGCGGCGACCAGCAGGGCGAAGGTGGCGTTCTCCCCCGAGAGGGCAACCCGCGCCGCGCCCACCGCACCCAGCGTGCCCCCGAGGATCAGCCCCTGGGCGAGCTCTCGGGAGAGCACACGCCACCAGTCCTTGGTCTGGATGTCTCCTACCGCCAAGCCGCGGATGATCAACGTGGACGACTGGGAGCCAGAGTTGCCGCCCGCGGAGATCAGCATCGGCAGGTAGAAGCTCAGGTGGGCGATGGTTGCGAGCACGCCGTCGAAGTGCCGGATCGCCGTTGCCGTGAAGAAGCCCCCGATGAACAGGACGAGGAGCCACGGCGCGCGCTTCTTGACGAACGTCAGCAGCGAGGTCTCGAAGTAGGTCTCGCTCAGAGGATCGATGGCGCCCATCTTGTGGACGTCTTCGCTCTGCTCCTCCGCCATGACGTCGAGGATGTCGTCGGAGGTGATGACGCCCAGGATCTCACCGCGCTCGTCGACGACGGGCAGCGTGTTCATGTCGTATTTCCCCAGGGTACGCGCCACGTCCTCCTGGTCCATCTCCGGGGGCACGCAGATCAGGTTGAGGCGCATGACCTCCTCGACCTTTGCCATGGGGTCCGCGAGCAACACGTCACGAATCCTCAGGTAGCCCTTCACCAGGTCGTCGCTGTCGACGACGTAGATCGCGTCCAGGGTCTCCGCGTCCACGGCTTGACGCCGGATCTCCTCCATCGCGCCCTGGACCGTGAGCCCGGGCTCCACCCACAGGTAGTCGGTGGTCATCAGACCACCGGCTGATGTATCCGGCCACTGGCGTAGCTCCCGGACCTCGGTGGCGACCTCTGCGTCGAGCTCTTCCAGCCGCTTGATCAGCGGCAAGCTCATTTCCGGGGGGAGATCATCGACGAAGTCCGCCAGGTCGTCGGTGTCCATCTCCACCGCGAGCTCCGCGGCGACGTCGACACCCATCGCCTCCGCGAGAGACTCCTGCACCGGGTCGTCGAGACGCTCGAAGACCTGCGCTGCGTACTCCGTGGGAAGACTCTCGAGCACCTTCGCGGCGCGACTGCTGTCGAGTTCCTCGATGACGTCAGCGACGTCTTCGGGGTGGATGTCGTCGAGCAGCTCCTGCAGCTCCGCCGGGCTCTCCTCGAGGAGCGCCTTCAGCTCCGGTCCGATGAGCCGCGCCAGCTGCATCGCGCGCGTCTACCACGAAGTAACGCCCATGGGATCCTGGCAAGGCGACTGCCCCAAAAAGACACGCGGGCATCTCGACCCCCACAAACCAGCGCGAGCGCCGCTCCGATGGAGCAGCGCCCGCGGGGTCGTCACGCGCCTGGACGGTCCGGAAGGCTCAGCTCTCGCTAGCCTCGGTCTCTCACTGGCAGTCGCCGTTGATCTTGATCGCGGAAGCGGCGAAGCCTGCCTCGAGCGCCCAAGCGTCCTTGCAGTCGGCGGTTGCAGCGGCGTTCGTCTCCGAGCACCAGTCGCCTTCGGGGCGCTCGCCCGCCTTCCAGGCATCGGTGTCGGAGCACTTGCCGTCGGGCTTGCCCTTCCAGTCGGTCCCAGCGATCTGTGCACAGAGACTGGTGCCCAGATCGTCGATGTACACTTCCTCGGCTTCTTCGATCGTGATGTAGCCCTTGAGGTGGCCCCCGGTGGTCCAGAGTGTCTGATCTTCGGTGGCGTCTGGCAGGCACTGGTTCGAGGGGCTGAACTGGTCGCCGTTGTACTTGCCGACGCAGTTGTGATCCTCGCTGAACTGGCCGTCGAAGGTGATGCCGTGGAGCGGCAGCAGGATGACCTTCGACTTGTTCACGTCGAGGAAGATGGGCACCACGACGCCGTCCACCGAAGCGCCGAACTTGCCCTGGTCGTCCACGGTGACGTCCACCTCGACCGGCTTGACCTCGAGCGCTGGACTCGAGTTCGGGAGGGAGACGAAGCAAGCGCCTGCTTTCGGGTCCGTGATCGGATCGCCGCCTCCCGTCTTCAGCTTCCCGGTGGCGGAGTTGAACTCGATGAGCCAGGTGAACGTGCCGTCACCAGTCTCCTGGCAGTTCGGCTGGTTCAGGGCGATGCCCTTGTTCACCACGACCTCCTGAATCAGCTTGTTCGCGAGGGCCGCCGGCTTGTCGATCTTCAGGAACGAGAAACGCCCCGTCCAGGTATCGGATGCCGAGTTGTCGGTCTTCGCCAGGCACTCCGCGCCAGGCCCCGTCGGCCCGTCGCCGTAGCACTCGTCGGCCGTGGGCATGCACGCCGGCAGGTTGCCTCCGCCGCCGTTGCCTCCGCCACCCGCTCCCCCGTTGCCGTTGCCGCCGTCCGAGCTGTCGCTGGAGCAGCCGAACGCACTCAGACTCATCCCCACCACGCAAGCCAACCCAACAACTCCAAGCTTCATCATCGTCTCCAGTGGGTCGCTCGCCCGAGCAGGCCTAGCGCCCCGTTGTGTCGCCGAACCATCGAACCGCGCGCAACCTGCAGTCAGAGCTGGCTGCCCCGGCGCGAACGCGTTTCATACCACGCCCGACACATACCGGAAAACTGACTTCAGCCTCAGATTTCCCGTGCCTGGGTCGGACGCCACGAAACGAGCCGCGAGAGTCCGGGCGATGCCTCGGATCCCGGTGACCTGTGCGATCGGGCTCCTGGCGTCGAAGGTCAGGATCGGCTGGGGGGGAGGGCACATGCTCGAGTCGCTTGGTGGGTTCGGCTCCCCGCGTCAGGAACCGGGAGTCAGGAGCCATGCGCGCCAGGAGTCAGGAGTCAGGAGCCATGCGCCAGGAGCCACGAGGAACGGCCGCCGAACGCTCAGCTCGTGTTTCCGCGAAGGAACTCTCGAGCGAAGCCCGCGTGCGATGTGAGGGTGCACGCGCGCACAGGTAGTGAAGCCACCGCGCGTGTGCGTCTCGCTCTGGGCGGAGACGCCGGCTTAGTGAAGTACTTCTTGGGGCACCTTCCCGCATCACGCTTCGCCGGGTGTGGAACTGTCCGTCGACGCGAAGCTCAATGCTTTCGCTCACCAAGGACTGGTTCGCTGGCGCCCACTGAGAAACAATGGGAGGGATGGCAGATCCCCGACCGAAGATCCCACGTCCAGGTCCGAAGGGACCGGACGACACTGGGCACGGGTCGGGTACTCATCGCGCGTCGCTGCCGGCCGCGCCGCGTCGCGCGCCCCAGAAGACACTGCTGGGGATCCCTGGACCCAGCGGCGCGCGCCCCTCTCGGATGCCATCGAGCCCCGAGCCCGAGGTGATCCCGGTGGCGCCGCCGCCGCTCAAGCGCCCGCCCCCCCGAGTCTCGCCCGATCTCATTCCCCCGCGGAACCGAAGAGGCGCGAGCCAGGACGAGAAGAGCGAGCTGGGGCGCACCGCGGTGTTGCCCCCGCAAGCCGAAGCCGCGACGAAGCACGCCACGGGTAGCCAGCGCGCCAGGCAAGATCTCGGCAAGACCGCGGTCATGCCCGCGCCCAGCTCGATGGCCTTCGATCGGACCCTGGTGCTGCCGAATCCCGGCGCGACTCCGGCCTTGACGCCGGCCGCAGCGCTGGACCCCGCCCCGACCGGCCAGCTCTCCAAGCAGCCAGCCGGTGACCACGACGCGAACGCGGCCGAGACGATCTCGCCACCCGCGGACCTCGCCATCGCGGACGACGAGCCCACCCGCGTCAAGCCGGTGCCCATCGCGGCGCTGCGCCCGACTCCCATCTCGCAGCCGCGGGAGGCCCCTGCCGCCCGTGCGAGGGGCATGGAGCTGAAGCTGCCGCCGCTCGGCGACGAGCCGCGGCCTGCCGCTGACGATCCCGAGGCCTTCGACGACGAAGCTCCGACCCGACGCGTGGACCTGCAGAGCCTCGCTCGCGAGAAATCCGGTGCGCGCCGCAAGGTTCCTTCGGTTCCGGACGGAACTGATGAGCCCGCGGTGCTGCTCGTTGGTTTCAGCGACGAGCTACACGAAGCGCTGACCGAGGCGCTCGGGAGGCAGTCGGTGTTCGTCGAGACTGCCGAGCTCGGCAACGTGGTGCCGACGGTGACCGTCGCAGCTCCCGATCTCGTGGTGCTGATGGGGGACGGTGGCCGAGCCGAGACTCGGGCCTTGCTCGACGAGCTCGCGTCGTCTCCGCTGAGCTCGGTCGTGCCCGTGGCGCTGGTCACGGACGATCCGGATCTGGGCGCTCGCCTGGCTGCGTTCCGCCACGGCGCGGCGGCGGTGATCCCCAAGAGCGCGAGCGTGAGCACGCTTGCCGAACGCATCTCGGAGCTGGTGCGCGAGATCCCCGAGCGTCGGGAGGCGCTCGGACGGGTAGGCGAGGCGACGCTCAACGAGCTCGTGGACACCCTGGCGCACGAGCTGCGCAGCGGGATCCTGTCGGTCAAGCAAGAGGGCGAACGCGAAGGCGTGCGGCTGGTGCTTGGTCGAGGTCGCCCCCTGGCAACCCTGATCGACGAGTTCGTGACCCGTGTGCGTAGCCAGATAGAAGTCGCCGAGCCGCTGCTCTACGAGTTCGACGAGCGGGCGATGGGCACCGTCGAGCTGCTCGCGACGGACCTCGAGGACGATCTCCCCGCCGCAGACGTCAGCGGCTTGCGGGTCATCCTGGCCGACGATGACTCGGCGCGAGCTGACGCGGTGGCCCAGGAGCTCCGTGCCCGCGGCGCGCAGGTGGTGGTGACGGATCTGGAACCGTCGAGGGCGCATTTCGGTCGCCTCCGTCAGCTCGATCCCATGGTGCTGGTGATCGGCGACACGCAGCTCCAGGGGGCCGGCTACCACCTGGTGAAGATGATGCGAGAGCACCGCCGCTTGCGCTGGGCCTCGCTGCTCGTGGTGCACTGGGACGAGCTCTGGTCAGAAGAGCGCGGGGTGCCCAACACCTCGGTCTTGCTGAATCGTCTGGCGGGTCTGGCCGAACCCGAGCGGCTGATCGCCACGCGCCTCTCGAGCCAGGAGGCCTTCGACACGAGACTGGAGGCTCTAGGCCCCGCTCGCCTCGTACGTGCTCTGACGACGGAGCAGGCCTTGAGGGTTACCGTGCGGAACCCAAGGTACTACGTGCAGGTGTCGATCGCGCAGAGCCTGGTGGCGGGGGCGGTTGGCTTCACCCAGGCCGGGGCGCGCCTCGAGGGCCCGCAGGCGCTGGCGGCGCTGCTCAACATTGGATCCGGGCGGGTCCACGTCGAGCCGGGGCGGGCGAGCAACGCGACGAACCTGATGAGCACGGTGGACGTGGCGCTGGGTTTGGCCGAGTCCGAGGAGGCGCCGATCCCGGAGTCGATTCCTGCGCCCCCTCCGAGTGATCTACCACCAGCGCTCCCGCGCATCGCAACGCAGCCCGCGGGCCTCAACAGCACGCAGCTGCTGGAGCCTACGGTCGCGAGTTTTCCTGGGGTAACTCCAGGCGCGCTCGCGGCCCCGGGACTTCCCGGGACGACTGCCCTTCCGGTCGCGAACGCGGGCCTCCCGCACCTGAGCGATGGTTCAGACGAGTCGGTGACGGGGCCAACCAGCCTGCGTCCGCCCGCGAAGCAGGGTCTGTCACGTCGCCACAAGCTGATGATCGGCGTGGGGGCGGCGATGGGGTCGCTGTGTCTGCTGCTGCTCGTGGCGCTGTTGGTTGGGGGTGAGAGCAAGCCCGAACCCCAGGTCCTCGCCAGCGTTCCGCTCCAGAAGGAGGAGCCTGCCAGCGCTGCGGAGTCGAGCAGGCCGCTCGAGCCCCGGAGCGCGGCGGAGCCAGGGAGGCCCGAAGCAGCCGAGTCCGAGAAGTCAGCTGCGCCAGCCGGCGAGGCTGAGCCGCCTGCAGCGCCGCATGCAGAGCGGCCCGCAGGGGCGAACGCAGACGACGCGAAGCCAGCGACGAGCGCCGAAGGCGAAGCGAAGACCGAGCCTGAAGACAAGCCGCGGGGTTCCTCCGCTCCGAGCACCGCAGACAGCAGCCTGCCAGCTCCGCAGCAGAAGAAGGCGAAGAGCTGCAAGCAGGCGTTGGCAGCTCAGGACCCGGAGGCCGGCGGCAAGGGGGCAGCGCTGCGGGAGATCGAGCGTGGCAAGCGCATGATCATCGCCGGGGATCTCGTGCGATCTCAGCAGGCTTACTGTCAGGCGCTCGTGTTTTCCCCCGAGGAAACCAGGGCGATGAGCGGGCTCGGCCTGGTGTTGATGATGCTCGGTGACGGCGAGCAGGCCACGGACTACCTCGAGCGAGCCATCTCCGAAGAGGTCGACGACACTCGTCAGCTGCTGGGTGACGCCCTCGCGCTCTCGGGACGCTACGCAGAGGCGAAGACCGAGTGGCTCAAGGCGGCTGGCATCGAGCCGGATGATGCGGCCCAGATCGAGAGCTTGGCGCACATCAATCAGACCAAGGCCGATCAGTCCTTCCGTCAGCGCAACTACCCGCGAGCGGAGCGACTCTATCGGCGCGCGGTCGTGCTCTCGCCTCGTCGCGTGGAGGCTGCGGCTGGCCTGGCGCGCGTGCTGGTGAAGTGGGATCGTAAGCAAGAGGCATTGCGCTGGGCCAAGCGGGTCGTTGCCCAGCGGCCAAAGAGCGGAAGCTACTGGGTGCTGCTCGGGGACATCCAAGCGGAGCTCGGCGACAAGGCCTCCGCGAAGGACGCCTACACGAAGGCGCTCGAGGTTCAGCCAAACAACCGAGAAGCTCAGGCCAGACTGCGGTGAGGCGCGGTGGGCAGCGCCGCTCAGGACGCGACCGCGCAGGACGCGACCACGCAGCACGGCGCCTCGCCGAGCCCCCCTGCGGCATCGAACGCCGCGTGCGTCCTCACGGCACGAGGCCGATGCTCCCCACGGCGTTCGTCGACCCGTCTCCGAAGTCGAGCACGCCCTCGTCCGTCACTTGACCGCCCGCGGCGAAGCGAAGCATGCGGATTCCGCTGTTCTCGGCCACGAAGACCCGGCCGCGGTGCTGGCCCCGATCGATGGATACGGCTCGCGCAGGGAGCTCGGGCTTGGAGCTGTAGCTCACTTCCCCGCGGATACTGAACGGCTCGTTCGCGGAGGGGTCGTAGTCCAGGATCCACAGCTTCTCGCCGAATCCCGAGACCACGAGGGCGGCGTCGTCGAAAGGCGAAGTGACGATGTCGATGGGGTCCTCCATCGGGCTAAGTACCTGCGCCATGCTGGGTGAGGCGCCGAGCCTGGCGACGCCGACCCGATTGGGGACGCTGGAGAAGCCGGCGTTGTCCCCCATCAGCGCGAACTTGCCGTCGTGAGTGACTACCAGCGTGGAGACCTGTGCCTCCTCGTCACCGAAGACGCTGGTGCCGGCGCTGCGCGCCGGCGTGATCCCCCAGGCGAGCACATGGAAGTCCTCGCCGCTGGGCGAGTCCGCCAGATCCCGGGCGAAGGCGTAGGCGAGGTTCGGATCCGTGGGAGAGAACCCGAACCCGTAGGGCAGCTTCGCTTCGACGAGCTTGCGCTCGTTGCTCAGGCTTCCATCGCAGGCGATGTCCAGGGCGTAGAGCCCGCCGCCGTTCTCGCGCCAGTTTCCGTCCTGTATGTAAATCCTGCTTCCGTCAGGATCCATGACGACGCCGCTGGCGTAGAACGAGCCCTCGTAGGCGGCGTGGATCACCTCGGGACCGGTTTCCCCCAGCCGGAAGACTCCGAGCTTCCCATCGTCCTCTGCGACGAAGCCAAGCTGTCCGTCCGGAGTGAAGACGATTTCTCCGAGGAAATTACGCCCGAGGTCGAACGTCGGTCCCCGAGTGAGCGTCGTGCCATCGACCTCCACCAGCTCGTAGGTGGGCGCCTGGGCCCCCATGTCGTCGTACGGGTGTGACACCACGAACTGCAGGACCGCATGATCTGGGGGAGCGGCGGCGTGGCAGCTCCCGCCCCCGTCGCCAGCCGTGCCGCCCGTCCCTGCGCTCGAGCCACCTGATCCGCCGCTGCCGCCGCTGCCCCCGCTGCCCCCGCTGGTCGCCCCCGCGCTGCCTCCAACGCCTCCCGCTGCGCCCGAGCCTTGGGAGGTGCTGTCGTCACTACCACACGCCGACAGCATGAATGGAACGAGCGCTGCAAGGCAGCTCGCAGCGAGGCATCGAGGGGTGGGGCTCGGCTTCTTCATGGCGGGAATGTAGGCGGGGGTCGGTATGCATGGCAAGCGGGCAAACCAGGCTGTCGGACCGGCTCGGATCCCATTTCCGTGCGGCGGAGCGAAGGCGGCGCTTTTCCCAGACGGTATGACAGCCATGTCCCACGACTGGGCGGGAGATTCACAGCGGCGAGCCGCGCTCGAGACGATGTGCTGACCAGGGAAGAGCGCCCTGGATGACCCGAGTCATCCGGGGCTCGAGTCGTCCGCGGACTCTCGGGTCGAGTCGGAGCTACAGCTGGCCGTCGACTTCAAGGACAGCTGTCACGAGCCGCTGCATCGAGCACGGGCCAGCGATGACCGTGACCAACTGGGCCATGCAGTACAAGACCGTCAGCGGTGGAGGTACCCTCGACGGCACGATTGACTTCGAAGTTCGCGGCGGGAGCTTCGACTATGCGGCGCGGTACGTGTATCCACACAGAAAAGAGCGGGACGTCTCGCTCAGCTGCTTGTGAGCCGCCGGGTCAGGCCTGGTCGGGTGCTGCGGGCAAGCCACGCGGCCCAGGCGATCAGCAGCACCTGCACCAGGGCGCGTATCGGATGATAGATGGCAGGCACCTGCACGTCGTCGACCTTCACGTCAGCGACCCAGTGATAGAGGTTCGCCGGGTAGACCGCGACGAGCAACGCCACCACGCCCCACGCGGCCCAGTGCCGCGTCTTCGGCAGCACGAGCCCTGCGCCCAGAGCCAGCTCCGCTGCCCCGCTCAGGTAGACGATCAGCAGGGGGAACGGCAGCACGCCCGGCACGATCTGCTCGAAGAAGCTCGGGTTGATGAAATGCATCAGCCCAGCACTGAAGTAGAAGAACGCCATCACGTAGGCGCTGATCAGCTGGGTACGCGTTGGCATGCACGGGTCGCATAGGGTCGGTCTTCGAACGTCGCAAGGGGCGCGAATTTACAATCATCGGCTGCGCCGCTGAGCTAGACCCTCACCCCCGAACCTGGGTTCGTTGGATCCATCTTTCTCCGCGCTGAATGCGGTCGGGTGGCGACGAAGGCCCAATCCTGTCCACGGGCTGAGGAGCGACGAATGAGCGAGATGAAGACGTATCGAGGCGGGTGCCACTGCGGGAAGGTGGGCTACGAGGTGCAGCTGGAGCTGGGCGAGGTGATGACCTGCAACTGCTCCATCTGTTCCAAGACCGGCACCATGCTCGCGTTCGTGCCACTGGAGCAGTTCAAGCTGCTCCAGGGCGAAGAGGCCCTGACCGACTACCAGTTCAACAAGGAAGTGATCCATCACTTCTTCTGTTCGACCTGTGGCATTCGATCGTTCGCACGGGGCACCGGACCCGGTGGCAACGAGATGGCGGCCGTGAACGTGCGCTGCCTGGACGACGTCGATCTGGACTCGCTGAAGATCAAGCAGGTCGATGGCAAGAGCTACTGACTCAGCAGGGTGCTGAAGAGGTGACTCAGCCCACCTGGAGCAGCCCGGGATTGAGGCGATCGAACGGCAGTTCCCGCTGGACGATTTCCCGCACCTCCTCGGGCTCCAGGAACTGCAGGTGACCGCTGCGCTCGTTTCGCCGCAGCGGGCGCTCGCGGACAGCGTCGAGCAGCGCGAGCCAGTTGGAGCGCAGGTGCGGGCGCACACTGTCCACTGCGGTTCGCGCCCGCGACTCGAGCTCCGCCTCGTCGCAGTCCAGGGCGGCGCCGGGGACGCCGCTCAGCCAGTCGAGCAACTGCCGGAACAGAAAACCCTCGAAATTCGGGGCATACAGTCGTGCCTCTTCCGAGGCCCGGACCAGCACCACCGGCGGGGTGTTGCCTGTCGCCCAGCTAGGATACCAGCACCAGAGATCGCCGTCCGAGGTCTGGGCGAACGGCACGGCGTCGGAGGCGGCGCGCCAGTCGGCTGGTGGCTGCCAGCGCGCGATCCGCTTGAGTGACCACCAGCGCACGCGGTCGCCCAGCGCCGGCAGTCCTTCCTCCGCGGCCTCCTCATGCATGCGGCGAAAGACGCGTGGCGCCGAGAAGTTCCGAGCGGCCTGGAGCCTTTCCAGCAAATCTTGCGTCATGTTTCCCCCCTCTGCGTCGTCGTCCCCCTCGAAGAACGCAGCGCGGCTTGCGGGACGGAGCTTGTCAGAGTCCGAGTGGGAGTCAAGGGGCGCAGGGGTGTGAGCTGGCTCGGCTTGAATCATCGCAGCCAATAGTTCCGCACGGGAATGGTTCGCGAGGCGTTTTCGCCATGTGTCTTGGGTGTTTCATCGCTCACGCTGCGTCGCTCACGACTCCAGGTTCCCGGAAGGAAACGGATAATCTCGGTTCGGCCCGCGCTGATCGCCCAACGGGTTGGGGCAGCGGTGTCGATGCCGAACCAGGGCGCCTCACCCCTGCGCTCCCTGGCCGACGAGCCGAGCAACCCGAGAACGGGACGGTCGCTGGTGTCGAAAGCGCGCGCGCAAGCAGCGATCGCCCGGATCGAGGAGCTGTCGATGGCGTCGGCGCCTCCGAGGCAGCGCCGCGAAGAGGTCGCCTTCCGCGCGGAGACTTCCACGCCCTCGGAGGGCGGGCGAGTCTTGCAGCGAACTACCGGAGACAGGACGCTAGCCGGAGGCCTTCTTGGTGCGGGACCTGGCCGTCTTGATGGCTCCCGCGGTGGCCCTGAGTCCATCGAACAGCACCCGCAGGCGCCTCTCGCGGGTGGATTCGTCTTGCTCGGCGCTCCCGAACACACTCTTCGACAGCATGATCACGTCCTCCGCCGTGACGTCCGGGCGCAGCTCTCTGGCGCGCTGGGCTCGCTTGACCAGGGCTTCGAAGGCGGCGACGAAGCGCTTCTTCGCGGTCTTCACCTCGCCGCTCGGGTAGCCGCCGAGGGCGTGGATGAAGTCCTTCTTCTGGTGGCTCTCGCGGGCCATGGTGCGCAGGAGGTCGAACACCGCGGCACCGGCGTCCGCCTTCTGCAGCAGCGCTTCGGCGTGGCTCGCGATGTGCTCCATGTGGTGCTGAAGGATCGCCCCGAACAGCGCTTCCTTGGTGGGAAAGTGGCGATAGACGGTGCCAATCCCGACGCCGGCTCGCTTCGCGATCTCGTCGATGGGCGCCGAGAGACCCGCCTCGGCGAACACCTTCTGCGCGACCTCGAGCACGTGCTGACGGTTGCGCACCGCGTCCGCCCGACGCCCGCCCCGGGGGGCCCCGTCGCCGCTCTTCGCGCTCCTGGCAGGTGATGCTGCAGCCGCTTTGGCCATCCCCGACATTGTGCCCAACTCGTAAACGGAGTCGAGGTTCCGATTTGGATTTAAACGGAATCCGGATTCCGTTAAGCTCCCGGGGTCACCAGGGAGGTTCCATGACCGACATCGCGAAGACCCCCGAGGAGTTGTTCGAAGCCTTTCAAGAGGCGTCCCTGAGCCAGGATGCCGACGCATTCGCGGCGCTGTTCAGCGACGACGCGCGTCTGGAGTTTCCGTTCGCTGGCCTGGCATTCGCCGGCAGAGCGGCGATTCGCGAGCGCGCTCACCAGGTCTGGGAGGGCTCGCCGCTGCGTGTTCAGAGCTTTCGTGTGACCAGCTGCAAGCAGAGTCCGGACGGTTGCCTGGTCGCGGAGTATCAGGTGCAGGGCAGCGCGGGGTCGGTGGTTCGGCCCTTCAGCGTGGGAGGTGTCGCCGTGCTCGAGGCGCGAGGGGGGCAGATCCTGCGTCTACGCGAGTACCTCGATCCCAGCGCGCTGGCAGACGCGCAGCGCCACGCGGTGGGCTCGGCGCGCTCGCTGCTCAGCGACTACTACCAGGCCATGTCCCTGAAGTCTGCGGATGCGCTGGCGGACCTGTATGCGGAGAACGCCGTGCACGAGTTCGGCTTCACGACGCCCAACCGTCCCCAGAAGCTGTTCGGGCGTGACGCGGTGCGGGACGCATTCCGTGAGCGCTGGAAGGAACACCCGCTGGACATCCAGCGTATCGAGAACGAGTTCGTGCTGGAGGGCGCCGACCCCGAGCTGGTCACGGCTCAGTGGCGCGCTCAGGCGACGATTGGTGCCACGGGGAAACGTGTGCAGCTGACCGGGCTCTTGGTGCTTCGGGTGCAAGCGGGCTACATCGTTCACACGCGGGACTACATGGACTCGATCGGCCTTGAGCGGGCGTTGGGACGCACCCCGTTCCCCGTACCCGAGGACGTTCAGAACGACGATGCTCAGCCGAGTCTCACCGCGGTGTGCGCTGGCGTGGAAGGGACGCGGAACCTGAGCGCCAGCTCTGGACCGTAGCTTCCCCAGACTTCCGCGCCTGCCGCCAGACCAAGCTCGCGCCGCCGCCGCTTGGCCAGGGCGGCCAGGTGGGCAAACCGCTGGTTTCAGGCCTTCTTCGCTGGGCACACATCCTGCCTAAGCGGCGGCCATGGTTGCCGTCGCCAGTAGTAACGCGCCCATCCAGGGCAAGCCTCTAGGCCTGTGTTGTGTCGAGGCGAGCGCGCTGATTGGGCTCGAGGCCCATGCTATCCGCGTGGAAGTGTGTTGCACGCGCGGGCCCGCGCTGTTTCAGCTCGTGGGCCTCGCTGACGCTGCCGTGCGGGAGGCGCGGGTGCGCATCACGAGCTCGCTGGCGCGCCTGGGCATCCTGGTGGACGAGTATGCCCTGACGGTGAACCTCGCCCCCGCCGACCTGAGGAAGAGCGGGGCGAGCCTGGATGTCGCCATGGCGCTCGGCGTACTCGGAGCGATCGGCAAGCTCGATCCCAAGCGTCTGGAAGGCGTGCTGGTTCTCGGGGAGCTTTCCCTGGGGGGAGAGCTACAGCCGGTGCGCGGTGTGCTGCCCCAGCTCGAGGGTGCGCGAAACCGCGGTCTGCGAGTCGCGATAGTACCACAGGGAAACAGGCGCGAGGCAGGTCTGGTGGAAGGCATGCAGGTGCTGGCTGCGGAGGACCTCGGAGCCGTGTACGGGCACCTGCTTGGCGAGCGGCGCCTCGAGGTGGTGCCGCTCACGGACTTCCAGCCCGAGTCCCAGGAGAGCCGTGATCTCGACCTGTCCGACGTGCGCGGTCAGTCCCTGGCCCGGCGCGCGCTGGAGGTGGTGGCTGCCGGAGGGCACAACCTGCTGATGATCGGGCCGCCCGGCGGCGGCAAGACGCTGCTCGCGCGGCTCTTGCCGAGCATCTTGCCGCCGCTGTCGTTCAGCGAGGCCATCGAGGCCACGGCGATTCACAGCGTCGCCGGGATGATCGAGCCCTCGCGCGGGGTCGTGAGTCGGCGACCGTTTCGCGCGCCGCATCACTCGGTGAGTGACGCCGCGCTGGTTGGAGGTGGCGAGCTGCCGCGCCCTGGTGAAGTGAGCCTCGCGCACCACGGAGTGTTGTTCCTGGACGAGCTGGCCGAGTTTCGGCGCAGCACCCTCGAGAGCCTCCGTCAGCCGCTCGAAGATGGAACGGTGCTGGTGAGCCGCGCGCGCGCTCGCGCCGTGTTCCCGGCCAGGGCGATGGTCGTCGCCGCGGTGAATCCATGTCCGTGCGGATATTACGGACACCCGCGGCGGCAGTGTCGCTGTGGCGAGGTGCAGCGCAAGCGCTACCTCTCGAGGCTCTCCGGGCCGCTGCTCGACCGGCTGGACGTTCACGTGTCGGTGCAGCCCGTCGCCGTCGAGGCGCTGACCGGGCGGCGCTCGGGGGAGACCTCCTCCGAGGTGCGGCGTCGGGTGGTCGCAGCGCGCGAGCGTCAGCTCGCGCGCAGGGCGGCGGGGGAGACGAGCGCTTCGTGCAACGCCCAGCTCTCCTCGAAGGAGGTGGAGCAGGTGGCCAAGCCCGACCGAGAGGCGACCTTGGTGCTCACCCGTTCGGTCAACCAGCTCGGCCTGTCGGCGCGCGCCTTCGTGCGCGTGTTGCGGGTCGCGCGCAGCATCGCCGACCTCGAAGGGGAGGCTCGCGTGCGCAAGGCGCATGTGATCGAGGCGGTGCAAGGGCGCTTGCTGGATCGGGAGCCGATTTGATTTGCCGTACGGCAATAGGAGAAGTGCAATGAAGGAAAAGTCAGAGAACAAGGCGAGCAAGGACGGCAAGGGCGCGAAGCCCGAGCTGGTGAAGGCAGGCAAGACGGACGGGGGACGTGAGGGGAATCAGGCGGTTCCCGCTGCGCCTCACCCCCAAACCAGCGAGCTACCGAGCAAGCTGGAGCCATCGAAGGAGCGCCTGGCGGAGGTGCGTGAGGTGCTGGGCGCGGTGGAGAAGCAGTTTGGCAAGAACGCCATCATGCGCCTGGGGGACGACCAGGTGGTGGAGCCCGTGGAGGTGATTCCGTCGGGATCTCTGGCGCTCGACAAGGCCCTGGGGGTGGGCGGCTACCCCCGGGGCCGGATCATCGAGGTCTTCGGGCCGGAGTCGAGCGGCAAGACGACGCTGACCCTGCACGCCATCGCGCAGCTCCAGGCGGCGGGCGGCGTGGCCGCGTTCATCGACGCCGAGCATGCGTTCGACCTGCGCTACGCCAAGGGGATCGGCGTGAACCTCGGTGGTCTCCTGGTGTCCCAGCCGGACAACGGCGAGCAGGCGCTGGACATCGTGGAGCTGTTGACGAAGAGCGGCGTCGTCGACCTGATCGTGATCGACTCCGTGGCGGCGCTGGTGCCGCGAGCGGAGATCGAAGGGGACATGGGCGACTCCCACATGGGCTTGCAGGCGAGGTTGATGAGCCAGGCGCTGCGCAAGCTGAACGGCGCCGCGTCGCGCACGGGTACGACGCTCATGTTCATCAACCAGCTGCGTCAGAAGATCGGGGTGGTGTTCGGTAACCCGGAGACGACGACCGGGGGCACGGCGCTCAAGTTCTACTCGAGCGTGCGCCTCGACGTGCGCCGCATCGGCAAGGTGCAGTCCGGAGACAGCGTCGTCGGTAACCGCACGCGGGTGAAGGTGGTGAAGAACAAGGTCGGTGCGCCCTTCACCGAAGCGGAGTTCGATATCCGCTGGGGCACGGGTATCGACGCCGCCGCAGACTTGCTGGACGCGGCGGTGGTGACCGGCGCGGTGGCCAAGAACGGCGCGCACTATGCGAAGGACGGCAAGAGCTTCGCTCAGGGGCGAGAGAAGGCGCGGGAGGCGTTGATGGCCGACGCGCAGCTGATGGGGAGCCTGCACAAGGCGACTCGAGAGGCGTTGCTCAGCGTTTCCGTGGCGGCGTAGAGCGAGCGGGGGCCCCCGAGCCGGCCTCGGGGGCCCTGAGGTAGTGTGCGCCGAGCCCAGCGGTGAACAGGCCGGCCAGGGCGCCCACCCCCAGGGACCAGCGCGGACTCAGGTGGTCGGCGATCCAGCCGACGAGGGGCGCGCCGACGGGCGTGGTCCCGAGGGCAACCGCGATCATGATGGCCAGCACGCGCCCGCGCATCGCAGGCTCGGTGTTCAGCTGGATGAAGCTGTTGGCGCCTGTCGTGAAGGACTGCACGGACCCGCCCACCAGCACCAAGGCGGCACAGAACGTCAGGTAACTGGGCGCGAGGCTCGCGAGGGCGAACGCACAGGCCATGGCGGCACAGCTCAGCGACAGGCGCCTCACGCTCGGGAAGCTCTGGCTCGCCACGAACAGCGCGCCGATCACCGAGCCGACGGCCATCACCGACGTGGCCAGACCGTATTCCCCCGCGCCGCGCCCGAAGGTGACGGCGGACATGGTCGAGACGAAGATCGGTAGGTTCAGCGCGAAGGTGCCGATGATGCAGAACATCAGCATCACACCCCGTAGCTCACGATATTTCCATACGTAAACGAAGCCGTCGAAGAGCTTGCTCGGGGGGTGGCCGGAGCGTCTGGGCTGCAGCTCGGCGGCGCGGATCTGGGTGAGCGAGAGCAGCACGGCGACGAACGAGGCCGCGTTGAGCAGAAACACCCAGCCGGTGCCGACTCCGGCGATGAGCACGCCGGCGACGGCGGGCCCGATCATGCGAGCGGCGTTGAAGGAGGTGGAGTTCAGGCCCACGGCGCTCGGGAGCTGGTCGGGCTCGACGAGCTCGGAGACGAAGGCCTGGCGCGCCGGAGCGTCGAAGGCCGTCACGCAGCCAAGCCCCAGCGCGAAGAGATGTACGTGCCAGAGCTGGATGCTGCCGCCCAATGTGAGCAGCCCGAGGCCCAATGCGAGCAGCGCGAGCAAGCCCTGAGTGACGTAGAGCAGCTTGCGAAGCTCGAAGCGGTCCGCCGCGTAACCGGTGAGCGGCAGTAGCAACACTCGCGGCCCGAACTGCAGCGCCATCACGCTCCCAACGGCCGTGGCGTTGTGGTCAGTCAGCCCGGTGAGCACGAGCCAGTCCTGCGCCGTGCGCTGCATCCAGGTGCCGACGTTGGAGACCAGCGCGCCGCCTGCCCACAGGCGATAGTTGAAGCCGCTCAGAGAGCGGAAGGTGGCGATCAGCGGTCTCACGGCGCGCGGTTTCGCGGGAGTGGCGAGTGGAGGTTCGAGCTCGCCCGCGACGCACTCGGGTATAGTGCCGGGGCCGGGGAGTCGGAAGGCGAGCTATGAAGACGGGGCAGGCGAGTCGGACTGCGGTGATGGTGTGTCAAGGGCGCGCGTACTCACACGAGACTGGCGCGTGTCCGCGATTCAGCGACCCCACCGCGCTAGGATTGCTGCCCGAAGACGCAGCCGAAGACGTGCGGGCAGCTGTCGAGAAGCGGCCGGTGCGCGGGGTGAGGCGCGGCTTCACACGCACGCATCTGATCCGCAACGGCTTGGTGCAGGCCGCGCGCACCGTCGCGATCGACGACGCGATCCGTGGTGTATCCACGCGGCAATTGGCGATCCTGGGTGCGGGTCTCGACGGTCGCGCCTGGCGCATGCCAGAGCTGGCGGAGTCCACCGTGTTCGAGGTGGATCATCCGGACACCCAGCGGGCCAAGCGCGAGGCCCTGGGGGACAATCAGGCGTGCGCGAGGGACGTGCGCTTCACGGCCGTGGACTTCACGCGCGACGACTTGGGCGAGCGGCTGGAGAGCGCCGGGCACGACGCTCTGCAGCCGACGACCTGGGTCTGGGAAGGCGTCGTGATGTACCTCACCCCCGAGCAGGTCGAGGCGACCCTGGAGGTCATTCGAGCGCGGTCGGCAGCGGGGAGTCGCTTGATCCTCGTCTATCACCGGCCCGCCTGGGTGCTGAAGCTGGTGAACCTCTTCGTGTCGCGGCTTGGGGAACCGTTTCGCTCGACGTACACACCCGAAGCGATGCGCGCGCTGCTCCACGAGTACGGCTTCGGGGTCGTGGAAGATCGCAGCGCTGCGGAGGTCGGCGCAGCGCTCTCGCCGGAGGTAGGTCGCGCGACGAAGTTCGCCACGCACCTGAGAATCGTCGTGGCCGATCGGTGAATCGCTGCGCCGGCCCGCTCCCTGCAGCCCGCGACGGGATCCGTGCAGGGCGCGACAGACCTCGTCAACGCACGGAATCGCGGTCGATCCGTGCGGCCTCACGCCGACCCTGACAGCCGCCCCCGTGGCGACTAGACTCCGAGCATGGTGCGCCTCGCGTGGTTGGTGGCAGCGACGATGATTGGCTGTGGAGGCCAGAGCGATGACGTCGACTCCGGGTCTGCTTGTCCGAGCGGCGGCTCTTCGTCGTTGACGGGTGTGCGCCTCGAGTTCGCCGCTGGCGCCCGCTGCGAGTTCAGCGTGGCCGAGGCGAGTCAAGGCATCAGCGTGCCATTGCAGGTCGTGGTCGAAGCACCCGGCCCGCCCGTCAGACCGCGGCGAAGCGAGTGCGCGCTGGGCCAGGTCGGTGGTCTGGACGTCGGTGGCGGGATCAGCGGTGGTCTGTCCTCGCCCTGCAACACCGAGCTTCAGCTGGAGGGTTTCGAGTACGAACCCGGGACGTACCCTGGAGAGGTCTTCGTTCAGCCGCACGACTCGCAGCTCACGCCCGGCGTCCACAAGGCGCGGTTCAGCGCTTCCGGAGTCTACGGGCTTGGCGAAGAAGCGGACTTCGAGCTGCGAACCGAGATGGACATCGTGATCCGCGAGTAGCTCCGCGGTCTCATCGATGTTCCTTGCGGATCAACCCAAGGACACGCGGCCTACCGTCGAGGCGGAAGTGGACCTGCATCGCCGGTTTCACGTCGCGGCCGCGCACCACGCGCAGGCGTCGGATCTGGTAGCCATCCCCATGTACCGGTAGACACACACCACCGCGCTCGTGAACCGTGTGCTCGGCGACCACGCGATCGTCGGAGTCGAGCACCTCGACCACTCCGGAGTGGGCGAGGCGGTAGACCAGGCCCAGATCGACGGCGCACAGCTGGGCGTCGCCGCCTGGAGTGCGCTCGAAGTGGAAGTCGTCGAGTGGGGAGAGCGCCTCCAGGTAGGCTCTGCCGACCTTCTCCCGGCGCGCGAGCAGCGTCTTCACCAGGTACTCCGCGGCCTCGGGATCGCTCAGCTGACCGCGCTTCACGATCGCCTCGAGAATCGGGCGATCCACGCGCATGACCAGCTTGGCTCCCCAGAACCCATCGGCCTCGTCGAGCTCGTAGAAGGGCCAGTACGGGTAGGCTTCGTGCCAGGTGTGCGGATCGAAGGGCTTCGCGCCGAACGGCCCGACGGAGAGCCAGGGGGTGTCCCGGACCTCCTCCCATGGGCGCTGCCAGAGTCCAAGGGAGATCAGCGCTCGGGGCTGTGCGTCCCAGTCCCACAGGTACTCGAAGCCATCCTCGTGGCGGTTCTTTTCCGCGGGGTGCCCGCCCAGGGCCTCGCCGAAGTCGAGGAAGTAGTGACGCAGGAAGTGACGCCCGCCCTCCTCGACGTACATGTCGAGGGTGTTGTCCTCCTTCATGTCGGTGTGGTTGAGCCAGGCGCCGATCACCCGCATCCCCCGCACTTCGCGGCGATGCTGATGAGGGATCAGGTCGTTGGGGTCGTCGTCTCGCACGCCCCTGGCGGGGAAGCCGCCCTTGGGCACACCATCCAGGAACTCGCTGGAAGAGGCTCGATAGCGACCGTCGGCCAGTCTCGGGGCTTCGCCCAGCGCTCGGTCCACGTCGGCGCCCGTCATCGGACGCTTGTTGTCGTACTCGTCCTTGAGCTTGGCGTCCGGGGCGAGCTGGATCTGGTTCCGCGAGAAAACGAAGATGTCGTCGTTCGGGACGTTGTAGCCCAGCGTCCAGATCACGCGGTTCACGATCACACTGGCCGAGGTCTGGAGCTCCGGGTTCTCCTTGGTGTCGAACTTGACGATGAACTTGCGGTCTCTGGCGTCCTTGACGAAGAAGCCGGGGTTCGCGCCACCCGACTTCGCTGAAAGCACCGTGATGGGAAGCGTCGGTGGTCCCGCAGCAGACGCGCCGATAGCCGCTTCGGCGGGGGTGACCTGGCGCACGCCGATGCGATTCGTGAACCAGCTCGAGTCCGGGACCTCGTCCAGGGCGTTGGTGTTCCAGGCCGGCTCCCTGTCGGGCAGGCTCAGCGCCCGTGTCAGCTGACCGTGGATGAACACGTCGGAGCCGAAGGGCAATGGGAAGAACTCCCGCTCGTCCGGCGGGGGGATGTTCCGCGTGTCGTCGACACGCCACACGATGGGTCGATCCTTGAAGCGCTCCTGAGAGCCAGCGCAGCCCAGGAGCAGCAGCAGCGGGAGCAACGAGCCCAGCGGCATCAGGCGTCGGGTCTTCATAGCTGACGACTCCGCTTGTGGAAGAACTCGAGGGGCGCCGTGGTGACGAAGACCGTGAACTGCTCACCGTAAGCCAGGTCGAGGCTCAGGATGACGTCTTCTTCCGTGTGGATCAAGAAGCCTCCTCCTCCGCCGAGCTTCCAGTCTTCGAAGGGCGAGCCGAACAGCGTGTCGTAGTCGCGACCGACGTTGCCCGCATCGACGAACAGCTTGCCCGAGAGTACCTGGTGGATGGGGTAACGATACTCTGCCGTGGCCACCGCGGAGAGCTTGTCCCTGAAGCGATCCGAGAGGTAGCCGCGCAGATCGTGGACTCCGCCGAGCCGCGGCAGCTCGATGAACGGGATGTTCGCCTCGTCGCCGGCGACGCCCTCCAGGGCTGCCCGGAGCGCCAGCACACGGGTCTTCCGGTACAGATCGATGAACCCGGTCAGCTCTGCGCCGTAGTGCCAGTAGCGATAACCGTTCGCTGGTACGACGCCCCCACCCAGGAGCTCCAGGTAGCTGCCACTCGAAGCGAGCTCCTGATCCCGGGTGTCGTGCACCACGGTGAGCCCCAGCTCCAGCGTGTTCACCCCGCCATCGAAGCCGGTGATCCGCGAGGTATCGTAGACCTGTTCGATGGACGGCTCGGGGAAGTCGCGCTGTTCACCAGCGAAGCGCCGGTGATTGTAGATCCCGAACAGCCCCACGTTGGTCAGCTCGCCAGCTTCTCCCAAGGTGCCGCCGGCGCGCGCCATGCCGAGGAATCGCTCCTGCTGAAAGCGGGTGCCCACGTTGGTGTCCCTGGGACCGAACCCTGCGCCGCTCGTCGCCTGCTCCTCACCCCCAAACCCGTAGAAGAGGATAGCTGGCTCTTTTTCGTAGCGCGTGCGCGTCTCGAGCCACAGGCGTGAGCCGCCGACGCGGTCACCGTCGAAGACGGCCTCGTAGGACTGCACGTAGCGTCCGCCGAACTTGCCCTCGAACGACAGCTTCTCTTCGTGGCCAGCCAGATCGCTGTCGAAGACCTTGGCGCCGTAGCTGAAGCCGTAGCCGGTTTCCGAAGCAATGGTCGGGTAGAAGCCGGCGGTGTGCGCCTCGTCGAAGTAGAAGAAGTCGATGACGCGGTCGACCACCTTGTAGCGGTCGATCCCCGTGAGCAGGGTCTCGATCGGCGCGAAGGCGATGTCGATCAGCAGCTTCGCCGGAAACAGCACCGCGCGTCCTGGTAGCAGGACATAGTCCTCGCTCTCCCAACCTGGTTTCTCACGGAAACCACGCGCCTCGTCCGCCGGAACCGCGGGGCTCTGCTCGCGATCCTCGTAGCTGCGTAGCGGGGTGCCGGGTTGCGATCCCGAGCGCGGGAAGTCGTTTCCTTCGGGATCCTTGTCCGGCTCGGGTTTGGGGGGAGGGGTCTCCGGTGGGGCGCCGGGAGGCGCTGTGGAGCTGGCGGGAGTCGGCGCTGGCGGTGCCGGCGTGGGCTGCGCGTGAGCAACACTCGTCAGGCCCAGCAGGAGCAACCCTGAGCACAGCTGCAGCGAGCTGCGTGACCATCGGCTCGCTAGCCGGCCTGTGCGTCTCGAAGCCCCCATGAATCGCCTGGCTCACTATAGAGCCGAAGCGGACCAGCAGGCTCCTGGAAAACTGCGATCTCCAGCAGTCAGCGTGCTATCTTGCACGAGACCTTGGCGAGGCGAGAGCGACAGAGCTTCCTCGAGGAGACGCGACGCGTCCAGGGCGACCGCGACTCGTAGCTCAGCCGGGCTTCGGGTCGTCGAGTGGAAGCAGAAGGGGGGGCACCTCGACACAGGCGATGCAGAGCGGGAGTAGCTCGCCGGTATCCCGTGCCGCATGCAGCAGTGGCGTGAGCGCGCTCAGGTTGTCCACCGCCGCCGCCGAGCAGGAACAGACACAACGGAGGCGGGGGCTGCGTCATGGGGCGCAACGTGAGACAGGCGAACTTGCACCTGTCAAACGAACAGTACGGAGCCCTTGGTGAGACACTCCTGCGAAACAATCCGTGGCGCCGGTTGCGAGCGCGAGTTCTGCGCTTGCCTTGGGTGGGTAGCCGGGCATGATGGGCGGGCTGTCCTGGGCCCCGTCTGCAGCGACCGTTCGTAACGTGTGAGATATGTTCTCCTTCACTCCTTTTCGCGTGCGTCGTTTCGAGTCTGTCCCCGCCTTGCCCGAGCCGCTGCTCCCGCTGCTCGAGATCGCCCAGAACCTGGGCTGGAGCTGGCATCACGAGTCGCTGGACCTGTTTGCCCGCATCGACCCGAAGCTCTGGCACTCGACGAAGCACAACCCGCTGTTGTTGCTCCGGCGCTGCTCGCAAGAGCGACTCGAGCAACTGGCGACGGACGAGTCCTACCTCTTGATGCTGGAGACGGTGCTGCGTCACTTGACCCAGCACTCGATGCCTCCGGGCTGGTTCGAGGCGCGGCATCCGAACGTCGACTGGTGCCGGATCGCCTACTTTTGCGCCGAGTTCGGCCTCGCGGAGTGTTTTCGCAACTACTCCGGAGGCCTCGGGATCCTGGCGGGCGATCACATGAAGAGCGCGTCGGGGTTGGGGATCCCGCTCACGGGTTTGGGCTTGCTGTACAGCCGAGGCTACACCCAGCAGCAGATCGATCGTGCCGGGATGCAGCACGACTACAGCCCGGATCTCGATCTGTACAATCTCCCGCTGCGCCGCGTGCTGGGGGATGATGGCAACCAGCTGAGCGTCGACGTCGAGTTTCCGGGACGCATGGTGAAGCTCGGGCTCTGGCAGGTTCAGGTCGGCCGCGTGAAGCTGATCCTGCTCGACGCGAACGTCCCCGAGAACAGCCCGGAAGATCGCGAGATCACCGCGCAGCTCTACGGGGGCGATCAGGTCACGCGGATCAAGCAAGAGCTGGTGCTGGGCGTCGGCGGACGCCGCGCGCTGGCGCGCCTGGGCATCGAGCCGACGGTGCGTCACATGAACGAGGGACACGCGGCGTTCCAGGCCCTGGAGCAGATCCGCATGACCATCGAGGCGCATGACCTCAGCCTGCACGAGGCGCTGTGCGTGAACGCCGCTGGCAACCTGTTCACGACGCACACGCCGGTTCCGGCGGGCATCGATCGTTTCCCGATGGATCTCGTTCGGCAGTATCTGTCGCCGCTCGCTCCGGGCTTGAGAGTCGACGTGGAGGAGCTGCTGCGCCTTGGCCGAGCCAACCCCGACGATCCCTACGAGGAGTTCTCGATGGCGGTGCTGGCGCTGAAGACTAGCCAGCGGGCGAACGGTGTGGCTCGGCTGCACGGGCGTGTGAGCCGGGCCATGTGGTCGGAGCTCTGGCCTCACACTCCGGTACAGGACGTGCCCATCGGGCACGTCACGAACGGCGTCCACGTGATGAGCTGGATTGGTGTCGAGCTCGCGGAGTTGCTCGATCGGTACTTGCCGCCGCGCTGGCGGTCACACCCCGAGGAACACGAGGTCTGGACCGGCGTGGAGCAGATCCCCGAGGAGGAGCTGTGGCGGGTTCACGACTCGGGGCGGCACCGTCTGGTCCGCTACCTGAGAGGGCTCTACGAAGAGCGCGTGAAGCGCAACGGTGAGGCGCTCACCAGCGCTCCGGCGGAGGAGGTCTTCGAGCCTCACGCGCTGACCATCGGCTTCGCGCGGCGCTTCGCCACCTACAAGCGCGCGGACCTGGTGTTCTCCAACACCGAGCGCCTACGCCGACTGCTCAGTGACCCGGAGCGCCCCGTACAGATCGTGTTTGCGGGCAAGGCTCATCCGGCGGATCTCGCCGGGAAGGAGCTGATCCAGAAGATCATCCGCTTCGCCCGGGAGAACGGCCTCGAACGACGCATATTCTTTGCGGAAAATTATGACATGGAGGTCGCGCGCCATTTGGTGCAGGGCGTCGACCTGTGGCTCAACACGCCGCGCCGCCCGATGGAAGCCTCCGGAACCAGCGGCATGAAGGCGGCCATCAATGGCGTCTTGAACTGCTCCATCTCGGACGGCTGGTGGGACGAGCGCCCCTCCGCGAACGTTGGCTGGACCATCGGTAACGGCGAGGAGTACAGCGATCGCGACTACCAGGATCGCATCGAGAGCGAGCGGCTGTATGACTTGCTCGAGCACCAGGTCGTGCCCTGCTTCTATCAGCGTGAGAACGACGTCCCCAACGAGTGGGTGGCGATGATGAAGCGCAGCATCCGGGAGCTCGCGCCGCGCTTCAACTCACACCGCATGATCCAGGACTACGCAGATCAGTACTACGTGCCGGCGCATCTGCACTCTCAGCGCCTCGCCTCCGATGGCTTCAAGGCTGGGCGCGCGCTCTGCCAGTACCTCGATACGCTGCGAGCGAACTGGGGCCAGGTGCGAGTGGAAGATGCCCACGCCGAGACACAGAGCCCCCGTGAACGTACAGCGCCCGCTGAAGGTCGTGGCGCAGGTGGTGTTACCGCCAGCGATAACGCCTCGCATGGTGAAGGTCCAGGCCTGCTTCGGTCCTCTGGATCCTCGCGGAGAAATCACCCAGATCGCGTCGACGGATCTCACCCTCGAGCAGGAGCTGAGTGGCGGTCGTTATCGCTATGGCTGCGAGCTCAGCGTGGAGCAGACTGGCGTGCATGGCTTCGCGCTGCGAGTGCTCCCCGATCATCCCGATCTCGCGCAGGCGTTCGTCCCCGGCCTGATCGCCTGGAGAGGCAGCGAGTAGTTCGGTGAGTGATGAGGACGTCGCCCCGCGACCGCAGCGAGTAGGAGCCTGCGCTCAGGGCGAGCATCTGAGGGCCGAGCTCGGATCGCGTTTCGCGATCGAGGCGGAGGTGCCGCTCCAGCCCTCCCACGTCATCGCGCGCACCGACCTGCCGGGGCCGGTGGGGACGTTCATCGACTTGCCGCTGCACAAGGTCGCCGGAGACCGCTTCCGAGTGGAGTTCGAGCTGAACCAGCTCGGGGTCTTTCACTTCCAGCTGCACGCTTCGTGGGACGGCGGCGAGAGCTTCGAGCGTGAGGCGCGTCCGCACGGCAAGCTGAAGGTGGAGCCGCGCCTGGTCAACGACCTGCGGATGTACACCATGATCCCGCGCGTCAGTGGGCGCTTCCCCAACTGGCAGCGAGAGCTACAGCGCGTCGCTGACATGGGCTTCAACGCGGTTCACCTGCTTCCCATCACGATGATGGGTAGCTCGCACAGCCCCTACGCGATCTCCGACTGGTTTCGCGTCACCCAGGCCTATGCGGACCCGGCCTCCGTGCGCTCGTCCATCGAGCAGTTCGAGGCCTTCACCGCGGAGGCCAAGCGTCTGGGGATCGGTCTCTGCATGGACCTGGTGGTCAACCACGTGGCCCGCGGCGGTCAGATCGCACAGGCGCACCCGGAGTGGATCGTGCCCGATGGCAGCGAAGTCGACGGCCTGAAGCGCGCGGGCTTCTGGGCGGGCAGCAAGTGGGTGAAGTGGGACGACGTCGTGCTGCTGAACATGGGGCATCCGGAGCCCAAGGTGCGCCAGGCGCTGTGGGACGAGCTGACACGCTACGCGCTCTTCTGGGCGCGTTTCTCCGCGGAAACTGGAGGTGTGGTGCGCCTGGACAACGCGCACAGCACCCATCGCGGGTTCATGGAGCAGATGCTGAACGTGCTCAACGCGCGCTACCCTCACGTGGCTGTGCTGGCGGAGCTCTTCGATACCGAGCAGGCCGCGGAGCGCATCCTGTGGCATGGAGGCGTTCAGCTCCTGCTCGGGACCGCCTGGGAGTCGCCCTACGCCGCGGACACGCGGCGCTACTTGCTCTATCTGCATCGAGCCGAGCCGCGCCTGCACCACTACCTCCCGGTGCTGTCTCAGGACAGCGGTTCGATTGCCGAGGAGTACGGATCGGCCGAGGCCACGACGGCGCGCTACGCGGTGGTCGCGTTGCTGGGGCTCGGAGCCACCGGGATCGTGCAGGGAGTGGAGCATGGGACCGATGAACGCGTGGCCTTCGTGGGGCCGCCCAACGGCTTCCAGGACCTGGGCGTGGGGCGATTCGCCGGCGTGCTGCGGGAGATCAACCACCTCCAGGCATCCGACTCGATTTTCCGAGCGGCAAAAAACTTGCACTTCATCGACGGCGATCATCCGGCGATTGTCGCCGGTTGTCGCTCTCACCCCCAGACCCAGAAGAACGAGTACCTGGTCGTCGCGAACTTCGACGTGGGGCGCGAGCACTCGATGCGCTTCCCGGAGAGCTGGCGGGGCAGGCCGCTGCGCTCGCTCTTTGGCGGACATCCGGACCTGCCTTCGACGCCCGACGAGCTCCGCCTGGAGCCCGCCGGGGTGCGCATCTACCGCTGCGGCTGACGCCCTGAGCAGAGGCGCTCGCAGCACGCGCACTGAAGCAGAAGCACGCGCGCTGAAGCAGAGCGCTCAGACGGCGATCTTGCGGTGGTCGTCTGCGGTGAGCTCGAGCAGTCCCTTGCGCTCCAGCTGGTCCCGCAGGTCGGCGAGCACGTTGTTGTAGATCACGAACGCGTCGTAGGGCGTCTTGTACGGGTTGAAGTACTTGTGCACGTCGCCGTCGCTGAAGAACTTCGTGCACATGTAGTAGAAATGGTCGCTGGTGAGCAGCCGCCGCCAGGTGCCGATCAGCTGCACGTCGCCGCTGCGCTTCACGGCTTGTTCCAGGGCGTAGATCGCCTCCGCGGAGGCGTCCTGCATGGGGTTGCCGAGCCAGGCGGTGACGTCGCGCTCGGCGTCTGCCCAGGACGTGATGAAGGGCACGTCGAGCTTCGCGACCGGCGGGTGGTTCCGCGCCACTTCCGCGGGGGTATGGAAGCGGAAGTCGGGATGCGCCAGCACGGCCTCGGGCAGGTGCCGCATGCACTCGAAGATTCCGGTCTCCTCCCACTGGTGCTCGCCGAAGGTCTCGTAGTCCATGAACAGGTTCACGGTCTCGCCGCCACCAGCGATCTGATGCAGCCAGGATGCGAACTTGTCGGCGGTGAGCGGCCAGCCCGCCCAGTTGCGGTCGGAGAAGCGGAACGCCAGGTCGTCGGACAGGCGGTAGTTCTTGAGCAGGAGCTTGGTCTTGCGACAGGGCGCCGGCTGATACACGAAGTTCGGGCTGCGCCACTGCAGTGAGCGCTCGGTGCCCTCGGCGATCACCGCATCGAAGCCGAGTCGCTCCACCTCGTGAGCCAGCTCGTTGTTGTAGATCAGCTCGGTGTTGCGGAAGGTGGTGGGGCGAACGCCGAACTCCTGCTCGATGGTGCGCTGGTGGAGGGACACCTGCTCGGCGAACTCGGGGCGCGAGAACAGGAACGCCAGGGAGTGGTAGTAGGTCTCGCCGATCAGCTCGACGCAGCCGGTGTCCACCAGCGCGCGGAAGCTGTCTAGTACCTCGGGGCAATACATCCTGAACTGCTCGATGGCAGTGCCCGTGATCGAGTAGCTGATGCGGAAGCGCCCGTCGGTCTTGCGGATCAGATCGAGCATCAGGCGGTTCGTCGGCAAGTAGCACTTGTCAGCGACCTTGCGCATGATGTGGCAGTTGGCGCGGTCGTCCTCGTAGTCGTGGTCGCGACCGATGTTGAAGTAGCGGTAGTCGGGACGCAGCCGGAACGGCTGATGAACCTGGAAATAAAAGCAAACCGAGATCATGACTTGATTACCTCCCCATAGACTTCGACCACGCGCGCTGCCGCGCGGGACCAATCAACGGCCTCGAGATCGCGCCGGTGCTGCTCCACCAGCTCCTGAGCCTTGTCTTGTTTCGTGAGCAACTCGACGATGGCGTCGACCAAGCAGTCGATGTCCCAGAAGTCGACCTGCACCGAGTTGGGCAGCGTCTCTGCGACGCCGGTCTGCTTGCTGAGGATCACCGGGACGTCGTGCTTGATGGCTTCGAACGGCGTGATGCCGAAGGGCTCCGACACCGACGGAAACACGTAGAGATCGCTCTGAGCGAACATGCGATCGACCTCCTCGCCCTTGAGGAAGCCAGTGAAGTGAAAGTGGTTGGTGATGCAGCTGAGCCGCGCGCCGATCATGCGCGGCAGCATGTCGCCGCTGCCCGCCATCACGAAGCGCACGTTTCGCACGCGCCGAGCTTCGCCGCGGCCTCGACGCAAGTAGTCGGGGCCCTTCTGCATCGTCACGCGACCAAGGAAGAGCACGACCTTCTCCTTGAGTGGCCGCTCGATCTGGCTGCGGTCGACGCGCTTGTCCTTGGAGACGGCGTTGTGCACGACGCGCACCTTGTCCGGGTCGACGCCATAGCGATCGATCAGGGTCTGCCGGGTGCGTCCACTCACCGCGATCACGCGGTCCGCGCGGTGTACTCCCATGCGCTCGATGTCGTAGATCCCCTGGTTGACGTGCTCCCCGCTGCGATCGAACTCGGTGGCGTGCACGTGCACCACCAGGGGCTTGCCGCTGACGTCCGCTGCAGCGATTCCAGCAGGAAAAGTCATCCAGTCGTGGGCGTGGACGATGTCGTGAGGCTCCAGGCGCCCGAGACGGCCGCCGATGATCGCATAGCGATGCACCTCGCCGAACAGATCGCTCGAGTAGTCACCGCCCATCTCGAGCAGGCCGCGTGGCTCTGCGTCTGTGGGCTGTATCATCACGGAAACGCGCTCTTCCCACGCTGCGCGATAGCTCTCCGGCGTCTCGTAGGGACGCAGAGGAGACGGGATCTCGATGGTCTTGAACAGGCTATGGGTGGCGATGTCCGGTTCCTTGGGAACCGGGACCTGATTGGCGCCGATCAGCGCCACGTGCTGGCCCTCGCTCGGGTCGTCGATGCGCGGCAGAACGAACGCGATCTCGACTCCCTGTTGACTCAGACCCAGGGTCAGTCCGTGGCAGGCCGTACCCAGGCCTCCACTGATCAATGGCGGGAACTCCCAGCCAAACATCAGGATCTTCATCTTGGGGTCTCAACCAGCCTCGGCTGTCGCTCCGCGTTCGGTGCGTTGGGATTGGATCTGGGGTTGGGGGTGAGGGTGCAGGCTGCGCTGGAGCGAAGCGTTCGCCCGCAGCAGTTCGCCGACGCTCCACGCCTGGGCAATGCAGCCGCCGGGAGCGAACGGCTGCTCGGCGTCGAAGACCTCGGCGATGCTGCCGAGGCCGTATTCCCCGAGGTGGCGCTCGAAGAGCGGTGCAAACGTCTGGCTGAGGCGCGCGGCGGTTGCTGCGGAGTCCTCGGCGGTGCGCAAAGACGCGCTCACGTAGTGGCCGATCAGCCAGGGCCAGACGGTCCCCTGATGGTAGGCGCCGTCTCGCTCCTCCGGGGAGCCAGCGTAGTGGGCGCGGTAGCCGGGACTCGTGGGGCTCAGGGTGCGCAACCCGTAGGGCGTCACCAGCGCTTCGCTCACTGCACGCACGATCGAGCGGGCCTGGTCCTCTGACAGCAACCCGGGGACGCCCAGTGACACCGCGATGAGCTGGTTCGGGCGAAGCTCGCTGTGCGCGGTGCTACCCGCGTCGTGGAGCTCGACCACGTCTGCCAGGTAGCGCTCTTCAGGCAGCCAGAACGTTCGGGCGAAGTTCTGCTTGGCGCGATCCCGGAGCGCGGCGACGTCGGCGAGACGAGAACTCGGTTCGTCGCTCAGCTCCAGTACCAGGTCCAGCAGGTGGATCCACAGCGCGTTGATCTCCACCGCGAGGCCTCGACGCGGGGTCACCGGCACGCCGTGCACCTTGGCGTCCATCCAGGTGAGCTGAGCGTCCGACCACACCAGGCCGGACTCCTGGAGCCACAGTCCAGGGGTCGCACGTCGCATCACGGCGTCGACGATGTCTGCCAGCGCTGGCAGGAACGCGCGCGCCTCGGCGTGTGCCAGCTGACGGAGCTCCCCCACCGCCCAGCCGAACCAGAGCGAGGCATCCACCGAGTTGTATGCGTGATCCCCACTCGCGTTCAGGAAGTTGGGGATCAAGCCGGAGCGCGCCTGACCCGCGAACGTACGCAGGATGCGCGTGCCCTCGGCGAGACGACCTGTGCCGAAGCACAATCCCGGCACGGCGATCATGGCGTCTCGCCCCCAGCACTCGAACCACGGGTACCCCGCCTGGATGGCGAGACCCGACGGCGTCTCGACGAGGAAGTCCTCGGCACGCGCAGAGAGTTCCGCCACCGGACCTGGCAGACCTGCGAATTTCGCGTCTCGCGCCTCACGCCGTTCAAGCTCTGCTTGCCAGGTTTCGCCGGGCGTCTGCTCGCCGGCACACGTCCCCACGCGCAGGGTGAAGCTGGAGCCAGGTCGCATCGCGACCTCGAACAGTCCAGGGCAGAACAAATCTTCCCGGAAATCGAAGCCCCGTTGCTGTTCGCGGGGGTACTCGAAGCGGTAGTACCAGTGAGGGCCAGGGAAGAACTCCAGGTGAACGCCGGCTTCGTGCTCGAAGAACAGGTCGGGCATGCCGGGGTACGGACTGATCTTGTGGCGCAGCCCCTCCGGGAACACCCTGGCCCGCAGAGCAAAGTTCTCGTGAGTCAGACGGTGCAACCCGCGAAACGCGAGCAAGGGGGTGAGCTCCAGCTCGCACGGTTCGGCGTCTGCGCTGAGGGTGTAGCGCAGCAGCACTGCGTCCTGCCCGCGCGGCATGAGCAGCGAGGTCTCGAGTGTTCCGCGATCCAGGGAGTAGCGCCAGCGTGGATGAGGGGAGCGCGAGAAGGCCGCCAGTCGGCGAAAGCCCTGGGGGTGGATCGCGCCAGGGAACAGGTTCGTTCCGAGCTCGAGACGTTGCCCTGCGGAGATCAATGTGGCGTCCAGCTTGGAGAGCAGCACGTGAGGCTCGGGAGTGCGGCTGATCAACAGGCCGTGGTACTTGCGCGTGTGCGCGACCGCGACGCTCGATGAAGCGAAACCGCCGAGGCCGTTGGTCTCCAGCCATTCCTGAGCCAGCACGGCCTCGGGGCTCGTGTCGAGTTTGGCGGACGGAGCCGCAGCGGGTCGCTCGAGGTTGTGCATGGCGGACTCGACAGACTGAAGGTGGCCGGTCCTGAAACCGGCTCAGCTGGTGGGTGGGTTCCGCCGCCCCCTTGCGGCTTTCATGCCCACGAAGGTTGCGAGGGTAAGACGTTGAGTGACGTGGGCAAGGGCTCACGACATCGACACCGTGATTCGGACACGGTGACTGTTTCGGCGACGTTGCTTTCGCGCACCAATCCTGCACATTGCGTCGCTCGCACCAACGCCGCCATCGAGCGCCTGCGCAAGCCTCGCGAGATCGGGGGTGACGAGCGCAGCTTTTGCCGTTCGCACGTCGGAGTCGAGCTACGCAGCCGGTGAGCAGCGTTTCTAGGCCGTTCTGGAGCTTCTGGGGTCTGGCAAGGCCCTCGGAGCCACCGGCAATGCGGCAGCGAGTTCCTTTGCGGTCTCTGCATATTCCACGGGGAAAGCCATGGTCCAGGAGCGCCGCAGCGGTTTGCCACGCAAGCGCAGGACGTGAAGTCCGTAGTCCAGGTAAGGGTCGACGATCCACTCGGACAGAGCGGCCACACCGAGGCGCGCTCGTGTGGCGTCGATGATGGCCTCGGTCAGCGGAAAGCGCAGCTGTTTCAGCTTGGGGGGCCGCGCCCCGAACACGTTGCGCATGAACCAGCGCGCCTCGGTCTCTGGGGTCTGCGTGGAGGTGATGAGCGTGTGCTTCGCGAGATCTCCTGCAGTCAGCGTCTTCCTGACGGCCAGCTCATGATCGTTCGCCACCAGGAACACGATCTCGTCCTGGAACAGCGGCAGCTCCCGCAGCGGGGCAGGGGCGCTCGACGAGGCCAGCAGCGCGATGTCCACCTCGCCGCTCTGGAGCGCTGCGATCGGGGTGTGAGTGTGCTCCACGGCGAGCTGGACCTCGAGGTGGGCGAGGGACGCGGGGAGCCGCGCGAGGGTGGTGGGGAGCCAGCGATACGCGGTGTAGCACTGGCAGACCAGCCTGATGCGTTGCGGTGGAGGCGCTGGCCGCGTGACGTTGCGCTCGAGCTCGAGCCAGGCGTCCAGTATGCCTCGCGCGCCTTCCAGCAGGCGCTTGCCGGCGGCGGTTGGCTGCAGGCCACGGCGCTTGCGCTCGAAGAGCTGGGTGCCGATGCGTTCTTCCGCGAGGATCAAGGCACGGCTCACCGCCGACTGGGTGATGTGCAGGCGTTCTGCGGCGGCCACGGTGCTCCCGGTGGCGGCCAGCGCGAGGACCAGATCCAGATCCCGCACTTCGAGGCGGGGTCTAGGGGGGCGCTGGTCGGTCCTAGGTATGCGCTTCACGCATAGAATCTAACAAAACTATGCGTTGGACGCACGGAATGCGCTTCCCCAGATTGCGCGAGCGGCGACTCGTCGAAGGCGCCTCATCTCGAACTGGAGGAAGACCGATGAAGCTCTATTTCTCACCCCTGGCCTGTTCCATGGCGACGCGCATCGCGCTCTACGAGTCGGGAGTCGACGCGGAGTTCGTGGAGGTCGATCCACGCACCAAGCGCACGTCGAGAGACGAGGACTATCTGCAGATCAATCCGCTGGGCCTGGTGCCGGTGCTGGAGGACGACTCGGGCAAGCTGCTCAAGGAGAACGTGGCGGTGCTGCAGCGGGTCGCTCGCCTGAGCAAGCGCGCAGATCTCGCACTATCAGACGCCGACGAACTCCAGCAGTGGCTCTCGTTCATCAGCACCGAACTCCACAAGGGCGTGTTTGCGCCGGTGTTCGATCGCGGCGCGCCTCCCGAGGTGAAGGCCTACGCGCTCGGCAAGGCCGAACTACGCCTCGAGTACCTGGCGGCCCACCTGGAAGGCCGCGACTTCCTGCTGGACGACTTCAGCGTCGCCGACGCCTACCTGGTGACGGTGCTGAACTGGCTTCAGGCGACGCCCGTCGATCTCGGTCGCTGGCCTGCGCTGAAGACCTACTACGGCAACCTCCGCCAGCGCCCAGCGGTGGCGCGAGCGCTGAAGGAGGAGCGTCCGCTGTACGCGGAGTACTTGCGCAGGTACGCGGAGCTGACGCCGCAGCTCGCGCAGGCGCTGGGGGTGTGACGGCGCACGACTGGCGACGTCGCGACTGGCGCGCAAGCTTCCACTAGGGGGCCCTAGTGCAAGCCGCGGCAGGTGTATGTGTCCAGCAAGGTTCGGGTGCCATTCTAAAGTTGCCGTGTGGAGTCCGCCGCTGGCTCCTGCGCCAACCTGACAAATCATCCAGCACCTCTCAGCGCGCTCTCACCCCCAACAAACCAGCCGTGAGCCGCTGAACGGCGGCTTGGCACGTTGCTCGCTTGGAGGCTGACGAAGAAGCATCGAGGCGCTGACAGGAGGACGCGGTGAGCGGCACCTCGGGGCCGCGCTGCGTCTCGCGCGCTGCGCAGGCTCGATGGGGCCGGTGGCTAAAAGTTACCGTGGGGATACGTGAGATGAACGTGGACAAGTGGCTGAAGAGGTACTTCGTCGGGGTGATCCTGGGGCTGCTGGCGGTCGCGGCTTACCTGCAGGCGGTGGGTGGCTCGGCGCTGATCGGCAGCTGGCTGTTCGGGGTCGACGCGGCTCAGCTGAGCGCGCTGCCTCCGAGAGCGGCCAAGGCGAGTGCACGAGCCGATGCCAGGTTGGCAAGCGCGGATCCCATCCTGGCGCGGAACGCCTTCGACTCCGTGACGGGGCCCTTGCTTGGTGGAGGAGAGGAAGAGCCGGAGCCGGATGACGCGGCCCGAGGCATCTCGAGTCCCCTGGAAGCACCGGCCTGTGACGGGATCCTGGTGTCCATCGTCTCCGAGTCGCCGGACCCGCTGTGGTCGATGGCGGCGATCCGCGAAGCGAACGATCCAGTGCCCGCGATGCGCCGGGTGGGTGAGCAAGTGGGCGACCGGACCATCGCCTACATCGGGCAGAACCCGCTGAAGAAGAGCCCGGCGGTGTGGCTCGAGTCGGGGGCAGAGTTGTGTCAGGTGGCCCTGTTCGAACGACAAGCGAGCGCGGCGGCTGGGGAGTCGCCGAGTGAGGGGCCCTCCAGCCGAGGGCGCGGAGCACGTCTGTCGCGAGACACGTTGCCCAAGGAGATCGCCGACAAGATCCGCAAGGTGTCCGCCACCGAGTTCGAGGTGGATCGCAGCGTGGTGGATCGGGTGCTCGCCGAGCAGAGCGTCCTGATGGGCTCCGTGCGCATCGCACCCATGGGCGGCAAGGGCGCCGGAATCCGGATGAACGGTATCCGTCCGGATACGTTGCTCGGCACCCTGGGGTTCAAGGACGGTGACCGGCTCGAGAGCATCAACGGCTTCGATCTCAGCAGTCCCGAGGTCGCGCTCCAGGCTTACGCCCGCCTGCGCACCGCGGACAACCTCAAGCTGCAGCTCGAGCGCGGGGGCGGGCCGGTGACGATCGACATCCGTATCAAGTAGTTGCCAAGCCCTGGAGCCCATGAGAGCTTGCGGCTCGACGCATGGACCAGGGGGCAGTTCCGGAGCAGGGTAGGCAAGCGAAGGGACCTGGGGAATCCGTCAGCGACGTCCCGGAGCCGGTGATTCAGGCGGCGCTCGAGGACCTGCTGTTCGCCAACGGTGTGCGCATGGTGCTGACCAGCATGGGCGCCTGCCTGGTGATGGGCGCGGCCGTGTTCGCGGCCTTCCGCCACGGCGAGGCGCTGCTCTGGATGGGGCTGGTGTGGTCGGTGGGGCTCGCGCGCATTCCGATCATTACCGCAAGGAATCGCTGGAAGCTGAGCCCCCAGCGGGGCGAGGCGCCGCCTTTTCGCAAGTACTTCCTGTGGCAGGCGGGGGCCTTCGGTCTGGCCTGGGGTGCGTCGGCAGGCCTGCTGCAGTTCGACGACCCGCGGGTGATCTACGTCGCGGTGCTGCTGGTCGGCGCGACGGTCAACGGGGCCATCCTCGCGCTGGGGCCGTATCCGAAGGCGCTGTTCGCCTTCGTGCTCGGACTGACCATCCCGTGGTTCGGGCGCATCGTGTGGGAGGGGCCCACGGCGCTCCGCCTCCAGGCGTTGACCGCGCTGCTCTACATCGTCGCCCTGGCGGGCTTCGTGAAGCGCTACCACGAGACGCTGCGCCAGGGCGTCGCGATCCGCTTCCAGAACCAGCAACTGCTCGAGCGGGTGAAGCAGGAGAAGCGCACCGCGGAGGAAGCGGGCGCGGCCAAGACGCAGTTCATCGCGGCCGCCAGCCACGATCTGCGCCAGCCGCTCCACGCCATTCGCCTGTTTCTCGGAGCCCTCAAGTCGGGACCCGACGCAGAGCAACGGGAGCACATCGTGGGGCAGCTGGAGGAGGCGACGAACTCCCTCGCAGGTCTGCTCGACTCGCTGCTGGATCTCTCCCGCGCAGACGCTGGCGTCATCCGCGCGCGCCCGGCGTCCCTCGATCTGCAGCGCCTGCTCCACACGCTCGACGTGGAGTGGCGTGGAGTCGCTGAACAGAAGGGCCTGCGCTTCAGCGTCAAGCCGCGGGCGCTGTGGGGCAAGAGCGATCCGGAGCTGCTCACCACCATCCTGCGCAACCTGATCGGCAATGCCGTGCGCTACACCGAGCGGGGCGGGATCCTCGTAGGTTGCCGCGCGGATAAGGAATTCGTGCGCGTCGGCGTGTGGGACACCGGCCTCGGTATCCCCGAGTCGGAGCGCGAGGCGATCTTCCGGGAGTTCCACCAGCTCGGGAACCCCGAGCGCAATCCGGAGCGCGGTCTGGGCCTGGGCCTGGCCATCGCCCAGCGCTTCGCGGGACTCCTGGGACACGAGCTCGAGGTGCGGTCGGTGCCGGGGCGGGGTTCGTACTTCGGCGTGAAGCTGCCTCGCGCCCGAGCCGAGCACGCGCAGCAACCGACGGCGCCCAAGGGGCAGGTCCGGCTGAACGGCCTCAGGGTCCTGGTGGTGGACGACGACGCCCACGCGCGCCACGCCATGCAGGCGCTGCTCTCGAGCCATGGGGCGCGGGTGCTGCTGGCTGCGGACGCCGAGGAGGCGCTGGCGCTAGCCAGGCAGCCCCTGGACTGGGTGGTGTGCGACCTGCGTATCCCTGGGGAAATGGATGGCATCGACCTGGTGGAGCGACTGCGCAGCGTGCGGGATCCCGACGGCGAGTCCACCGAGCACCTGGAGGCGCTGATCGTCACCGGGGACACGGCGCCGAGCGTCCTGCTCGATGCCTACCGCCGTGGCCTGCCAATCATTCACAAGCCGATCCAGGTGGATCGCTTGCTCGCTCGGCTGGCTCAGAGCGCGCCGAACCCGCTGGACCCGGGCCAAAAGGAGGATGAGGCTGCTCGAGGCGCCGGTTCTGGTATAGACGAAGCCCATGGCTGATCTGGCGCCTGTTCTGCGAGTCTTCGTGGCGGATGACCACGCAGTCGTGCGTCAGGGCTTGCTCGCGCTCCTGGGTCATCAGACGGACTTCGCCGTGGTGGGCGCCACCGAGACCGCTCAGGAGTTGCTCCAGCAGTGCCTGCCGGGCGCCTGGGATCTCCTGGTGCTGGACCTGGCGCTCTCCGGCGCGAACGATCTCCAGCTCCTCTCCGCCCTGCGAGAGAAAAATCCTCAGGGAAAAATTCTCATCTACACCGCGCAGCCTGAAGGTCCCGGCGCCATCCGCCTGCTGCTGGCAGGCGCCGACGGCTACGTCACGAAGAGCCGCTCGCTGGATGAGCTGCTGATGGCCATGCGCACCATCGCCAAGGAGGGCAAGTACATGTCCGGCGTCCTGGCGCAGCTGCTGCTCGAGGCAGGCCCGGATGGCTCCCTGGACCCGCTGCACGAACTGTCCGAGCGCGAGCTGATGGTGCTGCGACGCTTCGCAGCCGGGGAGCGCACGACGGAGATCGCGACGTCTCTGAGCATTGCTCCCTCCACGGTCAGCTCTCACCTGAAGAGCCTGAAGCGAAAGCTCAACGTGGCGTCCAACGCGGAGCTCGTGCGCTTCGCGGTGAAGCAGGGTCTGGTCAGCGAATAGCGGCGGGTCACCATCGTCACCGCGCCGTTGCTTGCGCTGCTACTTCGAAAATATTAGAAGTAGCAGCGTGGAGCATCTGGAGCGACATGCCATCCAGCTGAGCGCGCTGGGGCACCCGGTGCGCCTAAAGATCTTGCGCTTCGTGGTGCAGGCTGGGGTGGAGGGTGCTTCCGCCGGGGACATCCAGAGTCACGTCGACCTGCCGGCTTCCACGCTGAGTCACCACCTCAAGCGCCTGGCGGACGCCGAGCTGTTGCAGACCCGCGGCGAGGGCACGTTCCACTTCTACTCCGCGGACTACGACGTGCTGCGGGATCTCACCGACTACCTGTGGGAGGACTGCTGCCGTCGAGGCGGCAAAGCCCGCTGTTGTTGAGCTGGATTTGGGGGTGAGGGTTGCGCTTCGAGGCGTTGCCCCCACGCGCTTGGCTTCTTATTTCGAACTTTCTGGAAATAGCATGCTCAGTCGACTCTCGTTCCTCGATCGCTATCTCACGCTGTGGATCTTCCTGGCCATGGGGCTCGGCATCGCCCTCGGCTACTTCGTGCCCGGGTTCAACACCGCGTTGAACCAGCTCAGCGTCGGCTCGACCTCGATCCCCATCGCGGTTGGCCTGATCCTGATGATGTATCCGCCCCTCGCGAAGGTGCGCTACGAGGAGCTCGGCCGCGTCTTCAAGAACAAGCGCGTGCTCACCCTGTCGCTGGTGCAGAACTGGGTGCTCGGGCCGCTGTTGATGTTTGGCCTGGCGGTGCTCTTTCTCAGGGACAAGCCGGAGTACATGCTGGGGCTGATCCTGATCGGCCTCGCGCGCTGCATCGCGATGGTGATCGTGTGGAACGATCTGGCGAAGGGCGATCGTGAGTACTGCGCCGGCCTCGTCGCCTTCAACTCGATCTTTCAGGTGCTGTTCTTCTCCGTCTACGCGTACTTCTTCGCCACGCTGCTGCCCCAGTGGCTCGGGCTGAAGGGCGCGATCGTGAACATCACCATCGGCGAGATCGCTCGGAGCGTCGCGATCTACCTCGGCGTGCCGTTCGCGGCGGGCTTCCTGACCCGCAGGCTCCTGGTGCGGGCCAGGGGGCGAGACTGGTACGAAGGGCACTTCGTGCCACGCATCGGACCGCTGACCCTGGTCTCGTTGCTCTTCACGATCGTCGTGATGTTCTCGCTCAAGGGTGAGGCCATCGTGCAGTTGCCGCTCGACGTGGTGCGCATCGCGATCCCGCTGCTCATCTACTTCCTCGTGATGTTCGCGATCTCGCTGGTGATGAGTCGCCGTGTGGGCGCGAACTACGAGCAGTCGGCGACGCTCTCGTTCACCGCCGCCTCCAACAACTTCGAACTGGCCATCGCCGTGGCCATCGCGAGCTTCGGCATCCACAGTGGCGCGGCATTTGCCGCGGTGATTGGCCCGCTGGTCGAGGTGCCCGTGCTGATTGGTCTGGTGAACGTCGCGCTGTGGGCGCAGCGGCGTTTCTTCCAGGACCGCGCTATGCTGGACGCGGACAGTATGGGCGAGGGGGGCTCGCTCGGACCAAAGGACGCGAGCGCATGAACTCACCCAAGATCCTATTTCTCTGTGTTGCCAATTCCGCGCGGAGCCAGATGGCTGAAGGCCTCGCGCGCCAGCTCCTGCGGGGCCGCTACACGGTGCTCAGCGCTGGCAGCGCTCCGTCGCGGGTCAATCCGTATGCCATCGAGGTGATGGGTGAGCTCGGGATCTCGATCGGCGATCAGTACTCGAAGTCGGTGGAGGACATCGACCCCGAGGGCGTGCAGACGGTGATCACCTTGTGCGCCGAGCAGGTGTGCCCGGTCTTCCTGGGGCGGGCCGAGCGCCTGCACTGGCCCATCGAGGACCCAGCCACGGAGCACCCTCTGCCCCGGGATCAGATGCTCAGCCGTTTCCGCGTGGCGCGCGACAAGATCTGGCAGAAGCTCGAGATCTGGAGCGCTGGGCTCAAGAACGCTTCGGTTGGGTGAGCCGCCGGAGCTCCGCCAGCTGCGCTTGAAAGTCCTGAGGCGGCTCGCTCTGGAACACGAGCTGGCGCCCAGTGTTGGGGTGTTCGAAGCCGAGCTCGGCGGCGTGGAGCATGACACGCGGCGCGGGGAGTAGCTGCACGTCCCGCGGCGCGTAGACTCGCTCGCCGAGTAGTGAGTGCCCCGCCTCTGCGAGGTGGATGCGGATCTGGTGCGTGCGGCCCGTCTCCAGGCGACACTCCACCAGCGTGGCGACGCCGAAGCGCTCCAGGGCGCGCACGTGAGTGATGGCCTCGCGCCCGAGATCGCTGCGCTCCGTCGACCCTCGCTTGCCGTCTCCGCGGTTCTGCACCAGGCGCGACTGCAGCGTGCCTGACGGCGCGTCGCCTTGCACCAGCGCGAGGTAGCGGCGATGCACGCTGTGCACTCGCAGCTGTTGCTGAAGGTGCTTCTTGGCGCGGGTGCTGCGGGCGAAGACGATGAGTCCGCTCGTCTCCTTGTCCAGGCGCTGCACCACGCCGAGCGGAGCCTTCGGACCGCGCTGGGCCGCGGCCTGCTTCGAGCGAAAGATCGTGTCGCGGACCAGCTCGTTCAGCGCCGTCGGTTCGTTCCTGCTCGGCTTCGCGTCGTCCCCTTCGAAAGGGACGCTGGCGACGCCGCTGGGCTTCTCCACCACCACCAGATCGTTGTCGAGGTAGACCAGCGCGGACTCGGGGAGCCTGGCCTTGCTCGGCCGCGGCGCCGTGAGCTTGAGCTCGACGGTTTGTCCGAGCGTCACGCCGTACCCCGGATCGAGCTGCACCTGGCCGTCGACGCGGACCTTGCCGCTCTTGACCAGCTCGCGGACGCTGGACCAGCTTGCCTCGGGGAAATGTTTGCGCAGCTCCTGGTCGAGGCGTGGCGCGCGCGGTGGCGAAGGGCCTCGACGCTTGCCACGAGGGCCAGGGTGGCGCGCGTGCCGACCAGCGTCTGGTGCGGGCTCCGGTTCGGGCGACGACTCGACTTCGAAACGCACGTCACGGAACGGGGTCGACACCCACGGCTCCTTACAGCATTCGTGGCGCTTGGCAATAGGCGCGTGCGGACTGGCGTTCGGCGCTTTCCCGCAAGTCAAGCGCGAAGCATGCCAGCTCGAGATCGGCGCAAAGCTCCGCTGTTCCTCGACTCACGGCTGGACCACGCAAGTAAGCGCTTCACACCCACGCGCTTTGGCGGTAGCCGCAGTACATGCCCTCGTTCGACGCGGAGCAAGGCTGCCACATCGTTCGCATCGTCTACGACGGACCTGGCTTCGCAGGCAAGACCACGAACCTGCAGCAGGTGTGCGAGCTGTTGCCCGCGACCAAGCGCAGCGAGCTCTACACCCCGGCGGAGCTGAAGGGCCGCACGATGTTCTTCGACTGGATGGAGGTCAAAGGGCCCCCCATCACCTCCGTCGAAGTACGCTTTCACCTGATCACCGTTCCCGGGCAGATCGAGCGCAACTACCGCCGGCGTCCGCTGGTGGAGATGGCGGACGTCGTGGTCTTCGTCTGCGACTGCATGCCGGACTCCCTGCCCGACAGCATGCGGACGTTCGCCCGCCTGCGAGGATCCATCAAGCGTCGTGGCACGCCGGTGCCGGTGATCGTGCAAGCCAACAAGCAGGACATCGCCGGCTCCCTGGAGCCCCACAAGGTGCGCAAGAAGCTGCGCCTCTCCGACGAGGTCCCGATTATCCCTGCGGAAGCGAATGGGGGTAAGGGGGTGAGGGAAACTCTGGCGCGCGCCATGCGCATCGGCCTGCAGGCGCTCGCCGCCGAGCCGGGAGTCAGCGCCGCGGTGCTGACCAACGCCGACGATCTCTTCGACCACGTCTTGACCTTCGAAGACACTCCCGACGAAGAGCAGAAGGACGTCGAGGAACTGTACATCGACGCCGAGGAAGTCGATCTCGAGGATGCTTCGCTCCAGCTGCACCTCTCCGCCCGCTCCCTGGACGACCTGGAAGCCAAGGCCAAGCGAGCTGCTGCAAAAGCCAAGCCGGCGGCGGACGCGCCCCCCTCGGAGACACAGCCCGCCCAAGAGCCGGCGGTGGTGCGACGCAAGCGCCGACGCGCCCGCAGCCGCGAGCGCTAGCGAGGGTGCTGAAGAACACCTGCCAATCAGGAGGCTCCTGCTAGTCAGGGGCGGAGGTAGCAGCTCCTCCCACTTCTCTTTCTCGGAGGGTGGCGCTCGTTTCCATGTGAGATGTCTTCGGGGCTACACTGGGTGCCATGTCGTGGCGCAGGTGGGCACTCGGGTTGGGAGCGATGGGATGCATCGCCCTCGGCGGTTGCAGCTCGGACTCGGGGAGTGGCGAGAGCGGCACCGGAGGAGCCGATAGTGGTGGCAGTGGCGCGAGCGGGGGCAGCGGCGCCAGTGGTGGCAGCGGCGCGAGCGGGGGCAGCGGCGCCAGTGGTGGCAGCGGCGCCAGTGGTGGCAGCGGCGCGAGCGGGGGCAGCGGCGCGAGCGGGGGCAGCGGCGCGAGCGGGGGCAGTGGCGCGAGTGGGGGATCCGCGGGGCAAGGCAACGGGAGTCCAGGCTGCGGCAAGCAGAGCCCCACGGGCCTGAACGAAGACACGACCATCCAGGTGGGCGGCGAGACGCGGGATTTCGTGCTCTCCGTGCCGGAAGACTACGACGCGACTTCCCCTCACCCCCTGATCTTCGGCTTTCACGGCCTGAACGCGGACGGAAAGGCAGCGCACAACTACCTGAAGCTCGAGCAGGCCACGGGCAAGCCAGCGATCTTCGTCTACCCAAGCTCGCGCAGCGCTTCCGCAGGCTGGCAGATGAAGGAGGGGCAAGGCGACATCGAGTTCTTCGACGCCCTGGTGGACGAGCTGACGGCGGACTACTGCGTCGATACCTCGCGGATCTTCAGCACCGGCTTCAGCCACGGCGCGATGTTCACGAACAACCTGACCTGCGCCCGCATCGACAAGCTGCGTGCGATCGCGCCCATCGGCGGATCGGGTCCCTGGTTCGGTGCGCAGTGCACCGGTGCCGTGCCAGTCCTTCTGGTGCACGGCACCAAGGACATGACCGTTCTATTCACCGACGGTGAGAAGAGCCGAGACCACTGGCTGGGGGAGAACGGCTGCGGCTCCAGCACCCAGGCGTACACGCCGGATCCGTGCGTCGCCTACCAAGGCTGCAACGACCCGGTCGTGTTCTGTGCCTTCGATGGCGGACACACCGTCCCAGGCTTCGCAGGCCAGGCGGTGCGCAGCTTCTTCGACTCGATGTGAGCCGTGTTGCTCCGCGTGACCGGACCAGCTACTTCAAGGGCATGAGTCGCGCGCCGAGCCTCGCTGCCCGTCGACTGCTCCCCTCGGACACGCTGCGCGCGCTGCTCGAGGCTCGAGACCTGATGGAGCACTCCTTCGCGGAGCCGCTTGCGCTGGACGACCTGGCGAGCGCGGCTGGCTTCTCGAACGCCTACTTCATTCGCAGTTTTTCCCGAGCCTTCGGCATGACGCCCCATCGATACCTGACGCGAGTCCGCCTGCAGCGCGCCAAGGCGCTCCTCGGGGATCCGAGGAGCAGCGTGACGGCGGCGTGTTTCGAAGTGGGCTTCAGCAGCCTGGGTTCCTTTAGCACGCTGTTTCGCCGCAGCGTGGGCTGCTCCCCATCTCAGTACCGTAAGGAAACGCTGGCCTGGGCTCAGGTGCCGGGGGTGCTGGTGCCCGCGGCTGCTGCGCCCGGAGGCGCGGAGCGTGTGGTCGTCCCGAGTTGCTTCGCCTTCATGTTCGGTGCGCCGACCTAGTCTCAGCCGGGCGAAGTCCGGATTTCGGGGGTGAGGGTAGTTCTCGAGAAGCCGGGAGCCGCTCGGATGCGCTACATCCAGCCTCACGTCGCGCGACGCCACCACTCGACAGGAGAAAACTCAAGATGATTCAGAGACTTAGCACCGCTACGGTGTATGTGCTGGACCAGGACAGCGCCCTCGACTTCTACACCAACAAGCTCGGCATGGAGGTGCGCACCGACGCCCGGATGGGCGACTTCCGCTGGCTGACCGTCGGCGCCAGGAGTCAGCCGGATCTGGAACTGGTGTTGATGCCGATCCAGCAGAGCCCGATGTGGGACGAGAAGCGCGTGGAAACCATGCGCGAGCTGGTCCAGGCGGGGGCTTTCGGCATCGGAGTCCTGCGCACCGACGACTGCAAGCGAACCTACGACGAGCTCAGCGCGAAGGGCGTCAAGTTTCGTGGACCGCCGACGGAGCGTCCCTGGGGCCTCGAGGCGATGCTGCTCGACGACTCGGGCAACTGGTTCTCGTTGCTCCAGGAGCTGTGATCCGATCCTCGCGGAGCTGGGTCGAGGACCTGGCCAAGCAGGGATCTTACTGCGTGTAGCGGCTTCTCAGGCTGTCGTAGGCCAGCCGTGGGTTGCCGTCGATATCGACGATCCCCCACCACTCTTCGGTGGCGTGGCCATCGGGGTACACGCCTCCGTTGTCGAAGCCGCCGGTGTCGTGAGCGTTCGGATCGCCGGACTTCCACCACTCGTCGCTGAACGCGTACGGGCAGCCCCCGACGACTACCTTGCTTGCGTCGGGGGCGCTGAGCTGACCGCGGATCTCATGCGTGAGGAGCTCGAGAGCGTGGGCTTGTGCCGGTTGGTCTTCGGAGCTGGTGTTGCGGTTCCACGCGTCCGCGCCGTACTCGCCGACGAACACCGGCTTGTTCGACAGGCTCGCCCAGCGACTGAAGCGGTCGCCAAAGGAGACATAGGGGTAGAGGTTCAGCGCCCAGAGGTCGGGGTCACTCACGGTGGCGAGCGTCTGCGCGCTCGGCACCTCACCGTGATCGGTGGCGACGGGGTGATTCGGATCCAGGCCGTGGATGGTCTGGGACGCTTGCTGCAAGCGGGCCATCACCTCCGCCTGACTGTGATTCGAGTACAGCGCGTTGTAGTTCCACTCGTTGCCCACGATCCACATGAGCACCGCCGGGTGGTCCTTGAAGTAATTCACTGCGGAAACGTAGTCCGAGTCGTAGGCCGGGAGCACGGTGAGGGCGACCTTGATGCCCGCCCTGTAGTACTTGTCGAGCACTCCCCAGCCGTCAGCGCTCTTCTCCGGAGGATCGTAGGTCTTGATGGTGTTGATTCCGGCTGCCCTCATCAGCGGCACGTCGCGATCGGCGAGCTGAGCGAAGTAGCGCCCCTGACCGTCGTGGTTCTGGCCCTTGGGAACCGGGTTGTAGCTGATGCCCCTCAGGTCCCAGGCGATCTCCATGGCAAGCTGCCCATCGGGCTGGCGATGGCGCACGAGTAGCTGACGCCCCTGAACGCGCACGACGCTGGGCCCGCTGGGTACGCTCTGCAGGGCCCCGCCGGTACCCGCGTTCTCGCTTCCTCCGGTCGCGGCACCGGCTGCGCCGCCGGTCTGGGGTCCACCGCTCTCACCCCCGAATCCGGTTCCTCCGGGATTCGAGTTCCCCGAGCCACCGTGATCCGAGCCACCTTGAACCGACCCACCCTGGCCCGAGCCGGACGAGCCCCCGGCGTTCTGTGCTCCAGCGCCTGCGGCGCCGCTGGCCTGGCCTCCGTCATCTGACGAGCAAGCACCGAGCGACGCCGTGAGCAAGACGAAGCCCGCCGCCGAGCGGAGTCGACCAGGAAAGCGTGGGCGAAGCGTTGGGCGTTTCCAGGCGTGAATGACGGAGCGCATGTCCCACCGTTGCCGCGGATGTGCTCGGCCGTGAGGCGAAGCGGCGGTGTTGCGACACTTTCTCAGATCCTCCTCGGCTATGGTTCAGGCATGTGGGAACGAGGGATGTGCGGGTTGCGGAATCCGCTCGAGCGGGTGTCCATTGTCTGCATCGCGCTGCTGCCGTCGCTCGCGGCGTGTGGCAGTGACTCGGGCGGCGGAGGCGGAAGCGGCGGAGCCGGGCCGGGAGGGACCGGGCAGGGAGGCAGCGCCGGCTCAGCGCAGGGTGGCGCCGGCGGAACCGGAAGCTCCAGCGGCGGCAGCTCGCAGGGCGGGTCGGCGGCGCAGGGCGGCTCGGCGGCGCAGGGCGGTACAGCGGGGAACGCTGGCTCGCACAGGGTGGTTCCGCAGGGCAAAGTGGCGGCGCCGGTGGTGCCCCGTCCGGAACTCCGCTCTGGGTCGGTGTCGGGAGCTGGGGCTACCGAGTCAGCACGAGCGATGGCGCTCAGGTCAGCGAGCAGAGCAACCCGCAGACCGGTTCGGATCATTCGCCGGATCTCTTGCGGGACGTCGCCTGGGGAGGCGGCGCCTTCATCGCCGTCGGTGGCGATCAGAACTCGATGGTGATGCGGTCCACCGACGGCGCGACCTGGCAGGAGGATCTGCATCCGTCGGGTACGCAGTGGAAGGGAGGCGTGGCCTACGGCGCTGGACGCTGGGTGGCCGTGGGCGGCGTGGGTACCGTGATCTACTCGGACGACGGCGGTACCGCGTGGCAAGACGCGAGCGAGCGACTGCCGAGCGCAGGGCGCGACATCGCCTATGGCGGAGGGAAGTTCGTGGCGGTGGGTGACGGCGGCATGATCGCGACTTCCAGTGATGGCACGAGCTGGACCGATCACACCCAGTCGGGCGCCGTCGGCATGAACGGTGTCGCCTACCTGCCGAGCGGTGCCTGGGTGGTTACTGGACGGAACTGGAATGGATCGGGCTTCGACATCTCCTGCTTCGGCAGCCCGGACGGCAGCAGCTGGACGCCGTGTGGTTTCAACATCACCAACATCGGGCGCCCGAGCGCCGTCGACGGCGAGCTGATCGTGCCCACCGACGCCGGCTACGAATCCACGACCAACGGCACCACGTGGACTCACCACGACACCGACATCCCCGAGCTGGTGCTGCAGGCTGGGAGCCTGCTGGTTGGCGGAGCCAACGACCGCCTGTACGCGGGCAGCAGCATCGATGCCATCAGCCAGACCAGGATGCTGACTCGGGGGCTGCGCGGCTTCTGCCTCGGCTACGTCCAGTGACCAGTGGCGGCCGTCAGAAGACGATGAGCGCCTCCAGGTAGCCGGCGAGGAGCACCCGCGCCGGCGTGTAGACGTTGCCGAGGTCGTCGAGCTCGAAGCTCGGGCGCGTGAAGGGGAAGCCGCTCTCCGCGCCCACCGCCAAGCCCAGGGCGCTCGGGCGCCACTCGAGGCGCGGACCGAACGCTGCCGCCCCGAGCCACACGTCGCTGCTCCTCGGTCTGGAGACTCCGCGTCCTGATCCATGAATCCGTGTGGCAATGATGCGAGCAGCGGGGCCCAGACGAAAGCGCGGCCCGCCGAGGCCATAGAAGGCGCGCAGGCTGAGCGCCCAGCGCGAGAAGTCGCCGCCGCGGCGGTCGGAGCTCAGCGTCTCGCTGCTCCCAGGAAAGTAGGCACCCTGGAGGTCGACCCAGAGCCGCTCGACACCGAAGCCGAGCCCCGCGGACGGCGCGCCCGTGAGCTTGGGGAGCACACCCCAGCTGGCCTCACCCCCAACCAGCACGCGGAACTCTCGACTCAGTGAGCTGGCCGGGACGACTTCGGGCGCGGACTCGCGGTGTCTCTCAGGCCCCGCGCCCTTCTTGGATCTGGGGGGGAGACGCGCTGTTCTTGCTTCTCGGTCCTCCGCGGGCGCGTCGTCAACGGCACCAGTCTGCCCGACAGGTGCCTCCCCGGGGTCGCCCAGCTGGGCGCCAGGGTCCACCGCGAGCGCCAGCATCAGCGCCGTGGCACTAGCCGCCGCATCGCAGCTCTCAGCATGGAGCTGTCTGTGGCCCACGCCGCCGTCGACGCGCGTCTCGAGCGCCACCACGTAGCCGGACGTGGAACGCGTGACCCGCGCGCTGGCTTCCACGGAGACGTCAGCCCGGCTGTCGCGCAGCATGCGCTGCGCCCGGCTCAGCACCTGTGCTTCCGTGGGGCACTCTTTGGGTGCCCTCCAGCTCAGGTCGAGCCGCGGCTTGGCGTCGGCCGACTCGGAGCAGACAGCCAGGAGCACTCCGGCCAGGGCGCCGATGCAGGTCGGGCTACTGACACGTCTGCGCCCGGTCGTACCCGGCGACATGGGCGTGGCATTCGGTGCAGTACTCCGTGCCGTCGCAGGCGCAGATCGGGTTGCAGCTGGTCGGGCAGGCGCCGATGTCCGGCCGCACCAGGCACTTGCCTGGCTTGGAAGCGCCGCAATCCACTTCCGCGAAGTCGCAGAACTCATCCGGGGCGCAACCCGCGCCGAGCCAGGCTCCACAGCGCCTGCCGGAGGTGGCGCACCACTCGGCGGGTGCGACGTCGACCCCCGCTCGTTCCGCGACACACGCGTTACAATACTCGAGGCCGTCGCAGCCACAAACCGTGGTGCAGCTCCCGTCGCAGCTCGTGGGCGCCGTCCGACAAATGCCGTGCGTGGCTCCGTTCGCTGCCATTCCCCCACAGGCGTCGTCGGTGAAGTCGCAGTAGGAACCGCTCGGGCACGCCGCCAGGCCCACACCGCACGGCGGGTCGGCGTCGGTCGCGCCCGCGTCGTTGCCAGCGTCGTCCAGCGCCTGGGGATCGCTGCCCAGCGAGTAGGCGCCGCTCGAACACGCGCCGCTGGCCAGGAACAGGAAGATCAGGGGGGCAGCGCGCTTCGTCACTCGCCGATCCCGCACGCCGAGCGCACCGAGCCGCCGATGGGTGTCGCTCCGAAGCGCTTCAGGAAGGCTCGAGCCTGGCTCTTGCCGCCCCCGGCACGGCAGGCCAGGATGATCTCGAGGCCGCTGCGCTCCAGCCCCAAGGATCCACGAGGAAACTCCTTGCGATGCTGCGCCAGCAGCCGCTGCGCCTCGCTGACGTTGCCGCTCTGGACCTCCGAGCGCGCACGAGCGATCAGGGCGACCTCCTCGGCGAGGCCCGGCCTGGCCTTGCCCCGAGGCGGCAGTCTGCTGTGGGACGACTTGCCCGGAGCTCGGATGGGAGCGGCTGGTTCTGCCTTCGCATTCGCGTCCGCTTGATCCGGTCCAGGTTCGTCCCTGGCCTGGCGTGGGTCTTCGGTCGCGAGAGTTCCCGTTTCGGTCGACCCCTGAGGCGCTTCGGGCGCCGTCGACGCCACCAGGGCCGGAACTGGGTCGTCCTGTGGAGCGCCGCGTGACGCTTTCCACACGCCGTAGCCCACGCCGCTCACGGCGCCCAGGCTGACCAAGCCGAGCAACAGCTTGAGCCAGACGGCGCTCTTGCCTGTCGCGGCTGCGGTCGCGCTGCCCGCTGCGATGCCTGCGGTGGCCGTGGCCGCCAGGACCGACGTACGCAACCGCGCCCGCTGAGCCTCCGACGGATCGTCAGCACCCTTTGCCGCGAGGATCAGGTCCTTCGACCACGAGTCGAGTTCGGTCATGGCTTCGTCCATCCCTCGGACGCCCTGAAGCGCGCCGCGCCCTCGGAGAAAGCCTTGCGAGCCGCTCGCAGTCGCGAGTGGAGCGTGTTGACATTGACCTCCAGCGTCTCGGCCGCCTCCACGACGGACAGCTCTTCGAGCTCGACGAGCACGAAGGCCACGCGCTTCTCCTCGTCGAGTTGAGAGAGCAGTTCGTGCAACACGCGGTTGGCTTGCTTGCGCTGGGTCAGGGCCTCCGGCCCCAGGCCCGGCGTGCGCTCCACGGAGCCGTGCAGGTCGTCGGGATCCACGTCGGCGCCCTCGAAGTACCGCGCCTTGCGCCTGCGAGTGCGGAAGTGCGTTTGCACCACGTTGACCAGGATGCGGCTGAGCCAGGTCTTGAACGAAGCCCGCCCCTCGAACTCTCCGAGCCGGCGGTGGACCACCAGAAAGACCTCCTGGACGACGTCGTCGACCGAGCTCGAGCGTACGCCCATGCGGCGCGCCGAGCGCCAGACGTAGTCCACGTGGCCATCGTAGATCGCCTCGAAGCTCGCGATGGGCACGGCGCTGGCCGTGGCAGTGCCCTCGGGCTCACCCGTGAGCGAGTCCAGCGCGGTGCGGGCGCTCAGGGAACTCATCACCTCGAGGGTGCCGGATGTGGGGGGTGCAGTCACGCGCTCCCCCCATCGTTGCCGGTCGCTCCCCGAGCCGTGATCGAATCTGGTCGCTTTCGCGATCAGATCCGCCGAGGCGGCGCGAGCGAGCTGATCCTGCGCTCCAGGTACGGGGAGAAGTGGCCCCGGTAGCGCTCCTGGAGCTCCAACCTCCGCCAGTCTTCGCCGCTCACGTGCCCTCGGCACGTGGACGCGCCACACTGGCAGTCGAACTCGTCGTAGTTCGAGCCGTCGGTCGTCGCGTAGTCGTAGCTAATCTGCTCTCCCGGATATATTTTCCTGGCGGCAATGAGCGCGATCTGTCCCGAGAGCCATGTGTTGGGGTCGCAGCTGTGGTTGATCCAGTCCGAGGGACCCTCCACATTGCTCACGAGGTAGAGTTCGTCCTCGATCTGTACGCTGCGGTTGAGCCAGGAGCCGAGCTTCCCCAGCTGGCTGTGGTGCATGATCTTGCCTCCCCAGACAGCGACGAGTTCTCCCGTCTCGAAGGTCTCTGCGGCGAATACACCGCGTTGGCCACCGCCAATCCAATCGCCGCGTAGCTTGGTGGATACGTAGCCGCTGGCTGGGTCGTCGTCGAGCTGCGGCGCAGTTGCACGTGTCATGTTCACTCCACATGAATCAGCTCTACCCGGGCGCGGGGTTTCAGTTCGTAGAGATCGGGTCTCCGGTCGTGTAGTGGGCGGACGGAGCCGAGCTCGCGCACCTGGGCGAGGTTGGCAAAGTCCAGATCTGCAATCGCCACCGTTTCGACGTTGGGATCCGCTTCGGCTGCGACGCCGTTGTGCGGAAACCCATAGTCGCTCGGAGTGAGGACGGCGCTCTGGGCGTAGTTGATCAAATAGTTTTGACTCGGCAAGTTGCCGGCGTTGCCCGCAATTGCCACATACACCATGTTCTCTACGGCTCGAGCCGCGGCTGAGTAGCGCACCCGGTTGTATGCCTTGCGATCGTCCGTGCTGAACGGCACGAAGATGGCTTCGGCACCCGCGAAGGTGAGCAGCCTCGTTACCTCGGGGAACTCGATGTCGTAGCAGATCTGAATACCAATTCGCCCAAAGGGCGTCGAAAAGAGCTTGAGTCCTTCCCCCGGGAAGATGTCGAAGTACTTCCTCTCTCCCGGTGTGATGTGGAGTTTGTCTTGCGTGTAGTGGTTGCCGGAGGGCGTGAAGAGGTGCGCCACGTTGTGGAGCACGCCGTCGCGGTTCACGGGAGTGGAGCCGGCGACGATGTACAGCTGGTACAGCTTGGCGATGCTGGTGAAGAGCTCCAGGTAGCGATCGTAGAGGTCCGCCACGCGGTGCATGGCCTGCTGGGAGGTGACCTCCTTCGGGAACGTGGCGAACAGATGCGCGGTGACCAGCTCCGGCAGCACCAAGAAGTGGCAGTGGTAGTCCGAGGCCACGTCCACGAAGAAGCGGATGTTGGTCTCGAACTCATCCCAGCTCGCGATTCGCCGGAACAAGTACTGGGCAGCGCACACCCGCGCCTTGCGAAATGCCCGCGCGATCGGCGCCGCAGCGATTCGCCGCTTGGCCGCGTCGTAGTCCGGGTTCGCCATCTCGATCAGCGTCGAGTAGTTCACGCTGGCGGGGTCCGACATGTAGCGCAGGCGGACCGACAGCACCTTGTAGCCTGCCTTGAGGTGCGCCGTCAGGGCCGGGTCCTTGCGCTTGCCTGCCATCACCTCGGCGACGTACTGCTCCGCCGTCAGCTTGCCGGCGACCTCGCTGTATCCAGGGATGCGTCCGAAGGCCAGGAGGCGGCGCAGGTTGTAGCGCTTCATCAACTTGCGCCGCGGCACGTAGAGCTTCGCGGCGATGCCCTGACCGCGGAACTGCGGATGAACGGCGATGTCGGCGCCGTAGAGGGTGTCCCCCGCAGGGTCATGGGTGCTGAAGGTGGAGGCGCCGGTCAGCTCGTTGTAGGTGTAGTCCTCGGAGAGACCGTCCAGCTGGACGATCAGCGTCGTCGCGTACCCGACGACTCTGCCACCAATTTCCGCGAGGAACTGTCCTTCCGGGAACGCCTCGAACTGCAGCTGGTACAGCCGCTCATCGTACAGCTCTCCAGCCGGGTAGTCTGCGTAGCAGGCACGGTGACACTCTGTGATGGCTGGAATGTCTTCGGCGCGCCACGGTCGGACGCGCACCTTGGTGCCTGGGCTCATTCGATAGGTCGAATGATCACTCAAGCCTTGGCACTTGCAAGGAGTAGTTTGCGAGCCTCGCGCGTTCTCTCGGCCGCCACCCGTGCGTTCATGCCCATGAGTGCAACGGCTTGCGCTCGTCGCGCGGTCGGTTTGCAGGCTACGGAGTCTCGGGGGCCCGGCTCGCGGCGCTGGCGGGGCGCTTTGACTCGAGCCAACTCGCACGTGTGGCCCGACTTCCGCTCGTCTTGGCCAGGAAAGAAGCAGGCGTTTTCTCGCCCGACCCAGGGGCTCACTGACAAACTGCCGGTCGTGTCTTCGAGAGGAGCGAGCTGAGACGTGGCCTGGCGCCGCAGGGTGATGTGGGCCGTGTTCTTCGCGGGAGTGTTTGCAGTGCTCCTGCGCTGGCACGGCCTGCGGATCGGTGGACCCCATCAGCTGCTGTCTCAGACCGCGGCCCTGACTCCTGCGCTCGAGCGCAAGGTCGACCGCCTGGCGACCGCCCGCAACGTGGACAGCGCGCGCAAGGCCATCGATCTGGCGTTGGAGGTGACCAGTCAGTGTCTGCGCTACGGGCGGGATCACCGCCCGACGGACCGCTTCGACCTGGGGGAGCGCGAGGCCAATGACGCCGAGTACACTCAGCTCTTCACCGCGATCTTCAATCGCATCGCGGACGGTCGCGAGCTGGGGGCGAGAGCGCGCCCCGTGCGGAGTGCCGCGCCTCGCGTGTTTGGGTTCAAGCTCCCGCACCCCGCTTTCGCCCACCACGATTGGGTCATGGTGCAGCCGCCGAAGGGGACCGCTGCCGAGAGCTGGTTCGTCGATCCCACCCTGCACGACGCCCTGATGGGCTGGGGTATCGAAGGCAACGTGACCGGGCTCGTTCCGGTGGATGGCCCCGGCGACCTGGGGGACACCGGCTTCGACGAGCAGGACGCGCCAGTGTACGACGATCCTGACGCTGACCTCGATGAGCCGAGCGCTCAGCCTCCAGACGAGGTCCCGCGGGCCTCGAAAATATCCAGGCAGAAAAAAGACTAGGCGGGTTGCTCACGCACCAGGAGCAGCACCGGGAGCGCCAGTGTCACGATGCAGGCGGTGATCAAGAACACCATCGGGTAGCCGCTGGTCTCGGCGACGTGTCCGAGCCCGAAGCTCGCCCCGGCCACGCCCAGGTTGAAGCTGCCGTTGTAGAAGCTCATGACCTTGCCACGCTCGGAGTCGCTGGCGCTCTCCACCGCCACGGCGTTCAGCGAGGGGTACATCATGCCGTGGACGAAGCCGAAAGCCAGGCCAAAGGGTACGAGCCAGCTCGGGGTGAGTCGAGACATCGCCGCGACCACCAACGCATAGCCCAGGATGGCGACGCGACCGACGCGCAGGCGCCCGAGGCGATCTGGCAGACTACCTAGGAAGATCCGCACGAAAACGGCAGCCGCCGTGTAACCGAGGAAGAAGCCACCCACTCGCTCTGCCCCGCGCTCGATGGCGAAGGGTTGATGAAAGGTGAAGGCGGTGCCCAACCCCACACCAGCGACCAGGCTGCCGAAGTACATCGCCAGCACCCGGGGCTGCAGCAGCACCCTCCAGCTGGAGCTCGACGCCGAGGCTCTGGCCGCGTGCTGGCTGCCCTCGGGCAGGCGCGTGGCGAAGGTGGCGGCGCAACAACCCATGATCGCGGCGAAGCCGAACACGAAGCGCCACCCCACGGCATCCGCCAGTGGCTCGGCGATCAGGGGGGCCGCCGAGTTCGTCGCCAGGAAGGCGACTCCGAACCAGCCGAGCGCCTGCGAGAGCCGGGCCTTCGGTGCGAGATCCGCCGCGAGCGTCGCGGCGGCGTTGAAGGCAGTGGCGAACGCGCAGCCCTGGAACGCCCGCAACACGAACAGCAGTGGCCCCACGCGATCGACCCAGATGAAGCCGACGGCGGTGAGGGCGATCACGCTCGCGCCCAGCACGACGAGCCTCCGTCGTCCGAAACGGTCGACCGCCGTGGCAACGAACGGGATCGCCAGCACGCCAGCAGCCGGGGCGACGCCCGCGGCCAAGCCGATGTCACCCGCGCTGGCGTGGAGCACGCGGGTCATGAACTTGGGGAGCAGGAAAAACAGCGAAAACGCCAAACCGAACAGGCTCTGGGTGACCAGCAACAGCACGAACGGCCGCGTGAGCACGCGTGGCCGGTCGGCCACCGGCATCGCGCTGGCGATGGGGCTGGAGCTGGGAGGAGTCACGGAGCTTTCGGGGGAGAGAGCGCTGCGAAACGTGGTGCATGCACCGCGTCACGTCGAGGCCAATCGTGCTCGATCCTTTGCTGCGGCCTGGAACGGTTGAACGCGAGGCCGCGCTTCTCTAGAAACGGCCGCGGCCGCGCTCGGTCCACACCTACATCACCGGAGGTTGTGGGGCGCGCTGGCCACAGGAGAACCATGACGACTCACACAGCAGTTTTGATCCCCGGAGACGGGATTGGCCCCGAAGTCAGCGACGCCGTGAAGAAGGTGTTCGAAGCAGCCGAGGCGCCTGTCAAGTTCATCACGCGCTACGCGGGTGTTGCGGCGCTCGAGCGCGGCAAGGAAGACCTCCTCCCGGCGGATACGGTGGACTCGATCAAGGAGCACCACATCGCGCTGAAGGGGCCTTGCACCACGCCCATTGGTTCGGGCTTCAGCTCGGTAAACGTTGCCCTGCGGAAGAAGCTGAACCTCTACGCCGCGGTGCGTCCAGTGCGCAGCCTGCCCGGTGTGAAGACGCGCTTCGAGGACGTCGACCTGATCATCGTGCGGGAGAACACCGAGGGGCTCTACTCGGGCATTGAGAACCTGATCACCGAGGGAGTCGTGGCGTCGCTCAAGGTGGCCACGCGGACCGCGTGCCATCGCATCGCGCACTGGACCTTCAGGTACGCGACACACCGTCAGCGCAAGAAGATCTCCGTCTTTCACAAGGCGAACATCATGAAGCTCTCCGATGGCATGTTCATCGAGGAGTCACGCAAGGTGCACGACGAGGACTACCCCAACATCAAGTACGAGGAAGTGATCATCGACGCCGCCGAGATGAAGCTGGTGCAGGACCCCACGCAGTTCGACATCATCCTGTGCGAGAACCTGTACGGCGACATCGTGAGCGATCTGTGCGCGGGGATGGTCGGCGGCCTCGGCGTAACCCCCGGCGCCAACATCGGCGATGACGATGCGGTCTTCGAGGCGGTCCACGGTTCTGCGCCGGACATCGCGGGCAAGGGCGTCGCCAATCCGCTGGCGCTGATCATGAGTGGCACGATGATGCTCAATCGCCTCGCGGATACGCGCCGTGACGAGAACTGCGCCAAGGCCGCGGAGCGGATCAAGCTCGGCTACAACCGAGCGCTGGAGGATGGACAGAAGACCCGGGACCTCGGCGGAGAGCTGAATACCGAAGGTTTCGTGCAAGCCATCATCGAGCGCATGAACGGCTGAACTCGCCCTGATCCTGGAACACGGCTCCACCGTGGGGAGGAGGCAAACTCCTTTCCACGCGGGACGCTGAGCGGGGAGCAGGCGCGGCGCGGGCGGCGCGTGGAGTTTCGGTGCAGTTCCGCCGCCCCCGCTTGCGTGGGATGCCACGACGGCGGACGATCTCCAGGCGCGCGACGCGCGCGAGGGGGAGATGAGTATGGTCGTCAGTCGTTCGGATCTCGAAGTCGCCATCTCTCGGCTGGAGTCCGAGGTCGAAGATCGTCGCGTCGGGATCTATGGGCCGCAAAGTCAGAGCTGGCGGATCAGCAAGGAGGCGATCCTGTTCCTCGGAGGAGGCCGGGCGGCGCTGCTGCAGACGGCCCATCCTTACGTCGCGCACGGCGTGGATCAGCACTCCGCGACTCGCACCGATCCGCTGGGGCGCTTTCAGCGCACGTTCGACAACGTGTTCGCGATGGTGTTCGGCGATCTGGACAGCGCGATCAAGTCTGCTCGTCGAGTGCACAACATCCACAGCAAGATCACCGGAATGATACGCGAGCAGGTGGGGCGGTTTCCCGAGGGAAGCAGCTACCTCGCGAACGACGAGGACGCCCTGTTCTGGGTCCACGCGACGCTCATCGAGACCGCGGTGCAGGTCTACGAGCTGATCTTGCGACCGCTTTCCTACGAGGAGAAGGACCGCTACTACCAGGAAACGCGCCGGTTCGCGTACCTCTTCGGCATCCCTGACCGCGTGATGCCCGGGGACTGGGAAGCCTTCGCTGCCTACAACCGCGCCATGTGGAACTCCGATACGCTGAAGGTGGGCAGGCCGGCGCTGGAGCTCCGGCGCTTCTTGTTCGCACCGCCCAAGCCGGCCTACGCTCCACTCTTTCGCTGGCTCGAGACAATGACCGCCGGCTTGATGCCAGAGCGTCTGCGTGACGAGTACCAGCTGCCCTGGTCCCCAGCCGATCGGCGCTGGTTCCGCGCATCGGTCTCCGCACTGAAGCTGAGCTACCCGAGGCTGCCGGCCCGTCTGCGCTACCTTCCGGCCTACGTCGACGCACGCAGGCGCCTGGCAGGCAAGCAGGGACCCGACCGTGTGGGACAGCTGCTGGAGCGTCTGGTGATGGTGCCGCTCCGCCGAGCACCCGCGAAGCGCCGCCCCCGCCGGACCGTCAGTGCCTAGCAGGTGTTGCCCAGGCCCCGCCGCTCGCGATCAGCAGTCGACTCAAGCGGAGCTGCGTCCGAAGTCGAGCTCCTGGTTGCTCGGAGTCGACACCGTGCGTCGTTGATGCTCGACGTCGACGCTGAAGCGTCGCGGCGCCGATCGGCGTGGCTGCTCCGAGGCTCGGGGCTGTTGCACGCCCGAGCGCTCACACTCCGCGCAGCTCCCGCACGGCGCCGGAACGGGTAGACCGAGCAGACCCGTCAAGCGAGCGACCAGGCAGGCTGGCTCCGCTTCCTGGGCGAAGCGTTGCACCTGCTGGAGGCGCAGCTGGTCGTGCTCACCAATCACCTCCAGCTGCTCCAGCAAGAACTCTGCGCGGGCGCTGAACTCGTCAGCCGCCAGCGTGACGCGGTACCAGTCATTGGCGCGCAACACGAGACCAGCGTCGACGAGCGTGTCCAAGGCCCGCCGCAGCGCCCTGGGCTCGATCTGCCCGAGCTCTTCGAGTTCGGAGCGGGGGCGAGGCGTGTCTCCTTGCCCCGAGAGCAGCTCGATCGCCGCGTTCAAGGCCTCCAGATCGACGCGAACCTCCTTCAGATCGCCCTGCAGATCGCCCGGACTGTACAAGAGCACACCGTGCGCGGGCTGTCCGTTGCGCCCGGCGAGCGCCAGATCGCGCAGGTACTGCTCCAGGGAGTGCGGCGCGTGGAAGTGCAGTACGTAGCGCAAGTCCATGCGGCACATCCCCTTGCCGTATCCCCGGGGCATCTCGCCCGTCTCTGCGGAGAAGGCCTCGAGTCCGGTGAAGGCGCTCTCCGCCACCAGCACCGAAGGCTTGTTGGTGGTCGCGAAGTGAAGCTGCTCGGCGGCGCGCGCGCCGGCGCTGAGCTCCCGGTGGTAGCGGTAGCTCGCGACGCCTAGCGCCCCGAGGGCACGGTGCACCGCCTCGACCTCGCGCGGTCCAGGGCAGATCACCACGCCGGGGCGGGGGAGCCGCGAGAGCTCGCTGATCAGCAGGCGCTGGCGCTCGCTGGCGCTCGCGCTGTGGAGCTCGAGCCGGAGGTTCGGTCGCACCAACGGCGCCTCGAACAGGGTCGGCTCCCTGAGCCGCAGGCCGTCGAGGAGATCCGCGCGTACCGAGGCGCTACCGACGGCGGAGAAGACCATCGCCACCGGGCTGCCGAGCTTCTCCAGGAGCTCGTCGAGACTCGCGCTGCTGGGACCAAACTCCGGCGAGAACTCGCTGAACAAGTGGGCGTCCGTGAGCACGGCCAGAGCGACACCGCTCTGACCCAGCGCGCGACACACCTCCGCTCGCTGGAGCGCGGCAGGCGTCGACAGCACGACCAAGCTGCGCGAGTAACGGATGCGCTCGAGGGCCCTGCGACGTTCCTCACCCGAAATTCCGCCGTCCACGCGTACGCAGGGCACCCCCCGCGACGTGAGCTGCTCCTGTTGCGACTTGAGCCAGGAGGGTAGCGGATGGACCACCAGGGTGGGCTGTTCGAGGAGCTGGGCTGCCACCAGATAGGCGGTGGACTGCCCGGAGCCGGCGGGTAGCAGGACCAGCGAGTCTCGCCCATCGACGGCTGCGCGCACGAGGCGGCGCTGCTCTCCGGTCAACGTGCGTCCCAAGCGCTCGGCGGCGCGCTCGGCCAGCGACCAGAGCTGAGTCGGGGAGAAGCTCACACGGGCGCTTCCGGGAGGATCGAAGCTCTTGAGCTCGAAGCTGCTCTCATGGCGACCCAGCAGGCTCATTGGAGGTCCGTGTCGCTGCGCGCTCGGAGAGACCCCTGGTCGAGAGCCTGCGCCTCGAGCCGACGCGACCCCTCGCGCGTCCTCGGCGCGCCGTCGGATCACTCCGCTCGGTAGTGGGCGGGCGCCATCCAGGAGCGTGGCGCCCCCGCCGGGCGATCGATCGACGGGGGGCTGCACCTCCAGCGCCTGGTCACACCCCGGTTCGAGTGCCGGGGCGCCGACCTCGACGCGGCTGGGCGGCGCGCTCGTTCGCTGAGCTGCTGTCTGGGCAGCTGCTGGTGCTGGTTTCTGGGCCGTTCGGGCGTGCGCGATGCGTGGAGCGACGCGGGCCTGCGGAGCGGCCTTCGCCTTCAGCACGCGACTCACACGGCTCGCGTTCGTGCTGAGCCGGGGCGTCGTGTTCGACTTGGTCGGCCTGGTCGTGAGCTGAGGGGACTTGGGCTTGGCGACGGCCTTGGATCTGGCGACGGCCTTGGACGGGGTCGAGCTGGGCCTCGCCTTTGCGAGCTTGGGCTTTGCAGAGGGGGCCTTCGCGGGTTTGGCCTTCGCCTTCGGCTTCGCCTTCGGCTTCGCGGGCTTCGCCTTCGCGGGCTTGGTCTTCGCGGGCTTGGTCTTCGCGGGCGTCTCGGCCCTCGTCTTTGCCCTCGGTTTCGCGGGCTTGGTCTTCGCGGGCGTCTCGGCCTTCGTCTTCGCCCTCGGTTTCGCGGGCTTCGCCTTCGCGAGCTTCGCTTTCGCGGGGTTTGCCTTCGCGAGCTTTGCTTTCGCGGGCTTTGCTTTCGCGGGCTTTGCCCTCGCGGGCTTCGGCTTCGCGGGTTTCGGCTTCGCGGGCTTTGCCCTGGATCCGGAGGAGGGCCTGGCAGGGCTCTTTGCCGCGCGGATTGGCGTCCTGGTTCCGCGGTTGCTTCCGCCCTGCGTTCTCGCTGCCTTGGGTGCTTGTCGCGCCATGGTCCCCAAACCGCCCTGGGGCCTGAACACCTGTCAGCGCCCTGGGCGGGTCCGAGTTGAGTTTTCAGAGTGAGGTCCCAGCAAAGACCAAAGCGGTGCGGCGCGGCTCGCCATCGCGAACCACCTGGAAACCAGTCACTCCGGGTGTGCTCCTCGGGTTCGACTCACGAACCTGGGATCTCACTGCACTTAGCATCCGTTCTACCCGATGTGAACGAAAAAACAGTGTGCAGTTGAATAGGGCTGCTCGGTTGCTCAGGTGAGCTCACTCGCGAGCGGGCAAGAGCGGAAGGTAGCCCTCGCGAAAGGTTGGGAACCGAAAGCCATAGCCATGACTCCGCAGCAGCTCGGAGCTGCAACGTTTGCTGGCGACCTCGCGGGAGCGCCTCGGCGACGGCGCAGGGCACCGTGGCCCCTCGTCGAGCAGACCTCGTTTCGACAGCTGCTCGGCGAGCCATCCCACCACGTCGCGGAGCGGCGCTGGGTCCTGATCGACGCCAAGGTAGAGCGGCGCCACACTCGAGCTCGAAGCCAGGTGGAGCAGCGCGCCAGCCACGTCGTCGCGATGGATGCGATTGGTGAAGCGACGCGGAGCGTTCTCGGGCTTCAGCTCTCCTCGCTGGATACGGCCGATCAAGGAGACTCGGCCCGGTCCATAGATCCCGCCCAGGCGCAGCACGCTGCCTCCCGCCTCCTGGGTCAGCGCTTCGGCGCGGCGCAGGATGCGAGCGCTGAATGTGTCTGCGTCCGCTGGGCTCGCTTCGGTGAGCCAGCCGTTGCTCTCGCCGTACACCGCGGTCGACGACGTGAAGATCAGGCGAGTGCCCGCCGTGCTCAAGCGCGAGTCGTAGTGCCGCACCACGCGCTGAAGCCCGCTGACGTAGGCTCGCTCGTAGCTTGCCTCATCGTGCCCGTCGGCTCCGACCGAGTACACGATGGCGTCGACAGAGCGGGGGAGGGGGGTGAGGTCTGCCTCGGGATTGCCGAGATCCAGCGAACGACCCTGGACGCCGTGCGGAAACTCGCTTCCCCGGCGCACCCCCCAGACCCGGTGTCCCGCAGCCAGTGCTTGCCGCGCGAGCTCGCTCCCGCAGTAGCCCATCCCGATGACCAGCAGCTCCACGCCTCGGTCTTAGCGCGTCTGGCGGGGCGCGCCGGAGACTCTTTGGCCGCTCCGGGGGCGTTGGTGTTTTCCCTTGCCAAGCTCCGCCGCGTGGGACATAGTAACTCAACCCTGAGTTACTATCGCTCGGCCAGGAGAAAGCCCTCCAGCTCTGCGGTCCAAGGTCGCGTGCCCTGACTTTGGTTCGCAGAGCTGGAGGGCTCTCGCGCGTGCTCACTCGCCCGCGTGCACGCGCCGTCGTTCAGGCGGCGCGCGCGCTGAGCTCGAGGCGACGGCCGATGCGCGTGGCCAGCGCCATGATGGTCACCTGAGGGTTCACCCCGATTGCCGTGGGGAACAGGCTCGCGTCGGCGACGTAGCAGCCTGGTAGGTCCCAGACCTCGCCGCTGAGATTGACCACGGACGTCGCCGGGTCGGAGCCCATGCGAGCCGTCCCCATCAGATGCACCGTGAACAACTCCAGCGTGTTCACGTCGGTCTGCAGCTCGTCGATCTTGTCCAGATCGTCACGGGTGTAGGCGATGTGCTGGTTCGTGAATGGCAGCACCACCATTTCCGCCCCGAGCTCGAAGTGCATCGAGGCCAGGAGCTTCACCCCGCGCTTGAAGCGCTGGTGGTCCAGGTTCGTCAGGTCGTAGCGAACCAGGGGCATGCCGAGCATGGTGCGACTGACGCTGCCCGAAGTGGAGTCTTCCACGAGCACACCGCTGATCACCATGTTCTCGTAGCGACTCATCAGCTCCCACGCGCGAGAACCGTGGAACGGTAGGTAGGCCGCAAGGATCCCCGGGGCAACGAAGTTCTCTGCGAACAGCAGGCCGTCCTCGTGGAACTCCCGGATCTGAGTGTTCTGGCTCACGCCCTTGTAGCCGTCCACCTGGTGGGGGTAGACGGCGAGCACCTTCGCGTTGGGGTGGCACAGGAAGTTCTTGCCGAGCTGACCGCTGCGGCGACCGAGTTTGTGTTTCTGCAAGAGCAGCGGGGTCTGCACCGCGCCGCAAGCGACGATCACCGCCCTCGCCCTCACACGAACCTTTCGATCAGCCTTGCGCGTCTGTGGGTTGATGGACCTACCGATGATGCCGACGCAGCGTCCGCCCTCGATCCAGAGTTGCTCGACTCTGACTTCCGTGAGGCAATCAGCGCCCCTGGCGAAGGCGCGAGGGAGGTAGCTGACGAGTGTCGACTGCTTCGCCCCCGTGGGGCAGCCCAGCGCGCAGTTGTTCGCGCCGACGCAAGCGCTCTGGTTCCTGCGGTTCGTGGTGTAGTGCCAGCCCATCTTCTTGGCACCAGCCTCCATCAGGCGACTGTCCTCACCCACGGAGACCTCGGACTGGTAGTTGGCGCTGATCGTGTGCTCGACCTCCTGGAAGACTTCGTCGAGCCCCGTCACTCCCATGTCCGAGGAACGCGTGATGCGCTCCCAGTCGGCGAGCACGCGCTCCGGTGGTCGATACGCCATGCCTCCGTTGATCACCGTGCTGCCACCGACGCAGCGCCCCTCGACGTAAGGGATTGGTGTGCGACCGACGATCATCGTCGCGCTCGCGTCCCGGTACAGCCGGGGCACGCTCTGCGTGGTGTAGGGGTTGAACGACGAGGTCGGGTGATAGCTGCCCTCCTCGACGAACATCACGTGGTGGCCAGCCTCTGCGAGCGCTGCGCCGGCCGCGGCGCCGCCGGCGCCGGTACCGACGACCACCACATCGGCTTCGAAGGACTGATCTTCGGCGTAGTCTTCGTGGGCGAGAACGGTCATTGGGGGCCTCCGGATCACTGCGCTGCCAGCGCGCTCTCACTCAACAGATCGTGACGCAGCTCGATGCGCTGTCTCATGAACGCGATGGGCTTGTAGTTCAGGCGCTGGTGCACCTCGTCGGTGTCGAAGTAGGCGCTGAGCACCGAGCCGCGGATGCCCACCACCAGCAGGCGGATGGGCATCCAGCGCGAGCTGGCGAAGCGCGCCAGTACGCGGTCGGCCTGACTGCGCTCCATCTGGCTCACGCGCTTCGTACTCATGAAGAGCAGGCGCGGCGCCCAGTCGAGCAGGATGAACGACAGCCAGAGCCCGCGCGCTGCCAGCGGGTGCATGTACATCATGAACCCACGAACGTGGCGCTCGATACGGGTCACCATGTCCTCGGTGAGCGGCGCCGGAGGCGGCGGGCACAGGATGGTGATGATGGCGTGAAACATGCGCACGTAGCGCTCGCTCATCGGATAGGGGTCGGCGAAGGTCCAGCCGTCCTGGGGGTGCCGAGCAAGCGCGGGCGTCTGTGACGCCATGGGCAGCTTGCGTTTGGGTTCGGGCAGAGGCTCGTGCTTGCTCGGCTTGGCGGTCATGGCTCCTCGTCTGGTGGTGTTGGGGGTGGGGTCGCCAACAAGGCTGGCTTGACGACGGTCTTGAGCAGCACGACGAACTCGCGGTCGACGCGCTGGTAGTACTTCCGGCTCGCGCCGATCGCGCGCTCCTCGTCGCCGTCGGCTAGTGCGCTGAGTGTTTCCCGGAGGTAATCAGGGAAGCTGGACTCCAGGACCCAGAGCGCCGGGTAGCGCCCGAGGATGTCACGGTACGCTTCGAGGAACGGATTGGCGATCCAGCGGATCGCGGTGGAGTGCCCCGCGTCGATGAGTGCCTCCAGCCAGCGATGGAAGCCCTTGCCGACCAGCGCTCCATCCTTGGTCTCGAACGCGGTGATCAGCAGATCGGTGATGCCGGTCAGGCGATCGATGTCGCTGCTGTCAGCGCGTCGCACGGCCAACCGGGTAGCGAACTCGAGCACCTGCTCGCGTGCTGGCAGGATATCCTCGAGGATATGCACGACCTCGGCCAGAGAGCCCCCCGCCTCCAGCATGGGGGAGAGCAACTCCATCGTGCCCGTCTTCTTGTAGTCACTGATCGTGACCCCCTGTCCGTGCCGCACCGTGACGAGACGCGCTTGCTCCAGCTTTCGCACCGCCTCTCGAAGCGTGTTCCGGTTGGTGCCGTAGGTCGCGGCGAGGTCTCGTTCGCCGGGCAACCGCTCACCCGCGGCCAGCTCACCCACCAGGATCTGGCGGCGCAGGTCGCGAAAGATGGAGTCAGCGATGTTGGAGCTCTGTGTCTGCTCTTCCATGGCGACGACTCTAGGCAAAACCGCCACGAATGACCCGCGGTTCGGCTCGCCTGTGTCCTGGCCAGGCTGGCGCCAGGCTCGGGCGCCGGCGGGCGGCGCCTGCGAAGCGGGGCAGGGGGTCAGGACGAGAGCGCTCATGATTCAGGGAGGAGCTGGCACCAATCGCGATTGGTTGAACCAGTATGACTGGTTCAACCACGAGATCAAGCGGTGTGAATCAAAATACGCATACGCCTGGTGGACCGGTGCCCAAGTATTTGAAATCAATGCGAGGTCTAGGCGCGAAAAGTCAACGCTACCTCGACGGCTCAAGCCCGGGATGCGTTTGCCACGGGTGGATCCCACGCAGCGCAAGGCCCGCAGCGCGTCCGCTCCGACGACGGCGGATGCGGGGGAGCCAGGCGCACCTCACCCCCGAACCCCGTGGGACCAGGGCCAGCGTCGATGGTTCCGGGAGGAAATTGCTCGGCGGTCGTGCTCAGCGCGCGAAGCCGTAGGCTTCCGGTTGACGCAGCTCGGGCAGTGCGTCCTTGGGCAGCAAGATGGTGCGAACCGCCCACAGGTCGGTGAAGATGCGATAGCGAGCGGTGCGATCCAGGTAGTCGACGCCGCTCGAGCCGCCAGTGCCGATGCGCCTACCGATGATGCGCTCGACCATGCGTGCGTGGCGCGAGCGCCAGATCACCAGCTGCTCCTCCGCCTCCACCACGGTGTCCAGGAGCAAGCGTGGCCATGCCAGCAGCGGCAGCTCTCGGTAGGACTCCACGAACAGCACACCAGCGCGTACCCGCTTGGCCCGCGCGCGTGCAGCTTCGGGAACGTCTTCGGCGAACAGGAAGCGCCGCGCGTAGGCCTCGCCGTCGGCGAACTGTCGCTCGATGCCGTCGGTGATCTTTCCCAGCGCCGCCAGCATCCGCTGCTTCTTGCTGACGTTCAGCTCTTGCATCGCGCGGAAGTAATCCTCGAGGAAATCATTCACGGCCCCGTCGTCGCTCGGGTCGTCGGGGCTCGAACCCTGGACCGGTGTGCGGTAGAGCCATTCCTCCAGCGCGGATTTCAGAGAGGTCTCGGCGCGAGCATCGCTGATGCGTTGCCACGCTAGCTTGCCTCCAGGGGAATCGACGGCGAGGCTCTTCAAGTGCTCCAGCGGGTCCGTTCCGCCGTAGTCGAGGCGAGCCTCGTCTCTCAGTCCAAGCAGGATCTCCAGCTCTCGCATCTGAAAGCTCTGGAAACCGCTCGCGGGGATCAGCTTGTCGCGGAAGGCCAGGAAGTCCTGGGGGGTGAGGGTCTCCATGACCTTGAACTGGTCGACGGCCAGCTCGAGTATGGTCGTGACCCGTCGCAGGTGGTGGACGACGTAGGGTATCTTTTCCTCGGGGACACGCGGTTCCGCGAGGTGATCTCGGGCGAGCCGGAGCTCCCGCAGGCTCAGCTTGAACCAGAGCTCGAAGGCCTGATGCACGATGATGAAGTGCAGCTCGTCCGGCATCAGGGCGGCTTCATCGCCTTCGATGCCGCCCTGGAGGCTGAGCAGTCGATCGAGCTTGAGGTAGTCCCAGTAGGTGTTGGTCGCCATCTGACCAGGACGGTAACGGCAGCTGCGGTTCCGCTCAATGCTGCAGTTCATGGTGCAGGCTCCTGCATTATGTCGCCTGTTCGAGGCGGATCTCCTCCAGCCCGCGTGCGACCTCGCGCAGCAGCCCATCCGCGTGGTCCCGAACGCCAGCGTCTGCTTCGCGCGCCCAGCCCTCGACCAGCGGGAGCTGCTCGGGCGGGATGCGCAGGCGAGGGCGGTGTCCGAGGATGCGATCCAGGCGGTACGCCACTCGTTCGGGGAGCTGACTGTCTCGCTGGATGTCTCGCTCCGCGATCACGCGACACAGTGCTGCTAGACGCCCCGGTTCAGGCGGAGTCCGCCACCTCAGAGCCAGGGCTGTCTCGTTCATCGCGCCGAACGTCAGCGCACGCCGGAAAGCCGCTCGGGTTCGTGCCTGCTCGGCGAGCACGCCATCCAGCAAGATCTCCGTACCAATGTGCGCGACGGCCCGCGCCGCTCCCCGCGGAAGGCCCCGGGACTCGAGCTCGGCGAAGGCCTTGGAGTTGAGTTCCCGGAAAGGTCCGCACGCGTGAAACACGGCGTCGGTGCGGTGGTGGAGCTCGATCCCCTCAGCCACCCTCCCAAGCTCGGCCATCGGAGCCGGCGCCCCCAGCATGGTGGCGAGATCGGGCAGCATGGCTCCCAGGTGATGGGCGGCGTCTCGCGAGTACCAGGTCGCGACCGCCAGGTGACCGAAGAAGTTCACGTGAGGGTTATAGGGCTCGCGTGGGCGAGGTCCCAGAGCATCCTCCGCGGATAGCTGCGGTGTGTCTGCAAGCCTCGGGGCCCAGGCCTTGACCGGGAGCGCCTACCTGGAAGTCGATTCCAGCAGTATGCGTTTGTTGCCTTGGTCGTCCGAGGCGTCACGGCTAAGCAATCCGACATGCGAGCATTCCTGATTGGCTTGGTGGTGAGCGGCGCCCTCGTCGGCTGTGGATCGGATGACGGAGGCAGCTCCGGCAACGGCGGCAGCGGCGGCAGCGCGGCCAGTGGTGGCAGCGGAGGCACGACCGCCGGCGGCACCGGCGGCGACACGGTTGGAGGCAGCGGAGGCGGCGGGAGCGGCGGTGGAGGTCAGACCGCGTTCAGCTGCGATGCGGGCAGCGTCGTCGAAGGCTGGAACGAGGGCTTCATGGTCGGGGGGGAGGCCAGGCGTTTCCATGCGGCACTACCCAAGGACCCAACGGTCCCGGTCTCCATTGTCTTCAACTGGCATGGGTACGGGGACACCGCGGAGAACATGCAGAGGTTCTTCGCCCCGGACCCCGACGCGGACCCGGACTTCCCGTTGATCGTGATCACCCCTGACGACATCGGCCTGACGCCGTTTGCCGAGCCCAGGGGCCTCGACTGGGATCTATTCGAGAGCGCGCCAGGGGACGCCAACATCGAGGGCGCCCTGTTCGAGGAGGTCGTTGGCTGTCTCGACGAGGACTTCGATCTGAACCTGGGGCGCATCTACCAGGTGGGTTTCAGCGCCGGGGCGCTGACCGCGAACATGATGCACAGTCGCTACCCGCAGCACATCCCGGCGGTGGTCGCGTTCAGCGGCGCCTGGTTCAATGATCAGGACGAGGTCGACGGGGTGAACCTGCTCGGGCTCCCCGTGAATCTGCAGTGGAACGCCCTGAACGCCGCGGATGGCGGTGCGGTGCTGCTCAGCCACGGCGGTGCCAGCGACGTGTTCGGCACGGCTGGAACGCAGATCATCGACTTCGAGAAGTCCGCCGGGTTCGCAGCTCCCTTCTTGCGCGGCAACGGTCGCGAAGTGCTCGACTGCGTGCACTCCAACGGTCACCAGCCGCACCCGCAGGTGAACACTGCACTCGTCTTGCAGTTCTTCAAGGCGCACGAGGTCGGTCAGCCCTCGACCTTGGATCTCGCCGGATGGCCGGACTCCTGCTCCCTGGTCGAGTAGCCCAGCGACTCTGGCTGAAACGCCGAGGCCCACTTCCTTGGGGAAGCGGGCCCGGGCCGATTCAGTCCGGCCGCATGGGCGCCAGTCTCAGCCTTTTCCGCGAGGCTGCGTGGGCAGCACGTTGCCCAGAACGCGTTGACCCGTGGAGGTGGCTGCCAGCTCCTGGTTCAGGTCGCTGAAGCTGGGGACCGCCGGGGCCTTCGGCACGCTCGGCCCTGGCTGAGTCTCGGGGCTCGCGGACATCGGCGCAGGGATGGTGTCTCCAGCTCGCTCCCACTCATCCAGCGCCTCGAACGGCTCCAGTCCGTCGGGCACGGTATCGCGAGGCTCCACCAACTCATGTTCGAAGCCGCTGGGCTCGCCACGTAGCTCGCGAGTGCCCGAGCGTCGCAGACCCTGCACGCTGATGCGAGGCGGTGTGATCTCGGCTCCCCGGCTCATGCCCGTGCGTATCGCATCTTCCTGCGCGTGGTTCAACCAGCAGCCTCAGCCCTGGAAGATCCGGATCAGGCCTTCCATGCGAGACGCGAGGAACTTTTCACTCGCGCCGAAGTGTGAGCGGCGCGCCTCCAGGGTCGCGACGAGTTGCCGCAGGGTTTCGAGATCCGTCATGCGGACACGGCGTGCCAGGCGATACAACTCGTCCACGAAGCTCGCGGGAGGCGGAGCCCCGAGGGCGTTCTGAAGCTTGAAGACATAGTCCAGCCACTCGGCACGCGCGGTGGCGTCCGCCAGCCGGCAGGCGAACTGCAGCGCCATGTCTCGCGTCTCGGAGTCGAGTTCACCGCGCCGCCCGGCTTCTTCGAGCACCAGCTCCAGTGGGGGGCGGAGCACCCGCACTGCTTCCGTCGAGTTGCCCAGCTTCAGCGCCTTCTCCGCCACACCACCGAGCAAGGTGAAGACGTTCGCGCGCCCCGTCTCATCGTCCCGTGAGAGCGTTTCCGCGGTCACCGAAGCTCGGCGGGTCGGAGATTGGCGAGTGGTTTCAGCGGACCACGCCGCGTTCCTCACTTCGATTCTCAGCTGCATGCCGCCGACCTGAACCGTCTCACGCCCACGGAGTTCCCGCAGAGCTTCGATGCGCTCGCCGTCGACGTACACGCCGTTGCGGCTGCCCAGATCCTCCACGCTCGGCACGCCGCCTGCGATCGAAAAACAAGCGTGCCGCCGGGACACCAACGGATCGCCCTCGACGACGAAGTCGCAGCTGATGTCCCGTCCCACGATCGTCGGGTGCGCGCCGAGGGCAATCTCTCGATCACCGCTGAGCAGCCAGTAGCTTTGCTCGCCTCCCAACATGCCCTCTCCCTCCGTGAAGCTGCGAGAAGCCGGCTCGGGTGTCAAGAAATCGGGGTGCGGCCGCCCGAACGCATACGCACGGATGGTGCATACTCGAGGCATGAACAGGTCGCAGTTGCTGGCTCGCGTGTTGGTGGCGCTGGGCGCGACCGCTTGCCACTCGGGACCGGCGGCACAACCCACCACGATTCGTGTCGACCAGCCGTCGGATCCTGCCAAGGTGACCACGCAACGCGACGAAGGACGGCTACCCAAGCGAGCCCATGGTTACACGCCGCAGTGGCAGCCGAGCGAGGCCGGTGCGGGCTGTACGCCCGTGCGGAAGGTACCCACGGGCTTCTCCAATCCGCGCTACGAGGGGTGCCCGCAACACCTGAACCGCGTGTCCGCTTCCGTGTACGACGCGCTGAAGACACCGCGGCCGCCTCAGCTCGGACCAGAGGACGACCTGCGCTTCGACGAGACGCTCACGGCACGAGCGCGCGCCGAGGGGGATCTGGAAGCCTGCTGCTATCGCCGGGACTACCCGATGGTGTACGAAGGCCGTCCGCTGCGCTGGCAGGGCGAGCTCCTGTTGCCCGAGCTTCGCCTGCGAGAGTCCTCGTCTGTTGTCGCGGAGAAACACGAGGAGGTGGACTGGTGCGCGAGCGCCCGCCACGAGCACGCTTCCTCCGCGAGCTTCGTGCGACTGGTCCTGGACCTGGCGGCACTGGCCGCGCCGCGCGAGCTGGTGCTCCAGGCGCAGCACGCAGCGAGGGAGGAGCTCTCTCACGCTGCGCTAGCGCTGCGCCTGGCCGCTCGTGGAGGAAACCAAGCGGAGCTGGGGCGCCTTGCGCTGCCAGCCGACCTGGCCGCGGACGCGGAAGACCGCATCACCAGACTCGCTCGTGAGCTGCTCTTGGATGCAGCGCTCGGCGAAGGGCTGGCCGCCTTGGCCGCTGCCGAGCGGGCTCGGCGCCTGGGAGGTGTTTTTCAGGTGGAAATGCTGCGCCTCGCCGAAGAAGAGACGCGGCACGCGGTGTTTGGCTGGCGCGTCCTGAGCTGGCTGCTGGAGCGGCGCCCGTCCTTGCTGCCGCTGCTCTGGGGATGGCTCGAAGAGGCGGAGCGCGCAGCGGACGCCGAAGCGCGGGCGCTGGTGGTCGACGTGATGCGTCCCGCGCTAGCGTGCCTGAGCCAGCGACGGGCACCCGCGGCGCACTGCTCAGTGGAAGCTCGTGTAGCCGCACAGCGCGAGCGCGTTGGCCATCTCCGCGGCTGACTGCCAGCGACGCTCGACGTCGACTTCGAGCGCCTTGTCCACGATCTGCACCAGCTCGATGGGCACGTTGGGGCACAAGGCGCCCAGCGAGGGAGGCGCTTCGGTCGCGATGCGCATCAAGAGACGATGGGTGCGAGGGTCGTCGAAGGGCGGCTCGCCGCTCAGCGCGTGGAAGAGCAGCGCCCCGACGGACCAGAGGTCGGATCGATGGTCCACCGCGTCGCCCCTGGCCTGCTCCGGACTCATGTAGTGCGGCGTGCCGACGGTGGTGCCCGCCGCCGTCAGGTTCACGCTGGAGTTGGTGTTCAGACGCTTGGCGACACCGAAGTCCAGGAGCTTCACCTGAGGTGTCTGAGTGCCGCGCGGAACCAAAAAGACGTTGTCTGGCTTGACGTCGCGATGCACGATGTTCAGCGCATGCGCCGCGGCCAAGGCGTCCAGGAGTTGCACGCCGATGTCCACGACCTCGGGGTGGGCCAGAGGACCGTCGTCCATCAACTCGGCCATGTCCGAGCCCTCCAGGAACTCAGTGACCAGGTACGGGACGTCCTCCTCCGTGCGTCCAGCGTCCAGTATCGCGGCGACCCCCGGGTGCGTGAGCGCGCTCATGGCTCGTACTTCGCGCAGGAAGCGGCCCACGTGCTCCCTGGAGTCGTTCAACTCGGGGTGCAGTAGCTTCAGGGCTACTCGCCGATTGGTGTAGCGATGGGTTGCGTCGTACACCGCCCCCGAGGCGCCCGACCCGAGCAATCGAGTGAGCTGGTAGCGGCCGTCGATCACCGACCCTACGCGAGCCTGCGCTTTTGCTTCGGAATCCATCGGTGAGGTTGCCCGGAAGACTCGGGCATCCTCGTTTCTTTACCGAACACGCGCGGATGGCAAGCGACTTCGCCATCCGGCGGTTCTGGGCGGCTATTGGGCGCAGAGGTCGACTTGGTCCTCGCCGCCAGTGCACTCCGACTGCTCGGGGAACTTGCACACCCCGTCGGTGCAGAAGTTCTTCGACTCACCGGTGCGCAGGAACAGGTCGAGCTGCTGTCGTGCTTCCTCGAGCTTGCGGAGCTTTCCGTGTGGATCCCCGCAGAGGCTCATCGGGCGATTGCAGTGCGGCTCGGTTGGCAGCCCGAAGTCGTACTCGAAGAAGCTCGAGCCGCTGGTCGCGCCGGCCACCGCCGGGAGGCCCCAGACCTCGCGTACGCCCGTGTCGATGTGCTGGGCACCGATGGCGCGCGCCATGATCGCCGCGCCCAGCGTCGAGACTTGATGGTCGCCCACCGCGGCGCGCATGAGCACCTCGTGCGAAGGCGTATTCGGCAGCATGTTCTCGCGGATGTAGGGCGCGTAGCCGTTGGGCTCGACGCGGTCCCAGAGCATCTGCAGCAAGGACAGCGCGACCTGCTGATCGCGGCTATCGGGGTACGTGACACGCATCACCGCGTAGAACGGCTGGAAGTCGACTGAGCGGTTGAGGAGCAGGTTGTAGGACATGCCTGGCACGCCGAGCACCCCGCGCTCCACGTCGGTCGTGAGGCCCATGTACACGCCGCCGAAGATCCCGCCCTGGCTGATGCCGTGGTAGTAGCGCGCGCTTGGGTCGATGTATTTCCCGTAGGTCGCGTCCTTGGAGAACGCGTTCTTCATCATCCGCATGGCCATCAGGTTGTTCAGCACACCCTGATGCATGCGATCGAACATCGTCGACAGCCGATCCAGCTCACCGCTGCCCAGCACCTCGGTGATGTGATCCTCGTCATCTGCGGCCATGCCCTTCAGGTCGACCGCGAAGAACGCGTAGTTGTACTCGTTCATGAAGGTCCGGAAGTGCCCGGACTCGATCTGCTCCTTCTCGCCCAAGAGGCCGTGGCCATAGGCCACGAGCTTCGCCGGCGCCGCCTCGGCGCTCTTGGGGATCAGCAGCTCGAACTCGACGTCGTGGGTGGGCGTCGTCTCGTTGACCTTTGGCAGGCCATCGCTGCCGAACAGCAGGTGAGAGCCGGGAGCGGGGTCGTCGACGTACAGCGGCACCTTGAACGTGCCGAAGATGCGGAAGGCGATGTCCGCGTCAACGTCTGCTTCTTCACTGGTGATCGAGTACTCCGGACCGCTGTCTCCCGCCTGGGCCAGCGCCTCGTCGCGCATCTTGAGCATCCAGCTGGTGTTGTTCTCGCGACTGGCCGTGGTGTAGTCCCAGGCCTGCACCAGGTCCTCGCGCCCGACCCCGGCGTCTTGCAGGCGCTGGAAGATGTCCGCGTAGAGCCCCCGCCGCTGGTCGATCGACGCGTCGCCATCGAACGGTGTGTTGTCGCGCAGCGCCTTGAACGCGGCTGTCGGCTCCGCTGGGCCACCTGCTGTCTGGATGTTGCGAAGCGCGACGATGTAGCGGGTAGCGTCCTTGAGGCGCACCGCCGGGCGCAGCATCAGCGTGCGATGCTCGTCCACCTTGTTGGAGAGGTCGATCTCCACCCAGTGCGGGATGCGCTCACCGGTCTCCGCGTCCAGGATGACGGTTGGGGAGTCAGCGCCCAGGCTGGCGTCGATGCTGTCGACGCTGGGTAGTCCTTCCGTCGTTGCCCCGGGGATATACGTCAGGGCCGCGACGCCTGCGGAGAAGCCGTCGCTCTTGTCCCAGGGCGCGCCCTTGAGCACCGCCTTCTGGAACGAGGTGAGCAGGAAGTCGCCCTCTAGCTTCACCCGGCGGCCCGTCGGGGTCGTGCTGTCGTCCACGGTGTAGACGTTGCTCGGGAAGGGATAGCGGCAGTAGTCATCGACCAGCGCGTCGCACGTGAGGTGGGGCCAGGCGACTTCGGGAGTGACGCCGCCCACGCCGCCGGCGCCGCCAGTGCCACCCGAGCCGCCGGCGCCACCGCCACTCGACTCGTCCGAGCCGCAGGCCGTCAGCTGCAGCGGCAGTAGCACCGCAGCGCACAGCGCCGCGCCGACGACTCCCAGGCGTCGGCGAGTGCCCGCAGACGTACCCAAACCGTAGCCTCTCTCGCGCTTCGTCGCGGAGCGAGGCAGCCCATCTCTCAAGCTCCCCATGCTCCTGCCTTAGACCGAACGGGTGGCCGGCGCCAGGGGCAATCCGATGCCGCAGCGCGGCGAAGTTGTGGAGCGCGAGGTCGAGGCCCAGAATGGGCGGCGGTGAATGGTGGCGTGCGGAAACCCGAGCAGCGGTCGCGGTGGCGCGAGGTGTGGCTCGCCCTGCTCGTGACTGGAACGCTTGCTCTGGCCTGCGGGCCGTCCCCCGTGCCCCCCAAAGTTGCCACGGGGAATCGCGCGCCGCAGGCCGCGCCAGACCCGGGTCGAGACGCAGGCCACGAGGACGGCTCGAAGCGCGCTCTCACCCCCGAACCTGGCGGAGCGGTCGCCGAGGAAGCCGATGTCGACCCGCGGACCCAGGGCGCGCCAGCGGTCGGCTTGGAAGGAGGTCGCTTCGTCAGCCTGGATGTTCCCGAGTTCTTGCCCTCCGTCGTGTGGATTCCCCGTGGATCCAGGAGGAAGCCGCTGCTGGTGGCGACGCACGGCGCGGGCGGACGCCCCGAGGCTCACTGCGAGCGCTGGCGTGAGCTGGTGGGAGATAGGGCGTTCGTGCTCTGCGTGCGCGGCGCGAAGATCAACCGCAGCGAGCCGCTCAGCGTGAGTCGCCACTACTACCCCGATCACCTCTGGCTGGGGCGGGCCATCGACGCCAACCTGGCGGCGTTCGAGGCGCGGTTCTCGGCCACTGCCGACGCCGCCAACGCCGTCTACGCCGGCTACTCCCAGGGCGCGGTGATGGGCGCCTTGATGCTGATGTCTCGCGCGGATCGCTTTCCGCGCGCGCTGCTGATCGAAGGTCAGCAGAACGACTGGAGTGTCTCGGGCGCCAAGCGCTGGCAGGCAGCGGGAGGACGTCGCGTTGGCCTGGTGTGTGGGCTGCTCCACTGCTCCCAGGCCTACGAACGCAGCCGTCAGTCCTTGAGGCGCGGCGGTGTGGACGTGCGCTTCGAGTACGCGCCCGGCGCCGGCCACACCTACCAGGGGCGCGTTGGGGCGAAGGTCGGCGAGGTGCTGGAGTGGGTCGTTGCAGGCGACCCGCGATGGTCGGCCGAGTGACGCAATCTGCGGCGGCTCGGCTCTGCCGATTCTGGTACACCCGACGCTGCTTCGATGCGCCGCTCGTCCCTACACTCCCTGAACCGTGCGTTGGGCTGCGCTCTGGTCTGCTTGGCCTCGACGGCCTGCGACGGCTGCAGCGACCGCGCGTCGACGACCGGTCAGGGCCTTGGCTGGGGGGTGATGACCGGCGAGGTGGATGCACATGGCGCGGTCATCTGGGGACGCGGCACCGGCGCCGGCTGGTTTCAGGTGGAGCTGCACGGCCGCTCCGGACCCCTGCGGCTGCGCGCGCCGCTCAGCGAGCAGCGTGACTTCACGGCGCGGGTGCAGCTCACGGAGCTGGAGTCAGCGACTTCATACTCCTACCACGCCTGGCTCAGCTCCCGCCAAGACGGAGGGGCAGCGCCAGCGGACGCCGTGGTGGGTAGTTTCCGTACGGCACCTGAAGCGAGCTCCGCCGCGCGAGTACGCTTCGCCTTCAGCGGTGATCTGGGAGGTCAGAATGCGTGCCGCGACGCCGAGCGTGGCTATCCGATCTTCGAGCCGCTGTCCAAGGAGCGACTGGATTTCTTCATCGGCCTTGGCGACATGATCTACGGTGACGGCTACTGCAGGGCGACTGGCCGCTTCGGCAACACGCAGGTCCCGCGAGACATCGATGCCGCGACCAAGCGCGAGGAGTACTGGCGCTTCTGGCGCTACAACCGCGCCGACCTCGGCTCCCAGCGGCTCCTGGCAAGCACTGGATACTACGCGGTCTGGGACGACCACGAGGTGGTGAACGACTTCGGGCCCGAGCGTGATCAGCGCGGCAACGCCCCCTATCGGGTGGGTGAGCACTTGATGCCAGAGGGCCTCGCGGCGTTCCTCGACTACCACGCCTTCGACGCCGCCGCGCAGGCAGGCAACAGGCTCTATCGTTCGCGCCGCTGGGGTAAGCACCTCGAGCTCTTCTTCCTGGATACACGCCAGTACCGGTCCGTTGCGTCGTTGCCCGGCAGCGACCCCAAGAAGTCCATGCTGGGGGCAGAACAGCTCGAGTGGTTGACTGAATCCTTGAGGAGAAGCGATGCGACCTGGAAGCTGATCGTCAGCAGCGTCCCTCTGTCCATTCCAACCGGTTGGCCGCCGAACGGTCCGCGAGACGGCTGGGCGAACTTCGGCGGGCCGACGGGCTACGAGGGGGAGCTGTCGAGGTTGGTGAGTGTCTTACCCGAGCTGAAGCCCGCGAACGTGATCTTCGTCACGACCGACGTGCACTTCGCTGCCGCCTACGTCTACCGGCCACTCGCGCGGACCGCCCGAGTCGCGGATGCCCGGACCAGTCAGTTCAGCTTCCTCGAATTGGTCAGCGGTCCGCTCAGCGCCGGACTGTTTCCCAAGCTGATCTACGACGATAGCTTCGGCGCCGAGCGCCTCTTCATACACGCGCCGATGCACGGGGAACCAACCACAGACTTCGATGAGGCGCTGGACTGGTTCAACTACGCGGTCCTCGATGTGGATCCACGGGGAAATATCGAGGTGACCTATCGTGACGCCAAGGGCGCGCTGATTCAGCGCCTGGAGCTCTCACCTGGGCAGGCGCCGGAGCTGCTCCCTGGTGGGCGAGCGCTGCGCGGCCCCGCCCAGAGCCGCTCTGAGCTCGAGGCGGCGGCTGGCTCGGCGCCGAGAGCAGAGGACGACTGACATGCCCGAGCTGCCCGAGGTCGAGGTCACCCGGCGCCGCATCGCGCCCCTGTTCGAGGGGCGCACCATCGCGCGCATCACCACGACGGCGCCGAGCTACTTCTTCCTCACCCCCCCGGAGCAGCTCGCACGGCGCCTGCGCGGGAGGCGTGTCGAGCGCCTATCGCGCCACGGCAAGTACCTCTTCGCGGAGCTGGCGGGCGGCGACCGGCTGATGCTGCACCTGGGTATGACGGGACAGCTCTTCGGGGCTGGAGCGACCAGCCTGCGGCTGTTGAGCTCGACGAGTCGCTCGAGCCTGACCCCCGAGGCTCAGGCGTCGCTCGTGGGGAAGAAGGGAGCAGCGCGCGATCCACACACCCATTTGATCTTCCATTTCACGGACGGCGGGCCCGAGGTGCTGTTTCGCGACGTGCGCAAGTTCGGCAAGGTCCTGTATCTTGCCGCGGGGAAGAGCGATGCGCGGGTGGACAAGCTAGGGACGGACGCGCTGCAGATCACCGCCGAGGACCTGATCCAGGCGGCGGGCAGGCGTCGCGCGCCGATCAAGAGCGTCCTGCTCGACCAGTCGGTGCTGGCAGGCGTCGGCAACATCTACGCGGACGAGGCCCTGTTCCTGGCCAGGATCCGCCCGACGCGTTCCGCCGCTCGCCTCAGTCGCCCCGACTGGCAGCGGCTGCTGGACGCGACGCAGTGGGTGATGAAGCGGTCGATCGAGACCGGTGGCTCCTCGATCAGCGACTACGTTCAGCCCGACGGTACCGACGGCGCGTATCAAGACGAGCGTCGCGTCTACGCCCGCACCGGTGAGCCTTGCCCAGAGTGCGGCGCCGCGGTGGTGCGCGTGCTGGTCGGGCAGCGAGGCACCCACTACTGCCCGCGCTGCCAGCGACGCTGACGCACCTCGATATTGAACCCTCGGGCCACCCGCGGTTCGGAGCATGGAAAACTCTGCGCGAAATCCGCGCGCCTGTGGCCGAGAGCGCCGCCTGTCCGTCGTGTGCGCTGAAGTCCGAGCGGATTCGTGCGCTGGACACATGCTTTGGTGTGTTTCCAGGCTCGTCACCAGGTGCCCCACGCCGTGACACACGTTAAGCTCGTGCGATCCCCTGCTTGGAGGCGACATGGCTGTGAGGACGTTTCGACGATTTGGGCGAGTTCGTGGCTTGGTCTGTGTGCCAGCGCTCTTGCTGGTCAGCGCGGCTTGTGACGACGGAGACGACACGAAGAACAAGCAAGGCGCTCCCGATGCCGGCGCTGACGGCAGCGTTTCCGCGGGGGGGAGCTCCGGGAGTGCCGGTAGCTCGGCGGGGGGTGCCGGCGCGGGTGGTACCGGCGGCACGGGAGCCACGGGCGGCACGGGCGGCACGGGCGGCACGGGAGCCACGGGTGGCACCGGCGGCACTGGTCTGACCTTGCCGAGCCCGCTGTTCTCCGTGGGGCGTTCCCACATCGGCGCCAGCGGCTCGGCGGTGGCCAGCACGACGGAAGCTCAGAGCAACCTTTTCCACCCGGATAATCCAGGCCTTGGTGCGGGCAGCAACACGCTGGGTATCACGGCCGCCCAGCTCGGCTTGCTGGATACTGATGGCGTCGATGGCTTCTCCGTGCTGCGGGCAGTGCCGTCGCACCCGGTGTACTACTTCTCGGTGCAAGACGGCGCCACGGGCGGATATCGTACGCAGGTCGAGCGCCGCGTCACGGAGGCCGCGCCCTCCGCCGAGGTCTTCTTCTCCGATGGTGTGGGGAGCCACGACGTGGTGTCCGAGGGCGGGGAGGACATCGGCTACAACGCCGCTGCCTACCTCCACGGCAGCCTGGGACTCAGCGTCGCTGCCGGGATCCCCAGCGACGATGTCGACGCGCTGGAACTCGAGGTCGGCACTCCCAGCGAGGTCTACTTCTCGGTCGACGCGCAGTCGGTGGGAGCCAGCGGGAGCGCGGTGGAAGGCACCGCGGCCAATGAGCGTGGCTGCACCATCTATCGCTCCCGCCTGGATGGTACCAACGAGGTCGCCTACACCTGCACTCAGCTCGGCCTGGTCGCGGACGACGAAGTCGACGCGCTGGTGGTCGTCGGCGCCGGCACCCCGAGCGCCGTCTCGTTCAGCGTGAGCGCTTCTTCGGTTGGGGTGAGCGGGAGCGCCGTGAACACCGAGGCCACCGCCGGCGAGGTGCCCGGGGACGTCTTCGGCTCTGACGGGAGCGGAACGAACACCGTGTTGGTGGACGAGGTTGCCCTGGGACTGAACGCCTCCGACAACCTGAACGCCTTGAGTTTCCGCGAGGGACCATCGGTGCCTCGCTATAGTTTTCAGTCTTCCTGCAACCTGACGCCTTCGCCACTGGCGAACACGCCGAACCCTGGCTACCTGAACCAGATCGTTCCGATCTCTGGCTCGGTGGTGCTGATGCTGAGCACGGTGTCGGGTTTTCAGCGCCTCAGCGTCTACGATGCGGCGACCTGCGCGCAGATTGGCTCCCACGTCGAGTTCGACGCGACCGTCTACGGCACCGCGTTCGTGCAGGTGCTCAGCGGCTGGTCGGCGACGGACCCGCTGAACAACATCCAGCTCTGGAGCGTCGAGGTGGGCACGGGCTCGCTGCGACTGAATGCCTTCGAGCTCGTGAATGGCAGCGTCACGGACACCTTCGTGGGCACCAGTTCCATGTACTACGTCCAGGCCGCGGTGGCGCCTCGAGGCCTGAATCAGGTCTGGATCGTGGGTGAGGGCGATCAGCTCCGCATCTACGACCTGCCAACCCTGACCGGTAGCGCAGACGGATCGCTACCGGACATTCAGCAGCAACCTCTGACGCGCCCCGTGTTCAGCGAAGGCCGCCTGATCGGCTATGATAGCGCGACGTCGTCGCTGCAGGTCATCGACGACTACGACTACGAGGAGCGTCACCTCCGCGGGGCGTCGCTCAACGCTCAGGCGTTCTACACCGAGCCAGCCTGGACCTGGACGCCGCAAATGTCTCCGCCAAACGGCGCGAGTGGCGGATTCATCGCGCCCGGAGTCGGCATGTACCGCATGCTGGCCACCCTCGCCGACGAGGTCACCGTGTATCGCTACGACCCGTAGCTGGTCAGCCGCTCAAATTTCCGCGTGGTAGCGCAGCAGCTGATTGTACAGTGCGGCGAGGCGCTCGGCCGTCTGGGTCGCCGGATCGAGTCCACGCCGCACGTCGTCCAGCTCCGCCAAGAGGCGTCGCGCTTCGTGATCGCGCACCAGGCTCTGCAGCCAGGTGACGGCGACCAGGCGCGTCCCGGAGGTCACCGGGGTCACCTCGTGGAGGTAGCAAGCCGGGTACAGCACCAGGCTGCCGGCCTCGCCCTTCAGCCGCTGGGTCTCAGCGTCGAGCTGGATCACCAGCTCGCCTCCTTCGTAGCTATCGGGTGAGCTCAGCCAGAGTGTGCAGGCGAAGTCGGTGCGCGTCGGGTTCGCGCCGCCCATCACCGGTTGGTCCACGTGCCGCGCATAGCGCATCCCGGCGCTGTAGCGCGCGATCAATGGATGCCGCACGGAACGCGGGATCACCAGGCGCCTCACCTCAGGGTGCCCGAGCAGACGCTCGACGACTTCCCGGCCCAGCGCCTGGCCTTCGGGGGTCTGGCTGTCCAGCTGCTGGTTGTGCTTGGCGTCCGGGTTGCCGCTGCTCAGGGTCGCCACGCCGGCCTTGAACGGCAGGTGATCGATGCGCTCGCGGAAGGCCTGCACGGTTCGCGCGTCCAGCAGTCCCTGGATCCAGAACAGCATCCTGCGAGAGTAACTCGGCGCGCTCTCTCCCCCAAATCCAAGACTCGCTGCGCTGGCTTCTGGGCCGTGGATCGCCTCGGCTGGAGCGGTCTCAGCCCTGGCCGAGCTGCTCCTGGATCGCATCCCGGAAGACCTCGAACGGCTGGGAGCCGATGATCACTTCACTGCCGATGAAGAAGCCGGGGGTGCCCAGGCGGTCGATGCCGAGCTTGTCCACCTCAGCCTTTTCCGCGAGGATTGCTGCCTGGTGAGTCTTCTCGTCGAGGGCCTTGGTGAAACGCGCCATGTCCACACCGCCGAGCTTCTTCGCGAAGCTCGCGAGGCCTTCCCGGGTGAGGGCGTTCTGATTCATGAAGAGCAGGTGGTGGTAGCGCCAGAAGCCCTCTTCGCCGAGCTGGGCCCGCACCTCACGCGCGGCTTCCGCGGCCTGCATCGCATAGGGATGGATGTGGCTGAGCGGGTAGTCGCGCCACACGATGCGCACCCGATCTCCGTAGTGATCCAGCACTTGTTCGAGCACCGGCTGGACGTCGGCGCAGAACGGGCACTCGAAGTCGCCGAGCTCCTGGATCACGAGCTTGGGGTCGCTCGCGCCCTTGGACGGTGCCTTCGGAGGGACCGCGAGCTGGGGCGTGCTGCAAGCGACCAGAGCACTCGGAGCGAGCAGCGAGAGGCCAAGCAGCTTCAGACTCAGCTCGGTGAATCCGCGACGCGTCGTCGACATGAAGCTTCGCTACCACGGGGTTCGCGAGGCGTCGGCAGGCAAGCGCGGCCAAACGCCTGCAGCTTCAGCCCAGTTGCAGCTTCGCAGCCGGATTGCAGCTTCGCAGCCGGATTGCAGCTTCGCAGCCGGATTGCAGCTTCGCAGCCGGATCGCAGCGTCGCAGTCGGATCGCAGCGTCGCAGTCGGATCGCAGCGTCGCAGTCGGATCGCAGCCCGCGCCGCGCGGCTACTTCAGCCCGTTGAGGTGCACGACGTACCACTCGCCACGCCACGAGAACAGAGCGGAGACCTCGAAGCGACGCTCGCGACCGCGAAAGTCGACGTAGCGCAGGCTCGAGCCGAAGAGGCGGTAGTACGGGAGCTTGTTGTATTCGCGCCCCGGCTTCATCCACAAGGCGTCCTCGGGCACGACGTCCAGCGCGACGAAGCGCGCGCGCTCGCGCTGTTTCCCGAGCAGGCGGTGGTAGCGTTCGATGTCGCGCTTCAGCTGTGCAAACAGGCGGTACTTCCAGTCCCGTGGCGGGTTCTTGCTGTCCTTCAGCTTCTCGTACACTGGCACCGGCATGAAGTAGGGCAGCATCAGCTCCGGGTTGTTGTCCACGATGGCCTTGAACAGCGTCGGACCGATCTGCTTGAAGAACGCCGAGTCGGTGCCGGGTAGGTCCTCGGTTTGAGGCAACAGCTGGCCCTGCGCATCGAGCAGCGGAGGCACGCCGGGCTGTGCCTGTTCTGCGGGATCTTGCCCCAGGGAAAAGCCTGCGGGGACCACCACCGCTCTTTCCTCGGGATCGGGGGGTGAGGGACGGCGCTCGGCGACCCTGGGCGAGGCTCCGCGGGGCGGTTCGCTGGGCGTGACGGCTTCATCCTCTCGAGCCGGCTCGGCTGCGCTCGGAGACTGCTTCAAGTGCTCGGCGTCGCTCTTCGCCTCCTTCGCAGGCGTACGGGGCAGCGGTCGAGCAGCTTCGGCGGCGCTCAGGCGCCGGGTGTCTCCCTGACTGTCGACCTCGAGATGCACCGAGCCAGGCTCCGCCTTGGCCCCGGGAGGCGGTTCCGCTCGGCAGCCCGTCAGGCTCCCCAGACCGAGGAACCAACCGGTGAGCGCGAGCTTAGATAAGCGTCGAGGGTTGCACTTCTGCTGCCGTCCCATGCCCTGCCGCTAGCACTCTCGGAGCCCCACGGCCGAGTTTGTGGCGCGCGCGTCAGCGCTGGCAGCGCTCGCGAGGGACGTTCTTCAGCGCCTCCCAGCCTCGCCCACTCACGCTGCCCTGCTGGGGCAAGTAGGACAGCTTCTGCGCGGCGCCATCGCCGCGCACGAAGCGCACGCGCACCGGCAAGTCGGCGCGCCCCGCGGCGTAGTGGAGCTCCTGGATGGCGTCTCCGCGCTTCAGTCCGGCGCGCGCCGCCGGGCCCAGTGGGTCGAGCTCCGAGACATGCCGGGAAGCGTCCAGGGCGAAGCCCAGCGCGAACAACGGGAACCTGCGGGGGCGCTGGCGAAAGCACGGCCCGAGAGCCGTCGCCGGGAGGTCCCCTGGCTTGCCCTTCACGATCCAGTTATCGAAGCGCCCGCGCGCGTCGGGCAGCTGAGCCTCGAGGCGCCGGAGCAGGTCGTCGACGCTCTGGGGCTGGCCGGGCGTGACGTCGTCGCCCACGGCTGCTCGGTATGTTTCCTTGAGGATTTGAGACAGGCGCGGTGGCCCAGCACCTCGCTTGCCCCGCGAGGGCTCGGCGAGGCGAGCGTCTAGATCCGTCGCCCAGAGCGCGCCACGAGCCACCAGCAGTGCGATCGCGCCCTGTTCTCCCCGTCCCGCGGCGCGGGCCAGGGTCTGGTTGTCGAGCTCGCGATCGGGCGAAGTCTTCACGATCGCGGTGAGGCCCTCCACCTCCGCGGCGTACTCCTCGGGCTCCAGCTGTCCCATGCGAAACGCCACCTCCCGAGCGACGTAGCGCGCGAAGCCGGCGTTGAACCACAGCTGCCCCGTCGCGTCGTCCGCCGCCCCGAGCCAGAGACGTCCTCCCAGCCACTCACGCACGATGGCCTGAGCCACCGCGAGCGACAGCGTCCCGTCCCAGGGCTGCCCTGCGGCAACATGGACCAGGATGCTCCAGCTGCGGCGCGTGACCTCGTAGTTCCCTAGCGGACGCGAGTCGCTCAGCAAGAGCACCGTCAGGGGGGTGCTCCTGAGGTCGCCGAAGTACTCCCGGACCGCGCTGCGGAAGACGGCGTTCTGCGCGCTCACGAGCCGTGGATCGAAGGTCGTGTAGCCCACCCACGCGATCTCGTCCTGACCCTCTGGGCCAGCGAAGCGCGCGGAGCCGAGAGGACCGGCAATCAGGCTGATCTGCCGCAAGGCGCGCGAACTCAGCTCCAGGCTGCGTAGCTCGCCGACGCCCAGGCTGCTCGCGGCGCCCTGAGGCGCCCCCAGGTCACTCGAATGTATCCGTATGGATACCTGCAGGGGTGCGTCCGGGTGCTCGTCGGGCAAGAGGAGCAAGCGCTCGGCGCCGGCGCGAAGGCGGTTCGGATTCACCGCGTTGGCGTCGGTGGCGTCGGCGGAGAAGTCGCTGGCGCGCACTTCGTACTCGAGATCGAAGCTCTCCTGCGCCGGTAGCCTCACCGAGAGCCCGCCTCCCGCTGGGGTCGCGCGGAGCTTCGCGCGGTCCGCTCCGTCGATGCGCTCGAGGCGCACCAGGTCCGCGGCGCCTGCGTGCCGAATGCTCCAGGTCTTGCTGTTGACCTTGGCGCTCACGTGCTGGCGGATCCGCAGGCCTGGCGGCTCGAAGACTGGCGTGACCTCGATACCCAGATCGGCCCGTTCGAGGGCGTCGCGGGGCGCGGCTTGCTCAGCGGCGTCGCTCGTGGAGGCTCGGCTCTGTGGCGATGGAGGCGCTGGTGTGTGCGCGGGACAGTCGGCGGGCGGCGTGGTCGCGCATCCGGCCAGCAGCAGCGTGAAGCCGACGAGCCATCTCACGGGGCCGAGACTACTCGGCGTCCGCGGGGCCAACAACCACGAGCACGCTCGCGTCCTCGACCTGGTCGCCTTCAGCCACACGCACCTCTTTGACCACGCCGGTCTCGGGAGCTTTGACGGAGTGTTCCATCTTCATCGCCTCCAGGATCACCAGCACCTGTCCGGCCTCCACGTTCATGCCTGTTTCCGCGTGGAGTTTCACGACCTTGCCGGGCATGGGCGCGATGCAGGCGCCAGCTTCCACCTCCGCCTCCGCGCGCCTGAAGCGGGGCACGATGCGGAGCGCAGCGCTCCCGGCGACTCCGGCGACATAGGCATGATCACCCTTCAGCATGACTCGGGCGCTGCGCCGCATGGCAGCTCGCTCACCCTGCTGTAGCTCGTAGCGCAGGAGGTGCTCGTCAGCTTCCCAAGCGAGCGCTCGGCAGCTGAGCTGCTCGTCTCCGACCTGAATCAGCAGCTCGCCACCGCCACGGTTCTCGTACTCGACCCGTGTCAGCTCACCTGTGTGCTCCAGCTCGAGCCACTCGCGCTGAAAGCGGTTGTTTCGGAAGCCTGGTTCGAGGGCTGGCAACGGGCGATGTCGCTGGCGCCGGGCTTCATGCAGCGCGAGGGTGGCGACGGCGAGCGCTTCGACACTCCGGCTGGTCGCTGCGTCCCGGCCGCTCAGGTGCTCCTGGATGAAGTGCGTGTGGGTGTTCCCGGCGAGGAACTCTGGATGCTCCAGCACCCTGAGCAAGAAGGCGGTGTTGGTCTTGAGGCCCTGGATGCTGCTCAGGCCGAGCGCGCGCTGCATGCGGGAGATGGCCTCGTCGCGGTCGTGTCCCCAGGTGATCACCTTGGCCAGCATCGGATCGTAGTGGATGCCGATTTCGCTACCACTCTCGATGCCCGCGTCGACGCGCAAGCCCTCGACCTCCGGGAGCCAGAAGTCGACCACCGTGCCCGTCGTGGGCAAGAAGCCGTTGCTCGGATCCTCGGCGTACAGGCGGCACTCGACGGCGGCGCCGTTCATGCGCAACGTGTCCTGCTCGAGCTCCAGCGCTGCCCCCCGCGCGACGCGGATCTGTTCCCGGACGATGTCGACTCCGGTGACGGCCTCGGTGATGGGGTGCTCGACCTGCAGTCGCGTGTTCACCTCGAGGAAATAGAAATTTCCTTGCGGATCCAGGATGAACTCGACGGTGCCCGCGTTGTAGTATCCGACCGCCTCGCCGACGGCGACGGCCGCCTTGCCCATGCGCTCGCGCAGCTCTGGGTTCAGGGCGGGGGAGGGCGTCTCCTCGATGATCTTCTGGTGTCGGCGCTGGATCGAGCACTCACGCTCGAACAGGTGCAGCAGCTTGCCGTGTCGATCCCCGAGGATCTGGATCTCGACGTGTCTCGGCGACGTGATGTACTTCTCGATCAGCAGCGTGTCGTCGCCAAAGGAGCTCTTCGCTTCGCGCTTGGCTCCTTCGATGGCTGGCTCGAGGTCGGCTTCGCGCTCGACCACGCGCATGCCCTTGCCCCCGCCGCCCGCGCTGGCCTTGATCAGCACCGGGAATCCGATCTTCAGCGCCTCCTTGACCAAGGTGGCCGTGGATTGGTCGTCGCCCTCGTAACCCGGGATCACCGGGACGCCAGCGGCCGAGACCAGGCCCTTCGACACCTTCTTCGAGCCCATCTTGCGGATCGCCTCGGGGCTCGGGCCGATGAACGTCAGTCCCGCCGAGGCGCAGGCCTCGGCGAAGTCGGCGTTCTCGGCGAGAAACCCGAAGCCGGGGTGGACCGCGTCGGCGCCAGCCTGCCTGGCGGCGGCCAGGAGTTTATCCACGCGGAGATAGCTCTCGCTGGCCGCCGCGCCCCCCAAGCCCACGGCTTGATCCGCCAGGCGCACGAACGGCAGGTCCCGGTCGGCGTCGCTGAACACCGCGACGGTGCCGATCCCCATTCGATGCGCCGTGCGCATGATACGGGCGGCGATTTCTCCTCGGTTTGCAACCAGAATTCGGCTGACGCGCTGCATGAAGACGGACGCTAACTCAACGTCGTCGCCTTGGGTACGCCGCGCGCGCTGAAACTGGATTCCAACCAGGGCGGCAGCTCAACGCCGCTGGAGCCCGATCCTACCTGGCCACTTCGCCGGTGCTGTCGAGGGGGGCGTCGCTGATCCGCAGCTCGGGGGCGCGTGGCGCGCGAAGGCGGCTCACGGGATTGCGTTGCGGGTCGCTGGGCAAGCGCGGGGTGTCGGTGTGGCGCAGCGCGCTCACCGGCAGCGACAGGCGCTGCCAGGCGCCACGCATGCTGCTGGGGCGAGCGCCAAGGCTCGCGCGGCGCAGCTCCTCGAGCTGCGCGCGTCGATCGTGGGACTCCACGCGCAGCGCGAACTCGGTGCCCCGACGCTCCAGCTCGCGCAACAGGACGCCGCGTCGCGCCGCGGGATCCGGCAGCGCGATCACACCCACACGCCGCAAGGGTGTCCACATCGGCACGGCGATGGCGTGCATCGCGCCGAAGGTCGGAGCCAGCCACGCCGGGGTCTCGAGGATCAGCGTGCGCTCCACGTGATCGAGCCAGCTGCGCAGCTGACTGTCGAAGAGCGTCGTCACCTCGGCGCTGCTGGCCACCACGCCATCGCCCGGCGAGCCGCGCAGGGGCTCCACCACTGCCGCGGCCACCGCGGGGGTGGTCAGCCAGCGGAGCTCGTCCACGAAGTCGAGCAAGTTGGGGGCTTGGGCGCGCGACCCCACCTTGAGGAAGATCCCGCTCTGGGTGTGCGGGTGGTCCGATTTGGGGCGCGTGCGGTAGGTCACGCAGGAGTGAACGGGCTTCGGGCACGGACCTTGAGCGATCAGGCCTTGCGCACGCTATCCACGAGCAGATCCGGGCGATCCGACATGATCCCGTCGACGCCCAGGCGCCACAGAGCTCGCATTTCAGCCGGCTCGTCGATCGTCCAGACGTGCACCTGAATGCCGAGACGATGGGCGACGTCGACCAGATGACGGGTTACGACCGGCACGACTCCAACCTTTAGAGGTAACTGCAAGGCGTCATACGCTGGTTCCTCCCAGCGCCAAAGACCCAGGCGCGCGGCCAGCAAGAAGCGCAGGCTCTCTCGGCTGCCCGCCGAGGTGGCCACCCGCCCTCGAGATACCTCGCGGAAATCCTGCACCAGCGGGTCGAAGCTCGCCGCGATCAGCAGCTGCTCATGCACCCCTCGGCGCTCGATCAGGTCCCACATCGGCCTCACGATGTCTGGCTCTCGCTGCTTCAACTCCAGGTTCAGCCGCACCCCAGGAAAGCGCTCGAGGGTCTCCTCCAGGGTGGGGATGGTCAGGCCTCTGCCCCGATACGGATAGTGACGCTCTTGATGGAAGCGATAGCCCGCATCCAGCCGCTTCAGCTCGCTCAGCGTGAAATCACGGATGAAGCCCGAGCCGTTGGTGGTGCGCTCGACCCGCGCATCGTGGAACAGCACCAGCTCGCCGTCCCGAGTGCGGTGCACGTCGCTCTCGAGGTGAGAGCAGCCCAGGTCCAGCGCACCGGAGAACGCCTCCAGGGTGTTCTCCGGCCACAGCAGGGAACCACCGCGGTGGGCGAAGCACAGCCGATGACTGCGATAGTCCCCCGCTGGTCGGTACGTCCCTTCCAGGTTCTCCAAGAACGCGCGTGCCATGGTGCCGAGCATACTGAGCCCCGGTCAGCGGCGATACCTCGGCCTAACCTTGGGCGCGCTTGCGCTGTAGACTGAGGCGTTCATGGTCGAAACTCGGTACACCAGCGCATTTCCACGCAGCTGCGGCGTGGGCTCTCTGCGCCTTGCCGGGGCGGCCGTGCTGCTCGCCGTGCTGAGTCTCGGGACGAACGCCAGCGCCCAGACCATCGGTGGCGAGGTCGAACGCCACGTGGATGAGGGCCTGAAGTCCAAGCCGCGCTCCTCACCCCCAAAGAAGAAGAAGAAGAAGAAGAAGAAATCCACGAAGAAACCCGGGGGAACCAGGCCTGCGCCCCGGACTCCTGGAAAAGGCGGCTACTGGTCTGGGGATGCCGGCGCGGAGCCAGCGTCGAAGCCTCCAGAGACCAAGTACCCGATTCGCGTGATCGGCGGCGGTCTGCGCATCGACCCAGGGCTCGGCGGAGCCTACCGAGGCTGGCGCCCTCAGGGTTACCCTGCGCTGGATGTTTCCACGCAGAATTACTATACCTGGAGCCTCGACGTCGGCGTCGGCTTCTTCGGCTGGGTCACGCTGCACCACGGCTACTACGAGTCGAGCTCCGCTGGTGCACCGAGTCGCCCGGAGGCAGCGATCACCGCGCGCGCCGGGAACTTGGCGCCGAAGCTGACCAAGGCCCTCGGCGTGATCGGCTTCCCGGTGGTGAGCTTCGTCTGGGAGCCGATCTTCCGCTACGAGACCCGCGCCTTCGAGACCACGGTCACGCCCAAGCGACCCGTGCGCGTGATCCCTCACGCCGCGAGGTCGGACCAGCCGACCACGGACTTTCCGTTGACGGAGGAGCCGCTGACCATGGTGAGCGGCTTCGAGACCTTCATCGTCGGCGTGAAGTACAACCACGACAACGACCCCACGGGCATCGTCCAGGTGCCCAAGGGCGACTTCCCCGAGATCTACCTGGGCCTTGGCCTGACCAGCTACTCAAAACCCTATCAGGTCCGCGTCGACGACTTCGTGCTCGACGAGCTGGTGTTCGATGCACGTTTCCGTGGGGCAGGCTTGGCGTTCGGGGGTGAGACGCGACGTACCCCGACCAGGTTCTATGGAAGCCTCTCGAGCCAGGTAGGCCTCGGCGAGGTCTTGCTGCTCGAGGACTACAGCCTGAACGACGCGCTTCCCGACGACTGGCTGATCGGTTACGCCCAGGGCGAGCTCACCTTCGGCTACCTGCATCCGCTCTTGAAGACGGCACCGACGTTGCTCGGCGGCATCGAGGCCACCGTCGGCGGCATGACGTTCTTCTACTTCAAGACCTTCCAGGCCGAAGGCGAGCGCGAGACCCCGCCGCTCAACTGGGACATCCTGTGGGGCCTGCACGCATACTTGACGCTACCGCTCTAGCCGCCTCACGTCCCGCGTCGGAGTGGCACCAGCGCACGCAGCGCGGGGCTCCGCAGCCACAGGCCGAGCCAGAGCAGCGCGGCGACGTAGACCGGGAACAGCACGTGGCTGAACAGGGGATTGCCGAGTCGGACATGGGTCGCGATTGCGCCGCCCAGATAGCCGGTCCAGAGGATGGCGCCGAGCACCGAGGTCCGCGGGAAGAGGTAGGTGACGAGACACGCGAGCTGGGTGACCCCGAGCGGGAAGACGACGCTGGGGTCGTAGCCGAGCTGCTGGGTGCTCTCGATCGCTGGTGCGGTGGTCAAGAGCTTCATCGTCGCATCCATGATCAGGAAGGCGACGGCCAGGCCGCTCGAGACGTAGCCTCCGATCCTGGCGGCACGGGAGGGTGCTCTGGAGCTGGTGGGGGCGGCTTCGGGGCTGGGGAGGGCAGGGTTCTGCATGGGTTTCTCCGACATTGGTGAGATTACAGGGATAGACTGCGCCGGGCGGGGAAACTCATCGCGCTCCTCGCAGTATCAGTACCGGCGACGACTGCTCTCACCCCCAACCCCTGGAAATCCGCAAGAAGCCTGACGACATGGAGCCTCAGCTGACGTCCTCGGATCGCGAACACCTGAAGGTGCTCAGCATCCTCTTCTACGTCTACGGAGGGTTTCAGACCCTGGTTGGCTTCGTGGGTGGGATCTACGTGTTCATGGGCGGCCTGATGCTGAACGAGCCGGCGTTCTCCGGGAGCCGCGCGCCGCCGGGCATCGAGGCGATGCCCTGGTTCTTCATTGCCGTAGGGATCTTCATCTCGATCTGGCTCTGGGCTCTGGCGGCGCTCTCCTTCGCCACCGCGCGCAGCCTGGGCCAGCGCAGGCGCCACGTCCTGTGCATCATCGGGTCGGCGCTGATCCTGCTGAACATGCCGCTCGGCACGGCCCTGGGCATCTTCTCGCTGGTCGTGCTGCTGCGCCCCAGCGTCAAGGCGGCGTTCACGCGCCCAGAGGCGTTCCAAGGCTACGACGCGCCGTATCCGCCGGCGCTCTGAGGTCGCGGGCGGCGTATCGGCGCACCGGCTTCGGGCTCAGGCTCAGTGCCTGAAGATCCCCCAGCTGGTGCTGCCTTCGACCTTGGCGCTGAGCGCCGCGGAGAGGCTGATCGCGATCACGTCGCGGGTGTGACGGGGGTCGATGATGCCGTCGTCCCACAGGTGTGCCGTCGAGAACAGCGGGTTGCTGTCGTTCTCGATCTGCAGCTCGAGCATCTTCTTCATCATCTCGAGTTGCTGCTCGTCGACCTCGGTGCCCTTCTTCGCGGCGGCGCCGCGCTGGATGATCTCGAGCACGCCGGCGAGCTGCTTGCCGCCCATCACCGCGATGCGATGGCTGGGCCAGGTGAAGAGGAAGCGCGGCTGGTAGGCGCGGCCACACATCGCGTAGTTCCCGGCGCCGTAGCTCATGCCCATCATGATGGTGATGGCCGGCACGGTGCTGTTGCTGACGGCGTTGATCAGCTTCGCACCGTTCTTGATGATGCCTTCCTGTTCGTACTTCTTGCCGACCATGAAGCCGCTGATGTTCTGGAGAAAGACCAGCGGGATGTCGTTCTGATTGCACAGCTGGATGAACTGCGCGCCCTTGTTTGCGCTCTCGCTGAACAACACGCCGTTGTTGGCGAGGATGCCTACAGGATATCCGTGGAGAAACGCCCATCCGCAGATCAGCGTGTTGCCGTACAGCGGCTTGAACTCGCTGAACCGCGAGCCATCGACGATGCGCGCGATCACCTCCCGGGCGTCGAACGGCACGCGCAGGTCGGCCGAGGCGATGCCGAGCAGGTCTTCGGCCGAGTAGAGTGGCGGCTCGACCTCGCGAGTCGGCGCGGGGCCGTGCTTGCGCCAGTTGAGGTGCGCCATGATCTCGCGCCCGAGACGGATGGCGTCGGCCTCGTCTTCTGCCAGGTAGTCGCTCACCCCCGAGATCTTCGAGTGCATCTCGGCGCCGCCGAGCTCTTCGTGATCCGTCTCCTCTCCTGTGGCCATCTTCACCAGCGGCGGGCCAGCCAGGTAGACCTGAGCCTGCTGCTTGACCATCACGGTGTAGTCGCTCATGCCGGGGATGTAGGCGCCACCCGCCGTCGAGCTGCCGAAGACGAGGCACACGGTGGGCACGCGCTGCTCGGAGCGCCGCGTCAGATCGCGGAAGGTGCGACCCCCAGGCACGAAGATCTTGCTCTGGTTCGGCAGGTCCGCGCCGGCGCTCTCCACGAGGTGCATCGCTGGCAAGCGGTTCTGTTCCGCTATTTCCGCGAGGCGATGGCTCTTGAGCACGCCGTACTCGCTCACGGCGCCGCCCTTCAGCGTCGCCTCGGTCGCCGTGATCAGACACTCGACGCCGCTGACCACGCCGATGCCGCCGATGTTGCCGGCGCCGGGCGAGTTGCCGCTGATGTCGTAACCCGCCAGTGGACACAGCTCGAGGAAGTGCGAGTCGCGATCGAGCAGCAGCTCGACCCGCTCGCGGGGCAGGAGCTTGCCCGCGTTCCGGTGGCGCTCGACGTACTTCGGTCCGCCGCCGGCGCGCGCCTTGGCGAGGAGTTCCTCGACCTTGCCAAGCACCTCCAGGTTCGCCTCGCGATTCGAGACGAACGACTCGTCCTTGGGCTGCACCTTGGTGGGCAGAGCGGGGAACTCCTGCGCGCTGGAAGGAGTGCTCGTGGGGGTGACTCGGTGGGCGCTGCTCAACATCGCTGCCGAGGCTATCCGATGCGAGAGCCCTTGGCGACGCGCTGCGCCGCGCTGGGAAGTTGCTGCTTGGAATCGAGTTACGGCGCGCTGGGGTATTCCAGGCGCCGTCTCCCGGAGTCGGGCTACTCGACCTGCAGCGGAACCGTTGCGACGCCCTCCTGGCCCAGCGACACGTAGAACTGCTGGTCGTCGTAGGCGACGTCTTCCGGGAAGCCCAGGTGGAGCTGCGGACCGAGCCGAGGGCTGCCTGGCGTCGTGACGTCGAGCACACTCGAATAGTCATCCGCGGAGATCATCGCGTACCGGCCGTTGGGCACGATGGACAAGGCCCCGGTTAGATCCAGACCGTTCAGGTCGAGTTCCCTCGATTCGAGTTTCCCCGTGGAGAATCCGCTCACGAGGTCCACCTTCCAACCGCGAACGACGTGGTCTGGAGCGTAGCGCGTGCCGAACCGCACATAGGCGACGCCGTGCCCGATGGCCACTTCACTCGGCGGGCGGTTCCCTTCGAGGGGCAGGCTCGACTTGAGCTCGACGACCCCCGAGGCATCGACCAGATTCAGAGTATAGCTGAACCACTCACAGGACCCCGCCGCGAAGTTCGCGTAGCCGTGTTCGGTGTGACACTCCTCGTAGGTCGCGGGCTCCTGGTGTCTCGTGTAGGTCATGGTCAGCAGAAGCCCGGTGTCGGGGTCGATGCCGAGGAGCGAGCCTGGGATGTTCGTTTTCTCGACCGTCGGGTGAGCGGGGTCTGTGACGTCGATGCGGTCCAAGTAGAAGCGCACTCGACCATCGGCTGCGGGTTCGTAGTGACTCGAGTAGAGCTTGCCCTGATGCGCGATCAGACCCGTTTGACCAAAGGCGTCGTCCCACTCGAGGGTGCTGGTCGAAGGCGTGGTGGGGCTGGAGAAGTCGACCACGTCGATCGTCACGTGGCGATCTCCTACCGCGGCGACGGCGCCCGCGCCGGCGAGCCCCTCCATCGTGGTCTCGGACGCGTCGAGGTGTCGCCGGATCAGGCTCTTCCCGACGAAGACCTCGGCGCTGCCCGAGTCGATGACAGCGCTGGCAGCCAGCGCGGTCTCCGTCGTGGGCATGGGAAGAGCGTCCTGAGCGACCAGCCGTGGTGCCTTCGGGTCGGAGAGGTCGACGACGGAGACTCGAGGCGCTTCCGGCGAGCCGGTCCCGTGCACGCTCACTTGGTGCTCGAAGTAGATCATGGAGCCATCGGCGTGCATGGAGCCCAAGCGGAGATAGCCGTTCTCCGCTCCTTGCACTGGAATGGCCAGCGTGCCTTCAGGGGTGAAGCTGTCTCCAGCGTTCTTGCGAACGATCTCCAGTGAGAGGTCGAGAGCGTTCGAGTCCGCCACTCGTCGCACGAGGTACTCGCCGGTCGCGATCGTGCTCTCGATCGGGCGCGTCAGCTGCAGATCTGCGGTCGCCCTCGGGTTGTCGCGGTCGCTCAAGTCGAAGCTCGTGAGCGCGGACGTGCCGAGTGAGAGCCAGCGTTGCTGCTTCTGAAAGACTGCTCCATAAGGGAGGGTCCCCCGCGGCTCGAGGGAATCTTTCGTCCAGTCGAAGAGCTTCAGTGCACGGTCGGACGAGTCGAAGAACGGAACGAAGAGCAGGCCCTCTGGCTCGGCGAACTGCAGCGTGCTTTGGCTCCAGCCAAGAGTGCGACCTTCGAACGGGGCATCGACCAGTAGAGCGGGAGACTGGACGTCGCTGACGTCGAAGGTCGAGACGTGGAGGCGGGGCTCTGTGCCGACCTCGTGTCGCACGTACAGCCTATTTCCCCTAGGATCTATGTGCGACACCTCTCCGGGCACCGTCACCGCACCAGCTTGCTTGGGCGCCGCTGGATCCGTCAGGTCGAGCGGCACCAGGTTGGCAGTGGCCGAGCTGGAATAGGCGAACGCGTGAGCTCCATCGAAGCGCGCACCTTGAAGTGCGTCTGCGGGCAGCTGAAGCTCGAGGGTAGCGAGCGGGGTGACGGAATCCGCGCTCGCCACGGTGAAGGTGGACAGGGTCGCAGAGGGGTACGCGCGTGCCAACACCCGCAGCACGCCGCCCGACTCGTTCATCTGCCAGCGCTGGCTGATGCTGCCGAGCCCGTGCAGGCTCGCCCCGAGGCGCATCGTTCCCGTCCCCGCCGAGATGTCCACCACCTGAATGTCGGAGGTCGAGGTCGGGTCGGCACCGGGGATTGCAACGTAAAGGCGTTGCTCGCTGACGCTGACGGTGTGGCGCGGGGCAGAGCCAGCGCCCTGCGTCGGGTCCTCGAAGGCCAGGTGCCCGACCGCCTTCACGGCACCGGCAGCGTCGCTGATGTCGAATGAGGTGATCGTGGTGCGGGGCTGGGCTCCACAGTCCGTGCAGGCGCCGTTCTCCTGACTCACGAGGTAGAGCACGTCTCCGATGACGTAGGAGTCGGTGACCTCCCCGGGCACGCGGATCTCGCCGACCTGCCTGATGGCTGCCGGGTCGCTGACGTCCAGCGCCAGGAGGCGGCTCGAGTAGTCGTAGTGGGTCGTGAACCGGTCGATGTCGCGGCGAAAAGTCAACCCGTAGACTATGTTTCCGCGTAGATACATGCCGCGGGAGAGATCGCGCGTCCTGTATCTGCCCAGCAACCTTGTCTGGTCCGGGGCTGCGACGTCGACCACCGCGAGACCTGCGACGAACGAGTAGAAACGATTCCCCGCGGTCTGGAAGGCGTGCGCTCGCTCGATCGCGTCGCTCGGGGCATTGGCCCCGTCGTCCTCGGGCGGGGTGTCAGAAGGCGCACCGCCGCTGCCATCGTCCCCACCCGTGCCAGCGCTCCCCCACTCATAGCCTCCTTGCTCAGGGTCGTCTGACAGAAAGTCTCCAGGTGCGTTGGAGGCGTCGGAGGCGTCGGACGCATCAGGGCCGTCTGGGGAGCTGGCCCCGGAAGGCTGCTTGGGGTCACTGGCGCAGCCAACGTAGACGGCGCCGGCGGCGAGGCAGAGGCCCAGCGCCTGGAGCAGACGATGGCGAGGTGGCGTGAGGGGCGTAGGGGCTAAACGTGACATACCAGACGACACAGCAAGATGCTGGCCAACGAGCAAATCAGCTCGATTCACCTGGGATCCGCGCTCCATCTACGACTCCCCGGCGGTCGGCTCAGGTTGGCACAGCTCCGTCCATGCCGTAGCCGTGCGGTCTCGAGCTCGGCTATGCTCGGAGCGTCATGGACTCCGTTCGACTCGATCGCTGGCTATGGGCGGCGCGGCTCTACAAGACACGCACCGCGGCCGCCGCCGCTTGTACGGGTGGCCTGGTCAAGCTGAACGACGGTGCGGCGAAGCCCGCAGCGAAGCTCAAGGTCGGTGACCAGGTGCGCGCTCAGGCTCCGCGCGGACTGGTGATATTGGAGGTAGCGCAGCTTGCCGAGAAGCGGTTAGCGCCGGCTCCGGCGCGCGAGCTGTACGTCGATCACTCTCCCCCACCACCCCCGCGAGAGCAACGCATGCAGGAGGTGCCGATCCGTGATCGCGGCGCGGGACGTCCAACGAAGGCCGACCGACGCGCGATGGATCGCCTGCGTCGCTGGATCGACGAGTAGCTCCAGATTCCGCCAGCAGACCTTGCTTCGTTGGGCGCTGGCGCAGTCTGCAAGTCTCCATTTCCGTGGCGCGTTCTGGGGGTGAGGTGCTCCAGCGCAGACGCTCCAGCCCGCGGGAACCAGCACAATCTGCGCGCTCGGCCAGTTCGCGTGCTCGAAACCTGCGTGACTTCCTCCTGCGGAAACGCGCCTGGCACGATTCGCGCAACTCCTTCGGAGCATCAACCCCGGATCGGCGCTTCTCGCGCAAACAGGGCCGATTTCGCTGGCGAGATCGGACGTCTGTCCATTCTCGACTGGCGGATACCGACGCGTCCTTCGACACGCTGATCGGTTACGTACGGAAACATCGGGCGGACGCGTGCTTCGAGAGCTGGCCCGCGGGTTGCACATCGGGAGGTCATGACCGTCGCGCTCAAGCTGGTTCGCTCAGAAAATGCGCTGCACGAGATGACGTCCAACGAACACGCTCGGATCCTCGGGGCGCTGCCCGCAGCGGTCATCGGCCTCAGTCGGGACGGAACCATCGTCCTCGCCAACGAGAGCGCGGTGCGCGTGCTGGGACGCGACTCTCAGACCTTGATCGGAACCTCCGTGGCGGACGTCCTGGTGTCGATGGACGAGATCCGCAGGGCCGCTGGAGACTCCGCGGACGAGCGAGCCATGGGGCACGCCGCGGAGGACACGGGGCGCGTGTTTGGCTTCGACGTGGCTCGGATCGATGCCAGCGAACCCGGCAGCGCGGAGTACGCGGTGGTGTTCCGCGACATCACGGGCTTCGAGCAGCTTCGCCAGGAGCGAGATCGCCTGCTGCGCCTCGCGGCGGTCAGCGACATCTTGCCATCGGTGCTGCACGAGCTGAAGAACCCGCTCGCTGCGATCAGTACGTCCGTCGAGCTGATGCTCGAGGAGCTGCCAGAAGGCACCACGCAAGAGGATCTACACGCCGTGCTCACCGAGATGCGGCGCATGAAGCTCACCCTCGAGGGCCTCGGTTCGGTCGGGCGCTCCTTGTTGAGTAGCCGCAACACCGCGGTGGACCACGCCCTGCGAGACGCGGTACGAGTGCTCGGTGCACAGGCGCGTTCACGTCGCATCGAGGTGACGAGCGATATCTCGGACATGCCGCTCTTGCCGGTGGACATCTCGGTGGTTCGGGCGATCGCGTTCAACCTGATCACCAACGCCGTGCACGCTTGCGACGCCGGAGACTGGATTCGTGTCGGCGCGGGCTTCGACGCGGGCTCCAAGCAGCTCGTCCTGAGTGTCGAAGACAGCGGGCAAGGCATGACGCCCGAAGTGCTCGAGCGCTGCATGGAGCTGTTCTACACCACCAAGAGCAAGGGCACTGGTATCGGTCTGGCCCTGTGCAGTACCGCGGTGCGTTCGGCTGGGGGTGTCTTCGATATCCGCTCGGAACCGGGAAAGGGTACGTGTGTCGAGATGCGAGTGACCCTGCCCGGTCGAGCGCCGGTCAAGGGGCCACGCCGCGCGCGGCGCGGATAGGTCTTAGGTTTCGGGTTCATTGTCCGTATATCCGTGGGGATTTTGGTGAGGCCTTCCGGTCTCGCCGTTGGGATGGTGCGCGCCGCGATTGGCGCTTCGCTGACGATCAGAACAACGAAGGAGAACTAGGAGCATGGCAAGGACCGAGGAACTGAATCGCATTCTGCGATCGCTGCAGTCTGGTACCCCGGAGATCGAAGCGAGCGCGCTGATCTCCGACGACGGTTTGATGATCGCGAGCGCACTTCCGCAGCACCTGGATGAGGTCCGTGTCGCGGGCATGAGCTCCACGCTCTTGAGCCTGGGAACGCGGGCCTCCAGCGAGCTCGAGCGAGGCGGGCTCCAGCAGGTGCTGATTCGCGGTGATCAGGGCTTCGCGGTGATGGTCACTGCCGCAGAGGGCACGATGTTGCTCACTCTGACCACGGCCGAGGCCAAGCTGGGCCTCATCTTCTTGGACATGAGTCGGGCAGTCAAAGAGATCCGGAAGGTTCTCTGAGGCCAGGGACGTGAGGAGGTCGAGGTAGGCGATGGCATTGGTGTTGCTGATCGAAGACGAGGAGATGTTGCGCTCTTCGATGTCGCGCGGAATCGCCAAGCTCGCTGGGGTGGAGGTCGAGGACGCGGGCTCCCTGGAGGAAGCGCTCGTGCTGATCGACCGTTGCCCGCCGGACGTCATCGTCTCCGACATCGACCTCCCGCGACGTTCCGGCCTCGAACTGCTGGGGGAGCTCGGGCAGCGTCGACTCCGGATCCCGGTGATCTACGCCTCCGGCTACCTCACGGCCTATCGCTCTCAGATCCCGCAGCACGCGGACGTGGACGTCATGGAGAAGCCCGTGAGCCTCGAGGAGCTTCGGGCGGCCATCGAGCGTCGTCTCAACCAAAGCCGCAACTCCATGGAAATCGCACCGTTCTCGGTGCCCGACTACCTGCAGCTGGCCTGCATGGGTCGGCACTCGGTGGTGGTCGATGTCGAACGGGGGGGGCAGCGCCTTGGCGAGATCGTGGTCTGGAAGGGGGACGTCGTTTCCGCGAGGGATGAGCGCGGCAGTGGCGAGGACGCGCTGCGCAGGTTGGCCTTCATGAAGGGCAGCCTGGTGCACTGCAAGACACTGCTCGAGCAACCGCGCGAGCAGAACTTGGAGGGAAACTGGGAGTGGCTGCTGATGGAAGCCGCGCGCCAGGCCGATGAGCTCGGCAACTCCCCCGACGACTGGCAGCCCGAGCAGCACTCCGCGGTGATGCGCGCGGCTGCACCCGCGGATGCGAGTGACCTGTTCGGGGCGGAAGAGCAGACCGAGCAGGAACCCTCGCCGGAGCCCGAGCTGAGCCCCGCCGAGCGCGCGTTCAACGAGGCGTGGGACCGCGGGATAGAGGCGCTGCTGGCCAAGCGCTACACCGTCGCGCTGCTCGCGTTTCAGGAGGCGGGCGAGCTGAACCCCGACGACCCCAAGGTACGAGCGAACCTCAAGCGACTCCACGAAATGGGGATCGAAGAACCATCCGCAGACTGAGCTGCGGAAGCCCTCGGCGCGGTTTCGTCAAGCCGCGAGGAACTGAACGAACGAAATCCGTCGAACAACATTTACTGGGTGGAAATAATGGCACGTAGAATCGCACTGGTCAGTCAGAAGGGAGGCGTCGGCAAGACGACAGTCGCCCTCAACCTGGCGCTTGCGCTCGCGGAGCGCGGTCGCCGAACTCTGCTCGTCGACTTGGACCCACAGGGAGGCATCGGGCACGCACTATCCCGGGGCGACACCGAACTCGTCGGGCTGGCTGATCTGCTCATGGGGCAGATCCAGCCCGAGGAGGCGATCCTGCCGACCAAGGTGCCGCGGCTGTCGCTGTTTCCACGCGGCCGTTTGGATCCGGCTGACGTGTGTGACTTCGAGCTAGCGCTGGCGTCAGCTGGTGTCCTCGACTCCACGCTCGCCAAGGTTGAAGACGACTTCGACATCACGGTGCTCGATAACCCTTCGGGGCTGGGCCTGATCACTCGTGCGGCCCTCACCCTCGCCGACTTTGCGCTGATCCCGTTCCAGGCTCAGCCGCTGGCTCTTCGCTCGACGTCGCAGGTCCTGCGCGTGATCGACCGCGTTCGAGGCGGGGAGAACCCGAAGCTCCAGCTGCTCGGCATCTTGCCCACCATGGTCGAGCGGGACAACGACGCCTCGCACGCCGTGATGATGGACATCTGGAGCAGCTTCGAGGCCGTCACCGACACCACGATTCCGCGCGCAAACGTATTCGCTGACGCTAGCCTGCGCGGACTGCCCGTAGGGTTCCTCAGCGGACCCGTCTCGCCCGAAGCGCGTCGCTTCGAAGTTCTGGCTTCCGAAGTGGAAAGCCTGATGGACCAGCTCACCCCAATGGAGAAGCAAGATGTCGTACGACCAGAGCGTGCCCTCCTCTGATTTGGAGTTCGCCGTACAGCTGTCCCGCCGCCTGCGCGAAGACAGCCGCAACAACTCACGTCTAGACCCTCGCCCACGCTACGTACGCTTCGACGCCCGGCGCTTCCTGCCCGGCGGAGTGGAGCTGGGACAGCGCAAGAGTCGCACCTTTGGTGCCGATGCCTGGAACCAGCTGCTCGACGGCTGCATCGGCATCGCTCAAGCAGACTCTGCGTTCCTGATGGAGCCCCAGGGGCTGGTCGTCGCCGCTCGGGGTCGACTGTCGGCGGACGTCGCGGAGGGAATCGGCGGGCGCCTGATGCTGGCCCTGGACCAGGCTGCGCAGATGTCTCCAGGGAAGTCGCACACCGTCTGCGTCGAGTTCGACGGACGCTGGCTCACCGGAGTTCGCCTCACCGTGGGCGACACATTGCTCACGCTTGGGGTCACCGCGGAGCAGCCGCTCCCGAGGGATATCCGTGAGGCACTAGAGGAGTTGATCGCGGCCACCAACGCGGTTGGGGATTGAGGAGGCGGACATGAGTGGGACGGTTTTATTCGAGAGCGAGGGGCACAAGAACGTACTGCTGCCCGTATTCGACCAGGGCGAGGCGGTGCCCGCCAACCAACATGTCGTCGTGCACGGCAAGGAGGGCATGATCCTCGACCCTGGAGGGCACAAGATCTACACCCGGGTGCTGTCGGACACGACCTCGGTGCTCAAGGGAGCCGAGCTGAAGTACATCTTCCTTTCACACCAGGATCCCGACATCGTGGCCGCCACGAACGGTTGGTTGATGACCACTGACGCGGTGGCCTACACACCATCCGTGTGGAAACGATTCATTCCCCACTTTGGTCTCGATCGGCTGGTCGTCGACCGGTTGCTCGGCGTCCCCGACCAGGGCATGCGGATCGAACTGGGGGGCCAGGAGCTGCTGATCCTACCGGCGCATTTCCTGCACTCGTGTGGCAACATCCAGCTCTACGACCCCGTGTCGAAGATCCTGTACACGGGCGATCTCGGCGCGTCGCTGGGCCAGGACTACGACGTGGTCACGGACTTCGACAGTCACCTCGAGTTCATGCAGGGCTTCCACGAGCGCTACATGGCCAGCAACGCTGCCATGCGCCTGTGGGCGAACATGGTCAGGGGACTCGACATCGACATGATCGCTCCTCAGCACGGCGCGCGCTTCCCTGGCAAGGAGCTCGTCAATCGGTTCATCGCCTGGGCGGCGGAGCTGCGCTGCGGAATCGATCTCATGCAGAACGTCATCGCAATACCAGGGGGAAAATAGATGAGCGCGACCTACGCCACCTTCGAGGGGCTAAAGCGGTTCCTGGGCTTCGCTGACCAGGACGCCGAGAACCTCAAGAGCCTGGCACCGATCTTCGATCGACTCGGACCAGGGATCACCGACGCCTTCTACGAAGCGTTGGGACGCAATCCTGACACCGCCAAGTTCCTCGAGGGGCGAGTCGACCAGCTGAAGCGAACACACCAGCAGTGGATGCAGGAGCTCTTCGCTGGCGAGTACGCGGAGGCGTACTTCGACTCGAGGATGCGGATCGGGCTCGCCCACGTACGCATCGGTCTGGCTGCGTACTGGGTGGAGGCAGTCATGAGCGTCATCCGCTCGGAGGGGCTGAAGGCCATGGCTCGCGAGATCGGCGATGCTGACGAGCTGGCCAGCAAGGCCGCCAGCCTGGCGCGCATCTGTGACCTCGATCTGGCCATCATCAACCTGTCCTATGGCGAAGACCGCCTGGACCGCTTGAGCGAGTTCACGGGTATGAAGCGGGCGCTGATCGAGAACATCATCAGCATTCCGCGAAAGACGGCCTGAGCACGCGACTCGAGGCGTCCGCCTCGATCAGCGCTGCAGACCAGGGATCGCGCGCAGCACGCCTGGGTTCAGGAGCCGTGGACGCTCCGAGGGGGCAGGCGCTCCGTCTTCGTCCTCCGGTGCGTCCTCATCTTGCCCCGAGGATCCACCGGAGCCTTGCGGGGCTGGAGCTTCGTCCACCTCTTCCTCGGCTTCGTCCACCTGCTCCGCCGGCTCCTCATCCTCGACCGCGCGATCGTTCGAGAACTGGCGGGTCTCGGGTTCCGGTGGGGGCGGGATCTCGCGCCGGACCGGCAGCGAGGGCTGGCGCACCGGCGGCGCGGGACGCGCGTTCAGGGTGCGATTGCGATCGGCGAGGCGCTGCAAGCTTCCGCGGCGAGTGTTGCCGCTGCTCAGCGACTTCGTGCTCTCGCTCGAATCGTCGCTGTCTTCCAGAGAGAGCTTCTCGCTCAGGCCAGTCTGGGTCGGTATCCCCGCGCGCTTGCTCAGCCTGGTCACCTCCGGCGCCGCGAAGAGCTGCGCGGGGGTCGACGGCACCACCAGCGCCGTGATCAGACTCATGACCAGCGCGAGGGTGAGCAAGGCGAAGAACGGCGTCCAGCGCCACTCCAGGAGTGACCCTCGCTCTGCGCCGGAAGCCTTGATGCCTTGCATGATCGCTCCTGGAGTCTAGCCGGCCGATCGCGGTCGGCCAACGTGGCTTTTGCGGTGTCGAGAGCGCTGGCCGAGCGAGCTGGGTAGATACCCGGCTGATGCGAACGAAACATCCAGAATTGCAGGGATTCGGGTGAGACAGGCTGACACGCGGCCCTGAGCCCGGTCCCCTGGGGTCGGCTCGCATTTCGCGGTTCGTGTGCCGCTCCCCCCGAGCTCAGCTGCAGACCTGCGGCCTGCGCCTTCGCGGCTCGCGGGCTCGGTCGCTGCCCCGCTCGCAGTTCACGGTTCGCGGGCGGGGGATAGTCAGCCACCGCTGGTTGCGTCCTCGGCGGAGGCGTCCGGGGGCGTCGCGTCCTCCAGGTCGTCCAGGTAACCGTCGGGAAGCGCGACTTGCTGTGTCCCAGAGCTCTTGCCGCGTGGAACTCTCATCGCCGTGGGTGGGAACGGCTGCTGCGCGTCGACGCTCTGCGCGATGCGGCGCAGATCCGCGAGGCTCTCGATCTTCATGAAGCTGCCACGCAGCGCGGCGCTGCCGCGAAAGCCCTTGGTGTACCAGGTCGTGTGCTTGCGGAACGAGCGCACCGCCATGGGCTCTCCGAACCACGCGGCGAGCAACTCCGCATGCCGCAGCATGATGCCCATCACGGCGCCCAGTCGAGGTGGGTTCTGCGGCGGGCGGCCGTCGAAGACATCCGCCAGATCACGGAACAGCCAGGGACGTCCGAGGCATCCTCGCCCCACGATCACTCCATCGCAGCCGGTCATGCGCATCATGCGTAGCGCGTCCTCGGCTTCCCAGATGTCCCCGTTGCCCAGCACGGGGATCCGAACTTCGCTCTTCAAGGTGCCGATGGCGTCCCAGCGCGCCTCTCCGTCGTACAGCTGCGCTGCAGTGCGGGCGTGAAGACCAACCGCGGCGCAGCCTTCGTCTTCGGCGATGCGACCCGTCTCCAGGAAGGTGTGGTGGGCTTCGTCGATGCCGATGCGAAACTTGATGGTCACCGGGATGTGCTCGGCGTTGCTCACCGCCGCGCGCACGATGTTGCGCAGCAGCCGAGGCTTGACCGGGATCGCCGCGCCACCTCCCTTGCGCGTCACCTTGCGCACCGGGCAGCCGAAGTTCATGTCGATGTGGTCCACGCGACCCTCGCCCACCAGCCGCTTCACCGCCTCGCCGACGTAGTACGGATCCACGCCGTAGAGCTGCAGGCTGCGCGGCGACTCATCGGGCCCGAAGTCGGCGAGCTTCAGCGTCTTGTCTCGTCCCTCGACCAGCGGGCGCGCGGTGATCATCTCGCTGACGTAGAGCCCCGCACCGAACTCCCGGCAGATGGCGCGGAAGGGGTAGTTGGTCACTCCCGCCATTGGAGCCAGGACGACCGGCGGCCACACTTGCAGGTCGCCCAGCTCGAGCGGTCGAAACTCGGCAGGCCTGGCGGGCTCGACCTGGCTGTTCACATCACTCTGGTAGATCGCGTCCATGCTTCGTCGCTCCGGGGGTGGTCTTGGAGCGGCGCAAGCATGCGCCACGACGCCCGCCGAGGCACGCCATTCCCGGCGTTTTTACCCGGATCCCGGGACTCGAGCGGGGCTCCGAGCTCAGCGGATGCTCTTTCGGCGACTTCAACGCTGGGTGAGCTTGATCTGCCGCTGGACGAAGCCGACCCGTGGGCACCCGACGCGAAGCTCGACCTCGCCATGACCGCGGACCACGAAGCTGCGCACGGCGAGGCTCCCACCGCTGCTGCGCGGATAGTGGACGGCGGATGCGTAGTAGCCTCGCCCCCAGCCCTCGAGGTCCGGCAGCTCCTGGATGTGACCGCTGGGGCTGACCAGCTCGGCGCTCGCCGGAAGCTCGATCTCGAGGCATGGCGGGGTGTTCCACTCGAGCTGCTTCGCGGACGGTAGCCCATAGCTCGCGAGGTAGCCGAGATTTTCTACATGGCAATCCAGACGGTGCAGGCCGTCACCGAGCGACTGTTGCTCGACCCTCAGGACGATCCGCGGACATAGAGCTGCTACCCTGAGGAAGCAGGCGCTCTGAGCCTGGCAGACCTCGTCGATGCGCTCGTAGGGAGGGTTCCAGATCCCGACGAGCGGAAGCAGCCCGCCGACCTCGAGTTCTCCGAGCTGGGGGTGAGAGAACGTCTTCCAGGGCTGGAAGACGCGTCCATGGTTGTGGAGCTTGTCCCACTCCACGGCTCGCTCGTGGTCCGAGTCGCTGGCGTGGCTGTACGCGTGCACGAAGGGGTGCTTGCGATCCATGCCGATCTGTCGAAAGAAGTCCCACAGCTCGCAGACGTAGGCGATGGCCCCTCGCTGATGGTAGCCGTAGTCGGACATGTCGCCGCGCAGCGGCTTGTCTGGTTCGTAGGTGAACTCTTCGTAGCCGCTCACCACGGGGTAGCCGGTGAACTCCTCGGCCCAGGCCTCGAGCTGCTTGAAGATCGCGAGATCCCCCTGATCCATCTTGTTGTCGGGGACGTCGCCGCGGGGCCGAATGAAGACGCCGCCAAAGGTGTGGAAATTGAGCCAGGCGAAGAGCGACGGTAGGCGCGTCGTGTACTCGAGCACGGCTCGAGACTCCGGCTCGCTCCCTGGGTAGTCCCCGGCGCCGAGCTGCTCGTGCTCCGGGGCCCAGGCCCAGGGGAAGTTGCGGTTCAGATCGGGCGCGTGATCGCTGAGCATCGTCGGCGCCGGGACGTGCACACCATCGAAGTGCTCGATCACGCCTTCTGGATACACGAGGTAGTACGGGCCCACGTCTTCCAGGCGCCGCCGCCGCATGCGGCCCTCCGGCGTGGCGACGAAGTCTCCGCAGGGATCTTGCTTGCGCATCAACAGCGCCCGCCCGTCACCGTCCACGTCTTCCAGCTTCCAGCGTGGCTGGCCACCGTCTGGACGGTTGTCGCGCGGAACCGAGCGCAGCCAGCGTCCGGTCTTCAGGACCTCCTCGGCGCCGTCGGGCGAGATGCGCGGTAGGACGTAGAACAAGACGTCGCGCAGGCCGCTCTTGACGTGCTCGGGCAGTCCGTGGAGCTCCGCTTGGGGCTCGAGGTGCAGTCGCAACACGTCCTCGGCTATGGCGAGAGCTGCGCTCGAGCCCATCACCTCGGAGGCATGCATGTTGCCATCGACCCAGACCGCGGGTCGGGCGCGATCCGGATCGGGACCGATCACCAGCAACCAGATGTCTCGACCCTCGCCCGACTGCCCGATGCTCTCGAGACGCACGAGGTGCGGGAAGGCGTCGGCCCAGGCGCGCAGCTGGTGAGTCAGCTCGGCGTAGTCGAGGTACTTGTGGCGGAAGCCATGAGCCAGGTCGCTGAGAGGTGTCGACATGGGCTGCTTTTACACCAAGCGCGTCGACGCAACGGCCGAACTCGCAGGTTCTTCAGCGGGCGCAGCCAATCCGCTTGGACATGCCCCAGCGCGTGCTCATCCCGACGTCCGTTCCGCGGATCCGCCCCTTCGCGTCCAGGTAGTAGTTCGTGGGAAACGCCTGGATCTGGTAGGCGCGCAGGACGTCGGGGCTACCCAGCAACACGGGGTACCGGATGTCGTGTTCCTGGACGAAGCGAGCCAGGGCTCGGGGGTCCTCGGAGTCTGCGACGATGGACACCATCGCCTCGTCGTCCCCGAGGTCGTCGTGGACCGAGTTGAGCGCACCGAACTCCTGACGACACACGGTGCACCAGGTGGCCCAGAAGTGCAGCTGAACGCGCTTGCCGCGCAGCTGTCGGAGGTCGAACGACTTGCCGTCCAGGGTACGCAGCTGCACTGCTGGCGCTTCGACGCTGCCGTCGCTCGGGAGCAGCGAGTGGCTCCGCCAGGTGCTGGCGCCGAGGTAGATCAGCACCACGACCATGCCCTGGAGCAGCCAGCTGAGCCAGCGCCGCCGCCGCGTCCTCGCCGCGGGCGGTGTGGATTCCGGCGCGCCTGACTCGGGCGCCGTGGATTCTTGCCCCGGGGAACCGTGCTCCGTGCGTTGGTCGCTGGCTGCGGCCTCGGTTGCTTCGCTGACGGGCTGTTGCTCGCTCATCTCAGTCGTCTTCGCCCGCCTCGCGGCGCAGCAGTCGCTTCACCGCTCGCTTCGCCGTGCCCTTCACGGCGTCGCGGAGTCCGCCACTCGGGTCACTTGGCCTCGGCTCCTTGGTGGGCGCGAACAGGCGCGGGCGACCCTCGGGGTTGGCCTTCTTGAAGAGCTCGGCTGCCAGCAAGGGCGCCGTGAGCAAGCTCTTGGTCAGGCTCGCCGCCAGAGCCATGGGCGTGGTCCCCTGGGCTTCCAGCGCGACCTTCTCGCCACTCACCACCTCTTCCAAGGCGCCTCGGGCGACGGTACGCGAACCGTCGGAGCGAATCTCGATCACCATCCGGGCTACGACGGGCGGGTCGTCGGGTTTCTCCATCAGATCGGCGCGCCCCGATGCCGTGCGAGCCTCGGCGGGGCGCTGCACGATCTCGATTTCGTCTTCGTCCGGTTGGTTCATGGCTCAGGGTCTAGCAGGCCTGTCGAGGGAGCATCCCGCTAGGGCTTGTCTCCCGGCAGGTGGTCGCGTGGTTGCTTGCCTTTCCACACTTTCCAGTCCTCCTTGCCGTTCAGCGCGGCGTCGCAGCTCGGAGGGTGCTCGGGACCGAGATAGCGCGGTTCGTGGGGGGCGTTGTTGGCGAACACCAGGATGCGTTCGTGTTCGTCGATGAAGTACGTTTCGTACAGGCCGTGGGTTTCTGCTGAAGGCCAAGCGTAGCCGACCCAGCGCCGCTCCGCCTGTTCTTCGTCCACGGGCTCGCCTGGACGCGCGGTCCAACCGCCACCGGGCCGCGGTAGGCAGATCAGGTACAGATAGGCGCCTCCGTGCGCGGCCTGGCCAAGCGGGGTGTCGACCAGCCTGTGCAGCTCTCGGTTCAACAGCGGCGCCTCCAGCGGCTTGCCCTTGCGCAGGGGGACGAAGCCACCAAGCTCGGGGATCAGCGCAGCGGAGCCAACGCCGTCTCCGTCGGGATCGACCCGATGCAGGCGCCGCAGCACGTCCTCGGCAACGAGTAGTCCGCGCAGCTTGGCCACCGCTTGCTTGCTCGCGGCGCGGTCTCCCGCCTCGACCACGCCCGGCACCGCATCCTGGATGACGAAGCGAACCAGACCCGCCAGGCTGGCGGCCAGCGCGAGTCCGTGCACGCCGTAGAGTAGTCGCCTCGCGGCCCCCTCGAGCTTGGGCAACGCTGCCGTGCTGATGATCACGATCACCACCACGAACAGCGCGATCATGTGGGCCCAGATGCTGAGCAGCGCGACGGCCAGCACCGCGAGGGATCGGTAGAGCGTGGCTCGAGGCGCCGGTGTACTCACCGACGCGGCTTAGCCAATGCGCCAGGGCGGAGCAAACATCTGCTCCTCTGCAGTCAGGGCAAGTTGTCGCAACGCCCAGGCGTTGATCGGGGCTCAGCGCTTGTTGGGGCCGATGGGGTGCAGCACCTCGATGGTCCCGGAAGCGTCAGGGGGCATCGAGTAGCCACCGGGCGAGCGCTCCAGCATCGGCTTCTTGCGCACCACCGGGGGGCGCTCCGCGGGGCCGACCGGGCGCGATGAGCGGCGCTCCTTGGGCTCGGGTTCCGAGTCCTCGAGACCCTCCCAGGGGAGATCTCGGGTCATGTCCAGCGCGGCTGCCTCGAGGTGTTCCTCGCCGAGCGGTATGAGCACTTCCTCGGCGCTCGCGTAGCCGACCTCGAACTCGGGATCGTCGCTCGGCGCCGGGGGGGGCAGCGTCTCCAGTTCGCTCGAGGTGGCCTGTGCGCGCATCGCCGGCATGCTTGGGGTCGTCGGCTTGGTTTGCCGTGCGGATTCGGTTTCGACGATGGGCTTCGCGGTTCGCAGCTTGGAAGCGCTGCTCTTCAGGTCGACGCGCCCCAGTGCGATCTTCGAGTCGGATGGGGGCTCGGGCCGTGGCACCGCCGGGGCGGTGGAGGTGTCGCGCGTCGGATCCGTCGCGCCGTGGGACGTCTCCTCGGAGGAGTCCCCCGGCGTTTCCGCCTTCACGGCCTGCATCGCGGGGTCGGTTGGCCGCTGCCTGAGGTCGGTGCCTGCGATCAGGTTGCGCAGGCGCTCGATCTCCTCCACCGCGCGACCTCGTTGCTCTTGAGCCTGATCGCGAGCACGCCGTGAGTCCTGGGCCTCCGACTTCGCCTCCGCCAGGCCCAGGCGTGCTTCGGTGAGCTCTCGCCGCATGGCAGCGAGCTCCTGTCTCACCACCTCCAGCTCTCCTCGCGCCTGCCGCAGCGTGGCCTCGGAGTCCGTCAGGCGTGCCTCCGCGTTGCGAGCGCGGTTCTCCGCGCGCTCGCTCTGGCGGTGGGCTTCATCGCACTCGCTGCGTAGCCAGTCGATGCGGGCGGCGAGGTCTTGCTCCGCGGAGACGCGGCGGCGGGTGTGTTCCGCCATCGCGCTCTGGGCCAGCGCGTCGTCGCGCTCGCCGCGCAGCTTCTCCAGCTCTTGCTCGTGCTCGTCGAGCAACAGCGCGAGGAAGGCGTCCTGCTCCTCTTGCAGATGCTCGCTCGCTCGACGAGCCTCTTGCAGCTCCTGTGCGGCGTGGCTGCGCTCCGACTCGAGCTGCTCTTTCAGGGATTCCAGCGCGCGGTGCTGCTGGACGAGCAGGCTCCGCACCTCGGACATCTCCTTGGAGAGACGCTCTTGCTCGATTTCCTTGTGGGAAATTTCCTTCTCCAGGTCCATGGCAGCCGCGCGCAGTCGCGCGAGCGAGTTGCTGCGCTGCTCGCTGGGCGTCATCGCCGGCTTGCCGGGGCGTGGAGCCATGTGGGAGGCAGGGTGACCGGTCCCGACACCATCCGCCTCACCCGAAGCTGGTCTAGGTGGCCGGAGTGCATCGGCGCTATGGGGCTTCGAGTCCACGAACTCGGGACAGTAAAGCACAGCTGGGCCGCGGCAAGGGCAGAGTGTGTGTATGCATCCCCGTGTTCGTAGCGGAACTACTCGGGATTACGGAGCTATTCGACCTGCCTCGGCAGTCTACCCGCGCGCTCCCGCGGTTGGGGGTGAGGAGCGGTGTCTCCATGCCCAGGGGGACGCGAGAAGCGGTTCCGATCGCACTGCAAGGCGCCGGCAGCCGACGACGTGTCCAGCGCAGGGCGGCGCAGTTGGCTCCGAGTCTCAGCGCTGGTCGCTGTGCGTCTCAGCGCTGGTGGCTCACTGGGTGAGCAAGCGCTGGAGCGTCTTGGCCGCCTCTTTCAGCGCTCGCCGCGCGCTCGGCACCGCTCCCGCCATGTTTGCGAAGCCGTGAATCTGATCTCGTGCGCAGCGGTACTCCACGGAAACACCTGCCTGGCGGAGGGCATCGGCGTAGGCTTCGCCTTCGTCACGCAGCACGTCGAAGCCAGCGGTGACGACCACCGTCGCAGGTAGGTTGCTGAAGTCGCTCGCCAGCAGGGGCGAGGCGCGGGGGTCGAGCGTAGCGCTCTGGCCGCCCAGGTAGTGATCTCGGTACCAATCCACGTTCGTACGCTCGAGAACGTAGCCCTTGGCGAAGACCTGCATGCTGCGCGTTTGCATGCGGAAGTCCGTGCTCGGATAGAGCAGGAGCTGGGCGGAGGGCGTCGGCTCACTCCGCGCGCGAAGCTGCTGGCTCGTCACGGCGGCCAGATTACCCCCCGCGCTGTCGCCGCCCACCGCGATGCGCCCGGGATCGACGCCGTAGCGGGGCGCGTGTCGCCTCACCCAGCGGAACGCGGCCTGGGCGTCCTCGATGGCCGCAGGGAACCGGTGCTCCGGAGCCAAGCGGTAGTCCACCGAGAAGACCGGGACCCTCGCGTCGTTCGCCAGACAGCGCGTCACGGGGTCGTGGGTATCGATGTCGCCCAGCACCCACCCGCCACCGTGGTAGTAGACCAGCGCCGGGGACGGGCTTCTGGTGCCTCGCGGAACATAGCAGCGCAGGCGCATGGGCTCGCCAGCGGCGTTGGGAATGAAGGTCTCCTCCACGCTCTCGAGGGGAGCAGACGTGGGACCGAGGGCGGGCCAGGTGATGGCGACCTCTCGTCGAGCGTCTGCCACCGCCGTGTCCTGTGGCATCGACTCACCGGCGAGCCGCAGCGCCGCTAGTAGCAGCTCGACCTCGGGCGCCAGCTGCTGTCCATCCAGCGCTGGCCGAGGCCCTCCGGCGAGTCGTCGCAGCAGCGGCGCCGGCAGCTTCACCAGCCTGCGCAGCAAGGCAGCCTGGAGCGGGGTGGTCTGGAGCAGGACTTCTTGAAGCGCAGACATCGGACGCGAGCATACCTTGGCTCCCAACGGCGGGTTCAAGCGTCGGCGCCGCGGTCGAGGTGAGTTCGGGCATGCGTGGCGCCCGCGCTCGAACCCCCCGTGGCGTCCCGCGGGGCTGATTCCAGGCTATTCCCCAGGCGAGGCACCATGCGCGAGAGCACCCAGCGCTGAGCGAACAGCTGGCGCTGGGCGCGCTCCAGCTTCTGGGAGAGGCGGCCGAGGAAGACCAGCGTCGCGGTCGTGAGCACCAGGCTGCCGCCGGCAACGAACCACCACAGCCTGGTAGGCGAGACCTCGAAGCCGATGGGAGAGATCACCAGGTGGCCATTTTCCATGAGATAAGTGCTGGGGAGGACACCGGTCAACTGAAGGCAGAACGGCAGATAGATCGCGCTGAGGGCCACCGCGATCTGCGTTGCTCGCATCCGCGCCTCTGCCCTGGAGTTCATGAACAGCAGCGGGAAATGGGCCAGCACGCCCAGCGGGGGCAAGGCGAACGGTCCTGCGACGACGGTCAGGCTCGCGGCGGCCAGCGCTCCCAAGGGTCCGCTCACGTAGTAGTGCCAGTCGGGAACCCTGGTGAGCCGACTGGCCCTGCCGAGCCACGCAGCCAGCAGCACGAACGACAGGATGGCGGGTGAGACCGCGAGCAGCGCGCCACCGGTGACCCAGAGCAGCATTCCGGCGAAGAGCCCAACAGGGACCATGGCGCGGAGGGACCAGCGCACGGCGTCGGTGCGATGGGCCTGCAAGCGTGACCCCAGGTCATCGCGATAGCGTGGATCGAGTTCATCCGCGCGCAGGAGCAACCTGGCGAGCAGGGTCGGCGCGTCGTCGTCGTCAGGAGTGAGGGCGCTCGCGTGGTTCAGGGCCCGAAGAGCCGACAGCACCTGGCCTTCTTCGCGCTCGGCGAGTAGCTGGATCGCGCGGTCTCGCTCGGCCTCGGCGCGCTGACGCCTGTCCTCCACGTCAATGCGATCCGCCAGGAAACGTTCAACGCTGAGCGCCAGCTCTCGGGCGCTGGGGCGCTCGTCGGAGTCGAAGGCGACCGCGCGCAACACGAGATCCTGGAGCCGTGGCGGCACCTGGGCGGTGTTCATCACCTCGAGGGCTCGCCTCTCGATCGGGGCGGCTGCCAGTTGCATGGCTTCATTCGCGCCGGAGCCCGGGTTGAGTCGCTTGAGGGTGAGCACCTCGAACAGCATCGCACCAAGCGCGAACACGTCGCTGCTGGGCTCGGGACCCGCTCCGCCTCTGGCGTGCTCCGGGGACATGTACGCTGGGGTGCCCAGCGCCTGAGACGGATCGGTGAGATCCGCCGGAGCGGTTCCTAGCGGAGTCACCGGCGAAGCGTCTCTTGGACGTTCGCTCGCCACACCCCAGTCGAGGAGGTACACCTCTCCGTACTCGCCGAGCATCACGTTGGAGGGCTTGATGTCCCGATGCACTACCCCGCGGCTGTGGGCGAAGGCGACGGTCCACGCGACGCGGGTGAAGTCCTGCAGCAAGTGGTACTGATCGAAGCGCTCGAGGGTGGACTCGTCCCCCAGCCGGCTCGAGGCCAGGATCTCGCTCAGCACGCGTCCGTGTACGCGCTTCATCGCGAAATAGGGCAGGCCCTGATTCGAACCAGCCTCGAACAGCGGGACCACGCCCGGGTGGTTGAGGCGACTCTGGATCCGCACTTCCCGCGTGAAGCGCGCACGTTGCTCCAGGTTGTGCTCGAGGCGAGCGTGGAGGCGCTTGACGGCGACGAGTCGCCCCAGCGCCTGATCGACGCCGAGTAGCACCTCACCCATCCCGCCCTCGTCCAGGTGGCCGATCAGCTCGAAGCGGCCCGGTTGACTCTGCAGGGCAAGTCCGAGGGCAGTGCGCGCCTTGGTGGCAGGCAACGTCTCTTCAGCGCCTCGATCGGTGGTCGCTTCCCCCGCGGGTTGGCCGATCTGCCCAGGAGGGTCTCGAGGCGCATCGCGACTCATGTCGACCGGCGAGCCTAGCAGCATGCGACGCGAGGTGCTCGACGCATGGATCCGTGTCCTGCTGGGGAGTAGGCTTGCCCGTGGTGGCGACCTCTCCTGAAGAAGCGGAGACGACCCCGGGAGCCGCCGAGATGCGGCTGCTCCCAGGGGGGCGATTCAGTGAGGGTGAGCTGATTCGGCGTGACGCGTGGAGCGAGAGCTATCGTGGATACGATGGCGTCCTTCAGCGGCCCGTCACCCTGCGACGTCCACGCACCGACGTCGATGAAGCTTCTGCGCGGGCCTGCTTCGTTCGCACCGCGTTCGCGCTCAGCTGGCTGGAGCACCCAGGAGTCTTCGCGATCCACGCGCTCTGCGAGCGACCCCCCTATCTCGTGCTCGCCCACAACGAGGGCCGTAGTCTTGCAGATGTCCTCGTCGGGCTGCGAGCTGGAGCTCCGGAGGTTGGCGCCCAGTACCCGCTGGAGCGGCTGCTTGGCGACTTCTCCCGCGCCTGCTTGGTGATCGAGTCTGCCCACCGCCTGGACGTGATCCACGCCAGCCTGCAAGCCGACGCGCTCCTGCTGGGGAACTTCGGCGATGTCTACATCACCGACTGGTGGGTCGCTCGCCCGCCGCAGAACATCCAGGGACGAAAACGCGTCGAGCTACAGCGAGCCGCCCGGCTGCCCATCTTCGCTGCGCTGCTTGCCGGCGAGGTACCGGTCGCGAGTCAGTGGCTGCAGTGGGAGTCCCTGGCTCCCGAAGTGCGGGCGGGCGCTGAACCGACCCGTGCATCCGACGTCTGGGGTCTGGGAAGGGTGCTGGCCGAGATCGTCGACGCGTGGTTCGCGGCGGAGGCCGAGCTGCCTGTCGCATCTTTCCGTGCGGGAACAGTCGAGGGGGCGCTGCGGCGCCTGTGCGAGGAGGCCTGTGCCGCGGACCCGGCCGACCGCCTGGGGAGCGCCCGGGAGCTGTCGGAGCGTCTCGATATGCTGTTGAGCGGCCACGTCATCGAGCAGCGTGACCGCTTGCGTGCCCGTGCGCACCGCGTCGCTGCCGAGCTGGCTCTGGCCGACGCGTTGCTGAGTCCACGCAAGGCGACCCAGGCTCGCACACGGGCGGTCGAGGAGCTCAGCCGGGCGCTGGCGCTGGACCCCGACGACCAGGCCGCGTTGCGCCTCATCGGGACCTTGTTCGAGCGCGCGGAGGAGGTCTTCGCCGGTCCTGCCGGGGACGAATACGCGCGGCTTCGAGCTCAGGAGCGTGCTCGCGGCTCGCGGCTCGGAGCGTTGGCTTTCGCGCTTGCGATGGTGATCCAGGGCGCGATCCTGGTTGCGTTCCCCGGCGTCTCGGGCACCCAGCTCGCGCTGCTGCTGCTGTTCGGTTGCCTGGCCGCGGCATGGGTTGGTCTGATGGGCTTCTTCGGCTGGACGCAGCCGAAGCACTTCTTGATCAACGGTTGCTTCATCACGCTGGCGATCGGCGCCTTCTCCTTCGTGCTGGGGCCGTGGATCTACGTGCCTGGGTTCAGCCTCGCCGCGAACGTGGTTCTGGTGACCAACAGCCGGCCAGAGCCGCGGTTTCTTGCTGCACACGTGGCGCTCGCGTGTTTCAGCATGCTCGGCCCGAGCCTGCTGATGAGATTCGGACTCCTCCCGGCGACCTATGGTAGCGATGCGACCGCCTACATCGCCACCAGCTTCGCGACGCTCAGCGAGACTCCGATTCTGGTGCTCCTTGCCGTGGGGAACCTGCTGTTCATCGCGCTCCCGCTGATGCTCTTGGGCCGCAACGTGGAGCGCCTCAACGCCATCGAACGGTCGCTATTCGCTCAAGCGTGGCTACTGCGCGAGCTCCTGCCCCGCGAGCGTCAACGGGACTAGCTGCTGCTTCAGGTCGGCAGCGGCGGCGGTGAGGATGCTGACTCACCGCCGCGGGCTGTCTCGCTCAGCGCCTGCGGCGGCGCCGAATGAACGCCCCGAGACCCAGCGCGAGCGCGAGGAGCGAGCCCGAGGGGGTGGACGACGTGCCAGGCACGGCGCAGCCACAGCCCGTGGTCTCGTCGGCCGCGTCGTCCACGCCGTTGGTGCCACCAGCGCCACCGGTCGGGGCGACACCACCCGTTCCGCCGCTCGCCATGCCACCCGTTCCGCCGCTCGCGGCCCCGCCCGCGCCCCCGACGCCAATCGGAGTCTCGTCGAGGCTCTCGAAGCTCACCTCGGGGGAGCTGAGCGGGCAGTTCTGGTGACCGATCACCATGTGATAGGTGACGCTTGGATCGAACGGCGGGTCGCTGTTCTCGTCGATCACGATCTCCCCACTTCGGGTGTCGAGGTGCTCCACGGCGTAGTCGAAATCGGAGATCTCGGGGATGAAGCCCTGAGACTTGAAGCCGACGTGCTCGCCGCGGCGCACGTAGATCCCCCAGTCGAGACCGCTGGCCCGATCCGGGAACAGGTCAACCTTGAAGCGGATCGCCTTGGCGTCGGCCTTGGGCGTCGCCTGGAAGTGGAACAGGCTGCTCAGGCTGACGAACTGCTTGGCCTGCTGGCAGCCGCCGCCGATGAACTGGGCGACGATGTCGAGGCCCAGCATGTTCGTGGCGATCGACTCGCCCTCGGTCAGGCTGAGTTCGTTGTCGCAATCATCGAGGCCCCGCGTGGCGATGATCTCGTCGATCCGCGTCAGGTCCGCGTCGGTCAGGTCCCCGTCTTGCTTCAGGTCGGCGGCGGTCTGCTGGATGCCTCGCGCGAAGTCACCGAAGGTCGACGACGTCACGAGCAAGCTCGCGGCGCCCCAGACCAGCCGGTCCGCCACTGACTTGCCGAACTCCTTGCGTAAGGTCCAGCCGAGGCTACCAATCAACTCGCCATCGGCGTGCACCTCGCCAACGAGATCACCGGGGCAGCTCTTCGCCGTGTCCTCGAGGTTGCGCTCCGCGCCGAGTGCTCCCAGCGACGTCTCTCCCAGCAGGGCGTTGTCGTTCTCGGTGCAGGCGAAGTAGTCGCTGATGCCCTCGTCGATGGCGCCACCCCAGGGGGAGAGCCCGTACTCGCTGGTCGCGGTCTGACCGCCATTGTAGCCGATGGCGTTGTCGCTGACGTAGTGCGTGAACTCGTGGAGGAACACGTCGCTATCCAGGGCGAAATCGACGCTCGAGCCCTGTCCGATCGCGATCATGTTCGGGGCGCTGAACGCTCCGGAGTTGATTCCCTGGGGAGAAAAGAAGGCGTTGTCGAGCGGCGAGCCGTTCTCCTGCATGTTCGCCACCGCGACCAGCTTCCAGCTGTTGGCGCTCATGTCGATGCCCAGCTCCGTCTCGTAGAAGGTCTTCATGCGGGTGAGGTGGTAGTAGAGGTTCACCTGCGCGAAGGCGTCCTTGGCGTCGGTTGCATCCTGGGGTGGGTCGTAGAGGAAGTCCTCGCCCGCGCTGGGTTCGAGCACCTGCTCGACGGTCACCTGCCCCTGGTTCGGATCACCGCTCACGTAGTTGGTCACGGTGAGGTTGCCGTTCCAGCCGTTCAGGTGCTGGGGCGTCCCCGCGACCAGCTCCAGCAGCTCGGTGTCGACCAGCGTCGGTGTGGTCACGGGGTCCTTCTCGTAGACTCGACCCTGAGCGCTGCGCGCCAGCGGACCACCTCCCCGGAGCGTGCCGTCGTGGGCGTCGATCAGGTAGCGGAACCCGCCTCGCTCGCTGGGTACATCGACCTGCCAGACCAGGTATGCCGCAGAGGCGCCAGGCAACACCGCTAGCTCGAAGCGAGGAGCAGCCAGCGACGCCGTCAGCTGGAGCTGAGCTGCCCGCTGGAGCGCTTCGTCCTGGCTGAGCCTCGGTGTGACGTCGAGGTCCAGACCGCGAGCCACCTCGACCACGCTTCGCTGGACCTCGCCGGCAGCGTCGAGGCGCACGACGACCGCCTTGCCCAGGACGGGCAGGCCCTTGTAGACCTGCCGGAAGCGCACCGTGTGACTGCCGTGCAGCGCGAGCTCCCGCTGCAGCACCAGCTGCGCCTGACCTAGCCCGAGGCTTTTCCTCGAGGATTCGAGGTACCGGTCGGCGACCTTGGACAGCGTGGTTCCGCGCGTCACCGTGCCTTGAGCGAGGGTCGGTTTGTGCCAGGTGGCAGCCGACGCATCCAGGCCAGGAACGGTACAAGCCAACAGAGCGAACAAGGCGAGCGAGCGACGCATGGTGGTCCTTTCGAATGTTGCGCATGACCGCGCGAGGGGGTGCTCGCACCTAACACGCTTTCACGGCTGGTGCTTCATCGCGCGCTCGGCCCTGCCCTTGGCGGTCCGCCGGAGCGCCTCTCCAGACCGCAACGTTGTGCTGCGGAACGCTGTTCGATTCGTCGATCGCACCCGGATTTTCCACGTCGGAGGCGCGCGCCACAGAATCTTCCATCTTGGCGAGACTCCGAGGCTGCCCGAGGTCGTCTCAGGCTGACTCACGGGCGCGCGCCGCTGACCGGTCATTTTTTTGGGAAACGGGCGCTAGCACGGGGCGCGCTGTGCGGGTTTGCGGCGAGACGGCGCGCCTCACCCCCCGCGATCGACCACTGGTCGTCGGAGTGGAGACGTTCCGCTCCGTACCTCCACGCTTCGCGAGGCTCTCCTGGTGGGAGCGCGGGGCACACGAAGCGTTCCCCTGGTCAACTGCGGGGCTTGCGAGCGTGACGCGGTTGAGAAACACTGTTGGAAGCGGAATTTTTCGCACCTCGGGAGGGCGCCAAGGAACTCGATGAGCGTTCAGCAAAGCATCGAAGCCGGCGAGCGAATCGGTCGGTACAAGGTCATCTGCGAGCTCGCGTCTGGCGGCATGGCGACCGTGTACCTGGCGTACCTGGGGGGGCTGGGCGGGTTTCAGCGTCTGGTGGCGATCAAGCGACTGCACCCGCACCTCTCCGAGGAAACGGAGTTCGTGAACATGTTCCTCGACGAGGCGCGGCTCGTCGCGGAGATCCGCCACCCCCACGTGGTGCCGACACTGGACATCGATCAGACACCTCAGGGCCTGTGTCTGGTGATGGAGTACGTCGAGGGAGGCGCCTTCTCCAACCTGCTCGTCCACGCGGCGCAGCACGAGGAGAACGGGCGACTGGATCAGGGCATCGCGATTCGCGTCGTCCTGGACGCGCTGGGCGGTCTGCACGCTGCGCACGAGTTGACCGACGCGGACGGCAGTCCGCGAGGGCTCGTTCACCGAGACGTTTCTCCGCAGAATATCCTGGTCGGGACCTCGGGTAACTCGATGATCCTCGACTTCGGGATTGCCCGAGCCTCTCAGCGCCTGACCTCCACGCGGGTCGGGCAGATGAAGGGCAAGCTGGCGTACATGGCACCGGAGCAGGCGACCGGCAAGGAGGTCGACCGTCGCGCCGACGTGTTCGCCGCGGGCATCGTCCTGTGGGAGGCGCTCACCGGTCGTCGGCTCTTCCGCGGCAGCAACGAGGTCGACACGCTGACCCGCTTGCTCAACGACCGGGTACCGCCGATTCGCGAGATAGAGCCCTCCATCTCCGAGGAGCTCGAGGCGGCGGTGATGAAGGCGCTGGAGCGAGAGCCCGACGACCGCTACCCCACCTGCGCAGACTTCGCGGAGCACCTGGAAAAAACCGCGCGGCAATTGGATGTGTTGGCCTCCCGGGAGACGGTGGCGAGTTACTGCAAGCAGGTGCTGGGTGACTCCCTGGATTCGCGCCAGGCGCTGGTGCGCGAAGCGCTGACTCGCGACAGCAGCCTCGAGCCAGCGCCAGACTCCGCGGAGCAGCTCGAGGACGTGTCCGATATCCTCGAAGTGCGCGAGCTGCCGCAGCAGCCTCCGGAGCGCGGGCGCTGGATGTTCGCCTTCATCGGCGTCGCGGCGCTCGGAGTGGTGGCCGTCTTGTTTGGGGTGAGGAGCTGCAATCGGGCTCAACCGGAGGTGGCCGCGGCCATGCCGACGCCTTCGGCTCCGGTGGCCGCAGAGCCCGCTAGCGCGGCTGCCGTGATCCCCGAGGCTGAAGTGACGGCGAGTGTGAACGCCAGCGCCGCACCTTCAGCGGCTCCCTCTGCGAGTGCCGAGCCTGAAGACACGGAGGAGAAGAAGAAACCGCGCGGATACTACCGCTGGGCCCCGCCTCCGAAGAAGGAGAAGCCCGAGGAGAAGAAGGAGAAGCCCGAGGAGAAGCCGCCCGAGGAGAAGCCGCCTCCGCCGAAGGAGGATCCGCTGTTCAACCCGTACCGTTGAACCACGAGAGCCAGGGTCGAGCCCTGGCTCTCGCGCTTTCGGCGCGGGACAACACTTCTTAACAATCGCGGGGCGTTGGCCTTAATCGACCCGCCTCAAGCTCCAGACGTCGAGCCAATGACACTGAAAGGAGTCTCGATGTTTGGTTTTCTGTTTGGAGCGGCCTGTCTGGCCGGCTTGTTCGCGGTGATTCGCCGCGAGCGTTGGCACCGCATGGCCTTTGCTCATGCGGGCGAGGGGTCCTGGGCGGGACCGTGTGGAGGTCCGTGCGGCCCAGGGCGTGAGCATCGTCATCGCCACGGGCACGGCGGACGCCGCGGCTTTCGTGGTCACTTCCGCGACATGGCGTTGCGCAGGGTCTTCGAGCGCCTGGAGACGAGCCCCGGCCAGGAGCGAGAGCTGCAGGCGGCGATCGCGGAGATCATGGACGGTGGGCGCAAGCTACGTGGCCAGCTAGCAGATAGCCGCAAGGAAATATCCAAGGCGCTGCGCAGCGAGGAGCTGGACGTAGAACGCCTCGGGCAGCTGTTCTCGCAGCACGACGACTTGCTGAGCGAGTTCCGCAAGACCGCGGTCGGGGCGCTGAGCAGGACTCACGCGGCCCTGGATCAAGGCCAGCGGGCCCAGCTCGCCGACTGGATCGACCGCGGAGATCTACCGTTTGGCGGCTTTCGCGGAGAGGAGCGCTGGTGATGCGACACGCTCGTCATCGTGTGATCAAGGTGCTGCTGCTGTTGGGCGCCCTGTTAGGCTTCGCCGGCGGCTTCGCCAGCCTCGCCTTCCGCATGCACCGCCACCATGACATGCGGCGGAGCTACTTCGAGCGTCATGTCGCGGACGTCTGCTTGGATGCAGCCGATCGACGCCGAGCGCAATCGGCCCCCGACTACCAGTCGCCGCCGGGCGACTGGGGTCATGGCCCTGCGTGGGGTCGTGGCGGCTGGCGGTCGCCGCCGTGGTCCGCTCCACCGTGGTCGAGCCCGCCGCCTCCGCCAGGGCCTCCGCCGGCGACGCAGCCATGACCGCGGACTGCTGCACGGTGCAGCGCTCGACGAGAGTTGGGCGCTGCCTGGCGGCGGGGGCGGGGCTGCGGTAGTGGGGCGCAGGATACTGGAGCGACCGTGAAGCTACTGATCGTCGATGATGACAAGCGACTGTACGAGCTCCTTCAGGGGTTTCTCACGCAGAACGGCGTGACGTCGGAGCACGCGGGGGATGGCCGCCAGGGGCTCGCCATGCTGTCGCGGGGCGCCTACGACGCGGTGTTGCTGGATGTGATGATGCCCGGGATGGACGGCCTCGAGGTGCTGAAGCGTATCCGTGAGGATAATAGTATCCCGGTCATCATGCTGACCGCAAAGGGCGACGAGACGGATCGCGTGGTGGGGCTGGAGCTCGGCGCCGACGACTATCTGCCGAAGCCGTTCAGTCCTCGGGAGCTGCTTGCGCGGGTGCGCGCGGTGCTGCGGAGGGTGCGCAACGAGCTGGGTGATGAGCGGCTCTGCGTCGATGGCTTGGTGGTCTATCCAGCGGAGCGGCGGGCGGAGCTCGATGGTGAGTTCCTCGAGCTGACGGGGCTCGAGCTGGATCTACTGGTCGTGCTGATGCGCCGCCCGGGGCGCGTGATCCCACGGGCGCGCCTGCTCGATGAGGCTGGGCGGAGCGACGTCGCGGTCGGGGAGCGCACGGTCGACGTGCATGTGTCTCATCTGCGCAAGAAGCTGGGGACACTGGGCAAAGAGCGTATCCGCACGGTACGTGGGGTCGGCTATGTGTTTGCTGCGGCCGGGGTGAACCCGTGAGCGCCAGCGTCCAGCAGGTTCGGCGACGCAGATGAGTGACCGCGACGAGAGACGTCGACGGCGGGCGGAGCGTGTGCGAGACATGCGCCGCCTGCGCGGCGCGCGGAGGGGACCCCCATGGGCCCATCACCACTGGCATGGCCACGGGCACTGGTCCCACACCGGCGGCCGCTGGGGCTTCTGGCTCAAGGCGCGGCTGCATCGACGCCTGTTCTTCTGGCTGGGCATGACGCTGCTCGTGATGATGTTCGTGGCCGGTACCGCCGGGCGTCTGCTGGTCGGGGGAGCTACCCCCTGGAAGGCGGAGCAGACAGGGATCTCGCACTTCGTCGGCGAGCGGTTCGCGCGGGTCTGGGACCGACCCGCGGAGCGTGCCGAGCTGATGCGGTCGATGGGATATAATTTCCGCGTAGATATAGAACTGAAGGATCAGGCCGGGGTCGTGGTCGACTCGAGCGGTCGCTGCGCCGATCCGGACATGGTGGTGCCGGTGCGCGACGTACGCGGCACGCTGGGGACGGTGAACGTGTGCATGCGGAGCCACGCGCCGCCCCACGCCGTGCGGACGTTCTTCATCACCCTGGGGGTGGCCACCATGGTGCTCTGGATGTCTGCCGGCTTCTTCGCCAGGCGCTTCACGAGACCGCTCAGTCGCCTCGTGGATACCGCGCGAGAGATCGGCGAAGGCAAGCTCTCCAGCCGCACGCACCTGACCCCGCGGGAGGCCGGGGAGGTGGGCGTGCTTGCCGAAGCCATCGACCACATGGCGGGTCGCATCGAGCGCCAGCTTCAAGAGCACAAGGAGCTGCTCGCCGCGGTCAGCCACGAGGTGCGGACGCCGCTGGCGCGTCTGCGGGTGCTGGTGGAGCTGCTGCGGGAGAACCCAGACGCCGCACTGCTCGACGACGTCGAGCAAGAGGTGCTCGAGATCGATCGCCTGATGAGCGAGCTCATCGCGACCTCTCGGCTCGACTTCCAGCAGCTCGACCCGCGAACGCTTCCCCTGGCAGAGCTGGTCGAACGCGCCCGGGAGCGCGCTGGGCTCGAGCAGGTGCCGATCACCGATCGCACCGAGCGAGCCGAAGTGCGCGTGGACCCGACGTTGATCGCCCGAGCGCTCGCCAACCTGCTGGAGAACGCCAGGCGCCACGCCGGTGGCGTCGAGCGCATCGAGGTCGAGCGTAGCGCTGACGGAGTGCTCGTCGTCCGGGTGCTCGACTCCGGACCGGGCTTCTCCGAGGGAGAGCTCGAACGCGCGTTTCAAGCCTTTCATCGCCGCAGGGGTGGGGGTCTAGGTCTCGGTCTGGCGCTGGTTCGGCGCATCGCCGAGGCTCACGGCGGCAAGGCATGGGCCGAGAACCGCAGCGAAGGCGGCGCTCGCCTGTGCCTCGAGCTGCCCACCAGCGACCAATCGAAGCTGGGGACAGAGCCGCTTCCAGGCTAACATCTCCTGCGAATGCGCAGGTTTATCCAACTCCCCGATGTGAGCAGCGGACCCCTGCGGCTGGGCCTGGTGCTGGCGGCGACGTGGCTGGCGGGCGGTTGCAGCTGCGAGGAAGAGCATCTCACCCCCAACCCGACGCAGAGCGCACCGGTCAGCTCCGCCAGCGTCACCACCGCGCCCACGGCTCTCAAGCTCGAGCAGGTCAGCTTCGCGGCTTCGGACACGGTGCCTCTGACGGCGGACCTGCTCCCCGCCGACTCCAAGCGCGCGCCCCTGCTGGTCCTGGTTCACCGCTTTCGCGGGGATCGGGGGGAGTGGAATCCGTTGCTCGACCGTCTCGCGGTGGCACCGAAGCAGTACCGGGTGGTGAATGTCGATCTGCGGGGTCACGGTGACAGCAAGTCTGCCGCGGGCGGAATGGTCCTCGACTGGGGGGCGATGACCCAGAAGGAAATTCCTGACCTGGAGAAGGACATCGAGGCCGCGATCCGCTTCGGTCTAGAGGGGGTATCGCCACACCACATCACGCTGGTCGGTAGCTCCCTCGGGGCGACGCTGATCGCCCGGGTCGCGGCGCGTCAGCCGAAAGTGGCTGCTCTCGCGCTGGTGTGTCCTGGAGCGCGCCTCGAGGGTCAAGACGTCTACACGGCCTATGCCGAGGTACGCGGCCTGCCCACCTTTTTTGCTTCGGGCAATGGTGACAACGTCTCCCGAGCGCCACTCGGCTCTCTGGTGAAGATGGCGCGCCACGGCACCTTGAAGGAGTACGCTACGACCCGGCACTCGGCTCAGCACGTGGGGGCAGATGCTCCGCAGCTGTGGGCCGATCTGGAGAACTGGCTGATGCAGAACTACGAGCTCGAGCCGCCTGCGCCAGCCGACGCCGGGATCCCCGATGCCCAGGCAGAGGGAACCAAGGGAGAGAAATGATGCGCGTGTTGGTGGTGGAAGACTCGTTGTCGATGCGTTCCTTCGTGCGCAGCGCGCTGGAGTCCGAGCCGCAGCTCGAGGAGGTCGAGGTCGTCGAAGCGGGTAGTGGCTTCGATGCGCTGCGGCTGTTGCCTCGTGGGCCGTACGATCTGGTGATCACCGATATCAACATGCCAGACATCAACGGGCTCGAGCTCTTGCAGTTCATGCGCAAGAACGAGCGCCATCGCGGGACTCCGGTGCTCTTAATTTCCACACAGAAGTCTGAGAAGGACATGGAGCGTGGGTTCAAGCTGGGTGCGACCGGCTACCTCGCCAAGCCGTTCAGTCCGGAGGCGCTGTGCGAAGAGGTGAAGAAGCAGCTCGAGGCAGGCAAGGCCAACCAAGGTCAGGACGGTGGCTGAGATAGGCGACAAGGCCCGCGAAGAGTTCTTCAGCGAGGCACAGGAGATCATCGAGCAGCTGAGTCGCAGCTTGCTCAGCCTCGACGCGGCAGAGAAGGGCGGCCGCAGCGACCCCTCGTTGGTCAACGAGGCTTTCCGTGCGGTACATACACTGAAGGGGCTCGCCGGCCTGTTCGGCGCTAGCCGCATGGGCCAGCTGTCTCACGAGCTCGAGGACGTGCTGGACGACCTGCGTCTCGGGCGCATCAGCCTGAGCGCCAACGTGCTCGATCTGCTGTTCGAGGCCGTGGACCTGTTCGGGCACGTGTTGACCGCCGAGCGGGAGCACAGCGACGAACCCATCCCGCAGCTGGACGAGCTGCTGGTGCGCATCGCGAGCATGGGCCAGTCGGCGCCGTCCGTCTCGCACCCCATCGCCGAGTATGACCTCGACCCCGGCATCATGGCGGTGCTCACGGAGTACGAGGAGCACCGACTCCGCACCAACGTCGAGCAAGGGCTTGGGCTGTTCCGCCTGCGGGTGCATTTCGATCTTGCGACGATCGACAAGGCGCTCGAGGACATCAAGCAGCGGGGCAAGGCTCACGGCGAGATCATCACCTACTTGCCCACTGGCGAAGCCACGAGCCCCGACACCATCGAGCTCGACCTGTTGATGGCGTCGTCGGACGACCTGGCGACCTTGCGCGCATCGCTCGGCGCCGAGCACATCGTGATCGAGGAGGTGCCGCGGCGCCGCGTCACGAGCGCCACGATCCCGCCTCCTGGCCTCACGGGGCAGGGGCCGGTGACCAGTGTGGTGCCGCCAAAACCAGACTCCGTCGTACCCCGTGCGCGTCACTCGGAGATCGCCCCCCAGGAGACCCAGGGGAGCCTGCGCAGCGTCACCCAGACGGTGCGCGTCGACATCCGCAAGCTCGACCACCTGATGAACATCGTGGGTGAGCTGGCGATCGTGCGGGGGGCCCTGTCACGCACCGCAGAGCGGCTCCGCGGCGAGGGCATGCGTCAGCTCGCTTCCGAGCTGCATCGCCTGCATCGCACCTTCGACCGACGGCTGAGCGAGATGCAGGCAGGTATCCTCGAGGTGCGCATGGTGCCGCTCGGACAGGTCTTCGATCGTCTCGCTCGCGTCGTGCGGCAGATCAGCCGTGAGGTCCAGAAGGAGATCCGCCTGGTCATCACGGGCGCCGAGACCGAGATCGACAAGCTGATCGTCGAAGAACTCAGCGACCCGCTGATGCACATGATTCGCAACGCCATCGACCACGGTATCGAGGGGTCGCGGCAGCGTGAATCCGTAGGGAAACCGCCAGCGGGTACAATCGCGTTGAATGCCTACCAGAAGGGCAATCACGTGATGATCGAGATCGAAGATGACGGAGCTGGCATCGATGAGGCGGCGCTCCTCGACAAGGCCGTGCGCATCGGTAAGGTGGACCAGGAGGACGTAGGGGACCTCACGCGCGAGGAGATCTTGGCGCTGATCTTTCTGCCCGGAGTCAGCACCCGGGAGGAGGCGAGCGACTTCAGCGGACGTGGAGTCGGCATGGACGTCGTCAAGACGAACATCGCCAAGCTGGGCGGCGTGATCGACGTGCATTCCGAGCGCGGTATCGGCACGAAGATGACGATCACGCTGCCGATCACCCTGGCCATCGTCAGCGCGCTGGTGATCCGCGTGGGCGGGCAAGTGTTTGCCATTCCGCTCTCCAGCGTCAGCGAAGCCATCGCCTTCGACGAGCGCGGGATCCGTGTCGTCGACGGGCGCGAGGTCATGACGCTGCGCGGAACCACGCTCCCCTTGTGCCGCCTTCGGCAACTCTTTCAACTCAAGGGGGCGCGAGATGGTCGAGGCTTCGTCGTGGTGACGGAAGTAGGCAACCGCCGTCTAGGGCTGGTAGTGGATCATCTGGTGGGGCAGCAAGACATCGTGATCAAGGCGCTCGGGGAGAGCCTCGCCTCCGTTCGCGGCTTCGCCGGCGCAACCGAGATGGAAGACCAGAAGGTGGGCCTAGTGCTCGATGCTGCAGCGCTGATCGAAGAGGTCCTGGCGGGCATCGAAGCTCCGCGTGAGTTGATGAGGAGCAATGGCTGAACTCACTCGCACCAACAAGCCCGAGCCGATCGTCTCGGCGGAGGTGGGAGATCGCGGAGTGATCCGCGAGTACCTGGCGTTCGTGCTAGCGGGCGAGGTCTACGCCGTCGCGCTCACACGCATTCGGGAGATCCTGAGTCCTCCGCCGATCACCGAAGTGCCCCGCGCCGGTCGCGACGTGCTCGGCGTGTGTAGCGTGCGCGGCCTGCTGGTAACGGTGATCGACTTGCGCCGTCGCATGCGCCTGGAGGAGGCGCCGCTGTCGCGCCGGAGCCGCATTCTACTGGCGATCGCCAACTCAGGCGAGGTCGTGGGTCTGATGGTCGATGAGGTGAAGCAGGTGATCCGGCTCGCGGAGGCGGAGATCGAGATCGCCCAGAGCGTGCTTGGTGGCGACGTGTCGGAGCACGTGATGGGGATCGCCCGCCCCGCCGCCGCGGTGATCGTGCTGCTGGATCTGGGGAGTATCGTGTCAGGGGGCAACCGTGGCTGAGCTAGCCAGTAGCCGGAGGATGGCGTGAGTCAGAAGTATCGCCCCGTCTCTGCGAAGAGCCTGGTCGGCTTCGTCGTTGGAGACGTCAGCTACGCCGTGCCGATCAGCGCGGTGCGGGAGATCGTCAACCCGCTCGGGCTCACCGAACTCCCGCACGCGCCGTTCGTGGTCGCCGGCGTCGCCGATCATCGCGGTGAGGTGCTGCCAGTGATCGACCTGCGAGCGCGCTTCGGAGTGAGCGAGGCCCGCGATGAACGCCGAGAGAAATGGATCCTGGTCGACTGCGGTGGGCGCACCGTCGGGCTGATCGTGGATCGCGTCACGGAGGTCTTCGGCACTGCTGGCGAGGCGCTGCGTCCAGCGCCGAGCCTGGGCTCGGGAGACCACGTGCGGGGCATCGTGGGGGTAACCAGTCACGACGGTGTGCTGACCTTCGTGCTCGACGTTGGACGCTTCGACGAGCTCACGCTGGGCCTCGACCCAGCGGATCTGCAGCGCGCTGCTCAGTTGCCTCAAGGGAGCAAGGCCAACACGTGATCTCCTTTCCCGATCTCGAACTCGCGCTGGTGTCCAGCGAACCGGAGCAACGCCGCCAGGCGGCGTCGCTGCTGGTGACTCACGGTGGTGCAGATCGGGTGCGGCTGTTGATGCAGGCGCTTGGGGACCCGGACTGGCGCGTGCGGAAGGAGGCCGTGGCGGTCGCGGGGCGAGTCGCCCCGAACTCCGAGGCCCTGGGGGCTCTGGTCGAGGCGCTGCGCCCTGGAGAGAACGTCGGGCTGCGTAACGCAGCTGTCGAAGCGCTCTGTCGTTATGGAGAGCCAGCGGTCGCGGCCCTGAGCGAGGCGCTGCCGACGCTCGACGCAGACGGGCGCAAGCTGGCAGCGGAGGCCCTGGCGATGACCGGCTCCGCCCGCGCCCTCGGCGGTCTCGAGCGCTTGCTCGACGATGAGGATCCGAACGTCCGCGCGGCGGCGGTCGAGGCGATCGCGGGAATCGGCACCGCCTCGATCGAGGAGGCCGTGGCGCTCCTCGAGCGGTGTCTGAGCGTGGAAGATCAGTTCATGCGCTTGGCAGCGCTGGATGGTCTGAACCGACTCGGAGTGATCCTGCGCTTCGAGCAGGTCGAGTCACTGCTCGCGGACCGTGTGCTGGCGCGCTCCGCGTTGATCGCCGCCGGGCGCTGCCAGGATCCTCGCGCCGCGGGGCCGCTGGTGGCCGCGCTCAACAACGCCCGCGGGGCGACCTGGAACGCGGCGCTGCAAAGCGTGAGTGACCTGGCCGCAACCGGGGTATCCGCGGAAGGCTCCGTGCGCCGGGCCCTGGAGGGACTGAGCGCCGGCGCCCGCAAGAAGCTGATGTACCTGGCGATCACGCCTGGAGACGATGAAGCCAGTCGTCGCATGGCGCTCCTGGTGTGCGGAGCCCTCGGCGGCCGGGATGCCGCAGAAGCGGCGATCCCGGCGCTCGAGGATGACGCGCTCGCGGGGGAGGCCGAGCAGGCCTTGCTGATGATCGGTGCCGACGCCGTAGCGCCCCTGGTTCAGCTGGCGGCCGATGGCCCCAGGACCTCGCGCATCGCTGCCATCACGCTGCTCGGTCGCCTGCTTGCCACGACCAGGAGCAACGACAACCGGCGCGGGACCGACGTGGTGCTCCAGGGGCTCGAGTCGGGTGAGCCGGCCATCGTCAAGGCTTCGCTGCTGGCCCTCTCCGAGATCAACGACGAGCGCGCCCTCGAGCCCGCGTCGCGCTGGCTCCGTACTGACGTACCCCCTGGGCTCCGCGCGGCTGCAGCCCAGAGCCTGAACACTTCCGCCGCGAGCTTTCCTGAAGCCGCGCGGAAATTGGCAAGGCAGCATGCTGCCGAGCCTGACGGCGGGCTGCTCGTCGCGACGCTGATCGCGAGTCTCGGTGGCGAGGTGCTTGGTGGGCTCGAGGAGGACTTGAACTACCTCTCGGACTCGTTGAACAACTCGTCGATGGCCGTACGGCGAGCGGCGGTGGACGCGCTGTGTCGGATCCCTAGCGAGCGCGGCGTGGAGATCGTGGTGTTCGCGCTCACCGACGAAGAGCGCGACGTGCAGCTCGCGGCGGTGCGTGGGCTTGGCAGGATTCGCCGCCCGGACGGTAGCCCTGCTGGCGTCGAGCGTCTGCTACAGCTCATCGAGAAGTCCGGGGACGACATCCTGGTGGCTGCTGCGCTGCATTCCCTTGGGGATACGGCTGACCCGCGCGCTCTCGAGGTGCTCAAGCCGCTCGCGCGCTCTGGGGCCGCGATGGCGGCGGTGTCTGCCGTCGAGGCGCTTGGTCGACTCAGCCTCAGCGGATCAGGGCAGGAGGGCCGCGCGATCGAGGCGTTGATCGACTCGCTCAGCCATCCGGATCCCGAAGTAGTCAAGGCTGCGGTTCGAGTGCTGGCCGAGCAGCGGGATCCTCGCGTGGTGACGCACCTCGGCGCCTGTCTGGACCACGAGGCCTGGGACGTACGTCGACTCGCAGCAGATCTGCTCGGGCGGACCGGCGGAGCGAGCACCCTGGAGCTACTCAAGGCGCGGCTCGTCACGGAGTCCGAGCCGCTGGTTCGAGAAGCCGTGCAGCGCGCCTTGATGGCGCTGGAGTCCGCCTCCGGTCGACGCACCACCACGCCACCGCCAGGGGCCGCCACCCGGAAGGACTCGTGAAGCGAATTCGCGACGACTTCGGTAGCCCTTGGCGCATCCGTCCGGACGAGTTTCGGCTGCTGCGTGACGCGTTCAATGAGTACGCCGGGCTGCACTTCGACGATGACGCCGCCTATCTGTTCGAGCGACGCCTGAGCGAGCGCGTGGAAGCGCTCGATCTGAGTGGATTCGACGAGTACTACAAGTATCTCCGCTTCAACCTGCGTGGCCGCTCGGAGGTCGAAGAGGCCATCGAGCTGCTGACCACGAAGGAGACTTACCTGTTTCGGCAGGAGTACCAGCTCCGCGCCTTCCGCGACGAGCTGCTGCCCAGGTTGTGGGAGGCGAATCGCAACAAGCGCCGGCTATCGGTGTGGAGCGCCGGCTGTTCGACTGGGGAGGAGGTGTACTCGATCGCGATCCTGATCGAGCAGAGTGGGCTCTTCGATGGCTGGGACGTGCGGGTCATCGGCAGCGACCTGTCGCGCCGCAGCGTGGCGCGCGCACGCACCGGCATCTACCGCGGAGCATCCTTCCGGGCGACACCCGACGACGTGCGAGACGCGTTCTTCACGGAAGTGCCCGGGGGCGATCGTGGCGGACGCTCCTACCAGGTCAACGACGAGATCCGGCGCAAATGCCATTTCGGTCAGCTGAACCTGCTTGACGCAAGTACGGCGCCGATCGTCGGACGCGTGGACGCCATCTTCTGTCGCAACGTGTTGATCTACTTCGACGTGCAGTCGCGCCGCCGGGTGATTGATATGCTGTACGATCGGTTGTTCCCTGGGGGGTACCTGATGCTGGGTCACTCGGAGTCTCTGCTCAACGTGTCGACCGCCTTCGAGCTGGTGCACCTGACGGAGGACCTGGTGTACCGGCGTCCAGTCGGCGCGGGGGGGAGACGCGGCTGATGGTGGAGCCGATCAAAGTACTGATCGTCGACGACTCGGCGTTCAACCGTCGAAGCATCGCTCAGGCGCTGGCGGGCACGCCCGAGGTCAAGGTCGTGGGCACCGCAGCGGACGGCGAGGAGGCCTTGCGGCTGGTGGGGGCGCTGAAGCCCAACGTCATCACGCTCGATCTAGAGATGCCGAAGATGGATGGCTTCACCTTCTTGCGCATCCTGATGAGCAAGATGCCCACGCCGGTGATCGTCGTCTCGAGCTATTCCCAGAAGGAAAACGTCTTCCGCGCGCTCGAGCTGGGGGCGCTCGACTTCATCCCCAAGCCGGATCGCCACGTTGACGTCGAGATGCTGGGCGTGCGTGATCTGTTGCTGCAGAAGGTGCTCATGGTGCGCGCGCTGCGCCCGGAGGCCTTCGCTGCGCGGCGCATGCTGGAGACGGTCTCGAGTCACCGCGTCGACGTCAAGCGCACCGAGGCGCCCAAGATCCCGCCGCGGCACCTGGTGGCCATCGCTTCGTCGACTGGAGGGCCGACTGCCCTGATGGAGATATTCGGACGTCTGCCCCCGAAGCGCAGTATCTCGGTGCTCGTGGCGCAGCACATGCCGGAGAAGTTCACGCGAACGTTCGCCGAGCGCCTCAACCGACGCTGTCATCTTCAGGTCACGGAGGCTCAGGACCTGGACGTAGTCAGCGAACAGACCGCGTTCGTGTGCCCAGGGCGCAAGGTGATGCAGGTCGAGAGCGAAGGCGTGATGAGCTCGGTGCGGCTGCGTGTGCGCTTTCCCGATAGCTCGGACCGCTACGTCCCGAGCGCCGATCGCCTGCTGGCGTCCGCGGCGAAGGTCGCGGGTTCGCGATGCGTCGGTGTCATCCTGACCGGCATGGGGGACGACGGCGTCGAGGGGGCGAAGGCGATACGTGCGGTTGGCGGTCGCGTGATCGCCGAGAGCGAGGAGACAGCGGTCGTCTACGGGATGCCAGGCTCGGCTGTGCGCGCGGGAGTGGTGAACGAGGTGATGCCACTGCCCGCGATCGCGGACTGGCTGGCCGAGCTGGGCAGCTGAGTGAGCGAATAAACTCCGGGCATCGCGCGTTGCCAGCAGACGTCCCCGAACCAAGCACGGGGCAGAGCGTGGACGTTCCGCGGGCTGGTCGTTCTCACGGACCAGCCCAATGAAGTCGGGGCTCGCAACGTCAGACGATCCAGTCACGGAGGGATCATGGAGGTATTCGAGTCGCGTCTCCTGGATGACGCACGACGAGCGGCGCTTAGCCGCGGCAGCTTGCTGCGTGGCAAGCCGGGAGCGCTGTCGGCGCTCATGTTGGCGCTCGTGCTGAGCGCGCCGCTCGGGGGCTGCGCTGGGGGAGCGCCAGTCGCACAGGCACCTGATGCGTCTCACCCCCAGCAACCGAGTCAGAGTCAGCCTCAGGCACCGCTCACCGTGCTCCCGCACCCCGCTCTGTCCCAGGTAGGGTCACCGGCGAACATCGCTGACATCGCCGAACGCGTCACGCCCAGCGTCGTGAACATCAGCGCCACGAAGATCGGGCGCAAGGTGGAGTTCGAGGGGACGCCCTTCGGGGATCCGTTCTTCCGACGCTTCTTTCCCGACGGAGACCCGCCGAAGCGCCGCAACGAGTACGGCCTCGGCTCAGGGGTGATCGTCACGGACCCCGGCGCACCAGGTGAGAAGCTGGTGCTCACGAATCACCACGTGATCGCCGACGCCGATCGCATCCTGGTGCGTACGGCCTCCGGGGAGCGCCTGAACGCGACCGTGCTGGGTAGTGATCCCCAGAGCGACCTCGCGGTGCTGAAGCTCGCGGGGGACACCAGCGCGCTGCAAGCGCTGGCGTTCGGGAGCTCTGCGCGCCTGCGCCTTGGGGACATCGTTCTTGCCGTGGGGAATCCGTTTGGGGTCGGGCAGACGGTGACCATGGGCATCGTCTCTGCCAAGGGCCGCTCGAACATGGGCATCGTCGACTACGAAGACTTCATCCAGACGGACGCCGCCATCAACCCCGGCAACTCCGGAGGCGCCTTGATCGACATGGAGGGCAACCTGGTCGGTATCAACACCGCGATCCTGGCGCGAGGCGGAGGCAACGTGGGCATCGGGTTCGCCATCCCGAGTTCGATGGCGTCCAAGATCCTGCACAGCCTGATCGAGTACGGTGAGGTGCGCCGCGGCTGGCTCGGAGTGGTGATTCAGGACCTGGACGCCGAGCTGGCGCGTGCGCTCGGCGTCGCCGCGACCCACGGCGTCGTGGTTTCCGACATGGAAAAGACCGGGCCAGGCGCTCAGGCGGGTATTCAGCAGGGCGACGTGATCCAGTCGGTGGACGGCAGGCAGGTCGACACCACCGGTGCGCTGCGGAACGCCATTGCTGCAGCCGGCGCGGGCAAGTCGGTGAAGCTCGGCGTGTTGCGGGGCAAGCAGGCGCTGACTCTCGAGGTGAAGCTCGGTGAAGCCAAAGCCAAGGGCCCACGAGGCAAGTCGCGCCGTACGGCGCCTTCCAACCTGGGAGGTGTCAAGGTCGACGATCTGACGCCGGAGCTCAGGAGTCGACTCCACCTTCCAGACACCCTGAAGGGCGGCGTGATCGTCAAGTCCGTCGAGAGCGGCAGCACCGCGGAGCTGTCCGGGATCCAGCGAGGAGACGTCGTCGCCAGCGTCGACAAGCAACCGATCAAGTCCGTGGGTGATTTCGAACGCGCCTTGAGCAAGCACGCGCCAGGCACCAAGGCGCTGCTCTTGGTCTATCGAGGTGGGAGGGCGATGTACATGCTGCTGGAGGCTGGCAAGAAGTAGGCTCCGAGTGAAGCGTCGGCGCCTGCTTCCAGGCCGCGTGTCGCGAACGATCTCGCCTTCGACCCGGCCTCAGGCCTTGGGCCCGGTCATGTCCTCCGGGCGCACCCACTTGTCGAAATCTTCTTCCGTGAGGAAGCCGAGCTTGACCGCGGCGGCCTTGAGCGTCGTGCCCTCCTTGTGGGCGGTCTTGGCGATCTTTGCCGCCTTGTCGTAGCCGATGTGCGGGTTCAGCGCCGTGACCAGCATCAGCGAGTTGCCGACGTGCTCCTTGATGCGCTCACGGTTCGGTTCGATGCCGACCGCGCAGTTCTCGCGGAAGCTGTCGCAACCGTCGCCAATCAAGCGGCAGCTCATCAGGAAGTTGTGCGCGATCACTGGCTTGAACACGTTCAGCTCGAAGTTGCCGCTCTGGCCGCCGATGTTGATGGCCACGTCGTTCCCCATCACCTGGGCGCAGAGCATGGTCATGGCCTCGCACTGGGTGGGGTTCACCTTGCCAGGCATGATGGAGCTGCCCGGCTCGTTCTCCGGGATCAGGATCTCACCGATGCCCGAGCGTGGCCCCGACGCGAGCCAGCGCACGTCGTTGGCGATCTTCGTCAGGCTCGCTGCGAGCGTCTTCAGCGCGCCGTGCGCGAACACCAGCGCGTCGTTCGCAGCCAGGGACTCGAACTTGTTGGGCGCGGTCACGATGGGGTGACCCGTGAGCTCGCTGAGCTTCGCAGCGACACGCGTCGCGTACTCCGGGTGCGCGTTCAGGCCGGTGCCGACGGCCGTACCGCCGAGCGCCAGCTCACACAGATGTGGGACGGCGCTCTCCAGGTGCTTGATGCCGTGGTCCAGCTGCGCCACCCAGCCGCTGATCTCCTGGCCCAAGGTCAGCGGGGTCGCGTCCTGCAGGTGCGTACGGCCGATCTTGACCACGTCGTCGAACGCCCTTGATTTTTCCGCGAGGCAATCGCGGAGCCGCTTCAACGAAGGCAGCACGTGGTTTCGCACGGCCTCCGTGGCGGCGACCGCCATCGCCGATGGAAAGACGTCGTTCGACGACTGTCCGCGGTTCACGTGGTCGTTGGGATGAATCAGGCGCTCCATCCCGCGCTGGCCCCCGAGGAGCTCGCTGCCGCGGTTCGCCAGCACCTCGTTCATGTTCATGTTGGACTGAGTGCCGCTTCCCGTCTGCCACACCACCAGCGGGAACTCCCCGTCGTGCTTGCCAGCGATGACTTCTTCGGCGGCCTTCACGATGGCGCCCGCGAGCTTCTCGTCCACGGTGCCCAGATCCTGATTGACCAGCGCGGCGGCTTTCTTCACCTGCGCCAGCGCGCGCACGAGCTCCAGCGGCATACGCTCGCCGGAGATCTTGAAGTTGGTCAGGCTGCGCTGCGTCTGTGCGCCCCAGAGCTTGTCTGCGGGCACCTCGACGTCGCCCATCGTGTCTTTTTCGATGCGTACGGTCATGGCGCCGGGAGCATGCCCCAAGGCGTGCTGTCACGGGAACCCGATCCGCGCTTTCTGGCGCGGGGCGACGGCATCCGTACGCGGGTCAAGGCGCTGGCCGAGCATCCGTCGGCGGGTTTGGGGGTGAGACGCGCCAGGTGCCCCTCGCGACCCGCCACTGAACATGCTGCGGGCCTGCCAGATTTTCGGGCTTTGGATCAAGAACCTGGCGTTCCATGGCGCTCGTTTGACCCATTCGTCCGAGGCCGTTACGACTGCTCGCGATGCGCCCCGTTCACGCCCCCATTGCGCCCGACGCCCGCCCCGGGATCTCACTCAAGCGCCGCTTGCAGCGTGGAGGACTGATCAGCGCAGTGAGCCTGCTGAGCGGTCTGCTCTCGAGCCCCGCCTGGGCCGGCGACGACAAGCCCGGGGATACTCCCGCCAAGACCGAGTCCGACGGCAAGAACGAGGCGAAGGAGCCGGGTCCTGGCGCCGGGGCCGGTCAGCGCCGCATCGAGGGCGACGCGAAGTCGGCCGCCTCGGCGAAGAGCGACGCGAAGCCCGCCAAGCCCGACGCGAAGCCCGACGCCAAGGAGAGTTCGAAGCCCGAGGCTGAAGACCGCGTGGCGAGGACCCATCAGCGGGGCCCTGCGCCGCGAAAGCCGAACCCGAAGCTCCCCGAGGACGCGGCGCGCGGCGAGGCGAACCCCGCGGTGCGTCGTGCCATCGCCGAGGGACCCGTCGACGACGAGGAGGCGGAGATCGACGACGACGAGATCCGGGCGCTGGTCGACGCGGATCGCGTCTTGTTTCCGCGGCCCCTCGTGGGTGCGACCCCCGGCTGGACCTGGGGACTGCCGCAGAAGACCGCACCACGCGCCGGTGGCAGCGGACTGCCACCCCAGGCAGGGCTGAGCGCACCAAAACAGGACGAGAAGTCGAAGCGCGCAGCCTGGCTTCGCCAGCTCACGATGCCGAACTTCGACGTGCGCCTGGACCCGCGTGTGGTGAAGTACCTCGAGTTCTACAAGAGCAATCGTAGGGGCCAGGCGATCGCCCGCGTGTGGGCCAAGAAGGCCGGGCGCTTCGCGCCAGCGATTCAGGCGGAGCTCGCCAAGGCGGGCATGCCCACCGACCTGGTGTGGCTCTCGCTGATCGAGAGCGGTCACAACCCGACCATCTACTCGAGCGCCGGCGCTGCGGGCCTCTGGCAGTTCATCCCTGATTCCGGGAGGATTTACGGCTTGACCGTCGACCGCTGGGTCGACGAGCGCCTCGACCCCCAGCGCGCCACGGAGGCAGCGCTCAAGTACCTCTCGGACCTGCACCGCCGCTTCGGCAACTGGGAGCTCGCGATGGCTGCCTACAACATGGGCCACGGCGGGCTCTCCAGGGCCATCCGCAAGTACAACACGAACGACTACTGGGAGCTGTCGCGCTACGAGGCGGGGATCCCCTGGGAGACGACCCTCTACGTCCCGAAGATCGCTGCCATCGCCATCGTGATGAACAACAAGAGGGTGTTCGGTATCGAGGACGTCAAGCCCGACCCGCCAGAGAGCTTCGATACGGTCAGTGTCCCCGCCGGCGTCAGCCTCGACCAGGTCGCTGCGGCGGCTGGAGTGAGCAAGCAGCGCATCGAGGAGCTGAACCGCCACTACCTGGCTGGCCGGATCCCGCCAGCGGCCGGGGAAAAGTCGCCGGCGAGCTGGCGCGTCCACGTTCCGCGAGGAGAAGGCGCTCGGGCGCGCCAGGGCCTGGCGAAGGTCTCCAAGATCGACGCCAAGCTCGAACCCTACGTCGTGCGCTTCGGCGACACCGTGGAGGACATTGCGGCGGAGCATCCAGGCAGCGAGTACGCGCTGCGCAAGCTGAACGCCATCGGTCGCAGCGAGCGCCTCGAGGCCGGCACGGTGCTCCTGGTGCAGAAGGGCCGTGCGCCGGCCAAGCCCAAGGGCGAAGCCGAAGTGGCGGTCGTGCCGCCTCGACCCTTCAACTACAAGTCTCGCAAGCGCGTGTTCTATCGCACGCTGTCCGGGGACAGCGTCGAGGCGGTCGCTTCGCACTTCTCCGTGACCCGCGCCGAGGTCATCGCCTGGAATGGCCTCGACACCAGCGCGCGACTACTCAGCGGCATGGTGTTGCAGCTCTTCGTCAAGCCGAGCTTCGACCTGGGTCAGGTGCGGCTCGTCGACGACCCGAAGGTCCTGGTGGCCGGCAGCGAGGAGTTCTTCGAGCATTTCGAGGCCAAGAACGGGCGCAAGCGCATTCGCGTCACCGTGCGCGCTGGCGACTCCTTGTGGAAAATCGCCAAGCGCTACGGAATGAGCGTGGGCATGATGGAGCGCATCAACCGCATCTCCCGCAACAAGAAGCTCCAGGTTGGAGACACACTGATCGTCTACGCAAAGGGCATCGACAAGGCCAGCGACGAGAAGGAGGACGGCGATGCCAAGCGGGAGGCCTTGCCCGAGGTCGAGCCGCCGGTCCCAGACAGCTTGCCAGGTGGCGTGAAGAGCAAAGTCGACGGCGACAAATAGCGGTCCTGTGCCTTGCGCGGCGCGGGGACCTGGTGCTTCCATCCAGCGGAAGGGTCGAGGATCGTCGACCCATACTTCGCGCCCCCAGCGAGCTTGCCGTATCCGGCGGGGGAGAGCCCCTTTCGCCAGAAGGGGAGCGCCTGGCTCGGCGCTCTCGACTACTTGAACGAATTGGTTCCCGGCGGAATCGAGGTAGTCAAGTCGAGCCTCGAACCTGGAGCTGACGGAGCTCCCGCCTTCGCGTTCGGGGGTGAGGCGCGTCGGGGTGCTCCGGCGCTCGCCGCGTTCAAAGCTTGCCTGACTTCTCGACGGGGTTGCCCTGATCGTCGAGGTGGATCTCTTCGTCCTCCTCGTCGAGGTCTTCCACTTCGCCCGGCTGCTTGGCGTCGGGATCGACGTCGGGCTGGATCCCCGGCTTGGGCTTCAGGCGGAAGGTCCCGCTGCCCTCGGGCGGTTCGCTGGGTGGTTCCTGTTTCGAGTCGAACTGGTAGGTCAGACCCACGCCGAGCACCAGCGCGCTGGCTTCGTAGTGCCCCGCGTTGATGTAGTTCTTGCGGTCAGGCGGGTTGGCCCTCAGAGGCAGTACCTGGGCGATGCGCGCCTCGTCCACGCTGACGTCCACCGGAGAGCCGAAGACGCGAGCCACCACGCCGTCGAAGCGCCATTTCCCGATGTGGAGACCGCCGCCGAGGCCTACCGTGATCTTGTCCACATCGACCGTGGTGGCGCTCAAGTACGGATTGGGGATCGCGCTCTTCTCGTAGCTTATTCCCGCGCGGATATCGAACGGGTAGTCGCCGATCTCGAGCGTGTGCTCCCCGCCGAAGCGCAGGCTCCAGGTGTTCTGGAAGTTCCGTTCGAGGGTGATGTCGCTGACCTTGTACTCGTCGGGGAACGCTTCGACGCCGACCAAGGAGATGTTCTCGGGCTCGATGGTGATCTTGTCGTGGACGGCCCAGTTCTCCCACACGTAGGCCAGCTCGATGCGGGTGTCGGGGACACCGCGATACTCGATGCCGGTGCGCAGCACGCCGGGCAGCGTGAACTTGACGGTGGCGTCGTTACCGCGCTGGCTGGCGTTCTCGAACACCGGCGCGCTGGGCAGGCGCACATCCACGGTGGCGCCGGAGTCGACACGAAACGGCAGGTGATAGGCCACCCCGAGCCGCACGTCGTCGTGGGGCACGAGGGTCGCACCGAGCACACCGCTGGGAGCGACGATGGGGCCCACCTTGAGCTTGCTGACTGCGTCGTAGTCGGGTTGCTCCGGGGCGCAGATGAAGCGATCCGGCACGCAGGCGCTGAAAGCCACGCTGGTCTCGAAGAAGCCGCTGAGCATCTCGATGCCGGCGCCGAGCGCCAGCTCGTCGATGGGGCGCCAGGACGCGTAGGCACCCAGAATCGCGAGCGCCGAGCCATCCAGCGAGATCAGGGAGTAGCGCTGAGGCGCCGGGCGGCCACCCACCGTCTCCGGGTAGCTGGTGATGGCGGCGTAAGGCGCCCACATACCCAACGCGAAGTTGAACTGTTTGCTTCCGAGCGGATCCGCGTACACGAGCGTAGGGATAGGCAGCAGCGGGCTCGTGCACTCGACGGTGTCGAAGGTGCGCGTGAAGGTCTGACCCGTCGGCTGTCCGGTGTTCGGATCCGTCTGCTCCACGCGCGTCTTGCGTTGGTAGGTGCCGCTGTAGTTCAGCCACGAGGCGTCGAACAGGAACTGGTTGCCGGTGAAGGCCAGGCCGGCAGGATTGTAGTAGATGGATCCCGCGTCGTCGGACCCGGCCACCAGCGCACCGCCGCGACCGAGCCCGCGCACGCCGCGGTCAGAGAAATAAAGGCCGGCGGCGCTGGCGCTGCTGGGAAAAGCAGCCAGCGCTCCGCCGAGCGCTGCCGCGCCGATGATTGCCGTACGGATCTTGTGATTCATGCTTCTGGTCAGTTGCCGTTGCGGCCTCGCACGATTTCGTAGAACTGCTCCATGCCGCGGTTCTTGCTCAGCATGAAGTCGCGCACCGTCGCGAAAACCGCCTGGAAATCCTCGGGCGTGAGCGGTTCGTCCTGGGCCTGACTGGCGTCTATGCGGTTGACCTCGGCGATGGTGTCCAGGAAAACCTCGAGCGGGGTCGGGCTGGTGTCGCTCGACGGATCGATGGGGCTCACCAGGTTGAGCAGGATGCGGTCCAGCATGCGGTACCGGTCGTAGGGGTTCGGCTGCTGGACTCCCTTGTCGTCCGTAGGCTCCTCCGTCAGCGCCTGGGTCAGCTTGATCACGCGGTCCGCGGCTCCGGGGCGCGGCTTGCCGTCGCTTCCGGCGGCCTCGGGAGCCGCGGCGAGCGCGACCGCGTTGTAGATCGGCGGCATGTGCTGATCGTCGCCCAGCAGCTGCATCAGATCGTTGAGCGAAGTCAGTGTGGAGTTCAGGGCGTCGTGGTCGCTGGCCTTCTGCAGCAAGTAGCGCAGCAGGTTGCTGATCGCGACTCGCGCCTCGGGGTCCTGATTCAGCAGGTCGAGGAGCGAGATCACCGTGCTGAAGCTCGGGCCTTCGAAGGTCTCCCCCGCCTTCTGAGTCATGCTGGTGGTCGCCCACTCGCAAGGCGTCGCCGACGTCTCGCGGTTGGGACAGTTGGCGTTGATCTGCTGGCGCAACACGTCGACCAGGATCGGTGTGGCCTTCGGCGTCGAGGGGTTGTGGAACCGAGCGCTCGCGCCGGAGCCGTCCACGGCGAGGAACGTGTCGACGAGGTTGGAGCGCGCGCTGCGCCAGCCGGCGAGGCGCGAGCTCCCCGCAAAGGCCGTGTCGAAGTTGTGCATCGCCTTGGCGAACAGCTCGTAGGGCGTGACCGGCGTGTCGGGGTGGGAGCCGTCGCTCCAGGCCGTGGTCCCCTTGCCCTGCCGATCTTTCATGCTCACCGACTGGCTGTAGGCTGGGTCGAGGAGCGCGAGCCCGATCTGCCGCACCATCTCGATGCCGTCGACCTGGCGCCCGTTGCGGGTGTCGTCGATGGTGGTGTTCTCCAGCACCTCCGTCATGCGCCCCAGGGCGGGGACGAGATCCGACTTGAACACCTGGGCCAGGATCGGCTCGTAGTTCCTGAGGCCGCTCTCCGAGCAGTACTTGGGGTTGTAGTTGGCGACGCCCTTCTCCCAGGTGCCCGTCTTGCTGCACTCGGGGCCGTGCTGGGCGGTGGGCCAGTGCCGGTACAAGACCTCGATCAGCTCGAGGAACAGCTGGCCGTTCTCCTCGGGGTCGTCGAAGGCCTGCACCACGGGTGCGATGCCCGTGTAGAACTCGTGCTTTTCCCACGTGAAAATCGCGCCGCGGTCACGCAGGCGCAGCAGGTCGTTGGCGTTGGAGAGCGCGCAGTCGGCCAGCTCGATGTTGTGAGAGGAGTTGAAGCGCGTGGGGCAGACGCTGGTCGACAGCGGTTCGATCAGGCCGGTGACGAAGGCGTTGGTGTCATCGGCGTCGCTGCTCTGACCGATGAACGGGTCGCGATCATCCATCGCACCACCGAACGCTGGATCGAACTTGTCGCTGGTGGTCCCGAAGAACACCAGGCGGTTGAAGGCCTGGGGCGTCGGGTTCAGGCTCATGCCCTGGATCTTGCTCGAGTCCTCGAAAACCTGGTCGATGCTGACGATGCTGCCCGAGAGGTTGAGGATGCCGTTCAGCAGCCCATCCTCGATCTCCATGATGCCCTCGGGGGTGCGGGGCTCGCCGTAGTGATCGATCAGCGCGTCGAGGTAGAGCAGGCCGATGTCCCGGATGCGCAGCAGCTCGCACTCGTCGTAGCTACCGATCAGCGGCCAGCTCAGGTTGATGCCGAACATCTTCACCTTCACCTTGGCCCCCTGCTTGTTGCAGGAGTTCACCCCGTTCATATCGTGGATGATCTGCAGCGCCTGGAACCACTGGCTCTGGTTCCCGACGGTATCGGGCTGGGTGTAGTCGACCGGTACCTGGACCGGCTCCTTGGTGTCCTGGGTCGAGATGTTGTAGAGCGCGGGGCTGTTCAGATCACGGGGGTCGTAGGTGGTGCGATCCGCGTAGGTGTTGAACTTGGACAGGGCGTCCATCAGCTCATTCTGCACCTTGGGGTTCTTCAGCGATGCCATCACCCTGCGGAACAGCCCCTCGTTCTTCAGCAACTTGACCACGACGGGCATCAGCTCGTCCCAGAACGTGCTCTTGACGTCGAGCTCGACGTTGGGGAACTGGTTGCCGATCTCGCGAGCCTGGAGGGCGGCCCCGATCAGCCGCGCCATGTCGTTCTCGTTGTTCTTCATCAGCTGCTCGGCCATGAGCAGCCAGCTGTCGCTCTCCGGGTGGGCGAAGATCTGGCCCACGGCGTGCAGCAGATCGAGCATCGGCGAGGTCTGGGTGTCGAAGCTCGGGTAGCTGCCGCCGCTCGCCCACTCGGCTGGGACCTGCTTGGGCTGCCCGTAGAGCAGGTAGGCGCCGGACAGCAGGTTCAGCACCGTCTCTCCGCCTTGCGCGCTGGGGTCCGGGTTCAGCAGCGGCTCGAGATCGCGCACCAAGGCGGCGGTGAGCGTCTGGGAGGTGTCGATGTACTCGTAGACTTCCTCACCCCCGGAGGTCAGGGCTCGACCGTAGGAGTCCGGGGCCTGAATCCGTTGAAACGCGGGGACCACGAACGGCGGATCCACCTGGGCGAGGCCGCTGGGGCCGACGAAGCGCCCCCTCGAGTCGACGTCCGCGAGGCCATCGCCGTCGCTGTCCACGATCAGGGAGCCCATCACCGCGGCGCTGGGGATGGCCACGCCGCGCTGGTCACGCTGGACCAGGTAGCGCGGCTCGGAGCCGGTGCCGGCGAAGACTGGATCCTGGCTGAGCATCATCGCTCCCGCCACCTCGAGCTTGGTGCGAGGTCGATTCAGCTGCTGCGTGCTCGGGTCGAGCAACACCAGCGGCTCCGGAAGGGCGGCAGGGGTCGAGGTGGAGAGCTCGTCCTGCGTCATCCCGAGCACGTCCTGGAGAGCGTCGTACATGTCGGCGTCGGGCGCGAAGTGCGGCGTCAGCGTCTGCGCCAGCTGACGCAGCTCGGGGTAGGCGAGCGCCGGACGCAGCGCCCCAAGAGTCACTCGCAGCGGCCGGTAACCTTGCCGCCCGGAAAGACCGGCCAGGGACTCCTGGGCGGCCTTGGCCACGGCCTCGGCCTGCTGCGGGTCGAGACCGCTGGTGAACTCTGCGTCTCGAGGAGGTCCCGCGAGGCCGGCGAACAGTCGCCCGGTGGCCCGCGTGACCGAGGGCAGCGTGTCCTCGGTTCCCTCTGGTTCGACCGGGTTCGACTCGTAGAGCGGGACGATACCCTTCATGAAGCGGCTCAGAGCGACGTGACCGCGCACGCTGTCGTTCTCGTCGCTCCAGGGATCGCTCACCTCATCGTCGGGAAAGGTCGCGTTGAAGGCATCGATGAGCTGGCCACGTCGGCGCGCCATGGCCTCCAGCTTGCTGATCGCGTACTGCCGCGCGAGCGCGCCCGTACCCTGGACGGTGCCGAGATACTTGGTCTCCACGGTGTCCTTGTAGTTCCCCGCGGCATCGATGTGGCAGATGCCGCGATACGACGCGCCCTCGAGATCTTCGGTGAACACGCTCGCGCCCAGACGGTCGCACAGCGCGGAGTACATGTCGTCGCCCAGCGTCGACTTGGGGGGGGCGCGCCGTGTGGTGTCGAAGTCGCTCGAGCACGCCAGCACGCCGAGCGCCACGCAAGCGCTGCCGAGCACGGCGCGGCGAAGCGGCCGCCCGCGCTGCGGGCGTCCCTCGTTGCGGGAAGGCCCGCGCCCGATGGAATGCCGATTCTCACCACCCCGCGAAGCGATACCCATGATTTCTCGAGTGTATCGTCTTGAAGGCGGGCGTGAATCGTCTAATCCGGCTCGCAGCTCGCGTGGCTCGGGGGTGAGAGCGCTGCGCCGCGCTGGATTCCGTTGCCGAGCGGCGCTTGCGCCCAGGATTCGCTGCGCTTCGAGCAATTGAGCGCGAGCCGCGCACCGACCCCGGCGCCGCGAAAAACTGCAACGCGTTTCAGCCCTTCAGGCGAATCGAGCAATTGACCCGTGTCGGTTGCCCCCGAGCCCTCGACGCGCCGCGTGGTGCTCGGACCGCGGACGCCGGTGCGCGCCGGTCGGTGTGTCGTCGCGGCCTGCTCCCCAAGGTTTGGCGGCGCAGGGCAAGTGGCCGATGTCGCGGTGCGGTTCCCTGCGCTGCCGCCCGCTTCGCGGGCCGCACTCGGTCGGCGCTCGAGCCAGGTTGATTCACGCAGATCCGGATGCCGCGGTGCTGGGCATGGTCAGACGCCTCAGGGAGTGGCAAAACCTCGGCCCATGTCTGAGTTGGTGGCGATCGTTTTGGCGGCAGGCAAAGGCACGCGCATGAAGAGCGCGCTCAACAAGGTGCTGCATCCCGTGGCGGGGCGCCCCTTGGTTCACTTTCCGGTTCGCGCAGCGCTCGAGGCTGGAGCCGAGCGAGTGGTGCTGGTCGTCAACCCCGAGAATCGAGACGCGATTCAGAGCTACCTAGAAGGCGCCTTTGGACGCGAGCGGCTGTCGTTCGCTACCCAGGACCCGCCACGAGGCACCGGTGACGCCGCACGCGTGGGGCTCGAGCCCGTGCGAGATGCGGAGCGGGTGATGATCCTGTGTGGGGATACGCCGCTCTTGCGCAGTGACGACCTGACCCAAGTGGCGCGCGCGCTGGACGAGCGTCCTTCCGCCCCGGTCGCGTTCCTGACTTGTATCCTCGAGGAACCTGAGGCGTATGGCCGCGTGCTGCGCGACGGCGAAGGCAACGTCACCGAGATCCGTGAGTTCAAGGATCTGCGTAGCGATGCAGAGCGCGCCGTGCGTGAGATCAACGCCGGCGTCTACGTGGCGCGAACCGCCTTCCTGCGAGACGCGCTGGCGAGGTTGGACAGCGACAACGCTCAGGGTGAGTTCTACCTGACCGACGTCGTGGCTCAGGCGCAGGACCAGGGAGGGGCGCTGGGCATCGTGGGTGAGGAGGAGGCGATGGTTGGAGTCAACGATCGCGCCCAGCTGGCTCAGGCGGAGTCGATCTTGTTCCGGCGCATCGCCATCGCTCATGGGCGCCGAGGTGCCAACATCCGCGGAAACGCGCGCATCGACGACGGAGTCGAGATCGGCGTGGACGCTACGGTCGAGGACGGCGTGTGTCTGAGAGGCAGCACTCAGGTGGAGGACGGCGCCACGATCGACGTCGGTTGCGTGGTCACCGACTCGAAGATCGGCAAGCACGCCATGCTCAAGCCCTACTGCGTCGTGATCGGCAGCTCGGTCGGGGAGTGGTCGGAGATCGGCCCGTTCGCCCACCTGCGACCCGACAGCCAGATCGACGAGAAGGCGCGCGTCGGCAACTTCGTCGAGATCAAGAAGACCCGCCTGCGCAAGGGCGCGAAGGCGAATCACCTCGCCTATCTGGGGGATGGCGACGTCGGGGAGAACGCGAACATCGGTGCGGGAACCATCTTCTGCAACTACGACGGTTTCAAGAAGCACCGCACGGTCATCGGTGCAGGCGCCTTCATCGGCAGCGACAGCCAGCTGGTGGCACCCGTCACGATCGGCGCTGGCGCCTACGTCGCGACCGGGACGACGGTGACGCAGGACGTACCTGACGACGCGCTCGCCATCGCTCGCGTGAAGCAGCAGAACAAGCTGGGCTACGCCGGGCGACTCAAGTCCCGGCTTCAGGCTGCAGCGCGCCGCGACTCCGAGAAGCTCCGCGTCGAAGGCAAGAAGTAGCGAGCGGCGCGCCCTGCGTGGAGCCAGCCTCCTGGCGCTTGCCTTCTCCGCGGCTTGGTGTGGGGCTGCCTCGCGTGTCGCGGGGCAGGCCGCCACGCACACGGCCCCGGCGCCGGAACCACTTCAGGGCGTTTCTCCGGCGATTCGCCCAAGCCAGCCCGTCAATGGCGTGGTTCGCGCTGGCACGGGGCCTGCAAATCACCCTTCGCGAAAAGGAGGAGTGATGATCAGACAGGCTCGAGAACGTCGCGCCGAGTCCCCACGACCTAGATATCCACACGGATTGATGAGCCATGGCGCCGCGCTTGCCGCGCTGCTGTGCGCGGTGGCGTGTGCTGGACCGGTGCAGGAGAACACGGACCCAAACCTGCCGTCTGCTGGCGCGGACAACCAGTACGACCCGTCGCTGGGGGAGCCCGCGGAATACAGCACTCGCTACATCCGCCTGGACGTCGGCCCCGCCGAGGCAGGCTGTCCCACCGAGATCCCGTTCTTCGACTTCGACGAAGCCAAGGCGAAGCCCCAGGACCACCTGGAGCTATCGGCGCTCGCAGAGTGCCTGAAGGATCCCAACCACCGCGACGCCGAGATCGTGCTGATCGGTCACACGGACACGCGCGGCAGCGACGAGTACAACCAGCGGCTCGGGATGGAGCGCGCGCAGACCGTGAAGGACCTGCTCGTGAGCTACGGCGTCCCCGGAGCGCGGATTCAGGTTCGTTCTGCGGGTGAGAGCGAAGCCCGCGCAGCGAACGACCCCTTGATCTCCCAGGGCTACGACCGCCGCGTGGAGGTGGTGCAGATGGAGATCAAGAAGCCGTACTAGGTTGAACAGGTCACTTGTTGCCGCGTGGCAATTATTGCAACCCGTGGGCCGAGCGCGTGCCCGGTCGAAAGGATTTGAGATGGACTTTTTGAGACAGCAGCTGGCGCCGATCAGCGGCGCGGCGTGGGCGGCGGTCGAGGCTGAGATCGCGGGTGTTCTGCGCACGCGACTCTCGAGTCGCAAGCTAGTCGACGTGGATGGCCCCAAGGGCTTCGACTTCTCTGCGCTCAACCTCGGTCGCGTGGAGACGCCAGAGAACCAGAGCGGGCGCGTGCAGTTCGGCGTACGTCAGGTTCTGCCCCTGGTCGAGGTGCGAGTGCCATTCGAGCTCGATCAGTGGGAGCTCGACAACTTGTCGCGTGGTGCCGATGACGTGAACTTCGATCCCGCCGTCGAGGCGGCGATCCAGCTTGCCTCTTTCGAGGAGCGCGCCGTCTACTCGGGATTCTCGCCCGGAGGCATCCAGGGCCTGAGCAGCGCGAAGCATCACGAAGCGTTGAGCTGGAACCGCGACGCAGAGACGTTGCCGAAGCTGGTCGCCGCAGGACTGGCGCGGTTTCGTGAACAGGGTGTCGATGGGCCCTACGCCCTGGTGTTGGACACCAAGAGCTATCGAGAGCTGAGCGCTGCTGGTGACAACTATCCCCCGAGGAAACGCTTGTTGCGCACGCTGGAAGGCGAGATCATCCATGCGCCGGACGTGCCGAAGCCCATGCTGCTCAGCCTGCGGGGCGGCGATTTTCGGACCACCCTCGGTCAAGACTGTAGCTTGGGCTACGACGGACACACGTCGACTCACCTCAAGCTCTACGTGACGGAAACGTTCACCTTCAGGATGACGGGGCCGGAAGCCGTCATTCGCTTCGAGTGAGGTGGAGAGATGGCCGAATCAGAAGGCTCCGCGCCAACGGGCGGGCAGCTATTCGTGGTCGCCGTGGACTTCGCGGAGTGCTCGCGCCGGGCCCTGGCGTGGGCTGACGAGCGGGCACGCCGCGTCTCGGCGCGACTCCACGTCGTGCACGTCTTGCCCCCGACGCAGGCCATCCCGACGATACAACCCGGGATGATGCCTCCGGTGCAGCCGAACCTCTACCAGAAGCAGCGTGCCTCGGCGGAGGAGGCGCTGGGCGAGTTCGTCTCTGGCTGCAAGAGTCCCTGCTCCGCCCAGGTCGTGGATGGCGAGATCGTCAAAGCCATCGTGAGCGTCACGGAGAAGCTGACGCCCGAGCTGCTGGTGATGGGGACCCATGGTCGGAGCGGCGTAGAACGTCTGGTGCTGGGTAGCGTCAGCGAGTCGGTGTTGCGCAACGTCAAGTGTCCGGTGATCGTGGTGCCGCAGAGCGCTCCGCTGCCCACCCCGGCGCCGGATGGAGGGTACAAGCATGTTGACCGATGAAGATCTGCGCAGGCGCGTCACCGATTGGTGCCGCGCGGAAGGAATCGAGGCCCTGGACGCAACGGTTCGAGAGGGCACGATCGTGCTCTCCGGGACCCTCCCCACCTTGCGACACGCACGGCTGATCGAGCGCGAGCTCGTGCAGCAGCGTGAAGTGACGAGCGTGGTGACGTCCGCGATCCGCATCGAGCCTCGACGACCCGATGCCCAGCTCGCCCGTGAGGTGGAGGAGATCCACTCCGGGTGCGGCTGTCCTCACGTCTCGCTCGACGTGTTCGAAGGCGTGGTGAGCATGAGCGGCGACGAGCCCGATCTCAACGCGCTGCAGCTGCTCGAGGATCGGCTCAGCGGCGTGCCAGGAGTGGTCGACATCCGCTCGACGGTGACGCTGCGCTCATCCTCGCAGGGCTTCGAGCGTGAGTCGCAGACTGCCCCGGCAGGGGCGTAGCGCCACGGCGCTCCTCACCCCCTTCAATCCCGTAGATCCTCGGGTCCCCGATCGAGGTGTGCTTCGAGGCAGCGCGAAGCCCAGGAATCCAGGCATTGCCCGTGGTCTGCCCGGTCGGGCGACCTGGATTTGCTCCCTGGCTCTGCCGCAACATCCGTTGCTCTGGCCCTGAGCGTCTCCGCTGAGCTTGGGCGATTCCTTCGATACTCATGACTACCAACTCGTCTGCCTCCTGCCGCAGCCTGCGCGTTCTCGTGGTGGACGACGACGACGTGGACCGCCTGTCCATCCGTCGCGCCCTGACTCGGGGAGAGCGTGACTACGACCTGGTCGAGGCGGAGAACGCCGAGCAAGCGCTAGAGCGCGCGGCTGACCCGACCATCGACTGCATCTTGCTGGACAATCGCCTCCCGGACGGCGATGCGCTGGAGGTCCTCGGAAGACTCAAGCGAGCCGGCGTGGACCGCCCGATCGTGGTGCTCACCGGGCAGGGCCACGAAGAGCTGGCGGTCGAGCTGCTGAAGGCGGGCGCGGCCGACTACCTCACCAAGACCGCCAGTCCCGACCGCATCGAGTCCGCGCTGCGCACCGCCGTGCGCTGGTTCCGCAGCGAGCAGAAGGCGCGGCGTGCGGAGGAGGCGCTGCGTGCCAATCGGGAGTCTCTGGCTACCACCCTGCGCAGCGTCGCAGACGCCGTCATCACGACCGATGGCGCGGGCAACGTCACCTACCTGAACCCCGCTGCCTCGCGGTACTGCGGGATGTCCGTGGAGGAGTGTCAGGGCCGTGAACTCTGGTCGGTGCTCAACGTCGAGGAAGGTGACCGTCCGGCTCAGCGCGAGCGCATGGACTCGGCGCTGTCCCGCGGGCTGCTCGGATCGCCGATGGAGCTCACGCTGCGTACCAACGACGGTGAGCTGGTCACGGTCCAGGAGCGCGTGAACTTGATGATGGCGGCGGACCGCCAGACGCCGACTGGTCTGGTCCTGACCCTGACGGACATCACCGATCGTCGTCGCAACGAGGAGCGACTGGAGTTCCTGCTCTCCGCAGGGAACGAGCTCGCGCGCGGCTTGGACTTCAGACGCACGCTGGAGACTGCGGTGCGCGCCGCCGTGCCTCGGCTAGCGAGAGGCTGTATCCTCGGGGTAGCGCCCCAGGGTGGCCCCTGGAGTTCCGCCGTCGAGCCGGGTGGAGGCAAGCTCGCCGAGTTGGCGGAGCGCCTGTTCGGGGCAGGGGAGAGTCGGGGCGAGGACCTCGCGACGCTGGTGCGCCGAGGCGAGCTCCTGGTGATTCCACCGGGACACCAGAGTGATACGGTGCCCGATCTGGCGGAGTGGGGGGTGAGGTACACCGCCTGGCTCCCGCTGACGACGCGTTTCAGCGTCGGGCTCCTGCTCCTCGAGTCACCGACCCCTTGGCGTCGAGACGAGCTGAGCCTGGCCCGGGACTTCGTGCAGCGCGTGGGGCTCGCGCTGGACAACGCGCTTCTGGTGATGCGCCTCGAAGAATCCGTGCGGATTAGAGACGAGACCCTGGCCGTGGTGAGTCACGACCTGAGGAGCCCGCTCAACGCGCTGGCGCTGGCGACCGACAACTTGGTCGAGGAGAGCGACTCCGAGGACGCGGAAGACTACGGCGAGATCGTCCAGCGCTCGATCTCGCGCATGAACCGCCTGATCCAGGATCTGCTGGACGCGGAGACGATGGCCAGCGGGCGCTTCTCGGTGAACCCGGAGGCCTGCGAGCTCGCGGGCGTCATCGAAGAGATCGTGCAGATCCACGAGCCCCTCGCCGACGCCAAGGGCCTCAGCTTCGACGTTCAGCGCCCAGACGAGCTACCCGGCGTTCGGGCCGATCGACACCGGCTCGTGCAAGTGCTGAGCAATCTACTGGGGAACGCCTTGAAGTTCACCCAATCGGGACAGGTCGAGCTGAACATCGAGGTGGAGCCGGAGCGCGTCAGTTTCCAAGTGCGTGACTCTGGCCCCGGCATACCGCCGCAGCACCAGGCGCTGCTCTTCGAGCGCTTCTGGCGGGCGGATCGCAAGTCGGCGGGAGCCGGACTCGGACTGGCGATCGTTCGTGGTATCCTTCTCGCGCACGGCACCGATATCCATGTGGAATCGGAGCCCGGTCAGGGCGCGAGCTTCGTCTTCGGCTTGCAGCGGGCTGACGCGGGCGAGCGGAGCGACCATGCTTGAGGTCTCGCGCTCCGGTCCCGGGTCAGGGCAGCTCGACCAGGGTCCAGTACTTGTTCAACGCGGCCATCGCCTTGACGAAGCGGTTGAAGGTGACGGGCTTCAAGATGTACCCCGCGACGTTCAAGCGATAGGCCTCGATCCGGTCCCGGTCGTCGTTCGAGGTGGTCAAGACGACCACCGACAGGTGCCTGAGAGATTCATCCCCACGGATATGACGCAAGAACTCGATGCCGTTCATTCTCGGCATGTTGATGTCCAAGAGAATCAGCAGGCGCTGAGGGTTCACTCTGCCGTCTTTCAGCATCTCCAGCGCTTCTTCGCCGTTGGTGGCGACGCTGAGGGAGTTGGAGATGTTGTTTTCGCGAAAGGCGCGCTGAACGGTCTTGACGTCCACCGCGTCGTCCTCGACGAGCAAGATGTGGTAGGCGGCTTCGGCGGAGTTGCTGGTTGTCATGGTCAAAGTCGAGGGGGGTCAGAGTGTTCTCGCACTCGCGAGATGAGTCGGGACGACTGCAGTGTCGATGTCCGAAGCGCAGCGCGCTCAGCGAAGCATGAAGGTTCGGGATGCGTTGCCGCAACCTTTGAGCGTGTTGTCTGCGGTCGTGTCAATATGCCTCGAGAGTCAGGCGCGGGGAGGGACTCGACGAGAGGTGTGACTGCGAGGACGCGCAGGGGCAGGTTGGCCAGGTGCGACACGTGAAGCGCGTGCGCGCGAACCTCGCGGTGGCGGCGAGCGTGGTGGTGCTGGTGGTGGGGGGAGTCACGGCGGTCAACATGTCCCGAGCTCGCGACCGCTCGCTGATCGTGCAGGAATCACACGAGCGCCTCCAGGCGCTCGACAACCTGCTGCAGGCGCTCCTCGACGCGGAAACGGGACAGCGTGGCTACCTGATCACTGGCGAGAAGGCGTACCTGGAGCCGTACACCAGAGCCTTGCACCGCATGCACGCGGTGCGTGAGGAGGTGCGCGAGATGAAGTTGCCCGAGCGGGAGTTCGCCGAACTGGAGAAGCAGGTCGACGCGCGCCTCGACGAGCTCGCCTACACCGTCAAGCTCTTCGACTCTGCCGGGGGGCAGCGCGCGGGCGATTTCGTGAAGCAGGATTCGGGCAAGCGCACGATGGACCAGGTCCGCAAGGCGTTGGCTCGCCTGACCGAACGAGAGTCTCAGCGACGGGAGTCTGCCCTCACCGCTGAGCGTGACGCCTATCGGCGCAACCAGTGGGTCGTCGGCGGCGGAGCTCTGGTCGCCTTCGTGATCGCGTTCATGGCGCAGCTCGTGCTGCGTCGTGATCTCGAAGACAGCGCGAAGCAGGCGCGCAAGCTGTCGGAGCAAGCGGCGTTGCTCAGCGATCAGGCGGACCAGCTGAGGCGCAACGAGAAGGAGCTCGCCGATCGACTCCAGGCTCAGCACGAACTCACACAGCAGCTGTCCGAGCACGGACGACACCGAGAGCGGCTGATCCAGAGTCTGGCGCGCGCGAATCGCGATCTCGATCAGTTTGCCTACGTCACCTCCCACGACCTCAAGGCGCCGCTTCGCGGTATCGCCAGCCTGGCGTCGTTCATCGAGGAAGATCTGGAAGACGCCCTGGACGAAGAGACGCGAGAGAACCTGGCGCTGCTCCACCAGCGCGTTTCCCGCATGGAGTCCCTGATCGAGGGCATCCTCACCTACTCGCGCGCGGGGCGGCGCACGGATCCGGAGCGCGTCGACTCGAACCAGCTCCTGGACGAAGTCGTGGATCTGCTGAGTCCTGCGTCCAACGTGGAGGTCAAGGCAGTGGGCAAGCTGCCCACTCTGCAAACGGAGCGTGTTCCGCTACAGCAGGTGCTGCTCAACCTGGTGGGCAACGCCATCAAGCACGGAAACTCGGAGCACTGCGAGGTGGCGGTGGCCGCGGAGCGAGTGAGCGAAGGCTGGCAATTCTCGATTCGCGACAATGGTCCTGGCATCGAGGAGCGCTTTCACGAGCGGATCTTCGGCTTCTTCGAGCGGCTGAAGAGCCGGGACGAGGTCGAGGGCAGCGGGATCGGGCTGGCGGTCGTGAAGAAGGTGGTCGAAGAACGCGGGGGACGCGTGTGGGTGGAGTCCGCGTTCGGCGAGGGGGCGACGTTCCACTTCATCTGGCCCCGAGCTTCATTGACCGAGTTACCCGTGATCCGGGTCACGGACGTGAGCGACGGCCTGACCAGCGCAGAGTCGCACGCGCAGTCTTGAATTCCTCAAGGAAACGAAGCTTGGGCAAAGACACGCTTCGTGCTAGGCTTGCGCCAGATGTTGAACGTACTCATCGTCGACGACAGCGACGATACCGTGGAGATGGTGTCGATGCTGGTGAGGCGTCGGGGGCACCAGGTGCGCGGTGCGCAGACCGCCGGCGCGGCGCTGGAGCTGGCTGCAGCGCGGGCGCCGGACGTGGTGCTCTTGGATCTCGGGCTGCCCGACCTGAGTGGGCTCGAGCTGGCAAGGCGCTTGCGCGCCAGTGGTCTGACCGACGCGCTGCTGGTCGCGGTCACCGGTCACTCGCGCGAGTCGGATCGCCAGGCTGCACTCGAGGCCGGTTGCGACGACTTCCTGAGCAAGCCGCTGCGCCGAAAGGTGCTCGATCGCGTGCTCCAGGACGCGATCGCCCGGCGATCTGCTGCGAGCTGACAGGTACGTTGTTGAAGACTGCGCCTGTTGAAGACTGCGCCTCCTGAAGACTGCGCCTGTTGAAGACTGCGCCTCCTGAAGACTGCGCCTCCTGAAGACTGCGCTTCTCCAGCCGCCTGCTAGGCTTGCTGAGGCCAGCGCGCCAGAAACGTGGAGCCGTCCAGGGAGTGACGTAGCTCGAGCTCCGCTCCGGCGTCCCGAGCGTGCCCGAGGGCGACGGCAAGCTGGACCGCCTGCGCGGAGGTCAGGACCACCGCAGACTCCCGCGCCTCGCATGGGTCGCGCTGAATCCACGGCTCCAGTGCCGTACGGATATCCGAGACGTTCACGCCTGGGCTGATGTGCAGGTGGAACTCCGCGCCGTGCTGCTGGTTTCTCCCGATGTCCAGGCCCTTCAAAGCATCGATCTCCCGCCCCCATCGCAACAGCTGAGCGAGGAAGTGACGCGCCTGATCGGCACGTCGCAGGCGGCAGTCAGCGACACCGTCCGCCACGCGCAGCTCGATCTGGCCCAGGTCGGGCCCGAGCGTCTCGAGCAGGGCGGCGATGCTCGAAGACTCGGCGTCTTCGTCCAAGTGGTCCAGCTGCGCGAGCACTTGCTTGAGCATCTCGGAGATGCGGAGTGCCTGGCGGCGGATGGTCTGAGCGCTGTCCAAGACGTCGGGGAGCCCTTCGGAGTCGAGCTCGATGAGCTCGGCACGCCCAGAGATGACGTTGAGGGGTGTTCCCAGGGCATGGGACAACGACGCGGCCAGACGGCGCAGGGCCGCGTGGCGCTCCGCACGCAACAGATCGTCAGGGTTTGGGGTCGAGTCGCCGTTCGGGGAAGTCACGCTGTAGGTCGTCTCGTGGTTGGAGGTCCCTGCATTCTCGACAGGAAAAGTGCCTCGCGCCCGTGCTCACTGCAAGCCTCGCGTCAACAACCGGGTGAGGTGCGGGGGGAGAACGAGCAGGCTGCCATCCTGCTCGTAGGGCTCGCGCCAGTCCCCACTGCGGCGTCCGCCGCAGTGGGGACCGATGCGATCGAGATCACAGCTTGCTGAGCCAGGAGTCGACTTCCCGCTCGGCGTCGTCCCGGGCGGTGCCGTAGCGCACCTGGAGCTTGCCGACGAGCTCTTCCTTCCTGCCGGCGATCTGGTCGAGGTCGTCGTCGGTGAGCTTGCCCCACTGGGTCCGGGCCTTGCCCTTGAGTTGCTTCCAGTTGCCCTTGAGATGTTCCATGTTCATGCGTTCTCTCCTTTTTTGTTCCGTGTGGATATTGCTGAGTTCGCGTCTGCTCGGCCTCAGCAGGCCGGCTGATCCGGCATTCTGTGCTGACCCGGAGGATCGGCTGCGCCCTTGGAGTCCTGCCCTCGTTCGTTCAGCACACGTTCGATGCGCCGTCGCAGCTCCACCAGGCTGACGGGCTTGCTGATGACCAGGGTCGCTCCGCAGGCCTTGGCTGTCGGCACTACCCGCGGCGCGTCTGCGATTGCGCTGAGCAAGATGATCGGGAGTTGCGGACTCTGCTTGCGAATCTCGGTGATGGCGGTCAAGCCGTCCATGCGTGGCATGTCGATGTCCGAGACGATGACGTCCGGAGGTGCCTGGTCGTCGAGCGCTCGCTGGAGCAGCAGCTTGCCATTCTCGAAGGTCTCCGTGCGGAACCCGGCGGCCCTGAGCACGGCGGATACCATCTGGCGCAGCTCGTCGTCGTCGTCGGCGATCAGCGCGAGCGGCTGGCTTGGCATTTCTTCTGGCATGAGTCCTCCTCCGGCGCCTGGCTGCGCCAGCTTCGCTTCGGTTTGCCCCGGCCGTCGGCTAGTGCTCGCCCGGGAGCATCAGGTCGACGCGGCGGTCTTCTAGATAGGTCGCTGGGGAGTGTCCGGTCGCGTCGAGCTCGCCCCTGGACGAAGTGATGATGCGTGCCCGCTCGACGCCATGATCGATCAGGAACTGCCGGACGCTCGCGGAGCGGTAGCCGCCCAGGGCCATGTTGTAGGCCTCGCTGCCTCGGGGATCCGCGTGTCCAACCAGCAGGATGTCGTAGTTGACCATCCCCCCCTCACGCATGCAGTCAGCCAGTTGCTTCAGCTCGGGCTGGTCCTGATCGCGCAGGGTGGCTGAGTCGTAGCGGAAGTTGGGCTCCGCGTCGTCCGCGATGCCACACAGGTTCTTCACGCTCTTGGAGAAGCGGAGGGTGCCTGTGTTGCGCAGCGGTTCGGCCTCTCGGGTCGGTTCCGTGGTGCGGTCCTGGTGCACCACCACCGCCGTGTGCGTCGGTCCGACGGCGACGGGTTTTTTCGCAGGATCGCTGGCACAGCCCACGGCAAGCAGGAGAAGTGGAGCGACCCCGAAGGTGATTCGATGAGTCATGCTAGCGGTCCATCGCAAGTCGCGTGCCGCTTCGAGAGAGCGCTGATTTCACGACGGAAACGCGAATTTCTTCGCTGGGCGGCTCGCGCCGTGAGGCGATCCGCGACCAGCGCATCGCGGCTGACACGCGCACTCTCTCTCGCGCGCAGATCGGTCTCTCGCGTGCGGATCGGTCTCTCGTGCCGCCCCCCGCGCTCAGTCGGGGTCCAGGGGGGTCCTCAGAGGTTCTCTGGGCTTCGAGGTCTGCTCTGGCGGCTTGGCCTCGCCTTCCACGGCGTCGGCGATCTCCCCGGCGGTCGTCTTTATCGTGTGCAAATCGACTCGCCCGGCGAACACCAGCACGAGCGCGTCATCTCGCCACTTCGTGACACCCCAGCGAGCCCGGTCCTGGTTTCCTCCGAGCACCGCGAGGGATCCCGTGCCGTGATCGTAGCGCAGCCCGAACACCAGATCGCCGAACGCCGTGTAGCTGGTGATCCCGGCCGAGGCGCGCACGTAGTCCATGCTGCTGTGAAAGATCCGCTGCTCCACGTTGCCTCGGGTGATCTCGGGTACCGCCGACCGGTCCGTGGCGAATCCGAACAGCAAGCTGAGGTCACGATCGACGAACGTCTCCACGCCCAGCGCGAGGTTGATCAGGGTGGGCGTGTCCTCCCGGCGCAGATCGACGAAGCCTCCGCGCGTGCTCCCCCCGCTCCCGATCTCCGTGCGCTCCCCTTCGGCCTCGAGCGTCACGTAGCCAGACCGAGGTGTGTGCAGGAACAGGTCGAGCTCTGCTCGGAGCCAGCCCAGCTCGAAGCCGACGCCGGCGTTGAGGCGCATCGGCGGCGATACGACGAAGCTACCCGTCTCCGACTCGAGCACGCCGACTCCCTGGGTGTTCGACGAACCGTAGCCGGCCTCGTAGCTGTCGTAGAGATGCACGCTCGGGCTGCGTACGCTCAGTCCCAGGGTCCACTGCGGGGTTGCGTACCACGTGAGCCCGGCCTGAGCGGCGAGGTCCCAGGAGTGTCCATAGCTCGAGTAGTTCCCCGAGGTAACGACTGGGGTGCCAGAATCCAGCAGCGCGCTGACGCTGGCGTGCTCCTTCAGGCGCCCGCGGAGCACGTTCAGACTGAAGCCCAGCGAGAGCTGTTCTGACAGCGGGAAGCCGACGCTGGGGCCGAAGGCGCGGTTGCTCCAGTCGACGCTGAACGCTCGGGTCTGCCGCAGAGTCCCCGACGGGGTCTCGAAGCTGGAGTCGACGGCCTCCGCGCTCAGGTCCAGAGCTTCGGTCTTCGCGAGACAGATGCCGACGCGAAGCTGCGCTCGCTCCTCTCCCCCGCTCGGACCGAAGAAGTAGCAGGTGGTGTCTGGAAGCGAACTCAGCTGAGTGCGGCTCTGGCTCGGGTCATCGATGCGAGCGCCCGCGAAGCTTCCCGCCGGATCCGTCGGCTGGTGCAGGTCACTCATCTTCGACCATGAGTGACGGAACAGCCGAGAGGAGAACGCGAGGGAGCGATCGCCGATGCGGCTCAGGTTTGCGGGGTTGAGGATCGGGGCGGCCCCGTCCACTCCCAGCGCCACTCCGCTGCCGCCGAGCAGGCTGGAGCGCCCGGCGAGAGGAGACGAGTGGAAGTTCGCCTGCGCGCTGGCGACCCGAGGCAGAGCCGTGATCGCCAGCGCCAACGCCAAGCCGAGCTGTCTTGCGGTGCGCATATCCTCGAGGAGATACAACAACGGTCCCTGTCACTCCAGCCCCGGGGCACGTCATCGAGTGTCCAGGTACGGTTCGGGGACGGTGGGTCCGACGAGCTGACGAGGGGGACAGTCCGCCCTTGCCGTCTCTGGTCGTGCTTGTTCGGGGGGGAGGGGGCTCTACTGGAGCTGGTCGACTGCGCTGTGCAGGACCGCCCACAGGGCTACGTAGGTCGACATCAGCGCAAAGAAGGTGATGATTGCGCGCTGCAGGGGGCGTTGGGGTTCCATGGTTCCTCGTTCCGAGGCCCGCGCGTTTTCAGTCGTTCGTTGCGTCCACCTTGTGGGCGGTGCGCAAGCTGCCGATGCCAAGGGAGCGCGGGCCTCGCGGCTCGTCTGGCACTTCTTCCGGCGCGCCTGTCGGCGGGCCGTGGGGGACGACGATCGGCCCCTCCTTGTACAGATGCTCGTCGAGCTGCTTTCCCCACACCGGCATGTTCCGTCGCAGCCACTCCAGGGTCATGACGGCGTGCTCGATCTCTTCGTCGCGGTTGTGCGCGAGCACGCGCTGCAGTTCGGGGTCGTCGCAGGCTTCGACGCGCTGGTTGTACCAGTCGACGGCCTCGATCTCTTCCTTCAGGCTGCTCAGCGCGCGGTGAAAGTTCCGCGCGGTACTGCTCAGTTCATCCGATGGTTCGTGGTACTCGCTCACTCTTGCATCTCCGTGTGCAGGGTCACGCTCGACGTTCGTGGTTGGGAAGGAAGGCCAGCGGGCCTTCAGAGGGCTACACTGACGGACTGTCCTGGATGCTCGGCGCGCACCAGATCGATGCCCCGAGTTTCCTCGAAGACGGACTCGATGCGGCTGGCTTCGCTCGGGTCAGCTGGACTCGCGGCGACGATGACACCTTGATCGAGCAGCGACTGCGCGTAGCGCTTGGCCTGGTTCTCGGGCACGCCGATGCCGATCAGGGCGCCGGCAAAGCCGCCGCTCACCGCGCCGACCAGCGCGCTCTCGAGGGCGACGGCGAGGGGCCCGGCGACCACTAGCCCCAAACCGGGGACTGCGAGGCTCGCGATCCCGCCGATCCCGGCCAGGACCGCGCCGATCGCACCGCCCGCGACCGCTCCTTCCGGGACGGCGGGGCGGACGCGGGGCACGAGCCCGGACACCTGTTCCGAGAGGAAAAGACTGACACGGCGCCGGTCGACGCCCGCGCGCTCCAGTTCGATGATCGCTCGGTCCGCTTGTTCATGATCTCGATACACGGCGAATAGCGTGGCCATGCCTCGATGGTCTGCACGGCGAGTGCCAACTCCCATCCGTCGGGAAACGCACTCGGCGATGTCCGAAGATGTCGCGAGATGGTCCCTTCGGCTCCAGAACGCCTCGCACGCCTGGTGACGGGATCAGCCAAGGCTTCGAACCTCGGACCGGACAAAGGGTGACAAATTGCTACTATGTGGCAAAAGGCTACGAGCGAAGGGGGAGCTGGCGGGCGATCGGAGTTTCAAGAATCGCATGATTTCAAGAGGTTCCACTCATGAGTCTGGCTCTCCTTCTCGGCACGACCTTTGCGTGAGCGCCTCACCATGCTGCTGGATGCCACAACGCCAAACTCTGAAACAGACACCAAGAACGAGAACCAGGAACCCGAGCCCGCGTCGGCCGTCCAGGGCAAGGACGCGGTCGCTAGCGTGACCAAGCAAAGCGACATTCAAGAAATCCGCAAGGAAACACGGAGCGCCGTGCTCTTCGTCGATGATGACGTGGAGATGGGCCGTCTCGTCCTCAAGCAGCTGGAGCGAGCTGGGTTTCGTGCCCAGACCGCGGTGAACTCGGAGGAAGCCCTAGCGGCGCTGCAGCACCACGATTTCGAGGTGGTGGTCTGTGACGTGCAGCTCGGCGGCGAGAGTGGCCTCGATCTGTGTCGCTGGGTGGTCGAGAATCGCCCCAATACCCCCGTGGTGGTGATCACGGCGTTTGGCAGCATGGAGACCGCTGTGGGTGCGATCCGCGCTGGGGCACATGACTTCATCAGCAAGCCGATCGACGCCGAGCTGCTGGCTCACGCCGTGCGCCGCGCGGCCCAGCACTCGGAGCTTCACCGTGAGCTCGCCCGCCTGAGAGAAGGTGCGGGGGGCGGTCAGCCGCTGGAGGGGCTCGTCGGGCAGAGCCAGCCCATGCGTGAGCTCGCCGAGGTGATCAACCGCGTCGCTGGCAGCGAAGCCAGCGTCCTGATCACGGGTGAGTCGGGCACCGGCAAGGAGCTGGTTGCTCGGGCCATCCACTCCCGCAGTCCGAGGCGTCACGGCCCGTTCGTGGCGATCAACTGCGCGGCCCTGCCGTCGAACCTGCTGGAGAGCGAGCTCTTCGGCCACATGCGGGGCGCTTTCACTGACGCGAAGCTCTCACGCGACGGCCTGCTCCGTGAGGCCAACGGTGGGACGCTGTTCCTGGATGAGGTCGGCGAGATGTCGCTCGAGATGCAGGTCAAGCTCTTGCGCGCGTTGCAGGAGCGCAAGGTTCGTCCCGTCGGTGGCACCAAGGAGCTGGAGTTCGATACGCGTATCGTCGCTGCCACCAACCGAGACATCGAGACCGAGGTCAAGCAGGGACGCTTCCGGGAGGATCTGTACTATCGAATCAATGTCATCCGCCTGAGACCTCCACCCCTGAGAACTCGTGGGAACGACATCCTGCTCCTCGCCGAGCACGTGCTTCGCCGTGTCGCCGAGCGCAGCGGTCGAGAGGTCACCGGGTTCGCGCCGGCGGTCGCAGCGCGTTTCCTCGAGTACGACTGGCCGGGCAACGTCCGCGAGCTCGAGAACGTGGTCGAGCGTGCTGTCGCCATGGCCCGCTTCGACAAGATCACCGTCGAGGACCTGCCGGAGAAGATCAAGAGCTACCGTTCGGATCAAGTCGTGATGGGGGGAGAGAACCCAGAGCAGATGTTGACCTTGGACGCGCTCGAGGAGCGCTACATCAGGCGAGTCCTCAAGGCCGTTCAAGGCAACAAGACCCAGGCCGCCAAGATCCTCGGCCTCGATCGCCGCACGCTGTACCGCAAGCTCGATCGCTACGAAGCACGGGACAAGGCCGCCAGGGCTGCGGAGTCCGCCCAAGCGTAGAGCGAAGAGATGAGCGAAGTCGGGCCGCTAGTACTCATCGCAGACGACGACGAGGACACGCTCTCACAGTTGCAGCGTGCCCTCGAGCGTCGCGGTTTTCGTGTGGAATGCGTGACGGATGGCCAGGCGCTGGTCGACCGCGCGCAGTTCGAGCCCCGTCCGGATGTCGTCGTCACGGACCTCGACATGCCCCGTCTGAGCGGGCTGGACGCATTGCCTTCACTGGCGCAACAAGGCATCCCCACCATCGTGGTCTCAGCGCTCCATCCCAAGCTGAACTACGACCTCATCTTGCGTAGGGGTGCCGCCGCGGTGCTCCAGAAGCCGCTCAGGCCGCGGCTCCTGGTGAGCGAGTTGATGCGACTCGTGGACCTCTCCGCGACGGGCTGAGAACCCGCGCGGAGGGCCCGTTCGGGCACGCTCGAGGAGCCTCAGCCACGAGTCGGGACCGGTGCCCCCGGCGGCTTGGTGGGAGCCACCTTCGGTTTGGGTGAGGGAACCGGCTCCTGCCCCGGGTTCTCTTCGGGACGAGGTTCGGTGCGCTTGGGGAGGTCGGTGGGCGGGATCAGCTTGTCGTCGTCTTGCTGCATGGGTCTTCCTTTCGTCACGAGCCGCTGCTGCGGCTGGTGGTGGCTGGTGGTCGCTGCGCGTGCAGCGCTCACCCGATCGCTGCACGCATCATTCCAACGGCACACATGCTGCAGCGGGCCACGGTATGAGCAGCTTTCCCCCGGTGATGTCTCACCCCCAAGAAATCCATGAGTTGGCGCGCTGGCTAGACGAGCACCTGAGCAGTGTAGATCCATGCGGATACGTTCAGGGAAAGACCGCGATTCGTGACCTGTTTTGTCGTGAACTCGGAATGTCCATGGCAGAGGCGGAGGACTCGGTCGAGGCGCTCCAACAAGCCGGGGCGCTGCGCTTCGAGGGCGATCCCACCACCGCGGGCTTCGAGCCGAACGCGCGCTGGGTGGTCGACCACCCTGTCACATGAGTGCCGCACTGCCACACTGGCAAGTTGCTGAACCTGCGTGTTCCGGCGCCCCTGAGTGCTGATCCGCGCGGAGGTGAGCGCCGTTGCCGTCGCACAGCCGCTCCCCGTTCGAGCTCGGGGGGAGAGTTGCTCTTGGCCTGGACCCTGCATCTCCCGGGACATGACCCAGCGAACACCGGCGCCTGCTCGAGCATCGTCAGCTGAGACCCAGCCCGTAGAGCTGCTGAGTCGCGAGCCGAAGGGCAGCTTTGCCAATGTCCTGGTCCCAATCGACCTGAGCGACACGTCAGAGCGCGCCATCCGCTGGGCGCTCAAGCAGAGCACGCCGAAGACCAAGACGATTCGCGTGCTGATGCTGTGCGAAGACAGGGACTGCGACGCCTCGGACCTGGTGCGATTCCTGTCACGTTTCGGTGAACAGCCACGCGCGCTGATGCACGGTCAGCTGTTCAGCGGCGACGAAGACCAGCTCTGCGCGATGATCCGCGAAGAGGGCATCGACAAGATCGTGGTGGGCGTTGGCGACGAGCCCTCCTCGGAGGGCGGCGCACTCGCGCAACGCTTGGCTCGCATGTGCCCGTGTGGCGTCGTTATGGTCCCACGGCGGGAACCGGTGCGGGAGCTAGTCCGCACTCAGGGGTTCACTGCACCCCGCGGCAAGCCCCTGGAAGACTCGTCCCCGCTCTGAGCGGGGCCAGTGGCTCGCGCCAGTCGGCGCGGCCCGACTCGAACGCGCGCCTCTTGGTGCGTGACCCAAGCTCGCTCGCGTTCCGCGGAGCGGAAAGCGCGCTTCTGCGCGCGTCAGGAGATGAATCATGACACAGCGATTGCGCACGGCTCTCATAGCCATCGATCTCAAGGAACTCATGCCGCGAGTACTCTCGGAGGGACTCCGAGCTGCTCAACGCTATGGCTTGACCGCCCATCTCGTCCACGTGGCGCGCAGCCTTGGGGATGGGGTACTCCTGGAATTGCCAGATGGAAATAAATCGCTGACGCGTGAGGACGCGGTGAAGGAGGTGCGGGAACTCGTCGAGAAGGAGATGGAGGTGCAGTACGCGCGGTTGCCGCAGGGCGAAGTGCTGCCTCCCTGCGCGCTCCACGTCCTCGTGGGTGAGCCGACTGAAGCCATTCACGAGCTCGAACGCGACCTCGACGCGGAGCTCGTGGTGGTTGGCACCCACGGTCGAAAGGGGATCTCGAGGCTGATTCTCGGTTCCGTCGCCGAGCACCTCGTGAGGGCGTGCACTGCTCCGGTGCTGGTCATCCACAACGCTCCAGACGTGCCGAAGATCGAGCCACCGTGCCCGGACTGCTTGCGCATCCGCCAGGCCTCGGGCTTTCAGGAGCTGTGGTGTGCGCGGCACGCGCGTCATGACCGCCCCCACGCCTATCACTTCGTGGGACGGAACGTACGCCAGCATCCCAATCACCCCTTGGTCTTTCCCATGGGGGCGTCGCGATGAGCGATGCGGCCGCGTTCTTTCAGCGGCACTCGGACCTGATCCTGCGCGTGATCTACGCGCTGGCGATCGCGGGCATCGGCCTGGTTCTCGCGCGTGTTGCCGCAGGCATGGTCGCACGCAACCTGCACCGGCGGGGACATCCCCGCGCGGTGACACTGGCGCCCATCCTCAAGACGTTGACCTTCGTCGTGCTGGGTGGGGTCGCGATCGTCACTGGCCTCGACAAGCTCGGCGTCCCCATCGGCACGGTGCTCGCTGGTGCCGGCGTGCTGGGGCTGGCGATCGGCTTCGGCGCGCAGACGCTGGTGAAGGACTGCCTGAGCGGCTTCTTCTTGATCCTCGACGGAGTTCTCGCCCAGGGGGATCTGGTCGAACTCGACGGTTCGACTGGTACCGTGGAGTCGGTCGGGTTGCGCATGACGCAGGTGCGAAACTTCGATGGTCGCTTGTTCTACGTCCCGAACGGCGAGATCAAGACGGTCGCCAACTACAACCGCGGCTGGGCCCGCGCCATCGTCGAAGTGGGCGTCAGCTATGAGCAAGACGTCGCTCGCGGCTTGCGCGTGCTCGAGCAAGTCGGCGCCGAGTGGGCCGCCGAGAACCGGGACCTGGTGATCGAGGAGCCCGAAGCTCAGGGGGTCATGGGGCTCAATGCCTCGGACGTGGGGGTGAGGTTGCTCTGCAAGATCAAGAACGAAGGCGGAGGAACCGTGTTCGGCGTCGAGCGAGACCTGCGGCGCAAGGTCAAGGCAGCCTTCGACGAGGCTGGAGTCGAGATCCCGTTTCCGCGCACGGTTGTCTATCATCGCGCGGAGAACGACGACGACGCGGCGGCGGAAGCCGCGGAGTGATCGCGCGACGGCTCCGGACACACACCAGGCACTCGGAGCCGTCCCGCGCAGCCACCACTTGGCGTCGCAGCCGCTACTCCACGCGGCGCGCCAGCACCCGCACCAGCCGGAGTCCTCGCTCTGGGTAGTCCTCGAGCCGGTCCCAGAAGCGCTCGGCCTCGAACGACATGACCTCGCTCGGGCTTCGCGCGAGGTAGCGTCGCGGGTCGGTTACCTCCGCCAGGGCTTCGAGCCAGCCGAAGAGACAGGTGGGCCCCAGGGTGGTTTCGGCCGCGTCGGTCAGCGATCCCTGCAACAGAATCGCGTATTGCTCCGCGCCCTGTAGCCGCAACGAACCACCGCGCGGAATGCGGATGCGCTCCCCCTCGAGGCCAAGATCCGCGAGGATATCAATGCCGAGGCTCGCGAGCTCCGGGCAGCTGCTGAGGAGCTGTACGCGCTCGATCAGGCCCAGCGTGCCGACGGTGGGCTCCGCCGCGAGGTCGAGGTAGACGGTGCCCTGCTGGAGGATCACTCTACCGAGGCCCCGCAGCATGGCTTCGAGCACGCTGAACTCGTCCTCGAAGAGTGCGTCGAGTTTTCTGTCCTCTAGCTCCAGCAGGACGACCTCGGACTCTGCGCGCAAGCGCGTCTTGTCGGCCCTGAGCGCGAGCGCGTGCGGGCCGCCCACGAGCTGATGCTTGGTGAACGTTGCCCCGCGGAGTTCGTCTCTGAGCTCGCCAGAAACCACCAAGCGCAACGCCCGCGGTGCCGGGTGCGTCGTGGTGAGCCGTTCCCCCGGGGCCAGGCGGCGTGTCCGGGCGTGCTGAGCCAGGCTCGCGAGCACCCGCTCGTCGAGGGATGCCAGCGGTGGGAACGCCTTCAGGGCCAGGCTGCGCTCGAGCAGGTCTGCGGATGGGTTGGAGTCACTCTGCGACATGGGCCAGCTCCTCGGAGATGGGGGAAGGCTCGAGTTGGGGGGGAGAGGCGCGCCTGGCGAACTCTCGAGCGAACGCGCCAAGTACACCCGGCGCGCGGCGCAGCTCCTCCAGCACCTGGCCCACGTCGAGGGCTTCCCCGAGCGCCGGTTCCTCACCCATGGACTGCTCGATCTCCTCGCCCCATTCTGCTGGCACCAGGTTCGTCACGACCTCCAGGCTTGCGGCGCGGAGGCTCGGATCGCGGTGGGTGAGGCCCTCGTAGAGGGTCTCGAAGTCCTCGGTGGGCTCCCAGACGTGGAGCGCGCGAAACACCCGGAGCAACGCGCGCTCGCGCTGCTCCGCCAGGAGCTTGGTCAGCTGCTGGGCGGCGAGGTCGCTCGTTTCGACACCCTGACGTAGCGCTGCGAGGGCTCGCGTTGCCATGCGGAACGAGTCCAGCTCTCGGCGTACGCACGTCTGGAGGAGATCGGGGTCCAGAGCGTGCTCCGGGTGCTGGTTGCGGGCGCTACACAGCGCGCGCAATAGCTTGTAGCTCACTGCGCTGTCTCGCTCGCGCACGAGTTGATCGAGCAGATCGTCCAGGACCGAAGGGTCGGGGAAACGGCAGAGGGTCCTCGGGAGATGCAAGCGGATCTGGGGATCGAGGCCCTGCATCCGCATGGCCCTGGTCAGCGCGACGTGTGCCTCCCCTCCGAGCTCGAGCAGGGCGCTTCGCGTCGATGGTCGTGCCTTGCGGTCCGCGAGTAGCTGTACCAACGCCTCGAGGTGCTCCGCGCGCGGGCCCTGGCGGATGCCCTCCGCGAGGGCGACGCGTACGCTCCGATCGTCGTCCCGCGAAAGCGTCTGGGCGATCTCGCCGCTCGGGTGGATCTCGGTGATGCGGGCGGCGATGGCGAGGCGCACCGCGGGGCCTCCGCTGCGACTGAGGTGCTCGAGCGAACGCAGGGCGCGAGCCGAACCTCGGCCAGCGCGGCGCACCAGGGTCAGCACCCTCGCTGCACCCCGCACGTCAGCGTGGGAATCGCTGAGGTGAGGCTTGATGATCTGGGTTTGGAAGCGCGTGGCTCTGGCGTGACGCAAGGAAGCCGCGCGGACCTCTGCCGAGTCGTGCTCGGCGAGCCGTCGAATGCGCTCGCGGACGTCAGGCCTGGGATCGCGTCTGAGCACCCGAATCGCGCCCAGCACGACTCGAGGTCGCGGATCCCTGAGCAGTCTCGGCGGTACCAGCTCGCTGCGGCCCAGGTCGCCGAGCATGTCCAGCGCGGCGACCGTCTCCCCTGGGTCCTTCGAGTCGAGGGCCTGGACCAGGGTTGCGATGGCGTTTCTGTCTGGCAGGGGGGCCTCCGTGGAGCCCCACAGCGTACCCGCGCGGATACAAGCGCGGAACCGCTCCACGTACTCCCGCTGCAGGCCGACGCTCAGCCAGAGCGCGACTGCGCTCAGGATGACGCACCCCACGCGCGCGGCGAGCTCGACGTCGACCAGGGGCATGGCCACCAGCAGCGCGACGGAGCCAACCGCCTGAGCTGCGCGCCTCCCGACCGCTGCGACCCACGTCTTGATGCGACCGCGTTCCGCGTCAGAGAGCGGCAAGAAGAGGATCTCCGTGGCCGCCTGGTGCAGCCCATGGCGCAGGCTGCCATCGGAGCCCTTGAGCAACGCTGCTCCCGCGACGCCAGGCAGCAGCGCCGAGCCGAGGCCGCTGCACAGCAGTGCTCCCGGGAGGACCCTCAGGCTACGCCCTACTCCGACCTTGCGCAGCAGCAGAGGCGCGATGAGCAGCTGGAAAGCCAGCGCAAGCAGGTTCACACCAACGCCGAAGCTGGCCAGGAAGGGGGCGAGCTCGGCGCCCGAGTACGCCTGCTGGAGTTGGCTCTTGAACTGGTAGTCAGCGAAGGTCGCCGCGATGGTCAGCGCCGCGGCCAGGCCGATGATGCGCCAGGCGTAGCCGTCCTTGGCGGCCTGTTCGTCCTCGCTGTCGGTCCTCTTCGAAGGATCGCGGACGGAGACCGCAGTGACTGAGGGGCGCCGCCCGGCGGCTCTCAAGACCACCATCGCGGCGGCCAAGAAGAGCATCGCCGAGCCTAGGATCAGGTGTCGGGTGGGGAAGTGGGTGAGGGTCAGACGCGCCAGACCCGCGCCCAGCGCTGCGCCTATCACACCTCCCGCAGTGATCTGGCTGTAGTTGCGCTTGGCACCCTGAACGTCGAAGCGCTCTGAAGCAAGCAGCCAGAACTGGAGCAGGACCAGGGTGGCGAGCGTCCCCGTCCACACGTAGAGGACTCCCAACAACCATGCTCGAGGCGCGGCCGCGAGCAACCAGAGCGCGCCGTTGCCGGCGGCGCCGATGAGCAGCAGGCTCACCAGCATGGCCCGTCGCGGGAGTCGCGCGAACCAGCGCTCGTGCAGGTAGGACGCCGCCACCACCAGGCCGCCCATGACGAGGTAGACGATGGGAAGGCGTTCAGCGCTGAGGTTGCTCAGAAACAGCGCGTCGCGTGCCGTCTCGAGCATCGCGTGTGCAGCCATCGCCAACATCAGAACGACGAAACCCATGCGACTCGAGTCTCGGCGTCGGGCGCCAGTGGCTTCGAGAGGCACGGGTTGATTGGGGTTGGAGCTCATGGGGGTCGGGGAGACGGCGCCTCACTCGGCCGTCCCAATGCTCCCGGGTGGAGCGGCACTCGACCCCCGAGCGCGTATCGCCTGCTGCGATCGTCACGTCGGGGGTCGAGTCAGAGACGCGACGGATCGCCGCTAATCTTCGTCTTCGGTCGCTTCGCCGACCGAGTCGCCAGCGCTCTCCACTGCATCACCGGTGGCGTCCACCGCGTCCTCTGCGCCCTGTTCCACGTCCTCGGCAGCATCGTCGACGGTCTCGCCGGCGTTCTCCATGGGACCCTCGCTCGGCTCGTCGACGTGCTTCTGGTCGCTCGAGCACCCCATGTTGAAGGCCAGGGCGCTGAACATGGCGAGCGTGGTTAGCTTTGCGGTTCGGTACTTCAAGACTTCCTCCTGCTACTTGCTGATGTGAATTTCCACGCGGCGATTATTCGCGCGACCTTCGGGCGTACTGTTGTCGGCGATCGGCGAGGTCTCGCCCTTGCCCTCCGCTTGCACCTGCTGCGGATCGACGCCCTGGCTGACCAGGTACTGGCGAACTGACGCAGCCCGGTCGAGCGACAGCTTGTAGTTCATCTTCTCGGCTCCACGGGAGTCGGTGTGACCCTCGATCACGATCTTGCGGCTGCTGTCCATCTCCTTCAGTGCGTTGGCGACCTTGTTCAGGCGCTCCTTCGCGATCGGGAGCAGGGCGCTCTTGCCGGTTTCGAAGAGCACGGAGCCTGAGAGCGTGATCACCGTCTCCCGCGCCTCTTCCTTGACGTTGGCGAGCTTGTCCAGGCTGGCGAGGGCGGCAGCTGCGCGTTCTTCTGCTTCCTTTCGGGCCCTTTCGCTCGCGCTCAAATCGGACTCCAGGGCAGCCTGGGTCTTCTCGAGCTCCGCCTTGCGCGCCTCGAGCTTCTCACGCTTGTCTTCGAGTTCGCCGACCTTGGCATCCTTCTTCTTCAGGTCCTCACGGACCGTGCCGAGGGCGTCGACTGTGTCTCGCAGCGCCTCTCGGGTGCGGTCGAGATCGGCCTTCGCGGCGGCCCGCTGCTGCTTGAGCAGGCGCTGATACTCCGCGTCCGCGTCCGCAGCGCTCTCCTTCTGGATCTTCAGCTCGGCTTCGGCGTCGGCGAGCGCGGCCTTGCGCTCGGCGATGTAGGCCAGGTGCTTCTCCTCGGTGGAGTTGTCGTCGGCCTTCTCCGCTTCAGCGAGGGCCTGCTTCGCGTCGAGCACGCGGGCTGGTGCGTAGCGCGCGGCGGCACCGTTCGCCGAGTGGTCGTACGCGGATCGCGCTTTCACCAGCTGCTCGGAGGGGCCGGTCGCCCCGCATGCGACGAGCAACGCCGCAGCGATACCAGTAAACGCCAGTGTTCTATGGGCCATCAGTTGTCCTCCTTCAGCTCTTCGACCTTCTTCCAGGCCTCTTGCGCCTCACCGCGTTCGTTGGCGGTGCGCGCCAGCTCCAGGGCGACTTGGGCGTCCATCTCGGCGCGTGCCAGCACCATGCGGGCGGTTTCGTTCTCGTCGTCCTCCATCAACCTTTCCGCGCGGCTAGCACCGTCGCGGGCGAGCTTCAGGTACACCGACGCGCTAGGGGCTCCGTCGGCGCCGACTTCCTCGGCGGCACGGATCGTCGCCTTGGCTTGGGTTAGGTCGTTCGTGGGTGGCTGACTACCAGCGCACGCGGGGAGGAGTGTCACACTTCCGAGCGTCGCCAGTAGAACGCCGACTTGCCTAAACTGCATATCGGGCTCCTTTCGCTGGCGAGTCATTGCGAGGAGCATGCCGAGGCGCACGGCGCTCGCCTGTTCGGCGACGGCTGTGGCAGGACATCGAGGAGCTTTGCTGCGAGTCTAGCGCAACCGGAGGGCTCTGGAGGGAGGCGAAGAGCCCCGAGAGATTTTCCGTGAGTCAAATTGGGTCGCGCCAAAGTGACCCAGCGACCGTGTGCGGTGTGCCGAGGCCGCGCGGTCTGGAGTGAGACGCATCGCCCCTAATCAGGAGCCAGTGTGTCTGGCGTGGCTCGCCCGAGGACGCTCGCTGGGCGCCGTTCTCCGTGGCACGGACCTTGAACCAACTGCCGGGTCAACCGATGGCGCTCCAGCGCGCAGCGTCGACTCACGGAGGAAGCAATGGCAATCAAGACTCAACTGATCAATCTCGGAATCCTCGTCCCCCTCTGCTGCGGTTCGTTCGTCGTCCTCGCCTGCGATGACACGGCTTCCGCCGTGAAGGACGAGACGAAGGAGGAGGCGCAGCAGATCGACAAGCAGACTGACGAGGCCCAGGAGGATCTCCAGAAGGCCAAGGCTGACATCAAGGAGGACCTGAAGGAGGCCAAGCAGGACGCCAAGCAAGACCTGAAGGAGACCAAGCAGGACATGAAGGAAGCGGCCGACGAAGCCGAGAAGAAGGTCGACGAGGTCGACAAGGACGTCGCCGAAGAGATCCGCGACGAGGACTGAGTCTGCCTCGCCTTGACGGCTCGAATCCGCCCGGCCAAAACCACGGAGTGGGCGACACGAACCCGGCGGACGAGTCCCGGCAGGCCGAGCGCGAGAGCGCTCGGCCGCACGGCGACCCGCGCGCGGAACCCGCGGACTCGACGGGAGAGATGCCGCGGGCGATGTTCTACCTGCTGCTGTTCATCGCGCTGCTGGGCGCGCTGGGCGGTGGTTTCGCCATCGCTCGCGCGCTGACGGAGCAGCCGAAGGAGCGCGTGGTCGAGGTCCGGGTCGGGGCACCAGTCCTCGAGAGCGTGCGCGAGCTGGCCCGCCTCGAGACCGTGTCTTTTCACATGGAAAGGGTGGTCGAGCTGAAGGACGAGCAGCGACCGGCGTTCGGACTCTTGAAGGCCGAGGACGCGATCCTGCTGGTCGCCGCCGCGGATGTCAGCGCCGGCGTCGATCTGAAGGGTCTGAAGGCCGAGGACGTCGAGGTCGATCGCGAAGCGCGGCGCGTGAAGCTCAGGCTGCCCGCGGCCAGCGTCTTCGACGTGACGTTGGACGAAGAGCACACGTACGTGCACTCCCGGACCACGGACTTGCTGGCGAAGCGCAAGCTCGACCTGGAAGGCCAGGCGCGCAGGCTAGCGGTGCAGGACCTCGAGCAGGCTGCCAAGAAGGCAGGCATTCTGAAGCGGGCGCAGAGCGGCGCCCAGCGCACCCTCGAGAGCCTGCTCAGGTCACTTGGCTACGAGCAGATCGAGATCGAGTTCGCCGAAGCCGCGCCTTGAGGCGCAGCTCGGGGGGGCGAGTCACTGGTTCTCACCCCCCGAACCCGCTGGCCTGGCCGCTGCAGCGCTGACCGTTTCCGTGAAGGAACACTACTCCGCGCTGGCGTCTTCGGCTGCCATGAACAGGCTGTCGAACTCGCTCACGGTGCGCGAGGCGCCTGGGTACTTTGGCAGGTAGTGCGCCATGCGGCGACGCTTCACGTCCAGGTAGCCCTCGGAGAAGGGATTCGGCTGGACGACCATCGGGATGCGATTGGTGACGTCCACGCCGAGGTCTTGCAGTCCTGCGACCTTCTCCGGGTTGTTCGTGATGAGCTGGATCGACTCGATGCCGAGGTGCTGGATCATGGCCGCCGCGACGTCATAGGTCCGAGCGTCGACGGGTAGATGCAACAGCTGGTTGGCTTCGATGGTGTCGGCGCCCTCGGCTTGCAGGGCGTACGCCTTGATCTTGTTGGCCAGGCCGATGCCACGACCCTCCTGGCGCAGGTAGAGCACCACGCCTTCACCCGTGCTCGCGACGTAGCGCTGCGCGCCTTCGAGCTGCTCACGACAGTCGCATTTGAGTGAGCCGAAGACCTCACTGGTCAGGCACTCGGAGTGAATGCGCAGAGGAACGTCACGCTTGCCGCGGACGTCGCCAACCACGAGCGCGAGGTGCTCATCGCTCAGCGCAGGATGCGGCTTCGGGCCATGCCAGTGAAAGACATGGAAGTCGAACACGCCGAAACGGGTAGGGACAGTCGCCTTGGCGAGCGCCTCTAGGCCTGGATACTTCTCGCTTGTCATCGGAGGGTGTCGGACTCGCAAGGGGCGGCAGCGTTCAGCTTCACTCCAGCGGAGCGCCACATGCGCTGGCTGGGATCGACCTCTAGTTGGCAACCACATCGCTCACGAGAACGGTCTTGGCGCTGAGCCATGCCCGCTCTGACGAGCGACTTCAATGCGGAGTTAACCTGGAGAATGGGACGCGGCCGCCGAATGGTCAAGGCTCGAGCCCCCGCCAAGCGAGGAAAAACCGCCAGATCTCCAGCACCTGGGGCGACCGCTTTTGTTCGGGGTCGGCGCTCGGCGAGCGAGCGACGGGCGCTGATTCGTTGAGGCTCAGGCGCTGCACATGCCGATGATCGCCTCCTCGAGCACCGCTCGGGGTGGGCGCGCGGATCCCCCCTTCAGCGCCCGATCGACGTCGGCCAGCCTGCTCAGCCAGGCTTCCAGATCCCGCGGGGGGATGCGGCGCACCTGGGCTTCCAGGTCCTTCGCCTTGAAGGGAGGTGCGCCGGCGGTCTTCGCTGCGTCGGCGGGAGACTGGCCCTGGCGCCGGGCAGACGCGAAGCCCAGCAACTGGCGCGCGGACCAGGCGAGCAAGCCGACCAGGCGCAGGCCGCGATCGTCGGGGTCGTACACGTCCGCGAGGGTCTTCATGCAGGCGGAGATGTCGCGGCGCGCGACGGCGTCTACCAGCTCGAACGCGCTGGCGCTGCTCAGTCGAACCACGCACTCGCCCACTGCCGCTTCGGTGACCTCGTTGCCTGGCCCGACATACAAGCACACGCGCTCCACCGCGTCGTCCAGTTGCGCCAGGTCCGCCCCGCCGATCGCCGCGATGAGCTCTGCAACGGGTCCCGAGATCTTGTTTCCGCGCTCACGCACGGCGCGCCCCACCCAGCCTGGTAGCTCGTGAGTCTTCGGTGGCTCGCATTCCACTAGCCAGCCTTCCTTCTTGGCCTGAGTGAACAACTTGCGCCGCTTGTCGAGGCTCGCGCTGGACAGCACCATGACGGTCGTTTCCGTGGGGTTTTGCGCGTAGTCGAGCAAGCGATCGAGATCGCTGCCGGACTTGCCGCCCTTGCCCTTGCTCTCCCAGCGGTCGATGTGCCGCACCAGCACCAGCCGCCGATCGCCCATCATCGGTAGCGTTCGCGCAGCGGAGATCGCGGCGTCTGCGGAGTGCTCGCCGCCGACCAGCTGATCGTCGTTGAGCCCCGGGATTCCGCCCCGCGTGGCGGCTTCGCGCAGTGCGCGGAGCACCGCGTCGTGCAAGAACCGCTCGCTGCCAAATACCAGGTACACCGGACGCAGCGTGCCGGATTTCGCTTCTTGGAGCGCTTGCTCGGGGGTCATCGGGGGGGAGGATATACTGCCAGCGCCCGTGGAGTCTCTGTGATCACGGCGCCACGCGGAGCGCTCACTGGATACGTTGAGGCTTCTGGGGGAGGTGCCTGAGCCCCATCCAGCCGATGGCGGCCAAGTGGCTGGCGACGACCTCCTTCTTGAAGCGTCGCGGATCGCTGCCCCACCACTGGCCGACCAGCGTCACCATCCCAATCAGCGCGTGAGCGTAGATGGGCGCGACCTTCGCATCGTAGCCGAGGGTCTTGAACTGCTCGTTGAAGATGTCCCGCACCCGGGTGCCCAGATCGCTGATCACGGATGGCATGCCGCGGCCGCGCATCTGCATCGGTGCGTCACGCGTCAACACCGCGAAGCCGTCGGGCTCGTCCTCCACGTAGGTGAGAAACGCCAGCACCGCCTGTTCGAAGCGTTGTCGTGGAGAGCCCTCGGCGATGGCGTCGCTGATGCGGAGATAGAGGGAGTCCATCTCGCGGTCCACGATGATCGCGTAGAGCCCCTCCTTGCCGCCGAAGTGCTCGTAGACGATGGGCTTGGATACCTTGGCCTCGCGCGCGATCTCCTCGACGGAGGTTGGCTCGTAGCCGTGCTTGGCGAACACCGCTCGCCCCACCTGGATCAGCTGGGCGCGGCGCTCGGCGTGGGTCATGCGCTTGCTCATGCAGCTCGTTCGTACAGCAGACTGCTACGAGCGCGAAAGTTGCTTGACCGTAGCCTACGATGGCGTAACTTACCTCTCCGTAACCTACGTCTTCGTAACCCCAAACGACGCTGGAGGTGAGCGATGTATTTCGTGCTCTGCGCGGCTGTGTTCCTGGCCGCATACACACTGAATGTATTAATGATTACAGTCGGTTATCATCGTGGACTGGCGCACGGTGCCGTGGCCCTGGGCCCAGGGCTGAAGCGCTTCGTGATCCGCTACGGCGCTTGGATCACTGGCCTCGATCCCAAGGCTTGGGTGGTGATGCACCGGCGGCACCACGCCTACTCGGACACGCCCGAGGATCCCCACAGTCCGAGCAACGTGGGTCTGCTGGGGATCCCCCTGGAGCAGCTGAAGAGCTACGAGCGCACCCTGGTCGGGCTCGCTCGCCAGGACCCCCGCCTGAAGGCGTTCACGCGCGGCCTCGATTTCGACATCAGCTGGATGAACCGCAAGCGCGTCTGGTGGATCCCGTACGGCGTTCACCTGGTCGTTGCCCTGGGGATCGGCGCGCTTGGTGGAGGCTGGCTGCTCGCGGCCGCCTACTACTTCGGGATGATGAGCCACCCGATCCAGGGTGGCCTCGTCAACGCGTTTGGTCACGCCCTCGGCGGGCGGAACTTCGAGACGGGTGATGACAGCCGCAACAACCTCACCGTCGCCTTCTTCGTCGCGGGTGAGGGACTGCAGAACAACCACCACGCCTACCCTCGATCCGCGAAGTTCAGCTACCGTGCCTGGGAGCCCGATGCGGGCTATCTCGCTTGCCGGCTGCTTCAAGCCGTCGGGTTGTTACGCATCGATAGCGAGCACTTGATCCCCACAGCGCCAAGTCCCACCCAGACGCTCCCCAGTTCGTAGTACCAGGAGCGTCGCAGGCGAGCGTGGCCAAGGCAGGGAGCCTGTAGTAAAGCCCCTGCCCGTGCCAACGTCCTCCCATCGCCAGCTGATTCGTGGCTTGGACGCGCTCCAGTCGGACGCCCCGAGCCTGGTGGCGATCGGCAATTTCGATGGGGTGCACAGAGGCCATCAGGCGGTGCTCGCCGCAGCCGCAGAGCGCGCGCGGGGGCGCGGCCTGGTGGCGCGGGTGCTGACCTTCGACCCCCATCCCCTCGAGGTCCTGGCAGGCTTGAAGCTCGACCGCTTGACGGACGAGGAGCGCAAGGCCCAGCTCATGGCACGGGTGAGTTCCGAGCTGTCGCTGGTCGTCGAGCCGTTCACTCGTGCGCTCGCGGCGAACACCCCCGAGCAGTTCGCGCGGGACTTCTTGCGAAACAAGCTCCACGCTGCTCATGTCATCGTGGGTGCCAACTTCCGTTTCGGCCAGGGCCGCGCTGGTGATCTGGCGACGCTCCAGGAGCTGGGCAAGCGCCATGGTTTCGATGCTCAGGCGGAGCCGCTGCTCGCCGATGGAGGGCAACCGATCTCGAGCTCGCGCATCCGTGACGCGTTGCGGGAAGGGCAGGTCGCCGAGGCGACGCTGCTGCTCGGGCGACCGCACTCGGCTAGCGGGAGAGTCATCGAAGGCGACCAGCGGGGGCGCACGATTGGTTTCCCTACGGCAAATATCGCCGGAGCGCTGGAGATGTTGCCTCCACATGGTGTGTACGCCTGTCTGGTGGACGACATCAGCGCCGCCGCGCCGGGGCGCGCGCTGGGGACGGCGGTGACCAACTTGGGAGTTCGGCCGACGGTGAAGACCGAGGGCGCACTGAGCCTCGAAGTGCACCTCCTCGACCACGCGCCAGGCAGCGGTCGGAGCGGTGCGTTCTCGGAGGATCTGTATGGGCACCGCCTGCGTGTGCACTTCGTCGAGCGTCTGCGCGAGGAGCGCAAGTTCGATGGTCTCCCGGCGCTGATGGCGCAGATCCAGAGCGACGCGAACCAGGCGCGGGATGTCCTGCGCGGTCGAGTCCCGGTCGGCGAGGCGTGGGTTTGAGGGGTGCCGTCTTCGGGTTGGTACTTCACGAACGCGGCACACTCATCTAGCTTCCAGGCGTGGATCGCGCTGCCCTGGACCGCCTGCAACGTCATGAGCTGATCGAGCTTGCTCGCTCCCGGGGGGTCGAGCGCCCGGAGGTGATGACCCGGGATGAGCTGATCGATGACATGCTGCGCGGCAGCGTGAGCGATCCGACCGAGATGAAGAGCGTGCGCGGCTGGTTCGGCGTCGCGCGTGATCTGCTGGCCGGCTTGGTCGAGCAGGGGCTACATCTCCCTGACGCCGCGAAGGTGATCCGCGGTGACGGGACTCACGGCGTCCCTTCGGGGCGGCGTCCGCTGGCGACCGTGACCTTGGCGGAGATCTACGCCGCGCAGGGTCACCTCGAGCGTGGCATCGCCGTGTTGCGTGAAGTCCTGGACAAGGAGCCGGAACACGAGGTCGCGCGCCGCTTGCTCTCGGAGCTCGAGGTCCGCGAAGCATCCCAGCAGGAGCCTCAGCCCGAGGCAGCCACCGAGTGGCCGGAGACCGGGTCGAGCGCCCCCGTACAGCCCCCCGAGCGGAGCGCCGCCGAGCCCCTCGAAGCACCCGCCGCGCACGTCGAGTCGCTGCCCGAAGCGGTCACGACAGACCGAGCGGAGGTGGTGCTCAAGCCCGAGCCGGAGCCCGCGGCGCCGACGCTGCGCACGACCCAGCTGAACGAGAGTATCCTTGAGGAAACGGAGACTGGCGAGGGGCAGGAGCAACTCGAGGAGTCGCCTGGTGACCTGGAGTCGCCGGATAGCTGCGTGCTCTTCGCGGCCGACAAACGCGTGGTCGTGAGCTGGCGCATCGCGGAGTCCAGCTTCGCCAAGCACCTCCGGGAGGAGCCCCAAGGGGCCCCCGTCGTGCGGCTGGTCTGGTGGGTGCCTGGGCTGCCCGCTTCCCGTTTCTCTCTGGACGTCGCGGCGACCCAGGCTTCGGGGGAGCTGCTGGTGGAGCCGCAGACCTTCGGAGCGCATGCCGTCCTGCGCGGGGCGCTCGGTTGGCACGACGGAGCGTCTGGCGAGTTCGCAGTCATGGCCACCGCCCTGGTGCTCGCGCTGGGGGAAACCGCCGACCAGCCGCTGTTCCGCCCACACGCCGCGGCCCCCGGGCCGGGGGCGGAGCGTGTCGAGGCGGCCCATGTCCTGGCGCAGCGGTACGTCTGACCGGCGTGGCCGAGCCGTGGCTCGGCTGGACTGGCGCCTGGCGGAGGATGGTCTCATGGTTCAGGTTGCGCCCGAGGGCGCCGTGCCGCGCCACGACTTCGAATGCTTGCTCCCACCTGGCTGCGACCCCAGTCGCTCTCGTCCCTCCGCTCGGCGTCCCGCGCTCTACGCGCCGGAGCGTCCGCGCTCTCGCTGCTGGCTTGTTCCGGCGCCGACGACCCCGGGCACGAGCAGCCCGCGGCACCCATCCCGTGTGAGGTGCAGCAGGCGCTAGAGCACAACTGCCTGCGTTGCCACGGGGAACACAAGGAGTACGGCGCCCCGTACTCCTTCACGTCGCTCGAGGAGATCCACCGGGTGCGCGGAGGAGAGCCCCTGTATCGCCGCATGCTCGAGGCCCTGGAAGACGACTTCATGCCGCCAGTGACGCTGAAGGTGGAGCCTCCGGTGGCGGACATCTCCGACGCCGATCGCCAGGTGCTGCTCGAGTGGACTCGTGCAGGCGCCCCCGAGGGCCAAGCCTGCGAGTAGCTGGCGGTCGCTGGCGACTGGCGGTGACGCCAGTTCGAGGGCCCCTGCAGGCGCGAGGAAACTCGCCGCTGACGCGCCCGAGTGAGGGGCATGGCATCGACTCTCCGTGGCGCGGTCGTGATGGCGTGGGCCGTACTATCTATTTCCTTGTGGCAACGAGAGGCGCGCGCACAGTCCGGGCACGCCGAGCTCCAGCTCAGCGGTGGTGTCCGGCAGCGTGACGACGGACGCGAGAGCTGGGTGGTCGCTCAGCTCTCGTTGCCCCTTGGCGAGTTCGGGCAGCCCGCCCGAAGCTCGAGTGGGCTGGCGGAGCCACCGGTAGAGGACGCTGGGGCCAGCGATCCCGCGCCTGTCGAGCCGGAGCCGGAGCCTCGAAAGACCGCCCTGCCTCAAGAACTCACCCTATCGCCGGTGCTGGTTCGGCGCTTGGTGCGGCGAGCCTTGGCGGTGGATGGGGCGCGAGCTCGCGCGCGGCACCTGAGGTCGCTTGCGTCGCGCTCCAGGACCTCCGCTTGGCTGCCAGAGCTCTCCTTGCGCGCGGGGCGAAGCACCGACCGATCCCTGCGTTTGACCCCGACGACCTCGGATCCGTATCGCTACAGCCAGTCGGATGGCAGTGACCTCTACGGCGAGGTGAAGCTCGCCTGGAAGCTCGACGGGGTCGTGTTCAGCCGCTCGGAGGTCGGGCTCGCGCGCCTGCGTCAGTCGGAGCAAGCGCGCCGCGATCAGGTCATGGAGCGCGTGCTCGAGGCGCTCTTCGCCTGGCAACTCGCGGAGCTCCGCGCCGTCGATCCGAATCTGACGCTGGAGGACCAGCTACGCTTTCAGCTGCTGGCGCTTCAGGCGCGACTACGTCTCGACGTGCTCACGGGTGGGCTCTTCGGGCGACTCGTGCCCTCCCCCGATCCCCAGGAAAAATAGGCAATTCGTCTTGGACGTTGGCTCGGGTGGGGGTGAGGCGCGCTGCTCCCTGCCGGGGTCTTTCAGGCTGGCGCCGCTGGGGCCTGAGGTGTAGAACCCGCGCACCATGCTTGCAGAAACGCGTAGCTCACTTTCGGACCTTCAAAGGCGCCTCGAGGCGCTAAGGGGGCATCTTTGACGTCGCTCAGCTGAAGCGGAACGTCGAAGAGCTCGATGATCTGGCCAGCGCGAGCGGCTTCTGGGACGACCAGGAGAAGGCCCAGGCGCTCCTACGCAAGCGCAGCGCAGCCCAAGAGAAGATCGAACTGGTCGAACGCCTCGACAAGGAGGTGATCGAGGCCGGCGAGTACCTCGAGCTGGCGGAAGCGGAAGACGATGAGTCCACCTTGAAAGAGGTGGCGGAGATGGTGGAGGCCATCGACGGGCGTCTGCGCAAGGCAGAGCTGCAACGCATGCTCAGCGGTGAGACCGATCACGCGAACGCCATCGTCAGCATCAACAGCGGCGCGGGGGGCACCGACGCCAAGGACTGGGCGGAGATGCTGCTCCGCATGTACCTCCGCTGGTGCGAGACCAAGGGTTTCAAGACGGAGATCATCGACGAGGATGCCGGCCAGGAGGCAGGCATCAACGCCGCGAGCTTCACCGTCAGCGGACCCAACGCCTACGGTTACCTGCGCGCAGAGCGCGGCGTGCACCGTCTGGTGCGCATCAGCCCGTTCGATGCGAACGCGCGCCGCCAGACGAGCTTTGCCGCCGTTGAAGTGACGCCGGACATCGAGGACGAGATCAACATCGAGGTCGCGGACTCCGACCTCGAGATCTCGACCATGCGGGCTGGCGGCAAAGGCGGCCAGAACGTGAACAAGGTCGAGACCGCCGTGCGCATGCGTCATATCCCCACGGGAATAATGGTCGTGTGTCGTATGGAGCGCTCACAGCACCAGAACCGTCGCATGGCCCTCAAGATGTTGAAGGCTCGCCTGTACGAGATGGAAGAGGCCAAGCGCATGGGCGAGAAGGAGCGCTACGAGGCCGCGAAGGGCAAGATCGACTTCGGCAATCAGATCCGCAGCTACGTCCTGCAGCCGTATCAGATGGTGAAGGACCTGCGCACGGATCACGAGACGACCGACGTGGACGGCGTCCTCAATGGTGACTTGGACGGCTTCATCGAGGCCTACCTGATGAAGCAGAGCGAAGGCGAGAACCAGGCCCCAGCATGAGCAAAGACAAGCAAAAGGGTGGCGAGCAGGCCAGGGAAGTGGGCGAAGAGGCCCTGATCGAGATTCGACGCGGCAAGGCTGCGGACCTGCGCGCCCAGGGCAAGAACCCCTTCGCCAACGACGTCGCCGGAGACGAGCGCAGCTTCGTCAAGGCGCTGCGTGAAGACTACGCCGCCGCGCTTACCGACGCCGCGGAGTTGCGCTACGACGCGGCCAAGGTGGATGAGCTTGCCGCAGGGAAGCGTGATGTGGTCGTGCTCGGGCGGCTGATGGCGCGGCGCGGTTTCGGCAAGGTCGCCTTCATGGAGCTGCGCGATGGCAGCGGCACCATCCAGATCTTCGCAAAGCAAGACGTGCTCGGCGACGACTTCCCGGTCTTGAGTCAGGTCGACATCGCCGATCACCTGGAGGTGAGCGGTCGTGTGATGGTCACCAGGACCGGTGAGCTGAGCGTGGAGGCCAAGCGTCTGCGCATCCTGACCAAGGCGCTGCGTCCGCTGCCCGACAAGTGGCACGGCCTCTCCGACGTGGACCTGCGCTACCGCCGTCGCTACGTGGACCTGGTGGCGAACCCCGACGTCGCCGTGGTGATGCGAGCGCGCACGCTGATCGTGCAAGGGCTGCGAGACTACCTGGACGGGCTCCAGTTCATGGAAGTGGAGACGCCGACCCTGCACCCGCTGATCGGTGGCGCGGCCGCTCGCCCCTTCGAGACGCACCACAACGCCCTCGACATGCAGCTCTTCATGCGCATCGCGCCGGAGCTGTACCTGAAGCGGCTTTTGTGCGGCGGCTTCGAGCGCGTGTACGAGCTGGCGCGCTGCTTTCGCAACGAAGGCATTTCCACGCGGCACAATCCCGAGTTCACGATGCTCGAGTTCTATCGGGCGTACGCGACCTACGAGACCTTGATGGAGATGACGCAGGACATGTTCCGTCACGTCGATGCGTACCTGAAGCAAGGCCTGGAGCGGCTCGGGCTCGCAGCTCACTACGAGAAATGGGTGAGCGAGCGTAAGTTCACGCTGAGCGAGCCGTTTGCGCGCGTGCCGATGAAACGAGCCGTGAGCCGTGCGTGTGAAGCCGCCGGGATCCCAATGGAGTTGATGAGTCAGCTCCAGGACATCGCCGTCAGCGAGGACATGTCCGCAGATGCGCGCGCGAAGGGCGACGAGATCATCCGGGACTACGCCAAGCGCAGCGAGCGAGCCGGCAAGATCGACTGGAAGAACCTGCGCAAGGGTCTCTCCGTCTGCGAGAGTGACGGCGAGCGTCTCTTCGCCGCCTACGAATACCTCGCGGAACCGTTTCTGCCCGTGGACTACCGCTCTCAGGATGGCAGCAAGAGCCTGCCGGTGTTCATCATCGACTACCCCTTCGAGGTGTCGCCCCTGGCTCGCCGCAAGGACGCGGATCCGAGCCTGACGGATCGCTTCGAGCTGTTCGCCGAGGGCCGAGAGATCTGCAACGCCTTCAGCGAGCTCAACGATCCCGATGATCAGGCCTCGCGTTTCCGCGACCAGGTGGCCAAGAAGAGCCGCGGCGCCGACGAGACGATGGACTTCGACGAGGACTACATCCGCGCGCTGGAGCACGGCATGCCGCCCGCTGCCGGCTTCGGCATGGGGGTCGATCGCTTCACGATGTTGCTCACTGGGATGAGTTCGATCCGCGACGTGATCGCCTTCCCGCTGATGCGTCCCGAGGCGCAAGCGCCGGCGGCGAAGGGCTAGGGGTGCTCGACTTCGCAGCCAGCTTGGGTGCCCAGGCCAGTCGCTCCGCGGCCGGCCTCCAGGCGACGCTGTGTTCACTCCTGGCCTTCGAGCCGTCGCCCGGCCTCCTCGAGAAGGAAAAGCCGTCGTCGAGCGTCCTGAGCGACATCTGGACCTTCATCGGGCTTGGCGGTCGCCTGGCCGTGCTGCTCGTCCTGGTGGTGTTCGTCGGCTACCTGATCGTGGCCGGGGTCAAGCGGCTGTCCAGCCGTGGGCGTCGGATGCTGCTGATCGGCATGTGCGTCGGCGGGTTCATCGGCGCGGCGGGTCTGGGCACCGTCACCCTGTTCTTGCCCGAGGAGCAGGGGCGCTTCTTCGTGTGGTGGCACCAATTGGTGCGTGGCGCTGCCGCGTTGTGTCTGACCTTCTTCTGCCTTGGAGGGTTGGGCCTGCTGGTCCCACGCGTGCTCAACACCGTCGAGCGCTCGGGTTTCGTCGGCTACATTGCCGCGCGGCACGTGCGCTCCGGCAAGAGCGGCTTCCTCACGGTGATCAGCGTGCTGTCCATCGCAGGAGTGGGCGTGAGCACGTTCGCGCTCTGCGCGGTGATCAGCATCATGGGTGGCTTCGGGCAGGACCTGAAGCGCAAGATCCTCGGCAACAACGCGCACATCCACATCGACAGCACCGAGGTGGGTGGCTTCGGCAAGTGGGACGGTGCGATCCAGGAGCTGGATCAGATGCCGGGAGTGGTCGCCGCGACGCCCATTGCAGGGGGCGAAGCCATGGCCTCCAGCAGCTCCAACACGGGCGGAGTGCTGCTGAAGGGCGTCGATACCCAGAGCATCGGCAAGGTGATCGACCTGCTTGGGAACATCGAGGCTGGCAAGTTCGACTACCTCACGGATACGAAACGGCTGGCCAACCTTCCGCCTGACGAGGTGATCGGCTACGGGCCGGGGGGGCGCCCCTACTTCAAGGGCCCGATCGCGGAGTGGAAGCAGAAGGTGGCGCTGACCGACGCACCTCCAGCCGAAGAAGAGCTCCCCGGCATCATCATCGGGCGCGAGCTCTCGAAGACTCTCAACGCGCTGGTGGGTGACGAACTCACCCTGGTCGGTCCCCTGGGTGAGCTGGGACCCATGGGCGTGATGCCGCGCACCCGGCGCTTCCGCGTTGCCGCGATCTTCTACTCGGGCATGTACGAGTACGACGCGAGCTTTGCCTACGTGAAGCTCGATGTGGCTCAGCGCTTCCTCGATCTGGACCAGAACATCACCGCCATCGAGGTGAAGGTCAAACGCGAGGAAGACGTGGGCAAGGTGCGGCCGGCGATCGTGAGCAAGCTGGGGCGCGACGATCTGCGGGTGCGCGACTGGGAGGAGCTGAACAAGAACCTCTTCAGCGCGCTCAAGCTGGAGAAGATCGTGGTCTTCATCGTGCTCTTCTTGGCCTGCATCGTGGCGAGCTTCTGCATCGTTTGTACCTTGCTCTTGATGGTGACGGAGAAGAGCAAGGAGATCGCCATTCTCAAGGCCGCAGGCGCCTCGGATCGCTCGATCTTGCGTATCTTCATGACCGAAGGCGTGATCATTGGCGCCATCGGGACCGTGTTTGGTGTGATCACGGGCGCCGTGACCTGCGTCGGCCTGAAGCTGAGCGGCACGCGCCTGGATCCCGACGTCTACTACGTCGACCGCCTCCCCATCAGCATCAACCCCACCGACTACCTGCTGATCGCCCTGTGCGCGATGCTGGTGACGACGCTGGCGACCATTTACCCCGCCTTGGCGGCCAGCAGGCTGCGACCGGTGGACGGCATCCGCTACGAGTGATGCGAAGCAAGTAGGGAGTAGCAACGTGGCAGAACCGCTGGTTTCCATTTCCAACCTGACGAAGTCCTTTCAGCACATGGGGCGTACCCTCGAGGTGCTGAAGGGCATCGATCTCACGATCGAAGCAGGTCAGATCCTGTCCATCGTCGGTCAGTCTGGCGCCGGCAAGAGCACATTGCTGCACTGCATCGGGACTCTGGATCTGCCGACCTCGGGTTCGATTCGCCTGGGTGGCGAGGAACTCACGACCATGTCCCCCGGGCGGTTAGCTGCCGTGCGGAATCAGAAGATCGGCTTCGTGTTTCAGTTCCATCACCTCTTGCCGGAGTTCAACGCGCTGGAGAACGTGATGATGCCCGGCCTCATCCAGGGTCGTCCCCGCAAGGAGATGGAGCAACGGGCGCAGGCTCTACTCGACGAAGTGGGACTGAGAGAGCGCGCGGATCATCGCCCTGGTGAGCTCTCGGGTGGTGAGCAGCAGCGCGTCGCTGTGGCGCGGGCTCTGGTGCTGGAGCCTGCGCTCCTGCTCGCAGACGAGCCGACCGGAAACCTCGATACGTCGACTGGCAACGCAATCCACGATCTGTTCTTTTCAATCAACCAGCGGCACAACACGACGGTGGTCGTGGTGACGCACAACCCGGTCTTTGCCGAGAGCATGCCGCGTGTGGTTCGCATGCGAGACGGCAAGGTGGTGCTGGACAACCAGGGCGAGCGTCACGCCGAGCGCATGAAGAGCCAGCCTGAGTTCGTGCCCCCGGCGCCGGCAGCTGGCGTGGAAGCCGCTGCTGATGCCGATGTCGCGGCCGACGAACCCGTGGACAGCGCAGTCGTTCCGCCCAGCGGAGGTTGAAATCTGTGTCCCGCTCGGGATGGCGCGCGCTCGTCAGACTGCGGGGTCGCCGGTCGAGGCGAGCGGCTGGGGATACCAGCAAGAAAAGGAGTCGCTACTCGAGCTCGCCGAGTAGACAGGCGATCGCCTGCTTGCCCAGCACGCGCGCCTGATCCGACCAGCGCAAGACCACCGCTAGCCCTTCGAAGCGTGCTGTCTCTTCGTCTTCGAACTCGCTCATCAGCTGCAGCGCCACGATCACGCGGTTGCGATCACACGACTTGCGCAGAAAGACAGGGAGCGTGCTGTACACCACTCCAGCGCAGTCATTGAGCACGGCGTCGCGGTGCTCCGAGCTCGACTGCATTGCCATCCGGTACGCACGCATCAGGTTGCTCGAGACGTCACTGAGCTGACGTCGGGTGTAGCCTCCGAGCTGCCAGGCCGCCCAGGCGCGTAGGATCGCGGCGCGTGTGGAAGGGTCGCTCTGGTTCTGCGCGATCGCGTCTTCGATCTGGAGCGCCAGCAGTCTGCCCATGCGCATCCACTCGGGCGCCTGGGGATGCAGCTCGGCGCCCTGGACGGGCTGAGTCGCAGCGCCAGAGGCGATCAGTCGCGCCCCGGAGTCCGGAATCAGCTCGGCCTCGGGGTGGATGACCTGCGTCTTGCCCATGGGGCTGGTCAACGAGATCGTGCGACGCCCCAGATCTCCCGGCGCGATGGTCCTGTCGAGGCTCGAGGGTGGGGGGGAGCTGCGGCGCTGGGTTGGCACGCCGTGGAGCTCGTGGTTCGTTTCCGCGCGGGAGCTAGAGGGAGCGCCGGTGCTGATCGAGGGAACGCTGGGCGGCGATGGCTGTGGCATCGCGCGGCTGACGGGCATGCTGCCCGGCGGGGGTGTATAGCTGCGCTCTGGTGCCGGGTAAGGGGTCGGCGCCGGCGCGGCCTGAACTGGAGGCGGCTCGGGTGAGTAGGCGGGAGCGGGAGGATAGCCGTAGCTGCCCGGCGCGTACGGCGGCGCCGGCTGAGCGGAGCCAGCGTAGCTCGGCGGCGGGGCAACGGCGTAGCCTGACTGCGGGGGCGGTGCGCTCGGATACTGTGGCGGCGTCGAGTAGGCGGGGGCCTGCTGAGCCGGATGAGCGCCGGCTGACGGGTGGTGCGGGTTGGCGTAGGCTGGCTCGGGGACCGCGGCGTACTGCCCTGAGCCGTGGGGGTTCGTTGCGGGCGCGGCTTGAGCTTCGTAGTCGGAGGATGAGCCCTTGCGCTGGGCGCCGGTCTGAGGCGGCGGCCCAGGGTAGGTGGCCGGCGCCGCCTCCTCGGGGTAACGCGCAGTGGGGGGCCCTTCGCTGCCCGTGGGCTGCAACCCGCTCTCCGCAGGGACCTGGCTTTGCCGATACTCGGGCCCCTCGGCCGTCTGGGCCGAGCCTGGCGAAACGTAGGGATGTGTTCCCCTTCTATGGTCGTTCACGAAAGGCCTCGTCTCCGCTCTGCCAGGGATCTCGAGCATCGCCCCGCGGCGCCTTCGCGCCACCTGCGCTCTCCCTGAACTCCGATCGTAGCACGCAAGTCTGCGGGGTTGGAAAGTCAGCGCGTGGCGTCTCCTACCAGCTACAGACCTGCATGCGAGACCCAGGCTCCAACGCGGTGGCCGGTCACGCGACCGCGTGGCCGGCGTTGCAGGCAGGTGGATCTCCCTGGAAGATCGGACTTTTGTTCATCGCCGCAGATGATCCTCGCCGCAGATGATCCTCGCCGCAGAGCTTGTTCTGGCTCCTGTGCGTCGGCGGTTTCTCGTGGAATTCCAGCGGTTTGTCCGCTGACGTCGACGTCGATCACCTCGCCGGGCGATCCGGGTCAAGCGCTCGGGCGGCCCAGAGGCAAGAAGTACACGGGGTCCCCTGGCTTCAAGCCGAACGCCTCTCGCGTTTCTGTAGGCAAAAGCAAGTATTCCTCGCTTACTTCCCCCTGTGCGCGCCTGGCACGGAAGAAGGGCGGCCCCTCGTCATTCTTGGCCAGGAGCCCCCATTCGGCCTTGCTCGGGGTGCTCTCCGATACCTCGAGGCGCTTGGTCTGTTGCACGAGTGTCACTTGATCCGTTTCCGCGATGAAATGCGGACCGCCATCGAACGGGTCGACTCGCTCGGCGTAGCTGAAGCCTATGCGCCGCAGCATCTTCTCCACACCTTTGGTCTGGGCACCCACCTCGCCGATCACTCGCTGTGCCTGATCACTGAGTACGCTGGCGTAGATCATGCCCCCCGGAAACAGATCGCGGATGAACGCCTTGTCCCGACTCGAGAGGAAGTCGGCTTCGGCGTAGCTCATGCCAGTGAAGTGCCTGCCGAGCGCCTCCCAGAGATGGCTCGTGCCGTCGGCCTCGAGGGGGGGGAGCAGCTCCGCGATCAGCTCGTCGCGAAACAGCGCGCGATGGGCGGCGATGTACAGGAAGCGGACGTAGGAGATGAGCAGTCCCAGGCGCTCCGGTACCTTGCGGTACTCGGGGTGAACCACGAGCCCCCCGATCTCGGTCGGGCCATCGTAGGAGAAGCCGATGCGCAACAGAGTATGGTGGAAGTGCCGATCCACGGCGCGCGAGTACTTCTCCTCGGGGATCACGTCCAGGTAGATGTACGGCGCCTCGCGCCGCCCGTGTTGCGCGACGATCATCGAGGTCCCAACGGCGCGCTGGGTCTCGAGGTCCCAGAGCACGAAGACGAAGCGGCGGTCGGCGGGGCTGCCGATCTCCCCCGTGAAGCTCCTGTGGGCGTGCTCCAAGAGCGCACGGATGGACGCGCGATCGTTGGGGAGATTGATGGTGTTCAGGAACTGGGCCAGCTCGAGCAAGGGCTCTTCGTCGGCGAGCGTGGCTCCTCGTATCTCGTAGCGCTGGCTGGTCATCTGCGGATGTGTCCTCGAAAACGGAGCAAAATGCCCATGAAATCTTCGGCTGCTCCCGCGATGGAGGCGCGAGTCGGGGGTGCTTCGCGCCGGTCCAGGGCGCGCGACAGCAAGAACGCAGCTCGAGGCTGCGAAAATGGGCAGGACCTTCCGCCGCACAGCGAAACGCCTCGAAACATAGGCTCTTGCCCATCGTCGAGGGGCCCGACAAAGCTGGCCTCTGGTGCTCCAACACTCAGCCGGCCAGCGGCGGTTCGTGCTAACACCAGGGCCGTGTCCGAGCCGTTGAAGCAATTCACTGGAACCCAGAGCTACCTCACCGACGCCGCGCTGGAGTCGGCCGTCAACGCGGCGATCGTCCTCGAGCGCCCCCTGCTCATCAAGGGCGAGCCCGGCACCGGGAAGACCTTGCTCGCCAGCGCAGTCGCGGAGGCGCTTGGCCATCCGATGATCCACTGGGCGGTGAAGAGCACGACGCGTGCCCAAGATGGTCTGTACGTCTACGACACCGTTCAGCGGCTGTACGACGCCCGCTTTGGTGACGCTGGCCCCGAGGGCGTGAAGGACATTCGCCGCTACATCAAGCACGGCCCATTGGGACGAGCCCTGGCGGCCGAAGAGCGCACGGTGCTGCTGATCGATGAGGTGGACAAGGCCGACCTCGAGTTTCCGAACGACCTGCTCCACGAGCTCGATCAGATGCGCTTCCTGGTCATCGAGACTGGAGATGAAATCGTAGCCAAGCAACGTCCGATCGTGATCATCACCAGCAACAACGAGAAGGAACTCCCGGACGCCTTCCTGCGCCGCTGTGTGTTTCACTTCATCGATTTCCCGGAGCCCGAGCTGATGAAGCGCATCGTGCGGGTGCACCACCCCGGTGTCGACGAAGCCATCGTCGATCAGGCGATCGCGGCCTTCTACGACGTGCGCGCCGTCCCACGGATCCGCAAGCGCCCCAGCACGAGCGAGCTCGTTGACTGGATCGCGGTGCTCGCTCGCGCAGGCGTCGGCGCCGACCGCATCAAGAGCGAGCTGCCGTTCTCGGGAGTGCTGCTGAAGAAGGAACAAGACGCTGCGGCGGTTGCAGAGGCCAGAGGCGGACGCGCTCGGCGCTGGTGACCCTCACCCCCAAACCCTGGGGGAGGGCGTGAGGCCTCTCGTTCGGCGCCGCGAGCTGCTTGGTGGCTACCCAGCCTTGCATCAATTGATTCCGGGAGGAATCCGCTCGCAGACGTAGGGATAGCGGTCGTCCTCGCAGTAGCTGTCGTTCCACAGTCCGTCATCGCGCATCGTGGCGCAGTGCTCGTAGCAACGTTCGAGGATGCCGCAGCCCTTGCCGGCCGCGTTGGGCTCGTTCGGGGCCCAGTTCTCGAAGCCAAAGTCCTCTCCGCTCACCCAGGCGTAGCTGCCCGCGCCGCTCTCCTTCGCCGTTCGGCCATCCGTCGCGCCGATCCAAGCCGTCTCCACCGTCAATGCCGCAAGGAAATCGTTCTCGGACTTGGAGGTGAGCGTCGCGAGGTAGCCGCCCTGCGCCACGCAGTCGTTGCGGGCATCGCCCCAGTTCTTGCTGTCACGCATGAACCAGTAGCAGTGGTAGTTGGGGCCGACGGACGAGTTGGGTGGACACTCCACCTCGCATCGATCGGAGCAGCCGTCTCCAGAGTCGGTGTTCTGGTCGTCGCACTGCTCCCCCGCTTCACGCAAGCCATTGCCGCACGTGCTCATCCCGTTGCCAGCGGCGCCACCATTCCCTCCGCCTCCGTCGCCCCCGGTGCCGCCCGTGAAGATGCCGCCGAAGCTCGCTTCGGCGCGCCCGTCCGCCGCGTCTTCTCCCGCATCGAGCGCGCCCCCGATACCGATCAGGTCGATGTCGCCGGTCCCGGTGCGATCGAGAGAGCAGCAAACGGAGACACCGAGCAGTCCGCTCAGCGTGACCAACCGAAGCGCGTTCCTCCCTCCCATCCGACCGAACGGTCAGTCTACCACGGACGCTCGCGCCGAGGCTTGACTCGCGCTCCGGAATTTCGCGGGGTGTGGTGCCGTCCAGCAGCGATTTTTGTGCTGAGACTGCGCTCCCGCATCGGGTCGTGCGGGGGAGGGGCTGGCGATTGGAGAGGGTGCGCCTTCGTGATAAGTCGCGCGCGTGACTACCCATCCGGACAAGCACTGGTCGTTTCCCCGCGCCGAAGCGCTCCCAACCTACGCCTTCGTGGCGCTGGACGCCTTGAAGGCGAAGGTCCTCGCCGGCGGCGCTGATCTGATCGACCTCGGTCTGGGGAACCCGGATCGTCCGACCCCTCAGGCCATCGTCGATCAGCTGCACACGGCGGCAGACATCGGGAAGAACCACCGCTACCACCCCGGACGGGGACTGCTCGGACTCCGGCGGGCGATCGTCGACTGGTACGCCCGCCGCTACTCCACGAATTTTGACGTGGAAAAAGAAGTCATCGTGACGATGGGCGCCAAGGAGGGCATCAGTCATCTCTGCCTCGCCATGCTCGACAAGGGCGACTTCGTCGTCGCACCCGATCCGTGCTACCCCATCCACGAGGGTGCCCCTGGTATCGCTGGAGCGAGCGTCGTGGGCTATGCGTCGGGTCCCGGGAACGAACCTGCCGAGGCGATCGCCAGGGCGCTGGCCGAGGTTCGAGCGAGGGGGGGAGAGACCAAGTTGGTGATCGCCAACTACCCTCAGAATCCGACGGGCGTCGTCGTCACGAAGGAGCAGATGGCGGCGCTGGTGCGCGTGGTGCAGGAGAGCGGCGCGTATCTCCTGCACGACCTGGCCTACGCGGACATCGATTTCGCGAATCGTTACGCGCCGAGCATCTTCGACTGCGGTATCCCCGCGGATGAAGTGAAGAGCTTCGCGGTCGAGGTCTTCTCGATGTCGAAGAGCTACCACATGCCTGGCTGGCGCATCGCGTACATGGTCGGACACGAGCGCATGATCCGCTCGCTGGCGCACCTCAAGACGTACATGGACTACGGCACCTTCATGCCGCTGCAGTACGCCGCTGCCTGGGCGCTCGAGCACGGTGACCACTTGGTCGACGAGATGCGCGAACTCTACCGGAGCCGGGCCACGACCCTGGTGAACGGACTGAGAGACGCCGGCTGGGACAACGTCGACGAGCCGCGCGGCACGATGTTCGTGTGGGCACCGCTGCCCGAGGTCTGGGCGGACAAGAAGGCGTCCGAGGTCACGGAGCTGCTGATCGAGAAAGCCCACGTGGCTGTCTCTCCGGGCACTGGTTTCGGGCCCGGCGGGGAGGGCTACGTCCGCTTCGCGTTGATCGAGGATCCGCCCCGCATCGCCGAGGCATGCAAGCGCATCGCCAAGGTGCTCAGCGAGGCAAAGTAATAACCCTGCAGAAAATGGGTGGTGCGCCTCGAGAGCCTGAGCTGCTCAGGCGCCTGACCTTGCCCTGGCTGGATCGCTGAGCGAGACCGCTCGGGCGAAGCCCGCCACCGCGGGAGACCCGGTCGGACATTTCCGGTCAGACAGCCGCAGATGGAGCTGATCCGGGGTGCGTTCGCGGCTAGCGTCCATGAGGTCGCCCGACGAGGCGCGACCAATCTCGAGACCGGCAGCGCGGGGGCGACCCCTGGGGCTGGCGGCGGGGTGGGGGGAGCGATGGCCAGCAAGAAGACGCCGAAGAAGACCAGCAAGCAGACGCCCAAGAAGGTCGGCACTCGCAAGCGCCGCGGAGTGACTCTCGAGCCGACCTCGCTCGGTGCGCAGGAGCTTGCGTTGAGCACGGCACCGCTCGCGCTACCTGGGTCACTGCAGGGGATCGCGGCACGGGTAACTGCGGACGGCGGTGCGGTGCTTGCTGCGTATCGAGAGCCGCTCGGAGGTCGCGACCTGCTGCTCGTCAGCCTGCCGACGCAGCTCGTCGGCCCCACGCCCTTTCAGCGAGACGTCTCCGACGCCCACGTGCGCAAGCTCACCCTGGCCATGGACAAGACACGGCGCTTCCTCGATCCGCTGATCGTCGTGCGAGCCGAGACGCTGAGCGGACGGACCGACGGCGAGGCCGAAGCGCGAGCCGATCAAGCTGGCGTACCCGCGTATCGCTACCTCACGCCAAACGGTAACCACCGCCTGACCGCGCTGAAAGAACTGGGGGCAAACGCGGTGATCGGGCTGCTGGTGCCCGAGCCGGAGGTTGCCTACCAGATCCTCGCGCTCAACATCGAGAAGGCGCACAACCTGCGAGAACGCGCGCTCGAGGTGGTGCGCATGTACCGGGATCTGGCCGGCTGGTGCGATCAGCAGGAAGCGGACCTGAGCCTCGAGTTCGAGGAGCCCGGCCTCGCCACCTTGGGCTTCGCCTACGAGAAGCGCGCACGCCTGTCGGGTGGCGCCTACAACCCGGTGCTGCGCAAGGTCGACGGGTGGCTCGAGCAGAAGCTTCCGGCAGCAGTCGTCGAGCGCGAGCGCCGCGCGCACGTGCTGCTCGCGCTCGACGATGCGGTCGCTGGCGCGGTGGCGCGCTTCAAGGCCGCGGGGCTGACCAGCCCCTACCTCAAGAACTTCGTCGTTGCTCGTGTCAATCCGCTGCGCTTCATCAAGGGCGATCCGCCGAGCTTCGACGAGCTGTTGCAGACCATGACCAAGCGCGCCGAGAAGCTGGATCCCGCGAAAATCCGCGCGGAAGATCTGGCGAAGTCTGGCGGTGGGCCAGGGGACGACTGAGCACTCCACGCTACCAGTCGTCGTTCGGGCTCAGCTGACGCCGCGCTCCAGCACGCGCTGGATGCTGTCAGGCACCAAGCCGTAGGACTCGGCCGCACCCAGCAGTCCGGCGTTGTCCGGCAGTTCACTCAAGAACAGGTTGGCGTAGGAGGTCCGCTGCAACCCCTTGAGCCGGCGCTCGAGGTGAGGAAGGCCACGGCGCACGGCGTCTCGCGCGCCTTCTTCGTCGCCCTGTTCGGCGCACACGTCGTGAAGCGCGAGGTACACCGTGCTCTCGTTGAGCAGGCTGTGGGCTCCGCTCTCCAGTAACTCCACCGCCCTACGGGTCAACTCGAGGGCCCGCTTCAGGTTGCCGCAGCGACGCTCGGCCTCGCCCCACACGCCCAGCGCTACCGGCAACACGTCCCGGTTGTCAGAGGCCTGGTAGCCCTCGGCCGCCAGCTGGAGCAACGAGCGCGCGCGGCCACACGAGGTGTCTCCCGTGTTCCTGATGAGCTCCCAGCCTCGGTAGAAGAGCACGCCCAGGTTGCTCCTGTCGGGGGAGGTCCAGACGCCGGTGGCGTCCGCGTCGGCGTCCGCGCGAGGTTCCGCGAGGTACGCGTCGAGGCGCTTGTCGCCACCGAAGGTCGCGGCGAAGCCGAGCAAGTTCATCTGGGCGTGGCGGACCGCACCGCGACTGCCAATGGCGTCGGCCAGGGCCAGACCCGCCTCCAGTGAGTTACGCGCCTCCTTGCGCGCGCCGATCGTGGTCAGCGCGAAGCCCAGGTTCGTCGTGAGCATGGCCTCGCGCTCCTTCAGTCCTGCGCGCTGGGCTGCGCGGACGGCGTTGCGTCGCGCGTCGAGGGCCGCGCTCAGTTGCCCCAGCGTCTGACGCAGGATGGCCAGCGTCTGCCAGGCGTCGACTGCAGCGCCGAGGATCCCCTTGTCGTTCGTCAGGGCGAGCAGACGTGCCGCCTCCTCTTCGGCTGGAGCGAACTGACCGGCGAACGCCAGGCGCGAGGCGGCCGCGGCCGAGCAGCGTGCCTCTTCATCGTGGAGCCCGAGCGAGGCCGCGCGATCTCGGACGTCCAGCAAGCGCTCGGTGATGTCCATCCCGGAGCCCCGGGCGGCGTCGAAGCGCGCTCGCGCGCCCTCGGCGCGCACCTGACTCGCTTCGTCGTAGACGTTTGACTCCAGTTCGCTGACGCTGGTCTCGCGATCGCTTGCGCGCGGGTCGAGGCGAGCCCAGGCTTCATCGAGATACATTGCCCTGCGGAAACCTTGCTGACGATCGTCGGCGAATGCCAAGGCGCGCTCCGCCATCTGCAGTGCGTCGGTCAGCGCGTTGGTGGCGAGGGCGCGCTGTGCGGCCCGCTCCCAGTGGGATGCAGCCTTCTCGTGCTGCCCGCCGCGGTCATAGTGGCCAGCGACGGTCGCGGCGTCTTCGCCCATGCTCGCGAGCCAGTCTGCCGCCAAGGCGTGCAGTTCTCTGCGAGCCTCTTCCGAGAGTGATTCGTAGGCCACCTCGCGCACCAGCGCGTGCTTGAAGACCCACTCTCGCGCGTCCGAGAAACGGCTCGTCGCCTGCTCCACCAGCACCTCGGTCCCAGCGAGCTCTCGCATCAACGACTCCGCGTCGCCCACGTTCATGGCTTCGAGGCCGGCGTCCCAGCAGCTGGTGCCGAAGACGCTCAGGCGTCCCAGGGCATCTCGGCACTCTTCGCTCAGGGCGTCCATCGACACCTGAATTGCCGCTTCGATCGTGGGCGCGTGGGTCGTGTCGCGACCCGAGGCGGCGAGTCGCGACAGCTCCTCGGCGAACAGCGGGAGGCCCGCGGATTGTTGAGCGATGCGCTCGAGCATCAACTCGTCAGCGCGGTCTCCGAGCAGCGCCCGAGCAATCGCCTCCGCGGCCAGGCGTGACAGCGGCCTGAGTTCGATGCGCGTGTGGTCGCGACCTGCGAGGCGATCGCTGTGATCCCAGAACTCGGGGCGCACCAGGAGCAGCACCATCAGCGGCTGTCCGCCGGCGCGACCGAGGAGATGGTCGATGAACTCCACAGACTCCGGATCCGCCCACTGGGTGTCTTCGAGAACCACGATCGTGGCTTCTGCTCGCACGACGCCCATCACGAGGTCGGTCATCGCGAGCCACAAGAGGTCGCGGGCGCCACGCGGATCGATGCCTTCAGGCAACGGCTGGTTTGCCAGCATGCGAGCGATCAGATCCCGGGCGCCATCATTGATTTCCGTGCGGTCGAGGAGCCTCGCGTCGAGGGTGGCTCGGGCCTCGTCCGTGGTCGTGCCCTTGGACAGGCCGATGATGCCGCGCACCACGTCCGCCGCGGCACCCAGCGCGTGCCCCTGACCATAAGCATCGCTGCGCTGCAGGATCACCCGGGTGTTGCCGCTGAGTCGCGCCAGGACTTCACGTCGCAGGCGGCTCTTCCCGATGCCTGGCGGGCCGGTCACGCTCACCACGACCGGCGTTCGGTCCTCGCGCGCTCGCTCGAACGTCGTCAGGATCTTGTTCAGCTCGCGGTCGCGACCGACGAACGGGGCACCGCCGACGCGCTGGCCACCCTTCAGGACTTCACCCACCACCGACGAGCCGTCGTCCCGGCTGCGGAACTCATAGCGACCTCGCCCCAGCTCTGCGGTGGTCGCGTCGGCCAGCACCTGCCCCAGCTCTGCCTCGCGAGCGAGAGACGAGGCACGGTCCACGACCTCGCCCACTGGTTTGACGGCTCCGGAGTCCTGGTTGACGTTGACACGGGCGCGGCCGCTCGCGACGCCGACTCGGGCGCCAGAACGCGCGAGCCGGCGACCCAGATCGAGGGCGGCGCTGGCCTCGGTGCCCACCGCTCGACGCGCGCCGAGGTGGGCCACGATCGCGTCCTGTCCCAGGGGCACCGCGTCGGCGCCGCGGGACCGCAGCAACTCCAGCGCCCGTTCTCGGCTCGAGCCCTTGCTGAAGTTGATCGCGACGATGCTGGTCACCAAGCGCGAGGCGCTGGAGCCGAGGCGCTGAGACAGCGAGAGATCCGTGGACCCTGGCGGAATGCTGACCCGCTGCGCGTCCGCGAGGGATTCTTCGAGCTGCTTGCTCAGTTGCTCCGCGTTCTCCGGTCGCTCGCCGGGGCTCGTCGCGAGCATGTGGTACACGAGGTCGTCGAGCGCTGCGGGAATTTCCGGGCGGATCTCGCTGAGGCGCGGCGCGGCGGTGGTGACCAAGCGCGCCAGGGTCGCGATGTGGCTCGGGCCGACGTGCGGCGGACGCCTGGTGATCAGCTCGAACAGGGTCGCGCCGAGGGAGTAGATGTCGCTCCGCGCATCTACTGTGGCATCGCCTCGAGCTTGCTCGGGGGACATGTACGCTGGGGTGCCGACGATGTCTCCCGCTTGTGTCACGCGCATGTCGTCGCTCTTGGCGACGCCAAAGTCCACCAGCTTGGGTTGAGCGCCAAAGGAGGTGAGCGAGCTGCCGTTCGCGGCGACGAGGAAGATATTGCCAGGCTTGATGTCGCGATGGACGACGCCGGCGGCGTGAGCGGCGGCCAGCGCCCGGGCGACGAGCATCGTGAGCTCAACCGCCTCCCCGAGCGACAGCGGCTCGCGAGCTTGCCGTGCGGCAAGGTCTTCGCCTTCGAGCCACTCCATGGCAAGATACGGCTGACTGGTGTCGGGGAGCACACCGCTGCTGATCACCTTGACGATGCCAGGATGATCGAGCTCCTGAAGGACGCGGCCTTCCCGCATCAGGCGTTCTTCCTCTTCGGGGGCCATCCCCGCTTCGGCAGCGACGACCTTCAGGGCCACCGTCTTTCCGGTCTCGAGGTCGCGCGCCCGATACACGACGCCGACGCCACCGCGACCTACCTCACGTTCGACCTCGAAGCGCTCGCCGAGGCGCTGACCCTCCATCGACACCAGCGCAGCCTACTTTCGCCGCGCCGAATCGCCAACGCCCTTGGACGTCTCGTGATTGGCCCTCTGGACTCGCGGCCACGGGTTCGGATCGGGGGGGAGAAAGCGATGATGGCATTCCGGAAGGCCGCCGCTCCTCCGCTGCGTGTATCGCTTCTTCGGAGCGGCAGGTCTTCCGCGCTACCTGGTCATGCCTCGATGCGCATGATGGCATTCCGGAAGGCCGCCGCTCCTCCGCTGCGTGTATCGCTTCGAGCGGCAGGTCTTCCGCGCTACCTGGTCATGCCTCGGATGATGATGGCATTCCGGAAGGCCGCCGCTCCTCCGCTGCGTGTATCGCTTCTTCGGAGCGGCAGGTCTTCCGCGCTACCTGGTCATGCCTCGGATGCGCATGATGGCATTCCGGAAGGCCGCCGCTCCTCCGCTGCGTGTATCGCTTCTTCGGAGCGGCAGGTCTTCCGCGCTACCTGGTCATGCCTCGGATGCGCATGATGGCATTCCGGAAACCCGCCGCTCCTCCGAAGTGCTGCCTCACGCGGGCGTGGCGGGCGTCATCGTCGTACTCGACGTAGAGGTTGAGTTCGGCGCGCACGACGGCGTTGAGCACGAACTGCTTCGCGGCGCGATTGTCGAAGCCCTTGTTCGCGCTCTTCACGCGGTCGAGCAGTGAGGCGACCGCGTCGTCCCCTTCACCATGCGCCTTGAACCGCGCGTCGACCTCGAGGTTGCCTACCAGGCTCGGCTCGCTGGCAGTGCCGAACTGGTAGAGGGCGTCGAGCTCGCTCGCGCTCAGTGTGCCGTCGCCGTCGCTGTCGCCGAACACCAGCTCGTCATCGGCGTCTCCGTCGCCGTTCAAATCGAACTCGGCGAAGCGCTCGCTCAGGGTGTAGACGAACAGCGGCTTGGGGCGCGTGTCGAAGTCGTCGTTGGCATCCAGCGCCACTCGCACCCCTCGCACCAGGGCTTGCTTCTGATGGATCGACTCCGTGCTACCGTCCTCCTTCAGGCGCGTGCCGTACACGTGCTTCATGAGGGTGTTGTCGTCGCTCGCGTCGCTCTGGCTGGACTCGCTGCCTTGGCGATCGTCGGTGTTCACCTTGCCGTCGTCGTTCTCGTCCAGCGTGTAGCGGACGACCTCCATCTTGCGCAGGAGGTCGAGCGGCAGCTTGGCCGCCTTGTCTCCAAGCTCGAGGTAATGAGCGAAGTAGTCTGCGGCGCCCTTCGTTGCCTTGTGCTTGCCCCAGCCCTTGCCCTTGGGTAGCGCCAGACCTTTGTACAGGTCCGGGAACTTGAACCTCGCGCCTCCGTAGTTCCACGCGCTCTGAGTCGTGAGCGGCGTGAACAGATCCGTGTCGTCGGCATAGAACGCGAGCTCGAAGGGCGCGGCGACCAGGATCAGGGAGAAGCTCGTCGGTTGCTTGGCCTTGGGCTTGGCTGCGCGGCGGATCCCGCAGTCGTCGCTGAGCAGGCGGAGCTCCTTGACGAAGGCTTTGCCCTGCTCCTTGATGCTGGGCTCTGGTTTCTCCTGAGCCTGAGCCGCGGAAGTCACGAGCAGAGAAGTCAGCCCAAGCGCGAGCCAGCGCCGCCCGCTCGCCACTTTCAACGATGCCATCGTGCGAGAGTGTCACATGGAAGGGCAGGTGTCGCCAGTCTCCCCGAGCCGGTTCGGGCGCTGAGTTCAGCCCCCAGCGCTGGCTCCTCGAGCTCGCTTCTTCTGTTGAATGTCCGGGCGGCAGCTCCGTCGAACGCGGACTAGTCGTCTCCACAGGCGCCACCCGGCGCGTTCTCTTCCAGCCATTTCCAGGCGTGAACGCACTCGCCGGCGACGGCGGCGGCGAAGATCTTCGCGGCGCCGGGCGCTCGCAGGGCGACGGCGCCACCCAGGATCTTGCACAGCAGGTCGTTGGTTCTCAAGCGCCGTTCACACAGGTCGGACCTGACGGGTTGCTTCGCGGAAACATTGGCCGCCAGGTGTTGCGCGCCCTTGGTCAGGGTCGACGAGTCGTCTGCTGCCTTCTGGCTGGCTGGGCTGCTCGCCATGCGCTGCTCGCGCGCGCTCGATACGCTGCGCGCTTCGCTCGAGTCGTCGTCAGGGGCCTTGCACAGGCCCAGTTGCTGGTCGTAGTGGCGGGATGCGGCACGGACGGAGTCGGTCATGGGTCGTCCTTCGGCGGCTCATCGCTGCAGTTGCCGGGGAAATCGCCGCGCTCAGCGTCTACGGCGCGGGCCCGGCCGGCGACGTGTGGGGAGCGGCAGTGGCGTGCCCAGCTCTCCGCTCACCCCCACCTCGGGCGCTCCCCGGGGATCCCGGGCGAAGCCGCTGCCTACCGTCAGGCTATCCGGGCGGAAATCCATTGCGGCGAGATCTGCTGCGGTGATCACGCTCCCCGGTGCGCGTTGCACCAGGGCTTCGACCAGGGCGTCCAGCTCGCGTTCGTTGCCCGGCCACGAGTGCTCGATCAACAGTGCGACTACTCGCGGCTCGACTCCGAGGGGTTCGCCGCGCTGCCGCAGGCCTTCTCGAGCCAGGCGCTCGATCAGCATTGGCCGCAGCTCTTCGGCACGCTCCGCCAGGCTCGGCAGCCTGACCCGCGCAGCCTCGACGGCGCGTCCGAGTCGACCGCTGAGCGCGCTGGACGCCTGCTCGGCGCCGCGCGACAGCACCAACAGGAACTCGCCGCTCCGGGCGCGCATCGCCAGATCATCCTGGATGTGTTCCGGTAGCGCTGCGGCGTCGAGCACCATCAGCGTGCCGCGCAGAGCCAGAACACAAGGAGAGGTCTCGCTGGCCCAAGCGAGCGGTGCGTGGAACTCACTGCGAGTCGCGTCGATCACCACGAAGCGTGCCCCACTGCGTGGCCCGTCGAGGTGCAGGCGCGCGGCCCACGGAACTGGGTCGACGCCCCGTGGGTGCTCGATCAGGAGCGCCCCCGCCGCTAGCTCGCCCGATCGGCGCGCGAGCCGGCCGAGCTCGTCCAGGGCAACGCGACTCGCTGGGCTGTAGCCAACGCCCGTCAGGGGCTGAGCGAGAAGCTGGGTGTGTCGGCGGTTCACGTCACCCTCGGCGTCCAGGGCGCGTTCGAGCTCCGCGCGCTTCGCCTCGAGCTGCTCCATCTCGGCCCGCGCGAGCAGCTCGCGTTGTTGTGAGCGACTGAGGGCAGCCGCGACCCCCATCAACGCGCTGATACGGTCAGCGAGATTGCGAATCGCGCGGGCTTCTTCCAGGCTCATCGGTGCCGTTCGATTGCCGCGGGGAAGCAGGATGAAGCCGGTCGGGCCCTCTTCTTCGCTGATCAAGGTCGCGCTGAAAGCGTTGCGGCTGTCGAACCAATCGAGCAAAGGACGCACGTCGGGGCGGCGGATCTGCACCACGCGCAACGTCTCCGCGCGCAGCGTGCGCTCCGGTTCGGCGCTGGCAAGGTCGAAGAGGGAGGCCGGAGCCTCTGCTGGCGCGCGGTGGAGATAGCCAGCGATGTCCACGCTGAGCGCTTCAGCGGGATCGACCTGCCACAGCTCCGGGCGATTCCCTGGCATCGAGCTGGTCTTGCTCAGGGCTTCCAGCGTGCGCTGGATCGCGGTCTGTGGCTCCGGCTCGAGCGCGCGCTCGGTGGCGCGCTCGATCGCATCGAGCCAGCGCGACTGCTCCGGCCCCAGAGGCCGCGCCACGGCGCGCGCGAGTAGACCGACAGCGATGCTCAAGACCGAGCTGCCGAGGACGATTGTGCCCGCGTACATCGGGGCTTGCCGCGCGGCAACGCCTGCGAGGAGCGTGACCGGAGACCCCATCAGCATCACCGCCAGCACGCCCCTGAGCTTGCTCACGCTGGTAGGCTCGCTGGTCGTCGCCGTCCAGGTGGTGGCGAAGGCAGCCATCTGCAGGGCGATCGGCAACACGCGGTCGGGGGGCGTCGGCGGCAGCGCAGCTGGGACCGCGACGAGGAACGCCGTCGTGGACAAAGCGAGCGCACCCGCCGCGCGGTCCGCCACCCCCAGCTCGAGGCGCCGCAGCACGCGGAGCCTCCAGGCTGCCGCGACCAGCACCAACAGACTGCCGATGCCCGCGGTCGTGGTGGCGTAGTCGCTAGCCAGGGGGGCGAGGCGACTCGCACCGCTGGAGGTGAGCGCCCGACTCAGGGGCAGCGCAATGGCAATTCCCCAGAGAAATGTTACCAGGCCTGCCGCGTCCAGCGATCGCGTCGAGGGTGGGGGAGAGAGCAGTCCCTTCACGGGCACGATTCGCTCGGCTGGTGCGAGCAATCGACCCGCCGTCGAGATGCGCGCGAGAGCGACCAGCGCTGCGACGGCTGCGACGCCGACGCCCAGGTTGGCTGCGGCGTCTAGCTCCGGGCGTCCAGCGGGACCCGTGCGCGCCATCCCCCACATGCATCCACCCCAGATCACTGCTCTCAGCGCACGCCGAGCGCTGGGGTCGATGTCGTCCTCGCCTTGCACCGGAGCGGCCGTGCGGCGCCAGCTCAGGATCAGGAAGAGGGGCAGCAGGATCAGCGCGGTCCACGCGCTCCAGCTGTCCTTGGCCAACGCCGCGGCGGAGCCCACGTAGAGCAGCGACCCTACGGGCAGAAACAGCGGGCGCCAGCGAGCGAGCACTCGCGGACCATAGCCGAGCCGCGTCGGACGGGCCAACGCGCGGCGCTCGCTGGGCGGCTGGCAGGGGGGGGCCTCCGAGCCGGGACGCTAGGCGAGCGAGCAACGTCGTTCGTCAGCTATTTCGCCGATTTCTTGGGGTCGGCTGCGGGCGTCTTGGCGTCCGTTCGGGCGGCGAAGCGCGCCTCTGGTCCAGGTGGGGAGTAGATCTGAAGTGCGACCACGGGCTGGTCTCCGTTGCCCTCGAAGCGATGAGTGCCGCCGGGAGCGAGGTGCACGACGCTGCCCGCCTTGAGTTCCATTTCCGCGGGGCCGGCGTGGAGCGTGCCCGCACCCTGGAGGATCGCGACGTGCTCCCACTCGGTCTCGTGTGCGTGCTCCGGGACCCGCATGTCGGCGCCGCCCTCGAGGATCTGCAGCGCCCCCAGGCGTCTCGCACTCTGGCGCATGCTGAGCCGCACCTGCAACGCGCCGCCCTGGTTCGGCACGGCGGCCAGCTCGTTCAGCTGAGTACGCTCGATGTTCCCGGGGCGCTTCTTCCAGCGCACCTCCCAGGGCTTGGCCTTGGCGGCTTCGATGGCCTGCGCGAGACTCTCCTTGCTGGTCACGACGGCGATCAGGAGTTGGCTGTCTTCGCTCGCTCGCACGGTCGCGCCACCCCCAGGGACGTGAGCCAGGGTCCAAGGCTCCAAGCCCTGTGGCGTGCCGCCGTCGTCTCCGGTGACCAACGCCTTGCCGACGGTCCCGAGCAGCCAGTATTCGAGGTTCTGGTGTCGAGGCAGCACGAGCGTGTTTCCCTGGGGGATCTTCTCCGTCCAGAGCCAGGCGGGGCCGCCCTGTGCACCCATCGCGGGCGTGTTGAGTGCCGCGCTGCTGCCCGTCGCCGGTTTGCCCTTCAGGCCGACCCACGTCGTGTCCGGTACCCAATCCCTGAGCAAGCAGGTCTTCGCCTTGCACTCGCTCAGCGCGCCGAGCTGCGGGATGCTGGCTGGCAGCTCTGCGGAGACGCTGGCGTGCTTCGCGCTCGCGGGCGCGCCAGTCTCTGGGCCGAAGTCGTCGTCCTCGTCGATGACCTCGTCATCGAGATCGTTCACCTCCGGAAACGGGATGTACGGCAGGCCTCCGCTGGGACCTGGTGGCGGGTACTGCGACTCGGGTGCAGTCGCGCTGCAGCCGAGCGCGAGTCCAGCCGAGAGCCAAAGCGTGCTGAGGCGCGAGAGCGTCGCCGCGCCGACGAGAGAGGCCCTGAGAGACATGGCGCGTAGTGTCTCGGATCGAAATCTGGTTGGCTAGCGCAGCATCCTGCGGTGGTGCCGTGTTCGCGTCAGGGCCAGTCACCCCGCGCTCGGGAGTCGAGCGACGACCCCACCCCGCACGCCGAGCTGCCAGCACCGGCTCAGAAGCCACGGCAAAGGTGAATGATGTCGGGTAGTTTGGAATCGAGTCGCATGCCCCACGGCGACTCGCTGGGCACCCCGGCACCACATGCGTTGCAGACGCCTGAGAGTGGCGCTATCCGCGGCGGTCCCCCGGAAGCACACTCGGGGTAGCTCGATGCGCGGGTCGCCGCGCGCTGACGACTGTTCGCGCCCCTGGTGCGATCGAGCTTCGAACGAGATCTGTGATGAAGAAGACCTACATCCTCGACACCAACGTTCTGCTCCACGACCCATACGCGATCTTCAAGTTCGAGGACAACGACCTGGTCTTGCCGATCTACGTGATCGAAGAGATCGACCAATTCAAGCGCGACACCTCCGAACGTGGTCGCAACGCGCGGACGATATCCCGGCTGCTCGATGGATTGCGCGAACGCAACGGCTCGCTGTCCGAGGGCGTCAAGTTGGGCGAGGAGGGTACGCTCCGCGTTCACGTTCCCACCAAGCGCCCGCAACTCGCCATCGCGTTGAACCCCGACTCGGGCGATCATGCGATCTTGCAGACCGCGCTCGAACTCAGGGACCACAACCCGAACCAGCCCACCATCTTCATCACGATGGACGTCAATCTTAGAATCCGCGCGGATACGCTTGGGCTGAGGACGGAGGTCTACGAGAACCAAGCCGTCGAGCCGGAGCAGCTCGACAGCGGCGTGGTGGAGATCGCGCTCTCCGCCAACGACTTCGACCGTTACTTCGAGACCGGCGAGATCCGTCCGACGGAGGATCTACACCTCTACCCGAACGTGTGCGTGATGCTCCGCGATGACAGCCCGCGCTCGCGCACGGCGCTTGGGCGCTATCACGCAGACAAGGGCACCGTCCGGGCTCTCCTCACCCCCCGGGAAGGCCTGATGGGGATCCGTCCGCGCAACCGGGAGCAGTCCTTCGCCCTCGACTTGCTGTTGGACGATTCCATCCGGCTCGTGACGTTGGTTGGTATGGCCGGCACCGGGAAGACGATGCTGGCGCTAGCCGCGGGGCTCAAGCGTGTGGTGGAGGATGGCGTCTACGCGCGGCTCTTGGTGAGTCGACCCGTGATGCCGATGGGGCGCGACCTCGGGTTCTTGCCTGGCGATATCAACGAAAAGCTCGGGCCCTGGATGCAGCCCATCTTCGACAACCTGGAGTTCTTGTTGGTGGCCAGTGGTGGCAAGCGACGCAACATCCGGGGCATCGACGAGCTGGTGCAGAACGGCCAGATCGAGGTGGAGCCGCTGACGTACATTCGTGGTCGCAGCCTTCCCCAACAGTACGTGATCGTGGACGAAGCACAGAACCTCACGCCTCACGAGGTCAAGACCGTGATCACGCGTTGCGGTGAGGGCACGAAGATCGTGCTCACCGGCGATCCCTTCCAGATCGACAACCCCTACGTTGACAGCGCCACCAACGGCCTGAGTGTGAGCGCCGATCGGCTACGAGGCGAGCAGATCACAGGGCACATTCTGCTTCAGAAGGGTGAGCGCAGCGAGCTCGCGAACATCGCCGCCAGCAAGCTATGACCACGCGCTTCGTCGCGTCTCCGCTAGGAAACACTCCGCAGCCCGAGCTCTTCGAGCTATGTGCGCTCGATGCTTTCCTGTTGCGGGTCGAGGCCGAGGTGCGCTTGCTGGACCGGGTGCGCCCGCGCAACGCGGTGCGGACGCTGGCCAAGGTGCGACACAGCTTCTTGACTGGTCGTCCCCGACCTCCGCAGCATCCGCGCTTCGAGACGCCTGGATTCGGTGAACTCCGACGCCTGCTGGAGCACCTCGCGCGGCGACTCGAGTGCGCGGGCCCCTGGGGGGAGCTGTACGCAGAGCGCGTGCTGGAGCTGGAGCTGGAGGCCGCCATCGTGGACGCGCTCGGCACGCCCGCCATGCGCCCGCTCGCAGCCAGACGGTTCCCGGAGGATTCGGGGGTCGCGGGACATCAGGCTCGTGTATGGGCGCAGGCGTGGCTCGAGCCTCCCGACCTGGACGCCGACGAAGCACGCTTTCTGAGCGACGACCTCGATGCCCCCGAGAGCCTCGTTCGGCAGCTGGAGCAGAGCCTCGCAAGCCACGGACTCGACGTACGTATCCAGCTCGAGCCGGATCTGCAGTCGCGCGCCGCGGTGGGACAGGGGCTGATCTACGTGAAACCCGGGCAGTGGCTGACGGAGCGCGCAGCGCGACGTCTGGTGGTGCACGAGGTGCAGGGGCATGTGCTGCCTCGGGAAGCGGCGCGCAAGCTGCATGGTGGCCTGTTCCTCGTTGGTAGTCGCGGCGGGTCGGACGATGAGGAAGGGCGGGCGCTGTTGCTCGAGAAGCGCTGCGGCTTGCTGGACGCCGAGCGTCGCTTCGAGCTCGCCTTGCGACACGAAGCGGCACGGCAGGCTCGCGCGGGAGCGGATTTCGTCGATCTGGCCCAGCGAGTCATCGCCCTCGGCGCCGAGCTGGACGACGCGTTGAGGATCGCCGAGCGTGCTCAGCGCGGCGGAGGTCTGGGGCGGGAGCTCGTCTACTTGCCGGCGCTGCATCGCGTGGAGCAGGCGCTCGCCGCAGAACCGGAGCTCGAGGCCTGGCTGGAACGGGGCCGCGTCAGCCTGTTCGCCGCGCGCTCCTTGGCGGAGCTGGGCCCAGCGCCACTTCGCCTGGCTGCCTGAATCACAGGTCCAGCTCGACTACCACCGGCGCGTGATCCGATGGCTTGGCTTGCTTGCGGACCGTCTTGTCGATGTGAGCCGCGGTACAGCGTGGTCTGAGCTGCTCGCTCAGCAGGATCAAGTCGATACGGAGTCCGAGGTTGCGTCGGAACATTCCTGCGCGGTAATCCCACCAGCTGTACAGCCCTCCCTCGTCGTGATGCAGGCGAAAGGCATCCACGAGTCCAAGGCTCATCAGATCCCTGAGCGCGGCGTGTTCGTCTGGGTGAAAATGCAGCTGGCCGCGCATCGCTTCGACGTCGTAGACGTCCCGTTCGTCGGGGGCGATGTTGTAGTCACCGCACAGCACCACGCCCTTCTTGCCTCGGCCGCGCTCGATGTCGTGAGAGACGGTCCGCTTGAAGTCGGCGAGCCAGCGCTTCTTCTTCTCGAAATCGGGATGCTCGACGCCTTTGCCGTTGGGCACGTAGGCCGAGTAGATCCGCACGCCCTTCACCGTCACCGCCAGCAGACGCTTGTCGTCCTCCGGAGGCGCGTCGAGGAGGCCCGCCTGAACGTCGGTCAACACCCGGGAGGTTGCGATGGCGACCCCGTTGTAGGTCTTCTGGCCGCTGATCGCGACGCCGTAGCCAATGCGCTGAAACTCCTCGGTAGGGAACTCCTCGTCCTCGACCTTCGTCTCCTGCATGCAGACCACGTCTGGCTGCGTTCGGTCCATCCACTCCAGCACCTGGCCCAAGCGGGCCCGGATGGAGTTCACATTCCAAGTTACGATCTTCATCCCAGACTACTCGACGTGACCACGTCCTTCGGGAAGTCCCAGTGCCCCCGCATACACCGCGTGACCCTGTGTGGCCAGGCCAGCAGCCAGCTCGCCCCACGATCCGCTCGTGAGGCGTCGAGAATGGGCTCGCCGGGTCGTTTGGCAGTGGTCGATGACCCAAAGAGGTCCCACAAACGCGCGGGCTCGTGTCACTTCTTCTCAGCTACGCTCTCTCGATGGTGCGCCGTGACGCGAAAGATTCGGAAGCCTGCTCGCAGGATACCGGAGGCTGTTTCGCTAGCTGCGTTTCTCCAGCGGGTGAGTCCCGTCCCGGTAAGCGTCGGTGCGCCGGGTAGCAGGCCCCAGGTAGTGGAGAGAGATCTCCCTGCCCGAGCGGGGTGTCAAAAGCTCGTGAAGCAGCGAGAGCTGCGTAGCGAGGGTAAGCACGCGGGCCGCAACATGAAGTGAAACCTGCCAGCCTCGACAGAGAAACAATCCGGAGGCCGAGCCGCTCATTTCACGGCGAAGGCAACATCGACGGCGAGCACCGAAGCTCGCCGCCGGCTCCGGCAGCGGGGTGAGGGCAGCACGTGTGCAAGGAGAGCGCGGAACTCGGGAGGCCCCGTCTGTGCGGCCCAAGTCAGGGCGAGGTGTGTCGTATAAGCCAAGGGCGAAATCGGCCACTGCACAGCGGGAGTCCGAGGAGATCATGGTACCGAAGACCGCTGGGCAACCAGCGGGAACGAATGCCGTGCGGCAAAACGCGGCAGGAGGAAGGTTACCGGTAGTCGTGTTGGAAGCGTAGGTAAGCGTGAGGGAATGGCCGGCAAGTCCGGACCTAACGACCCCGGCAGGCGTAAGCCGCGCGGAAAAGCGCAACAACTACAACGCCAACTATATGCAGCAGCCAAGCGGGCACCGGACAGGCGCTTTCACGCCCTTTACGACCACATCTGGCGGGGTGACATCCTCCAGGGGAGGCGTGGAAGCGAGTCAGACAGAACCAAGGAGCCGCGGGCGTGGATCGCCAGTCGATCTGCGACGTGGAGGAGTACGGGGCTCAGCGATTCCTCGAGGAATTACAAGCTGAGCTGAAAGCGGGGAGGTATCGGCGCAGGAGTGGTTTGGCGGCGCCCGGGCGTCTGCAAATGTGATGGTAAGAAGCGGCCACTAGGCATCCCGACGGTGCGCGATCGGGTGGTGCAGATGGCAGCGAAGCTGAGTGATTGAGCCTATTTTTGAGGCGGATTTTCTGCCTTGCTCATATGGGTTTCGTCCCCGGCGCAGCGCGGTGATTGGCGCTTCGAGACGCTGAGGAAGCTCGGCGCCAAGGGGCCACCACGTGCTGGATGCCGACATCCGCGACTACTTCGGGAACTATCGACCACGCCAAGCTGATGAAGCTGGTGGGAGACGCATCTCGGATCGTCGGGTGCTGAAGTTGCTGCGGCAGTGGCTTCGAAGCAGGAGTGATGGAGGACGGCGTCGTGAAGGCGTCGGTGCGCGGCACGCCGCAGGGGAGTGATCTCCCCTCTGCTGTCCAACATCTACTTGCACGTGCTCGACGTCCTGTGGACCCGCCACAGCACTCCGCATGGAACGTTGGTGCGCTACGCGGACGACTTCACGTGGTGATCTGTCGCACCAGAAGGACTGCGAGCTGGCGAGCGCGGATCAGTGATCCTGCAACGCCTTGGCGCCCGAAGGCTACATCCGGAGAAGACGAGGCGAGTCGAGGCTCTACGATGGCAAGCGGGAGCTTCGACTTTCTTATGTCATCTGCACAAGCGGCTGAGCGGCAAGGTGCTGGAGAGGGTCGGGCGAGCGGCTCTACTTCCTCCATCGCTGGCCGTCGCAGCGCGCGATGCAGCGGATCCGGAGCCGTGTGAAGCAGCTCACCCCCCGCTCGAGATGCCACGCGGATATCCGCGATAATGTCATCGAACAGCTGAACCCCCCGTACTGCGGGGCTGGGGGGAACTACTTCCGCACGGGAGAATGCCGCGAAGCAGTCAATCAGCTCGATACGTATGTTTGCGGAAGCAGCTGAAGGCTGCTGGTGGCCCGTAAAGGGTCGCCACCTGAAACCCAAACAAGTCATGCTGGATCGCGACTACTTCTACCGTCTGGGCCTGTACCAACTCCGTGGGACTTCTCGCTATCAGGAGCAATCCATCCTGATGGAGGCCGCGTAATGCTGTGCGCTGAGTGGCTACTGGTAAGCCGTGTGCGGGAAATCCGCATGCACGGTTTATACAGAGTCTTGACTTTGACCATCGCCCGCCTGGCGGGAAGGAGTAAGGATCTACCAATGCTCTCGCTTCGCGCCCCGTGGGCGCCATCTGCGATGCCCAACTGGGCAGGGCTTGCGCTTCCTCGGGGAGTACCGTGCATCGGGGGTCGTCACGGAGCGAGGTTTTCTGTAGTGATCCCGTAGGGCTTGTTTCAGACTCCGGGCGCGCTGGTCGCGCTCGCGCCCACGCCGCACGCATCATGAGGACTCGAAAATTGCCGTCGCCGCGCCGCACTCTCGCCTCTCAGCTCGTCTCCCGTGCGCACCCGCACGCCCGATCGCGGCTGCGTCGTGGGACCTCCGTGGGACTCCTTGCCGCGCTCACGCTCGCTTCCATGACCGCCGCCGCGCAAGACGAGGGCAGCGGTGCTGTGCCGAGCGGTAGCTCGGGCGCCGTGGTCAAGCCGGCCAAGGACGATCCCAAGACGGCGAAGAAGCCGCAGCTGGTGCCCCCGAAGCTGCTGAAGTTCGCGTCCGCGCCGTACCCCGAGGAAGCGCAAGAGAAAGGGATCCAGGCCGACGTCATCCTCGAACTCACGATTGATCAAGAGGGCAAGGTCACCGAAGCCAAGAGCGTCGAGCCAGTGGGCAACGGCTTCGATGAAGCCGCAGAGGCAGCCGCGCTGAAGTTCGTGTTCGAGCCAGCCACCAAGGACGGCAAGCCGATTCCAGCGAAGATTCGCTACAAGTACTCCTTCACGCTCACCCCCGCAGAGCCCGAGAAGCCTTCGCCGGAAGGGCCAAAGAAGCCTGCGGTCCCTGACACCGGGAACATCGGCGGCTCGCTGCGCATCGCAGGTACCAAGGGCCCGCTGGCCGGCGCCCAGATCCTGATCACCAGCAACGCCGGCATCCAGACCGGCACGACCACTGACGGCGAAGGCCGCTGGAAGATCGAAGGGTTGCCGCCTGGAAAATACGACGTCGAGATTTCTTCTCCCGGTTTCACCACGGGCAAGTTCCCCTTCGAGATCGAGCCCGGAAAGGAGTACGACTTCGACTACGCGCTGCCCCCCGAGGTGGAGGGCGAAGAGGTCACGATCCAGGGCGTACGCCCGCCTCGTGAGGTCACGCGACGCACGGTCGAGCGCCGGGAGATCGCGCGTATCCCCGGCACCAGCGGTGACGCACTGCGATCCATCCAGAGCTTGCCAGGCGTGGCTCGCCCGCCTGGCCTGGCCGGGCTCTTGATCGTGCGTGGCTCGGCACCTCAGGACACGGCGACCTTCGTCGACGGCTCCGAGGTCCCACTGATTTACCACTTCGGTGGGCTATCCAGCGTCGTTCCAACAGAGCTCCTGGATCGAATCGACTTCTACCCTGGCAACTTCAGCGCCCGCTACGGCCGCGTGATGGGCGGTATCGTGGACGTTGCGCTGCGCGAACCGGACATCAGCTGCACGGGTCCATACGGAAAGGCCTCGGACAAGAAGGGCTGCTATCACGGCATGGCGCAGGTCGACCTGATCGACGCGCGTCTGCTGGTGCAGGGCCCGTTGGGTCCGCTGAAGAACTGGAGCTTCGCCGCCGCAGGACGCCGCAGCTGGTTCGATCTCTGGTTGAAACCCGTGCTCGAGGAAGCTGGCGCGGGCGTCACCAGCGCACCCGTCTACGACGATTACCAGTTCATCGTCGATCACAAGCCTGACGCGAACTCGCGCCTGTCCATGCGCTTCTACGGCTCCCACGACGAGCTGGAGATCCTGATCAAGGACCCTGCGGCGCAGGACCCGGCGTTCGGAGGAAATCTGTCGTTCTCCACCAGCTTCTGGCGTGGCCAGATGCTGTACGAGACGCAGCTCAGCAAGGACCTCGAGCTGAATACGATGCTCTCGGTCGGGGAGACGAATCTGGCGTTCTCGGTCTCGAGCTTCCTGTTCGACTTGAACCTGGTTCCGATCGAGACCCGCAGCGAGTTTGGCTGGACGCTGACCAAGGGCGCCAAGCTCAACGTCGGGACGGATATCCAGATCGTGCCGTTCGAGGTCGTGGTGCGCGCGCCGCAGCCGCCGCGGCCCGGTGAACCCGATCCGGGGCCCTTCGTTACCAAGCCGCCGCTGGAGCAGCGCCAGAAGGGTACGGGTTATCGACCCGCGTGGTACGCCGAGGCCGAGGTCACGCCGACACCCCGCTTGCGCGTGGTCCCTGGCTTGCGCCTGGACTTTGCGCGGGACTCCGGTCACTCGGATCTCTCACCACGGGTCAACGCGCGCTACGACATCGTCAATCCGACGCTGGACGGGGACGAGGAAGCCGGCAAGCTCGCCCTGCGAACGACCGTGAAGGGCGGCGTCGGTGTGTTCCGTCAGCCACCTCAGTTCCAAGAGACCGACGACGTGTTCGGTACCCCCGGACTCGAGTCGAACCAGGCCCTGCACTACACCCTCGGGGTCGAGCAGGAGTTCACGCGCCACATCGAGCTGAGCGTGGAGGGCTTCTACAAGGACCTGACGAACCTGGTGAGTCGTCAGGCGGCGGACGCCGGGGGATTCGATTATGGGAACCAGGGTACGGGCTACACCATGGGCCTGGAGACCCTGCTGAAGTACAAGCCCGACAAGCACTTCTTCGGCTGGGTGGCGTACACGCTGAGCCGCAGTGTCCGGCAAGAGAGCCCTGAGGAGGAGGAGTACCTCTTTCAGTACGACCAGACCCACAACCTCACGATGCTGGGCAGCTACCGCCTCGGCCGCGGCTGGGAGTTCGGCGCGCGCTTCCGTGTCATCTCGGGATCACTGGATACGCCGGCGCTCAGTGAACCAGCGCTCACCGCGTTGTACGCCGCCGACGCTGGCGCTTACACGCCGATTCAGGCAGCACCGTTCAGCGAGCGGCTGCCGCTCTTTCATCAGTTAGATATCCGTGTGGATAAGCGGTGGCAGTTTCGAGATTGGCGCTTGTCGGCGTACCTGGACGTGCAGAACGTCTACAACAACGCGGCGCGAGAGGCGATTCTGTACAACTACAACTTCAGTCGCCGGAGCTACCAACAGGGGCTACCATTGATCCCGAGCCTCGGCGTGCGAGGTGAGTTCTGATGTTTGCCAAGCGACACATCGATACATCGAAGCTTCAAGAGCGCGTCTCCAGCGCTCGGAGAGGTACCTCCCTCGGTCTGTGCCTGGCCGTGGCAACGGGTGCCCTGTCCATCGGCTGTGGTGCTGAGTTCGATCCCCCCAGTGAGATCAACTCTCTGCGTGTCCTCGCGGTACAGAAGGACAAGCCGTACCCCCAGCCGGGAGATGACGTGAACGTCAGCATGCTGTGGTACGACGGCAGCGACGAAGCACCGCGTCCGGTGCAGGTCACGTGGTTCAGCGGCTGCTTCAACCCGCCTGGCGACTTCTACTATGGCTGCTACGAGGCGCTCGCCAAGGGCTTGGCGGCGGTCGACGCGGGCCAGGCTCCTCCTCCGGGGTTCGGTTTCGGCACCGGGAACCAGTTCACCTTCAGCGTGCCTGACGACATCATCTCGTCTCGTCCCGTCTCGAAGGATCCCGATCTGATCCCCTATGGCTTGGCGTACGTGTTCTTCGCGGCTTGCGCGGGTGAGCTTGGGCCCGCCCCCGAGGGGCAGGAAGGCTTCCCCCTGGCTTGCTTCGGGGCCGACGGGAAGCAGGTCGGCGCGGAGGGCTTCGTCGCGGGCTACACTGGCGCCTACGTCTATGACGACTTCTCCAACGCCAATCCGGTGATCACGGGGTTCGAGTTCGACGACAAGGTGGTGCTCCCGGATTGCATCGGTGATGCTTGCCTCGCGGATCCGCCTCCTCCCACCGACGTCTGCGGCGAGGGGCTAGCCTGCGTGCCCGCATGCGAAGCGGACGGTGACCAGCAGGACTGCCCGGAGATCAAGATTCGGCCCTTGATCTCCAGCGACGTCGCGGAGCTCGACGACGTCGCCGCCGCCTCGGAGGGTCGCAAGGTGACCGAGCAGATGTGGATCAACTACTACGCCGAGAAGGGCGACTTCAAATCTGCCGTGCGTCTGCTGGCCGACGCCCAGAAGGGCTTCAACAGCGACTACGGCACGAGCTTCTATGCCCCGAAGGAGCCTGGCGACTACAAGCTCTGGGCGGTCGCCCACGACAACCGTGGCGGTACGGAGTGGGTGCGCATCACCGTGCGCGTCCAGTGACCGAGCCGGCGCGGTCGCGCTCGCCATCGATTGACAGGGTGTCTCCCGACACTCTGTCAATCGGCTAGCTGCATCCTGGAGCGAACACGTAGATCGTCGCGTTCGTTCCAGTGCTCACTGGAGGTGCCAGGACGTAGCCGAAGCGAAGCCCGCCCGCGACGCCGATCTGGTTGGTGGAGTAAGGGATGACGAAGCGGCTCGGATCCAGCATCAGCGTGGACCCACGAGTCACGATGTGGACCGCGGTCTGGTTCATGTTGGCGGGATCCGCGGCGGTCACCAGGACCGTGGTCGAGTTGAGCATCGCGATCGGGCCACCGAGTCCCGAGTTGTACGGCTGCTCTGGATAGGTCTCGAGGTCCACGCGCTGAGAGCCGTCCAGACTCGTTGCGCTGCTGTCGACGAGCGGCCAGCGGAAGGTGACTCCGGTCGTGACCGGGCTTCCGGCGTCGTTGCGAATGACGATGTTGGTGCTCCACGCCAGCGAGCCATCGTTGCCGGACGCGAAGTTGTGGGCGCCCGAGCTGGTGGGGACCTCACCAGTTTGACCGTAAAGGTTCACCTCACCGTCGTTCTGAGCTTGAGGGGTGCCAGCAGAGCGCTCGAAGCTGAAGTAGGGCTCGAAGTTTCCGGTACTTGTCTCCGTGCGGAACGTAATCAGGCGTGTCCCGCTGGCTCCGATCACCCGCGCTCCCGAGGGGATACCGGCCGAAGTCTGCATCGTGATGGTGTCCGTGTTCATCAGCGGCGGGAGCAGGCGTGCCGCAGGGTAGAACTCACCAGAGTTGTTCAACACCAAGAAGAAGCCGTGGTCCGAGCTCGGATACACCGCGCTGATGCTGCGTGAGAAGCCCACACCCGCCGTATGCGTAGTGACGCTGGTCGACTTGGGGGCGGGGCGGTCGATCCAACCAAGCGACAAGCGACCTCCGGCGATCGGACCTTCCAACAGCACTCGGCCCGATGTCGCCGCGATGCGCGTGACCGCGAAAGGGGGTTGCTCGACGGTCAGCTCCTGGGGAGCCACGGGGTTCGTCATGTCCCAGGCCAGGATCCCCTTGGTCGCCGTGCCGACGAACAGCAGGTTGTCCAGCGTAGCGATGCAGAACTGCGCGTTGCCATTGCAGCCAACCTCATCACCCAGCGAGAACTGGTGAGCCTGGAAGCCGTAGGTGGTTGCGCTCATCTCGCAAGTCCCCGAGCCGCCGCAGACCTGGCCCGTGCAGCCCGTCGGCGGACACACCTCGTAGACGCACTCGCCCGCGACGCAGGTGGGGGAGAGGCAGGGATCCGTCGGGGCGCTGCACTCGCTGCCGTCCCCGCTGCAAGTACCTGCGTCAGGCAGGCCGCCGCCGGACCCGCCGCTCGACCCGGCCGAGCCGCCGCTGGCACCGTTGCCGCCAGAGCTTGTCCCCGCGGAACCACCCGAGGCTCCCCCGGACGACCCCCCAGCACCGGCGCTGCCACCGACGGAGCTATCGGCGCCACCGTCTCGATCCGAGCCCTTGCCAATCAGGCCCTCGTCGAGATCCAAGCTACAGGCGGCGAAGGCGAGTCCGCCCAGCGCGCCGCAGACCAAACCCAGCGAAGTAGAGCGTCGCATCAGAAATCCCCCTTTGCCCAGAGCTGCGCTGGTCCCAAGCCGACGCTCATCTTGCCTCTCGCACCGCCCTCGGACGCGCCAGGCTGCCAGAAGATCAACGTGATGCCGGCGGCGGTCAGCACCCCGCCAGCGATCAGCATGATGTTCGTTTGGGTTTGCAGGCCCTTCGCGTGGTCGAAGCTCTCACGGGTCGGTCCAGCGTTGTAGGCCGTCTCTGCGTCCTTGGCGGAGAGCCCGAGCAGCACGCCGCCGAGCACCGACGCCAGTCCCGCGCCTGCGCTGATGAATCCGACGGTTTTCCAGGGGGATTCTTCCTTGGGTTCCTCGACCACCACCGGCTGCAGCTTGGGTTCCTCGAGCTGCTTGGGCTTTGGCTCCTCCTTCGGCTGCTCCTCTGTCTTCGCCTCGGCGTCGAGCTCGAGGACGTCTCCCGCCTTCACTTCGATGTTTCGGCGCTCGACGGACCCATCCGCCCGCAAGATGAGCAGCACGTGGCTGCCCCCGGCGGCATGAAGACGCGCCGGAGCCTTGAACTCCGAGTGGTCATCGAGCTGAACCCGGGTGGTGTCCTCCCCAAGAACGGAGACGACGCCAAGGTCTGCTTCCAAGGCGTCGAGGCGCTCCCGCGCTCGCGCCGCCTGGGACTCGTTCAACTTCGGCGTAGCCAGGGCAAGCGCGAACGCATCCGCAGCGCGAGCCTGCTCTCCAGCGAGCTCCCACGCCTGAGCGGCGGTGTAGAGCGCCACGGCGTGGGGCCGAAGGCGACTCGCGGCCTCGAAGTTGGTTGCCGCGTCGCGATAGCGCTCCTCACTGAGCGCGCGCTTCGCCTCGTTGTACAGGCGAGCGGCTTCGGCCTTGGTTTCCGCCTCGCTCATCTCCTGGGCGCGCAGCGGTGCACTCACGAGGCTCACGCTCAGAGCGGCCATGGTGCAAATCAACCCGCTGGCGATGGTTCGCCGCCAAGTTCGCGAGCCTCTGGCTGCGAACGAAGAACACTCCGTCATCCGCTTGTCCTATCTCTGATTTGCTCCGGTGTGGCGCAACTGCTCAATCATCGTCTTACTACGTGCCGCACTTCAAGATTGCGGCATTGCCGTAGCTTCCTCTCGTCCCGCACGGTGTGTGGCGGCCGTTCAACATGGAAAGGCTCGAGGACGGCACTTCACGCCGTCTTCGTCCCCGCTCGCCGTCCGCCAGCGAGCGACTAGTCGAAGGGATTGTCCGGGATGTCCACGGGGGTCGGCTTGGGCTTCTCGGCCGGCTTCTCCTGCTTTGGAGCCGGTTTCGTCGCACGCTCCTCGTGGGCTGCCGCAGGGGGTTGCTCTGGCTCCGCCTTGGGCGCCGCCTTGGCGCTCAGCACCAGGTCCACGGTCGACGGAGTCTCGGAGTCGAGGTTCAGCGTTTGCTCCTCATACCCATCGGCACGTGCGATCAGCTTGCGGGTCGTCCCGGGCAGCGGGCGCGGTACCCGATTGATGCCCGGTTTCAGCACCGAGCCCTCGAACTCGAGCGAGACGCCATCGGCGGGCACCGTCCGTACGGTGATGTACTCCACGTTGGCTTTCATCGGCGCTGGCTCGGCGCCCGCGCTCGATTGCGTGGCTGGAGGTGGAGCGGCGGGCGGTGGCGGAGCGACCGTGGTGGCCGCCACGGGTTCGGGCGGCTTGGGACCGCCGAGCAAGTACCACCCGCCGAAGCCCAACCCTCCAATCAACAAGAAGGCACCAAGACCTATCCCGACTCCCATGAAGACCGTGCCCATCGCGCTCGGTCGTTTCCGTGGGGCGGAAATGGCACCCTGGCTCAGCTCGGCGCCGGAGGTCGACGTCGGCGCGACGTTGCGGATGAAGCTCGGAACCGACGCGGACTGGTCTCCCACGCTCTGAAAGCTGTCGCGCGGCGAAGCGGTGACCCGGGCCAGGCTCTGCCGCATCAGGTGCTTGATGTGCTCCTGGCGCTCGCTGACGATGTGACCCACGCGACTCTGCAGCTCGGCACCGACCTGTGTCTGGGTGATCACTGGCCCTGACCGTGCCAGCCACTCCTCCAGAGCCGTCTTCATCCGATCAGCCGTCGAGAAGCGCTGGAACGGATCCATCGCCATCGCCTTCAGGATGATCTGCTCGAGCTCTTGGGGGTACCCGGGGACGTGTGCGCTCGGGGGTTCGAACTGACCGCTGAGGATCTGTTTGATGATCTGGATCTGGTTACCACCCGGGGCCGAGAAGGGGCGCTTGCCGGTCGTGGCTTCGTAGAGGCAGATACCCAGGGCGAACACGTCGCTGCGGCGGTCGACCTTGCGACCTCCAGCTTGCTCCGGGCTCATGTACGGCGCCTTGCCCTTGATCTGACCGGCGCTGGTCGTCTCCGTGCTCATGCCGAGCGCCTTGGCGACGCCGAAGTCCATGACCTTCACGGAGCCGTTCGAGCCCACGAGGATATTCTGCGGGGAAACGTCCCGGTGGACGACGTCCAAGCGATTGCCGTGGTCGTCCGTCAGCTCGTGCGCGGCGTGCAGGCCGCCACATGCTTCGGCGATGATCTTCGCCGCTAGACGGGCGTTGAGCCTCTGCGGCAGCGCTCCCTCGACTCCCGTTCCAGGCTTGAGCAGGCGCGCGAGGCTCTCCCCCTCGACCCACTCCATGGCGAGGTAGAGCACCCCGTCTTCTTCACCGAGATCGAAGATCTCGCAGACATTGGGGTGGTGTACTCCCGCTGCCACACGAGCCTCATCGAGGAACATGCGCTCGAAGGTCTCGTCCTCGGCGAGATTGGGGAGGATGGTCTTGATCGCGACCACCTTGCTGAAGCCACGCTGTCCGTGTTGCTTCGCCGCCCACACGCGCGCCATCCCGCCCTGGGCCACTGCGAGAAGAATCTCGTAGCGACCGAGGCGATCTCCGGGATGGACCTCTCCGAGGCCACGGCCTGGCGCACTACCGATCACGAACTGCTCATTATATCAAGCAAGCGCCGAACGCACGCCCGAGAGAACCCCCCGAGGGGTGGTTTTACGATTGAGCGTTCGTTTTTCTTATCACTCAGTGACAGCTTTGCGACGTGTAGGGAAATGAACCGCGCAGTCTGACCTGGACGTTCACGATTTCGCGCGCCCGAGCGCCTCCGAGCGCGACCAAAGTTGAACTCAACCTCAGGTTTGAGTTTTGCGCGTGGGAAGTCGCTCGCGTTCAGTAGGTGGTCGTCGCCGTTGGAGCGCGCGCCATCACCACCTTGTTGCCGTAGGCGGGAGGTGGGGCGAGGTGCTCCGGCACCTCGCTGGGAGAATCGTACTCCGTGCGCGGCTCGATCGCTCGCGGGGGTGCCTTGGGGCTGGGGGGCTGGGAAGCTGCGCACCCGCTCCCCAAACACAAAGCGAACACAGCCAACGCTCCGACACGCCAGCGCGCGATCGGGGTTGGTGAGTTGGTGGTGATCGGGGCGCGGGTCGCACTCGTTCGAGTGATACACCGCATCTCTTCAAGCATAGCTCATCTCCTCTGCGGCGCACGTCATCAGCGATCCGAACGGCGCATCCGCGACGGCGTTCTCGGTGCCCGCGATCGAGGTCTTTGCAGGGACCGCGCCGAAGATCCCCCGCGAAAGCTCCGGAGCGCGGGCGCCAGTCGCGGGGAGGAAGTGTGGCGTTATCGAGCCCGTGTGGAACCTTGCAACCACTCCCGGAGTCGGCAGCGTGCGGGCGAGCGCACGTGGAGCTACATTGCCGTGCGGATATGAGTTCGCAACGACCGATTGCCGCCGCTCAGGTTCTCCAGGTATCGTGGCGTCGCCGAGCCACCCCCGATCGTCTGCCAGCCAGGCAGCCACCCGAGCTCACAGTCCGGTCTCAGCTCACGCGATCGGGGGTGAGGACCGCTGGTGTGGCTCCCGAGCCTCGCCAGCACGGCCCCGTCGCCGTCGCTGTTCCCCTCGCTGTTCCCGCGTCCACGAACCGCATTTCTGGCTGGATTCGTGGTCGAGGAGACTTCGGACGTGGCGCGCGTGCTCGCGTTGGGCTTTCCCCCTGTGATAGCTTGCCGCCGTGGATCGAGGCACGCAGTCATTCTGGCTGCTGGTGATGGTCCTCCTTGCCGCGTCCGTCGTCTTCGGCTTCGGCGCGGAAGGGCGCCGTCGCCAGGTACAGAGCAGTGAGTCCAGTCTGGCTACTGGAGATATCGTGGGCCTCGCTGAGGTCGTCGATGGCGACTCCCTGGTCGTCGTCAAGGGCGAGCAGCGAGTCGCCGTGCGCCTGATCGGCATCAAGGCCTTCGATCCGAAGAGCGACCCTGGGGACGCTTCGCGCTTCGGCCGCGAGGCGGTGAGCGAGCTCACGCGGTTATTGAAGGACAAGCCGATCCGCGTGCTGCTGCACGATCCTCCCACCGACGCCCACGGGCGGACGCTGGCCGAGCTGTTCGTCGACGACCAAGACGTCGCGCTCGACATGGTCAAGCGGGGGCTGGTCTTGGTCTATACGGTGTATCCGTTCGGATCCATGAGCATGTATCTGCAAGAGCAGGCCAGGGCGAAGGCGGATCGCGTGGGACTGTGGTCGGAGCCGGACATGGCGAAGCGCGCCGAGCTCCTGAGCCGCGAATGGAGCCGGAAGTCGGAATGACGCTGTTCCTCCGGTTCTTTTCCCGGCGCATGCTGCGGACCCCGCCGGCGCCATTCAAGGTCGGCGTGTTGATCGTCGCGGTGCTGCTCTACGGCGCTGCCGGCTTCCTCTACTTCGAGCTGCCGAGCAAACCGGACCTCGGCTGGGGGGATGCGTTCTGGTACTCGTTCGTGACGGTCACCACCGTCGGCTACGGCGACTACTATCCGTCGACCTGGGAGGGGCGCTTCTTCGTCGCCGTCCCGCTGATGTTTTTTGGCATCGGCTTGCTCGGCTACGTTCTGTCCTTGGCCGCGAGCGCGCTGGTCGAGGCAAAGACCAAAGAGGTGCGAGGAATGAGCGCTCACAAGCTGCAGGATCACCTGGTCGTGTTCAACTTCCCGGGGCTGGCGAAGTTCGAACGGCTCATGTCGGAGCTGCGGGCAGATTCGAACTTCGGGACCCATCGTGAGGTCGTGCTGGTCGACGAGGAGCTCGCGGAGCTCCCCGTGGAGCTGGTCGAACGTCACGTGCACTTCGTCAGGGGTAACCCCACGCGCGACGAGACGCTCACCCGAGCAAGCCTGGACGAGTCAGCCTACGCGATCATCCTGGCGAAGAACCCGGGCGATCCCCACTCGGACAACCTCAGCGTCGCGATCACGCTGGCGGTCGAGGCCCGCACCGCGGGCGTCCACACCGTCGTGGAGTGCGTGGACTTCGCGACCCAGGAGCTACTGCGCAAGGCGGGCTGTGACTCGATCGTCTGCACCTCGCGCTTCGACGCCCACTTCATCTCTCACGAGTTGTTGAACCCAGGCGTGCAGGAGCTGCTACACGAGCTGACCAGCAACACCCACGGCCAGCAGCTCTACCTCACGCCGTCCAAGGAAGAGGGGAAGTTCAGCGCGCTGCGCGATCATTGCGTCAAGCAGGGGCACCTTCCCGTCGGCCTGCTGCGCAAGGGGGAGACGCTACTCAACCCTGCCCAGGACCTCGCGCTCGAGCCTGGCGATGCGTTGATCAGCATCGGACCGACGCGCTTGACGCTTTGATCGGCGGCGCTGATCCCCTGCTGCGCCGCTGAGCCCGCCGCGGCCTCGATGGCCTGAGGTGTCCAGTTCGGCGTCGCTTGCTGGTTTGTCGATTGACGGCGGGGGACGATGGGCGAAGGTTTCGCGGCGTGCGCTTCCTTTGGTCGGTGCTGGTCAACATCTGGCTGCTCTTGTGGTGGCCCCTACGCGCGTTGCGGTCCCGCCGTGCCTGCCCCAGGGGTGGTTTCCTTGCGCTGAAGCTCGATGGACAGGTGGTGGAAATCGCCGCTCGACGCCGCTTCTGGCAGCGGGGGCCGCGGGTCGTTTCCGTGCATGCGCTCCGGGAGACCCTCGAACTCGCCGCGCTCGACTCACGAGTGCGAGGTCTGGTCGTCAGCTTTCGACACGCGAGTCTCGGGGCGGCGGTGGCCACGAGCTTGCGTGAGGTGCTCGAGGGGTGGCGTGCTCGGGGCAAACCGCTGATAGCCTTCTTGCCTCTGGGCGCCGGCAACCGCGAGCTGTATGTGGCTTCGGTCGCCGATCGCGTCTACCTGGGCCATGAGACGTGGGTATTGCCGCTCGGATTTTCCGTCGACTCTCCGTATCTCAAGGGAGCGCTGGATCGCCTGGGAGTCGAGCCCGACGTGTACGCGCGTCGCGAGTACAAGACCGCGATGGAGTTCGTCACACGCAGTGAGATGAGCGCGGCCCAGCGTGAGCAGCTCGGCGCACTCCTGGATGATGCCTACGAGCGGCTGCTCCAAGCCCTGACCGGCGGTCGCGGTGTGACTCCCGAGCGCGCACGGGAATGGGTGGATGGCGCGCCCTATGACGCCGAGGACGCCGCCTCGGTGGGACTGGTTGATGGCGTCTTGGATGACGAGGCGCTGTTGCAGGTGCTGGCCAGTGCCGAGCTCACGCTTCCGGTGTCAGAGGACGCGCCGCGCGCCCGACTGGTATCCGTCGCCGCCTACGCGCGACGTCGACGCGTGCGCTTCCGTCCACTGGTCCGACGGCCCTACGTCGCCGTCGTCGAGATGCGCGGAGCCATTGTTGGCAAGGGTCCAGGCGCTCCACAGCTGGGCGAGTTCGTGGTCGATGACGAGTTTCGAGAGATCCTCGAGGAAGTGGAGAGCGACCCCAAGGCGCTGGGAGTGGTCGTTCACATCGACTCGCGCGGTGGCAGCGCGCTGGCCTCTGACCGCATTCTCCGCGCCGTGAAGAAGCTCGCACGCAAGAAGCCAGTCGTAGCCTACATGGGGAACATCGCGGCGAGCGGCGGCTACATGATCGCCCTCGGTGGACAGCGGCTGATCGCGCAGCCTTCCACCATCACCGGTTCCATCGGCGTGGTCGCGGCGAGGCTGATCATCGAGCGCCTCGCCACGCGCCTCGGTGTCAGCTTCCAGCATGAAGCGCGGGGCGCGCATGCCGGCATGCTGTCCGCGTTCAAGCCGTTCAGCGTGAGCGAGAAGGCCCGCTTCGAGAGCCTGATCGATGCTGGGTACCGGCGCTTCGTGGCGTCGGTCGCCGATGCCCGGGGGCGGAGCTTCGAAGACATCGAGCCGCTCGCCAGGGGGCGGGTGTGGAGCGCCAGCGCAGCGCTCGAGCGGGGCCTGGTCGACGAGCTTGGGGGCCTCGACCGTGCGCTTGAAGCCATACGGCAACGAATCGGTGAGAACGGGCGCAAGGCCGAGGTGATCGCCATCGCGCCCCGCAGCCTGCCGTCTCCGCTGTCGTTGGTCGGCGCGCGCGCGAGCCTGGGAGATCGCTTCGCGAGTCTCCTCGCACGGCTCGCGTCCCCGAGCGGGCTCGAGGCGTCGGTCCAGCCGCAGCTTGCTTTGCTTGGCCTCGGGCTACTGTCGGCAGCCGAGGCCGCCTCTCAGCGACCCCAGCTGTTGATGTGGTGTGACATCGAGACGCCGGGCGCTTAGTTCCGCTGCCCGGCGTTCCGGCGTCACGGGCGGAAGGTCGAACTCCCTGTGTAGCCGAGGCCAGAGGTGAACGGGTTCTGAGCGATCACGCTGCGCGCACCCGTGGCTGCGTCGACGCGCACGACCTCGAACGTGGTGTTCGTGCCGTCGGAGACGGCGTCGACACCGTAGAGTGTGCCCTGCCCATCCGTGGTGGCTGCGTCGGGGACGAACGACACCTGGGCACCCAGGGTCGAGTCGGTCGTGTTCCAGGAATGCCACTCCTCCGTGAAGCCCGCGAAGCTCTGAAGCAGCACCTGGTCGGGGTTCCAGAGCAGCGTGGAGTAGAAGGCGTCTCCAGCAGGCGCGAGGGCTTCGGTCTGGTTGAGGTCAGACAGCTTGATCGCATTCACGCCCAGGCTGCTACGCGCGCTGGCTCCGTTGCCAAAGCAGCCGGAACTCAAGACGTAAAGAGTGTCGCTGCTCTCCACGTAGTGCACCGAGGTCGGCGCGACATGCAGTAGCTCCAGGCCGACGCCGGGATCTGAACCGTTGAGGTCGACGATGCTGTCGTCAGTCACGTCCAGGGCCATCAGCAGGCTCCTGCCCGTGCAGGCTAGCTGGTAGTCCGGTGCGATGATGGTGCTCAGGTCGATACGCGCGAGCGTGAACCAAATGCGATTCCTCGAGGAATCAAACCACGCATAGTCCGGTTCGACTCCGCCGTCCGTGTCCAGCGTGTCCCCAAAGCCCGTCAGGTCGATGGTCTTGGTCAGCGTGTTGTCGTCGAGGTTCAGCACGGCGACATGCCCAGCGTCATACAGCGGGACATACGCCTTTAGTGGACTCGTCCCTGTCGCCACCACGACGTCGTGAGGGTTCTGACTGGAGGCGCTGGCGACGGCGGTGCTGAGATCGATGCTGCTACCGGTCGCGGCGCCGTCCACGTCCAGCGGGTGAACGACCGCCGCGGTGCGTTCCAGAGCGAACGCGCGCCCGCCGGACACCGTGACCACGCTGTCCGGATCGTCGAACTCGAGGCGGGCGGTCTGGGTGCCGTCCAGCGTGAGCGCGACGACCTCCGTTGCCGTCGCGAAGTCCGTCGCCGAGACGAACAGCCGAGGCGCGGTCGGTTCGCTACCCCCGGCGCCAGCGTTGGACCCGCCCGTGCCCCCGGGCCCACCAGCGCCGGCTCCCCCGCTTCCAGCGCTGCCGCCAGCCCCAGCGATGGAGCCGCCCGCTCCAACCCCTGCGGAGCTGCCTCCCGAACCCGCGCTCGAGGCGCCGCCGGCGTCGGTGCCCGCTTGGCCTCCCGTCGCCGTGCCGGAGTTCAGCGTTTCGTCCTCACCGCAGCCGCTGGTGAGTGCCAAAAAGATCAGTAAATACAGTGTTTTATGCTTCATTTGCCTACTCTTGTCGCCGCCCGCGACAGGGGCCCTGGGGGCGAGGTAGGCGAAGCTCGAGGCGAGGCAACCCGCATTCTGCGGGCAGGCCGAGCCGTTGCGACACCCGGCCCTGACACCCCGCAGAGCAATTTGGATGGGTTGGGTAACCGAAGGGCTACCGTTCGTCCTCGAGGCTCGGTCTCCTGACTTCCGGGTCGAACCTTCAGTGAGCCTTCCCAGAGCCGGACCTTTGCGCGGTTTGGCGCGTTCGGCTGCTCCAGTGGCGTTGCGCCGGCTCGCGAAGAGCTGACGTCACCTCAGTACCGGTCACAGTGGCGGGGGCCGTGCTGGTCTCACACCAGCTTCCCTTGCCTCGGGGAGCGTCACGGCGTGTGACGCGTGACCCCCATAGCACGCTTCCCGGGGCTCCCGTCCAACCCAAGCCGGCCCACCTGGGAAAATCGCGGGTTCACGCTGGGGGCTGTCCCTGGGGTGGTGATGCCAGAAGAAGTGACCCCGAGCGGTCCCTCACCCCCCGAAAACCTGGCTTTCGATTGCAGAACAGTCACAGATCGACGAGGCTACCAGCCTCTACTCTGCGCCTCTAAAGGTGCGAGCTGACACGTACTTATCGCCGCCGAAGTCGCCCTGGGTTTCCTGACTCCTCGAGCCACTCGACGGCACGACAGCAAGACCGCACTACAGGTAAGCTCTTTCCGGCATGGCTGGCGCACGCAACCTACCCCCGCTTGGTCACGGCACGATCGTCAACGACCGCTACGAGATCCGACAGAGCCTCGGCAAGGGTGGCATGGGCGAGGTATTCCTCGCTTACGATCGCAGCACGCAACAAACCGTGGCGCTGAAGATCGTGCGCGAGGAGAGCCGAATGCCTGGCGACGACGAGGCGCTACGCCAGGAGCTGTTGCTGGCGCGCAGCGTGAGTCATCCCAACGTGTGCCGCGTGCACGACCTCGCCCCGAGTCCATGGGGTCCGATCCTGGTGATGGAGCACATCCCGGGCCAGACGCTGCACACACACATCCGGCGTCGCAAGGCTCAGGGCGGGTACACGTCGGACGAGTTCCGCAAGATCGCCAGCGAGACCACGGCCGGACTGGCCGCGATCCACGCCCAGGGACTCGTCCACGGTGACCTGAAGCCGGGCAACGTGATGGTCACCGCCGACAAGGCGGTGATCCTCGACTTCGGCTTCGCGCAGGAGCGCGCGCGTCTCAGCGCGCGTCGTCCCGGGGCTCCTCCCGATGGGGGGACTCCGAACTACATGGCCCCGGAGCGCTTGCGCTCGGGTGGCGCGAGCAGCGAAGACGACGTCTACGCGCTGGGCCTGACGCTGTGGGAGATGTGGACCTGCCGCGTGCCCGAGCCTGGCTATCGTCCGCGCTCGAAGCCGATGCGTTCTCAGATCATGTTCGATGTCCCCGCGGGGCTGAGCGTCGACGAGATCAAGCAGATCTTCCGTTGTCTGAGCGAAGACCCGAGCATGCGCGTCGAGGCGCGTCACCTGCGCTTCTTCAACCCATCAGCGCTCACGACCAGCCAGGTGCAAATCCCTAGGGAAAGGCTTTCCCCTGGACCGCCGCTCGGTCGCTCGGTCACCGAGGCGTTCACGCCGGGCACCCAGGCGTTGCTCGTCACGTTCGCGACCAACGCGCCCGAGGTAGCCGGGACGCTGTGCGCGCTGGACAAGCCGCAGATCACCATCGGACGACGCAGCAATCAGGACCTCACGGTGCCCGAGGCCACCGTCTCGGGCCAGCATGCCGTGGCGCGTTGGCATTCCGGCTCCTGGATCTTCGAGGATCTGGGCAGCACCAACGGCACCTACGCGGATCACAGCTTCGACCGCAAGAAGACGGTCACGCTGCTCCACGGCAACGAGATCCAGCTCGGGGAATGCCGAGTCAAGCTCGTGAGTTTTCAGAATGGCTCTCCCCAACACGAGCGGGCGAAGGCTTATCTTCGTCGGCGCGACGGGCTCACGGGACTTTTGCAACGCGACCAGCTGATTCGCAGCTTGCAGGATGAACTGCAATTTTCCGAGTGGAATGATGTGCCGCTCTCCGTCGCGCGCTACGAGGTGCGCGGACCGAATCGTCTGGTCAGTGAGCGCCCCACGATCCTCGAGATGCTGGCGCTTCGTCGCGCTGCTCAGCGTGTGGTCGAGCTCACCGAGATGCTGCTCCTGAGCCTCACGCCGGCCACTGCTGGCAGGATCAGCCCACTCAAGTTCGCGGTAGCCATGAGCGGACCGAGCATTGATGAGGCTCGACACGTCGTCGAGCAGGTGGTTTCGCAGGTGCAGGGCTTGATGCCCGAGGCGCTCGACCTGGCGGCGACGATCGTCAAGGCCGAGCCGGGGCAGCCGGTTCACTCGTTGCTCGACAGCTGAGCGCGACCGCAGCCTCGGCGTGGTGCCTCGCCGCGCTCGGAAGATGTCCCATGCCTATCAGCGCGTGGAAATCAGCCTGCCAGCGCGGCGGATCTCTGACTCGCGGAGCAACTCGGTGGCGAGGCTTCTGTTCTCAATAGGCTTCCTCGCACGCTTCGTTCGTGCGAGATACGTCTCGCGCTGCTAGAGCGCGCGAGTCCAGCCCGACATTGGCTGAGGCTCAATCAGCTGATTTTTTCGCGCCGAGGGAGGCGCGAACGAGCACAACTCTCTTCAGGCATGCCTGGTACGCGACCATCTTTCCCAGTTCCCAGCGAGCCCAGCCTCCGACGTCTCGGTGTCGGAGGTGGGAGCGGGGGTAGTGGGGGAGGGGATCGTCCGCTGCGTGCGCAGCTGGTCGTCGCCGTGTGCGTGGCGCTGGTCGTGATCGCGATCCCGCTCTACTTCCTGCGACGTCCGAGCGGCCACGCGCTGACCAGCGCCAGCGCCAGCGCCTCCGCCGCGCTGGCCCCTTCGGCGTTGCCCATCTTCGCGATCGACGCGGGCACTCAGGAAGAGCGGGTACGCGTCGGGCCGGTGCAACGGGTGAAGTGCTCGGCCTCGCCCACCGCGAAGGGCCAAGAGGGTGCGCTCTGCGACAAGCTGCCGTTCTTCGAGGAGGCGCTCGCGAAGGCCATCAAGGAGAACGTGGACTGTGCGCCGAAGACCGGGAAGGAGGGCAGCATCAATTTCGCGATGACTCTCGACTTCGAGAAGAAGCGCATCAACGTCTTCCCCGGCCAGAGCGGAGACTGGCGAGGGCCGCAGGCCAAGCGCACCACGCAGTGCGTGAGTCGTTCGCTACCCCCCGCGAAGTGGGAGACGATCCAACACCAGTATCGCTACTACCTCCTGGCGATCCTCGCGACCTATCCGGTGCCGCCGGCGAACGAGGGTCCACCGACGTTCGAGTGATGCCCTCCGTTACAAGGTGCTCGAAGAACCCGCCGGGCGGAGGTCCCCTCGCTACTGATCCTCGCCCTCGCCAGGCTCTCCGAAGCTGAGCCCTCCGCTGAAGCGCACCTGACTGACGGCATCACCCAGCACGCGTCTTCGTTCCGCAGAGCGGGTGCTGTCTCGGAGCTTCGCGAGTCGCGCCACGTGGGACTCCGCATCACTCGAGACGAGCAGTCGTTCGAGCTCCTGCCGCAGGCGGCGTCCCAGCGCCGGCACGCGGCCGTTCGTCGAGATGGCAATGACCAGGTCTCCGGCACGCGCTTGCGCGAGGTGGGAATAGCTCGATTGTGGCTGATCCACGGCGCAGAAGAACACGCGCTCGCGCTCGGCCTCCTCGAAGATGCGCGTCGCCAGCTCTGAGTTGGAGTCGACGAGCACCGCGAGCCATGCCTCGGCCAGATCGCCCTGCATGTATCCGCGAGGCAAGTGCTCGATGGCGCCCTGGAGGACGAGCGGCTGCAGTTCCTCGGCGAGGGTTGCCGCGACCACGCGTACCTTGGCTCCCAGCGCGTGCCAGGTCTTCGCGCGCGCAGCCTGCTCCTCACCAGCGCCGAATACGACGCACAGGCGGCCTTGCAGCCTCAGGCCCAGGGGAAAGACGCTCATTTCTTCTTCTTCTTCTTCTTTTCACGGGGCACGACGGACGGCGTGCTGAAGTTCAGCTCCTTCTCGGCCTTTCCGATGCGCTGCAGGAAGAGCCCAGTGAACGTGCTGAAGAGCGCGTCTCCCGGGGCGGCGGTGCCCGTGCCCGAGGGGCGCGACACCCAGCGCTTGAGCTGCTTGAGGACCTCTTCCGACACCGGATTCACCTGGACCTTGGTGACCGCGTAGACGGCCTGTCCCGGGGACGCCTGGGAGCGGTCCGCGACCAGTAGTGAACGCGCCTTGCCGCAGCGGCGGAGCACGCCGCTCAGCGCCGCGACCCAGCGCCTCTTCCTCGAGCCGGGCTGAGTGATTTCCACACGGTATGCTTCCTTCCAGACGTGCCAGGTGATCTTGCAGGTCTGGACGGTGGTCGAGATCGGTTCCTTCTTGCCTGGGCGATAGATCGTGCCGGTGAAGACGATGGTCGTTGGCAGGCCACGCTTCAGCTTCTTCTGGATGGCCTCATCGACGATGTCGGTGAATGAAACCGACATGTAGAGCCCCTTCTTGTCTGCGTCCCAGTGGAAGCGAGCGCGTCGCCGTTGCTCCTTGGACTCCTCATTCTCCTTGTCGTCGGCGAAGGCGGGACGTGGGGAGACTCCGCTCACCAGCGCCACCGCGAGCAGCGCAGCGAACAGCAGGCGCAGTTTGCCAAGGGCGCTCTTCGACCCTCGGCGAGCAACCCGTGTCGTGAGCCCCCGCCTCATGGGTTTTCACCTTGAATCGGCGGGATGAAGCCGAGCGCGTTCGAGAAGGCGAAGGCAAAGCCGCCCGCGCTGGTATCGATGCGGAAACCCAGGTTCCCGGTGATGTCGATCGGTGCCCGCGCGAGACCCGAGTAGCCGGAGGCGGGGCGATCGAAGTCGACGGGGTTCGCCACCGCGTAGATGCCAGCGCTCGCGAAGAAGTCGATGCCGTAGACGGAGCGCGAGCCACGGTACAAGGGGATGCGATACTCCGAGCCAATGCGACCGGCGTAGCGCCCGTACCGCACTTCCTGGATCGCGGTACCCAGCAGGTTTGGTGGTGGTCGGCGATCGAAATTCAGACCCAGCACCCGCGCCGGCAAGAAGTCGCTGAAGTCGCCTACGTAGTACTGCTCGAAGAAGGGGGCGTCGCCGCTGATGGCACCACCGAACAGCGACACCGAGATCACGTGATCCCAGGGCAGCTCCCACCACTTGCTCAGCTTGAGCTCGAAGCGTTCGTAGGGGTAGTCGCTACCCGCCGGAGCCAGGCTGACCTCCGTCATTGCCTGGAGGAACCAGCCATGGGACGGGAGAACCGGTTGATCCCGCGTGTCGTGCTCCAGTGATGCGCGCAGCGTGGAGAGCACGCTACGACCACGAATGATGTCGAAGTCGATCGGCTCGCGGGTCTCACCGCGAATGTGCGACGCCGCGTCCGGGGGCGTCGCGTCGATGGACTCGAGACGATAGTGCAGCCAGAGCTGAGTCGAGATCGACAGGTCGCGCCCAACGCCCAGCGCGCCGCCGAAGCGTTTGTACTGGACCGTGGCGTGCTCGGTGACTCGTTCGGTGTCCTGCGCTGGGGCGACGTAGCGGACGTCGGAGTTCCCGAAGAAGTCGCGAGCGTCGTTGAAGAGCAGCTCCCCCCCGGTCATCCAGGTCGAGCCCAGGAACGCCGGGTCCAGGAAGCGGACCCGCAGCGCGAGTTGACTGCTCGCCAGTCCCACCGCACCGCCGAGCAGGATCCCAGTGCCCGCGAGGTTCGTCTCGGCAGCGTCGAGGCCCGCGTAGGGGGTGAGGGGCTTCGGTGTGCCGTCGTTGTCCGCGTCCTTCGACAGCCCCATCCACAGGTCGTTGACGACGAACGTGTTGCGCTCCACGACCTCGATCACCAGGATGACCTTGCCCCCCGCGCTACCTTTCCTTAGGGAAAATTGGATGTCGCGAAAGAAGCCCGTGCCCAGCAGCCGGTAGCGGGTCAGCTCGATGGCTGGATCCTCGACGTCCAGCACGTCACCGACGTGGAACGGCACGTACCTCAGTACGACGCGGTCCCGGGTGCGGGTGTTGCCCCGGATCTCGACTGCCTCCAGCGTGTAGCGCAGTGCCTGGTCCGAGACGTCGCTGGTGGGCTCCGCTGGACGCACCAGCCCGCTAGGGGGTAGCGGCTCGGTGTCCTCGAGCTCTTCGTCCTCGGCTTCTCCCGCTTCCCCGTCGTCGCTGGGCGGCGGCGGCGGCTTGCCCGAGCCCCAGGTCGAGGGCGCGTCCGCGTCGGGGGTCTGAGCGTCGACCCGCGCACCCCAGGCGGTCACCGACGCGCCAACGAGGCAGGCGATGACCAGCGCCCGCAGGTTCGTCGAGCGGTCTAGCCCAGCCCCAACGGCTGGCGCGATGCGGCCTCGAACCCAGATCACGACGCATGAGAGCATAGAAGCTCAGGAGATTGGGACCAATCGTGTCTCGATCCGTGACGCCGGGAGACGAGTCTCAGGCAGCCAGACCGCTAGTTCACGCGCTGCACATAGCGCGGAACGACGAGGTAGATCACCTTGATACCATCTGGACCTCCCAGGGCCTGTCCGCCCGGCGTTTGCACTCGCAAGATCGCTCTGAGCACGGTCAGCACCTCGGGCTTGATGGCCTGGTTCTCTGCCGTGACCTCGAACTCCACGGTCTTGTCGCCACGGACGCCGTAGAAGGTCGTCGCGTCGATGGTCGAGTACGGCAGCGGGGAGTCCATGCTCGCGACGGGCGTCACGCTCTCGATCAGCTTCGTGGCGTCGAAGGGCTGGCTCGTGTCCTTGTCGATCACATTGTGGAACTCGGGGTCCGGCGTCCCGTTGCCATCGCAGTCGACGTTGCCGGGGCAATCGTAGCTGTTCGTCCTGGTGGTGACGTTGTTGAGCCCTTGTCCTGCAAGCAGGCCGATCAGTCTCACCACCTCATCCGCGACGCTGCCGTTGGGCGTCGGGTCGTTGACCAGGGGTTCCTCGCGGCCGCCGAACGACGGGTCGAAGTAGAGGCTGCCCGTCTTCTGCGCCAGATCCACCATGTCGGTTCGGGTGCCCGCAGCCGAGCCACCTCCGCCTGTTTGCACTGGCACGCCGACGATCTTGGCCCCGATCGCATTCATCGCGGAAACGACCTCTGCGTAGCTCTTCGCTCCTCCAGCGATCTGGGAATCGTAGTCGTTGGTGGCGACGGGACCGTTGTGGAACTGCGCGTCGCTGATCAGGACGAAGATCGGCAGCTTGCCTGGGCGGAAGCACACTCGACCGAGCAAGCCAGGGTCGCAGTTGGCGGCCGTGGGGCTCCAGACACCACCCCCGGTGAAGGCGATCGGCGAAGAGTCGACCGCCATGAAGAGCGCTTGAGTTGCTGCCTCCGGTCCGTCGAGACCACCGTCCGCGCTCAGGCTGTCGATCACCGAGCGCACGTTGTCCGGCGCCACGAACGAACCCGCGTTGTCTACTGGCGCGCTGATGCTGCCGTCCACGAAGGAGCCGCCATCGCAAGTGGTCCCGGTTCCACCGATGCAGAAACGATTCTGGAACGGCTGATCGCCCGTGTTGCCGTAAGGGTTCCAGGGAACGTCTTCGAACGCGCCTGCGCCGACGTAGGCACCAGGTATCGCCGGGATCGGTGGTTTCGCGGCGGCGTTGCCGTTGAGAATGGTGGGAATGATCTTGGTGTCCAGCGATGCCTTCACGTTGTCGATCGCCGGCTGCATGCTCTTGGTGGTGTCCACCATGAAGTAGATATCAGCGTCTTTGATCCCCGTGGAAAAGCTGAACCTCTGTGTCTTTGGGCCGCCGTTGTAGGGCACGATGAAGTAGAGCGATGCGTCGGTCGGGAGGCTGCTGGCGTCGCAAGGGTCGCTACCTGCTGCACTCTCGACCAGGTCGATGACGTCGTCCTCATCGCAGTCTCCGTGCACTCGACAGTTCGTGGCGCAGCCCGTGACCTCGTCGTCGTCGGGCACTCCGTCACCGTCAGAGTCGTTGTCCTGGAAGTCGTAGCCGTCCTCGTCGTCGTCAGAGTTGGCCACGGGTGAGCAAGGATCCGTGCGCTGCCCCCCTTTTCCGGCTGGCAAATCTGGGTTGACGGCTTCCTCTTCGTCGGGGATCCCATCGTCGTCGCTGTCGAGATCGAGCTTGTCCGGCGTGCCGTCGCCGTCCGTGTCTCCTTCGCCCTCGATGTCATCGGCGATGGTGTCGCCGTCGCTGTCTTCTGGATCGAGGCACTTCGGATCCGGATCGATGTTTGCGTCGATGAATCCGCTGTCTGATGGCGAACCGTCGCGACCCCCGCCCGCGTCGTTCTTACCGATGTTCGTGCCGGGGTTTGCGTCGGCACCGCTGCAGCCATGAGCTACGAGCAACGCTAGGATGCAGGCTCCGCCAAGGAGAGAATAGCTGCCGGCATTTGCTTTCATGATCAAGCCCCATCATTGGCGCCTCGAGGGGCTTCCACCGCCCGCGCGCGCCGAGTGCACAACGTCAAGCCACACCCGATTGCGCGGGCACGTGAGCGAAGTCTAGCTCAACCCACGACGCGCCCGAAACGCCGTGCTCGCATGACCCGTGTATCCTGGTGGAGCTACACCGGCTCGTCGTGCTAGGCATCTCTCACGTCTGCCGGCCCGGCGGCGCCCGCGAGTCCCATGTCCCTTGCCGCACCACTCACTGGCAAAGTTGCTGTAATCACCGGAGCTTCTGCGGGGATTGGGCTTGCCGTCAGCCACGCTCTATGGCGCGGAGGGGCGACCCTGGTGGTGGGCGCGCGTCGTACATCACGCCTCGAAGCCCTCGCCAGTGAGCTGGGAGAGCGCGTGATACCGCTCGCGTTGGATGTCAGCGATCCGGCGAGCTCAGCGCGCTTCGTCCAGGACGCCCTGGGGAACTGCGGAGCGCCACACATCCTGGTCAACAACGCGGGCCTCGCTCGCGGCCTGGCGAGCGTGGTTGACGCAGACGAAGCGGACTGGCGCGAGATGCTCGAAGCCAACGTGATGGGCTTGATGCGCATGACGCGCGCGTTCCTGCCCTCGATGCTCGAACGGGGGAGCGGCGATCTGGTACAGATCAGCTCCGTCGCGGGTGTGCAGCCGTATCCAAAGGGCGCCGCCTATTGCGCGACGAAGGCCGCGGTGGACGCGTTCAGCTTTGCTCTCCGCCGAGAGCTGATCGGCACTGGCTTGCGTCAGCTCGTGATCCAGCCGGGCATGGTCGAGACGGAGTTCTCCGAGGTGCGTTTTCATGGGGATACGGAGCGCGCGAGTGAGGTGTATCGCGGGGTCCAACCCCTGGGTGCGCAGGACGTTGCCGACGCGGTGTACTTCGCAGTGACCCGACCCGCCCACGTCTCGATCCAGACCATGCTGATCATGCCGACCGCCCAGGTCACGGCGACCGAGACCGCCCGCTCCGCGGAGCCTGCTCGCGAGGGCGATGTGCAGCCCCGCGAAGGGTCGGGGAGAGAGGGGGGAGAGTGAGCTGGTCCGTCGACGCGTTGCTGACGGACAAGTACCGCCTCCTCCGACTGCTCGGCACCGGTTCCGCGGGGAGCGTGTGGGAGGCCGAGAACACGCTCGTCGGTAAGCGAGTCGCGCTGAAGATCCTGCACTCTCACCTGGCAGGGCACGAGGAGATCCGTGCGCGCTTCTTGGCGGAAGCACGAGCGTCGGCTCGCATCGCCAACGCCCACGTCGTGGACGTCTTCGACCTCGGAGAGACACCGGACGCCACCCCCTTCATGGTGATGGAGTTGTGCGAAGGCGAGACGCTGAGCCACATCATCGAGGGGCGAGGGGCCGTCGGCGCAGCCTACGCCTGTGAGTTGATGATGCAGGTCTGCACCGCGCTCGAGGCTGCTCACGCCCTGGGCATCGTGCACCGCGATCTGAAACCCGCGAACGTGATGGTGCTTCACCCGGCGCCGGACCAGCCCCACGCCAAGGTGCTCGATTTCGGCATCGCCAAGGGCGTCCACCCAGACGGTCAGGACCCTGAAGAACAGGACGTATTCGGAACGCCGCACTACATGGCGCCCGAGCAAGCAGCGGGAGACCACGTGGATCACCGCGCGGACATCTATGCGGCCGGAGCCATACTCTACGAGTTGCTCGCGGGTCGACCGCCGTTCGACGGCAAGATGCCGTCGCTCATTCTGGCTGATGTCCTGACTCGTCAACCAGAGTCGGTGGCCCGCTACGCGACGGACCTGCCCGTCGGTCTCGAAGAGCTGGTGAAGAAGACACTGGAGAAGGATCCCGCTGATCGTCCTCCCTCCGCCAGGGCTCTGCGCAACGCGCTCTCGGCCTACTTGCGTCCTTCGAGCGCGCCAAGCCCCGGACCGAACCGCCGACCACAGACCGTGCCTCCGTTGCCCCTGGTGTCCAAGAGCAAGAAGCCGACGCTGGAGCTGGTGCGGGATTCTTCGGTTCCGCCGCCTCCATTTCCTCCAGGTAATGCGCCACCGTCAGCGGGCAACAAACCGGGTTCGCCTCGACCCGCGAAGCCCAAGTCACCGGGCGTGAAGCTCTCGCCTTCGTCCAAGAAGCGCCCACCTCCTCCGCCTCGCAAGCGCAAGCCCTGAGCGCGGCGGGCGTGAGCGCGGCCGAGCAGGCGCGATCGAAAAAGCGCGCTGTGCGAACCTGAGCGAGGCTCGCACGACGCGCTTCAACCCGAGCGGCAGTGACGGACTAGCGCCGACCTGCGCTGTACCGGGTGGCCCGCTTCTGGCCCTTCTTCTTCAAGCGCCCCTCTGCGAGGAGCTTCTTCACCGGGAGCGCGAGCTCCTTGGTGGGGATGCCGATGCCCCGGCCGATCTCCTCGATGCTCGACCCCGGGTTGTCGGCGACGAAGGCGACGAGCGTGTCCGCCATCTCGCTGAGTTCGGCCGCTGTGCGCTTGCCTCCACGCTTCCTCGTGCGCTTGGCCGGTGGGCTCGTCTTGCTGGCGCCCTTGGGGCGACCAGGGCGACGGGGGGCAGCGGGGATCGCCTGATCGAGTGCGGTCTGTACGTTCTCCAGGATTGCCTGATGAATCAAATCAGTGAGATCCGCGACGAACGCTTCGACTCGAGCCCGGATCATGTCATTCGTGTCAGCCATTGAACGCACTCTCGCAATCGCCGTATCCGCGTGTCAACTCGAATGAGTCGGAGGGAGTCCCGTTTCGCTGCCTGCGAAGCGCATCCCGGCGCGCAAGAGAGCCGAGACTCTGGAAGTTCGATGTCGAGCCTGGGCGTTCTCCGCGCCGCGCGAGAGTCATTGCACCGCGCTCGAGTCGTCGCGCCGCATTGCCCTTTCCGCCGCATTGCTTCTTCCCCCGTATTGCCTCTTCCGGCGTAATGCCTATTTGGCGACTCTGGATCATCGACTATTTCGCGCTTCGACCACTGCGAACGCACTCGGTCCCTCGACTCCGAGTAGATCGAGACCGTTCTGAACTACGCCTCCGGTCTGGTATGCGATGAAGAGGTTCGCGTCGCTCGCTGACTCATGATTGACCCGGCGGCCAATGAGCCGGTCGCGAAGGCTGCGTCGGTTCAGCTTCGCCGAGGGCTGGTGGCGGTTGCCCCTCCCAATGGGTGGCGACGCTGCGCTGGCTACACGCGCGGAAACAGGCGTGCCGTCGTCTCGACTCCGTCAAACGCAGGACTGCAGTTCTGAAGCCTGCTGCTGCGGTGTCCAGGCGGGCAAAAGGTATAATTGCTCTTCCTCGCGTCGTCGGCCACTGACCACCCGGCGCATGAGTTCAGATCCCAGTCTCAGGGAAGTTGTCAGAGCAAGGTGGTTGTTGATTGGTAGGGTGTTTTTGACATCTTGCCAGCTCGGTCCGCTCGACGCGAGGCGCCCGAGGCGCCCAGATCCTGAATAGAATGTGGCCGCGAGGAAACGGAAGTGCCTGGCGGATAGCAGGGTCAGGTGACGGGATCGGGGGGGAGGAGCCTCGTGCATGTGCCTACCTGTCGTAGGCGGCGCAGGTTTCCGCGAGCCATGCCGCATCGGAGTCCTTGAGCGCGCCGCGGGTCAAGCGCCAGCCCCAGTTGCCTTCGCTGGTTCCGGGCACGTTCATGCGTGCTCTCACCCCCAAACCCAGGATGTCCTGTAGCGGCAGTATCGACAGCCTACTGACGGAGCCCAGACACGCTCTGAGCAGCGTGTGGTGGGCGCTGGTTGGCTTCGCCTCGCCGAGGTAAAGCGTGAACTTCCGGCGCTCGAGGGCGGCGGCGGGTGTTCGCGTCGTCTCCAGATCGGCGCACCAACCGAGCAGGGTGTTGGTGTCGTGGGTTCCTGTCACCGCCACCGAGCGCTCGGGGTAGAGGTGGGGGAGGTGTTGCTTGTCGTCGCCAAAGCCGAACTGCAGCACGCGCATGCCGAGCAGGCCGAAGTCGTCGCGCAGACGCTCCACCTCTGGGGTCAGGAGCCCGAGATCTTCCGCGACGAACGGTAGCCCACCGGAGGGCACCTCGAAGTGGGCCTCCGCGGCGCTCAGTAGCTCACGTCCAGGTACCCGGCGGAAACGGCCGGTGAGCGCCGAAGTCGCCGCCAAGGGGACCTCCCAGCAACGAGAGAGACCGATGAAGTGATCCAGGCGCACGGCGTGGAAGTAGTCGAGGCAACGTCCCAGACGGCTCAACCACCAGTCGAAGCCTGTCGCACGGTGGCGCCTCCAGTCGTAGACTGGGTTACCCCATAGCTGACCCTCGGGGTTGAACGCGTCCGCTGGTACGCCCGCCACGAGGCGTGGACGCCCTCGGGCGTCCAGCTTGAACAACTCTGGATGTTGCCAGACCTCGGCGCTGTCGCGCGCGACGTACATCGGGACGTCGCCCATCAGCCGTACTCCGCGCTCCTCGGCGTAGCCTTTGAGCGCGGAGAGTTGCTCGTCGAAACACAGCTGAAGGAAGCACTGATAGTCGATCTCGGGAGCCAGGCGTCGCCGCGCGGCACGCATCGCGTCGGGGTCACGCTCCCTGAGCGCGCGGGGCCACTCCCACCAGACCACGCCGCGTAGCTCCGCCTTGAGCGCGGTGAAGAGCGCGAAGTCGGGGAGCCAGGCGGCGTGTCGACGGCGAAAGCGCCCCAGCGCTCTGGCGCCGTCGCCGCGCTGGAGGAAGCGCGAGTAGGCCTGGCGCAGGAGCCGTTGTCTCAGCTGGCCGCGGGGCCCGGCGGCGGTCAGGTCTCTCGGCGTCAGCAGCCTGGAGCGCCTCAGGTCGTCGATGGACAACAGCGCGGGGCTGCCAGCGAAGGCTGACGCGCTGTCGTAGGGCGACATCTCATTGCCGGGCGGAACTATTGGTAGCATCTGCCACCAGCTCTGTCCGGCGCGAGACAGCCAATCGACGAAGGAGCGCGAGCTGGGGCCCAGGTCGCCCCCGAACGAGTGAGCGTTGCCTCGTCCCAGGTGATGGAGGCTGGTCGGGTGGCACAGGACGCCGCTCGAGCGGCGGTCGAATACGGACATGCGGATCTCCGAGATACGTCGGATGGTGCCCCCGGAGACTCCGGCACCCGACGGGCCCAGAGCAGAGCAGCGACCTCGCTTCGAGGCAAGCCCCGGCGACCGCCGACCGCCGGTTACTCCTTGGTCGCTTGATCCTGCGGAGTCAGGGCGTCCCCCGCGTCCGAGGCGTGCCCCGGTTTGCGCAGCAAGGACGCAATCACACTTACGCTGAGCAAGCCACCAATCACACCCAGCGACACCCAGTTTCCGATGTGGATCCAGCTGTGCGCGACCATCTTCACGCCTATGAACGTCAGCACGCCGGCCAGCCCGTAGGAGAGGTAGTGGAAGCGCCCCATCATGCCCGAGAGCATGAAGTAGAGGGAGCGCAGGCCCATGATCGCGAAGATGTTCGAGGCGTAGACGATGAACAGGTCGTCGGAGATCGCGAGCACCGCGGGGACGGAGTCCACCGCGAAGAGCAGATCGGTGAACTCGATCACGATCAGCACCAGGAAGAGCGGCGTCGCGTAGCGAACGCCGTCCTTCACCGTGAAGAAGCGCTCGCCATCGAGCTTGGGGGTGGTGCGCAGGAAGCGCTTCGCGAAGCGTAGCGCTGGGCTATTCGCCGGATCGATGTCGTCGTCTTCCCCCGACACCGCCAGCTTCACCCCGGTGTAGATCAGGAAGCCGCCGAAGAAGTACATCATCCAGCTGAAGCGGGTCAGCAGGGCAGCGCCCAGCAGGATGAAGATGGCGCGCATGACGACCGCGCCGAACACGCCCCAGAACAGCACACGTTGCTGGTGCTCGTCCGGGACCTTGAAGTAGCTGAATACCGCGAGGAAAACGAAGAGGTTGTCTACGGACAGCGATTTCTCCACCACGTACGCCAGGAAGAACGGCACCGCCATCTCGCTGCCGTGACGCACGTAGATGAAGGCGTTGAACGCCAGCGACGCTCCAATCCAGGCGACGCTGCGAATCGCGGACTCGCGGAAGGATACGTGGTGCGAGTGGCGGCCGAACACCAGCAGGTCCAGGCCCATCATGCCCAGCACGCTGACTACGAATACGATCCAGTCGATGGTGTGGACGCCGCTCACGAACCGCCCGTGCTAACACGTCGTCTGGAAGAGTGCACGTCCAGCCGACCGCGGGGTGAGAGGGCCGTCGGGCGCCCGTCGACCTGGCGTCGAGCGCGGGAACCCTCAGCACCTTGCGCCAGAAAACAGCCGCCGCAGCTTGTCCGGATTCAGCACGCTGTAGATGCGGCTCACCTTGCCTTGGCCGTTCAGTTCGATGCGCAGCACGGAGCGGTGGGCGGCGGGAGGCTTGACGGCCGGATCCTCGACGACCAGGGCAGGCAACCCGTTCAGCTCGCGGACCTCCAGCCTGCCCTCCTCCGAGGCGGCGGTGGCGAGCTTCGCGTACATGCGAGCGATCTTCTGGGCCCCGACAACGGGCTTCTTCGCGGCGAACGCCTGTCCCCCGCCGTCGCTGATCGCGACGATGTCCGTCGCGAGGAGCGACTCGAACGTGGCCACGTCGCCCGATGCCATTGCCCCCAGGATCTCGTACAGCACCCGGGACACCCGAGCGCTCAGCTCCGTCGAGACCGGCAGCCGCGTCTCATCGTAGTTCGCCATCGTGGCGCGGGCGCGGTGGAGCGTCGTCTTGACGTTCGGTTCCGAGATCTCGAGCGCCTCGGCTGTTTCCCGCACGGAATAGTCGAGGGCATCACGAAGCAGCAGGACCGCCCGCTGAGTCGGTGTGAGCTCCTCGAGCGCCACGAGGAAGGCGTAGGAGAGGCTCTCGAAGGTGCTGTAGCGTTGCTCGGCGTCGTCGTGCGCCTTGACGGCATCGAGCATTCCGCCGTCGAGTTCCACGGGCTCGGGTAGCCACTGCCCAGGGTAGCCGCGAACCTTGCGCCTTCGCAGCGCGTCTCGTGCGAGGTTCACGGCGATGCGAGTGAGCCACGGACGCCAGGGTGTGCTGGGGTCTGGCGGCGGATGCTCCAAGGCTCGGGCGAAGGTCTCCTGGACGAGATCGTCGGCGTCTGCGGCGCTGCCCGTCATGCGATAGCAAATCGCCCACAGAAAGCGCCGACTCGCTTCGAACTCAGGGGCCGCATCGCGCTGCACGCTCAAGACCATAGCTCACCCACCGCTCCGGCCGTGGCGAACAGGTGCGCATTGCGCGGGGCTGCCTCCGCGCGTTGCCCCAGGATGCGCTGCGAAACCTCCAGCGCAGACCCCACGGCCGCGTCCGCCAGCACACCATGCCCCGCGATCCAGTCTCCTGCGGCGAACAGGCCGGGGGCGAGCTCGCAGTCTGGACGTGGGTGTCGTACCGTCTCTACCCAGTTGGTCACGCAGAGGCGGGGCTGATAGCTCGCCTCGCAGACTCGCCGTCGCCAGTTCGGCCGCGCGGCGTCGAGCAAGGCCTCCAGCTCGGCGCGAGTGTCAGCCGTCGCCTCGGACTGGTCTAGGTAGCGCATGACGTGGATCACCTCGGAGCCGTGAGGCGCCACGTCGGCGACCAGGGAGAAGACCGAGAGGTAGTCTGGCCGGTCGAGGCCAAGGATGAAGTCGAACCGCCCCGAGGTACTGGGATCCAGGGCAACCTGGAGGCAGGCGGCGTAGCTCGCGGCTCGCGGTGCGCTCAGACGCGCTCGCGCCGCTCTGGTGATGGGGTGTGGCGACCTCTCGAGCAGTCGCCTGGCGACGTTCGGCGCACAGGCGAGCAGCACCTGGTCCGCGCTGACCTGGCGACCATCCGCGAGGTCGAGCTGCCAGCCTGCCGGCGCGGAGTCGTCGAGGAAGCGTAGCCCCTCGATCCTGGCGCCGGTGTGCAGGCGCACGGAAGCAGCCGCCGCGTGCTCCAAGGCGTCGACCAGGCTGCGCCAACCGCCGTCGAGGTAGAGCACGCCGTCGGTGACGGCGAGCCGCAGCTGCCTCAGGGCCACCGTCGCGCTCTGCTCGGGGTGACCGCTGTAGTTGCTCAGCCGCACCAGTGATTCCATGAGGATACGTCCGGGGCCCGGTGGTAGCCGTTCGGCGATCCACTGCGTGGCTGTCAGCTCTGGCGGAAGACAGCCGAGTCGCGCCGCGGAGCTAGGGCCCTGGAGCTCGCTCAGGAGACGCCCGAGGCGCAGCTTGTCGGCGATCCCCAGCAAGCTCGTGGACAGGAGCGACGCCGCTCCCATGGGCAGCTTGTGGTAGCGGCCCCCCAGCGTCGCTGCGGCGCGGGGCCGAGGGAGGCTTCCCCGCACCTCGATGCCGAGACCCTGCAGGCCGCGGCGCGCGGCGCCGGACGCGTAGAGCGCATGGGGTCCCAGCTCGAGCACGTAGTCTCCGACCAGACGACTCGCAGCGCGTCCGCCCAGGGTGGTCGAGCGTTCGTACACGCCGACGCGGACGCCCGCCCTGCCGAGGGCCACCGCTGCGCTGAGCCCCGCGAGGCCTCCGCCCACGATCGCGACCTCCAGATCTCCGTTTCTCTCGCCCATCGTCCGCTCCTCTCGTCCGCGCGGGATGAACTCCGGCGCTTCGTAGGCTCCACGCGCGGGGCCAGCGAAAGGTTACGGGCGGCGCTGCGTTCCTGGCACAGCACGTTCCCAGCGGCGCTGCCGTCCAGCGCTGCTCGGGGCGCAGGCGCTCCCAGGGCGGGGGTCGGGGGAGAGGCGCGCTGGCTTCAGACCATTTGCTCCGGGTGACCGCTGGCCTTGCGCGGAGCCGCTCGGAGCACCCTCACCCCAAAATCCATGCGGATAAACGCGAACATCGCCAGCAGGATCGCGATCACGCCAGCGCCCGCGAGCCAGCGGTTCGGCTCGGCGCGTTCGTAGACCTCGCCCTGCCCGACCGGGATCTCCACGTGTTGCTCCACTGGTAGACCAAACTTTTCTGCCAGGAGCTTGATGCGGGACATGTGGATGACCGGAACATCACGCTTGGCGAAGCGCAGCATCACCGAATCCTCCAGGTCTTCCCCCCGCGGCGGGCGTGAATTGAGCCCCGGCTTGAACTGCTTCTTTCCCACGTGGGTACCGACCGATGCCGAGCCGCCCCCCACGTTGATGTAGGCGCGGATGGCGCGATCGCCCGCGACGCGATCGTAGACTTCCATGCGCTTGTCGATGGACTCGACCAGGCTGTTCGACTCGAGGCGCTGCACGCCGTTGCGCGAGATCGCTTCTTCCAGGAGCGCGCGACCCGTGTCGCTCATGCCGACTCCCCGATCGTCGATGCCACCGAGGCTCGCGGCGCTGCTGTGGAAGCCGATGAGCTTCTTCTCCATCAGCGTGGTCTCCATGTCCAGCCAGACATAGCCGACGTTGTTGGCGCCGAACTCGCTCGAGGCTGCGCTGGCGATCACGATGGGATTCGCACCCAGGGTCTGGAGTGCGGCCAGGGCGGAGGTGTTGAGAGCAGGGAAGGAGCCGGAAACGCCGACCGCCACGACGTCACCTCTCTCCACGCCTGCCTTCTTCAGCAGGTGCACCATGACAGCTGCGAAGTTCGGGTTCGTGCTCGTGAGCTTGGCGTCGATGTACCCGGTGTTCGACGTGACCGGGGTGATGCTGGCGCCGATCATACCCGTCTCGGCAGGGTCCAGCCGGTTGTCGATCACGATGGCGCGCTTGATCTTTTCCTGCTTGATCGCCGTCATGCAGTCGCGAGCGAGGCGCGCCGCAGCGAGCTTCTCGCTGTACCACGGTTGCTTCTTCACCTGGGGAAACAGGCGGACCGCCGAGAACGCCAGCACTGCTACCAGGGTGATGAGCAGGAGCGCAGCGCGCGAGACGCCCTGTGGCCTCCAGTAGAGCTTCTTCATGAGCCGAGCTCTGCCCCCACGACCGCGACCAGGACCAAGCGCACCACGATGGACGCGGTGGTCATCGCCGCCAGTGTCTCGATCACTCCCTGCCTATCCAGCCAGATCGCGATCAGCCCGGGGATGATGTATCCGATGACGTGGATCTCGGGCCCGCCCATGGCGACACCTGGCAGGTTGCGCAGCAGCATGCCGGTGATGTAGCCAAACAGGATCATCAGCACGGTACGGCGTCGCCCGTACACCACGACGAACGCGCTGATCGCGTGGACGATGATGAAGGTGACGAAACCAGCCGCCACCGTGGCGACCACATCCATGGGCCTGGCGAGCGCGAGCGCGAGATAGCCGGGGACGATCATGCCGCCCGCGGCGATGCCGAAGGCTTCAGTGAACAGCAGGCTGACGGCGAGCCCGATGCCGACGGAGAGCGGTAGTAGTTCGAGGTTCAAGATCGCGGTCCCATGCGACGCCCAGGGCATCGCCAGTCAACTATCCCAGTACGTTTCGCCGGTCGATTCGCCGCACCGACTCCAGTTCGTCCCAGCTCGCGCTGGAGGGGGGCGGGCCGTCTCCCCGCGGCGAGACGTAGGACCGGTTGTGGAAGTAGCGGACCAGGCTGAGGCCCTGACCGCCGACGTTGCCCATGCCCATCACCAGCGCAGAGCCCGGGATGAGGTCGATCACGCGCTCGAAGAGCTCGTCTGTAGCGAGTCCTTCGGCGAACACCAACTTGGTGGAGTCGAAGCCGAGGCGAGAGGCCTCGCGCGCGAAGAGGTAGGTACCGGTGCCCATCAACACCACGTGATCGGCCTGGGGCCAGCTGACGAAGCTCCTGGCCAGCTCCTTCGAGCGATCTGGGCGATCCGCGCGGCAATTGAAGATGGCGATGCGCTGGGCGCGATCCGCGTACTTCTTGCACGTCGAGCGCCAGATCTGTTCGGTGCTCACCGGGTCGTTCGCCGCAAAGCCATTCACGAACGCGATCGCGCGACCGAAGAAGTCCAGCTCATGCTCGGTCATCGCGCCCGGGTCGGGGCTCGCTTCCCACATGCCCCGCAGCGCGACCTGGCGCTCCACTCCAAGCGACTCACACACCTTCAGCGCCAGCGCGACGTTGTCCGGGTGTTCGGTGTACTTGAAGCCTGCGAGTTCCTCGGCCTGGATGCTGGCGACGTCCGCGTCGCTCAGGCGGTGGAGTTCCGCTTCGCGGTCCTCGGCGGCGGCCTCGAGCTCCGCGATGTGGTCCTTTTCCGCAGTGAAAAGCTTGCCCCTGACTGGGGTCATGCCAGCCAGCGCGCGCGCGACCTCCCTGGCGCCGGGCCCCATCACGTCCAGGTGGTCTGGTCTGGCGTTCGTGATCACGGCGTGGGTGGCACGCACCAGCTTGGATTCGCACAGGCTCTGCAGCTCGGGTTGCAGCGCCATGCACTCGATGACCAGCACCTCCGAGCCAGCGTACGCGGCTGTCGCCACGATACGCTTCTGCTCGATCACGTTCGCGCCGGATGGGCGATAGATGGGCACCTCGCGCCCATCGGGGAGGATCATGCGCGCCAGCGTGCCTGTGGTCTTCGCGCAGGTTCGCCGGCCACCCGCGCGCAACCCGGCAGCTATCAGCCGCACCACGCTGGACTTGCCACGCGTGCCGTTGACGTGGATGCGGACGGGGATCTTGTTCAGGTTGCGGCGATGCCACCAGAGTTCGATCGCCCCGAGCCCCACCAGCAGCAGGGTCACGGCTAGCAGGAGCTCGCGGCCGCCCATCGTCGACGACCATACACGCAGAAACGCGAGCACGGTACCCACCGGCTCGCGTCTTGCGACAGGGCGACTCCGACAGTGGTCGACGTCGCTCAGCTCACCAGGGGAACCACTGCCCAGGCACCTTCTGCCACGCGGTGGGTCGCGCGGGGTCGTTGTCCGGAATCACCAGGGAACCAACGAAATCGGCGTGTTCGTACACACCTCCGATGGTCTTCGCGATGGCGTCCAGATCCCTCTCCGCGACCACGCCGTTGCTGGTCGCCTTGTAGAACTGGACGGTGATGCGGATCGGGAAGCTCGGATCGCGCTCGAGGCGCAGGCCGTTGCCTTCGATGAACGGCCCCTTCTTCGGGCCGTGACCGAGCACTGCTTGCTCCACGTCGCTGGCTTCACCTTCGGAGTCTTCCATCGGCGCGGACTTCATGGCGCCTCCAGCAGCCATCGGCGCTTCAGCCATGGGAGCCGGTGGGGGCAGGGCGCCGCCCAGGCGTCCCCGGTTCTTGTGCTTCAGTGGGACCTGGATCAGGAACAGCACATCAGCGCCCTTCTGCAACGCAGAGCGATCGTCTGCGGTCTTCGGCCCGCCTTGAGCGGCGATGCGCTTCTCGACGTCGCTCTTGCGCTCGGCGGTGAAGGGCGCGCGCTGCCCTTCATCGTTGAAGTACAGTTCCTGGCCCCAGCCGCGGATCGTGCCGTCCTCGGGGCGATTTTCTACTACGGAAATGCTGGTGCCCTGCCGCGTCGCGAGGATCGTGAGCACCGCCGGTGAACCAGGGGCTGACTGGTAGTTGAACACCACGGGGTTGAACTCCGCCTTGCCCTTCTTCGGGATGGGCAGGAAGACCGCCTGCGCGCTCATCAGGTAGTGAGAGTCGCGGCCTGCCGTCAGGTCGCCGCTGCCCAGCACGCTGCTGGGCTCCGAGAGGAAGCTCCGGAGGTTCTTCAGCACGCTCTTCAGCGGCACGCTCTTGAGCTTGCCTGGATGCTTCTGATTGCCAACGCGCAGCAGGAACTTGTCGGCCCGCACGTCGCCGGTGCGGTCGGTGAAGTTGGGGAAGCGGATCACGGGCATCAGGGCCGTCGTGTCGCGTTGTTGCCCTGCGGGAACGTAGCGCACCTGGAGCGTCACGTCGCTGATGTTGGGGCCGAGCGCGGAGCCCTGAGCGCGTCCGGTGTCTTCCCAGGTCACGTCGAGCAGGCTCAAGCCGCGCCGCCGCGTCAGCTCCTGGACGCGCGAGTCGCTGACCATGTTCACGACCTTGTTGACCACCTCCGCGTACTGCGGATCGTTGGGGGCGCCGACGATGCCCCACTCATCGGGATCCTGTTCTGGGTCTTCGCCCTCGGCGACGGTGAGCGTATTCGCGGAGCCGGTGGCCACCGGCTGAGGACTCGCTTGGGGCGGTGGCGTCGGGTTCGACGCACAGGCGCCGAGCAGTCCAAGGCCCACGAGCCAAGCCAGGGTCAACGAGCACTTGCTGCTTGATTTCTTCATCGCAATCTCCATACGCGCCAGAACGCTTGCGCGCCGCTTGCGCTTACACGTCTTCCGCCCCTCGGTCATCGATCGCGTCGCAGGTGCTCGACGCTGGAAAAACGAACGCCCACGTTCTCACCGTGGGCGTCCGCGTCGTCAATGGGCGCGCGTTACCGCCAGCCCCAGCCCCTCACAGGCACGAGTCGCGACTTGAAGCCGATGTCGACGATGCCGAGCGTTCGCCGCTGCCCATCCAGGGTGAACGGGATCTCCTTCTTGGTGCCGGCGACGGTCACCGTCACGGTGCCGCTCACCGGCCCGGCGCCGCTCGCACGGACCACCTCGACCACGTACTCACCGGCCTTGGCGCCTCGCAGGGCGAGGCCCTCCCGGCTGGTACTGGTCACGTCCGTGGCTGTGATGACCGAGCGCGTCGGCGCGCCCAGCCAGGAGACGCGGTGTCCGTCAGGGTGCAAGAGCGCCAGGTCCAAGTCCGAGTTGCCGCCGCTCCAGGTAGCTTCCACGCGGAAATCTCCGGAGAGCTTCTCTTCGTGGGAGAGCTTCTTGGCCAGGGCCTCGGCGCTGTTCTTGACGCGCGTGTCCGCTGAGTCGAGCATGCGCTCGGCCATCCAGCTGACGCCCGTCTGGCGTGCACAGCTGACTGCCTCGGCCAGGAGCTTGGGATCTCCGTTCTTGATCTGGGCGATAGCCAGGCTGAACCGACAACCCTGCTCGGGGCGTCCCTGCCAGCGGAAGAGGCGAGCGAGGCGCTTCTGGCCCGCGACGTCGTCCGGGCGCACGTCGATCACGCTTCCGAGCAGGCGGATGGCGCGCTCCCGTTGACCGTCCTCGGCGAGGAGATCTGCCCGCGCGGTGAGCGCCTCGGGATCCAGGGGATCCTTCTCGGACCACTGGTCCGCGACACCGCGCGCCCGATCCAGGTTGCCGCTCATCGCGAGGAGGTTGAACAGCTGCTTGACCGCGTTGCGTCGGTTGCCGTCGGTCTGCACCTCGCGATCCGCCTCCGCGATCTTCTCTGGGGTCGCCGCCTTGGGCACCAAGCGGTCGGTCACGATGGTTCCCGTGCGCTCGAAGACCCGCCGCATCGGGACCATGCGACGCGGGGGGCGCCAGCGGTCACGGGGCGGCTCGTTGAACACGTCGCCTCCCCACGGATTCCGTGGCTCCTCGGCACGCTCACGCTTCGGTGCGGGTTTCGCGGCGGGACGCTGAGCCAGCGGGGGACTCGCGGGCGCGGGCACGCTGGTCGGCGCCGGCGCGCTGCGTGCGAAGCCACCGCCGCCGGCGATCGCGCCGGAAGAGCCGAGCCCGATGCTGCCTTCGGCATTGTCCGCCAGCGGCGACTCGCCGGCCTCGTCCTCCGCACCGCCGACGTCCAGATCGCCGCTGGCGCTCACGGCCGTCGCGTCTTCCTCTCCGCTCCAATCAGGCAGCGCTCGGCTGTTGTCGAGGCCGAACGCCTTGAACATCGCAGGGCTCTCCAGGACCAGCAGCGAAGTGAAGCGGCTGGCGACGTCGAAGCGCTGCGAGAGCTCCACGGCCTCCTTGCGGGCCTCGGCGCCCGTCTCTCGCTCGAGATCCGCGATCTTCGCCGAGGCGAACAGACGGGGCACGAACGTGTTTCCTCGCTCACTGCTCGCCCCGAGCTGCAGCGGGTAGCGCTGCTCGAAATCCTTGCCGCCGACCTTGCCGCGCAGCACGACCGAGCCCGACACCGAGTCTCCCGCCATGCGCGCGAACACGAGCTCCTCGCCCCCGGCCACGATGCTGTCGAGCTGCTTCGGAGCAACCTCGGTCAGCCCCGAGGGCAGCTCCACCCGCACGTCGGAGAGGGAGCTGCCGTAGGTCGCGCCGAGCACCGCGAATGCGGCCTCGGACAGACGCTGGCCCGGCACGAATGGCAAGACGACACCGCCGCCGGCGCGGGACAGCGCACCCAGCGTGTCGAGATCCGAGTCGGTGCCGATAGCGACCGTGGTCACCGTACCGTCGCCCGACGGCACGCTGCGCTTGACCCATTGCTCGATGTAGGCCGGCTTGATGGCGCCTACCGTGGGGGTGCCGTCGCCGATGTAGACCACGCGAAGACTACGCTGGGGATCCCGAGGAACTGCTTGCCGTGCGGCATCGATCGCCGCGCAGACGTCCGAGCCGCCTTCGGGGGCCTCGGCCTCCAGGAACTTCTTCGCCGCGACTGCAGTCGCGCCGCCCGGAGGAAGCAGTCCGCCAGCCATCGTGCGGCAGCTCTGGTCGCAGGCGAGCACCGTCACTCGGTCCTGCCCATCGAGCTCGCGGATCACGCGCGATGCCAGGGCCGCAGCGCGTTCATAGCGCTCGCCGTACATCGAGCGACTGGAGTCCACCACCACGGCGAAGTCTCGCTGGACCCCCTCGAGCGCGCGGGGGAGCTTGGGGCGCAGCGCGAGCGCGACGTACGCTGCGTCGTTGGGCGTTCCGCCATCGCTCTTTGCCTGCGTGCCCTCGAGGTCTTCCGCGGTGGGCTTGTAGGCCCAGGCGGTCAGCTCCCGATCGCGGTCCGGGAGCGCGTACTCGACCACCAGATCCCCAGCGGGGCGGAACTTGCTGGCGTCGAAGCTCTTCCTCGTGGAACCGGCCTGGGCGGTCTCCGAGCCTAGCTCGTAGCCCACGCTGCGCACACCGAAGCTCGGATCATTGCCTCGCACCTGGAGGTCGATGCCGAAGCGATCCACCTCGGTGGTGCCGCTGGGATCGTGGGCGAGGGGATAGGTGTAGCGGCGCACTCCGCCGGTCGGCTTGAGCACCTGGGTGTAGGCGAGCACCACTCGCCGCGAGCCGCGCTTCGGGATCGGGAAGATGCGCAGCTCGAAGCGACCGCCGCGCTGCCACTCGAGCAGCGCCGGATCCCGCCAGGGGCCCGGGACCCAGATGATCTCGTCCCGGATGTGCTTGCGCGCTTGCGGCGCGGCGTTGACGATGCTGCCGCGCCAGATCGCGGCAGCCCGCTCGCGATCCACGAAGGCGCCTTCCTCCAGCTTGCCATCGACTTCCAGCGCGAGGCGCTCGATCTTGGCATCCGGAGGGATTGGGAAGCGGAAGATGCCTTCGAGGGTCTCGTCGGTCTCGTTGCTGAACACCTCCTCCACCTCGGTGCGCGCGAGCTGGCCGACCACCCGCACCTTGACTTGGTGAGAGGTGAGGCGAACGGCTCCCTTGCGCTCGTTCTTCTCTCCCGGCTTCTTCGCTCGCAGCTCTCCGAGGCCACGCACGTCGTGCTGTTCTCGTTCGTCGGGATCTCGCAGATCGCTCCACGCCAGGGCTTCCCCCAACGTGGGCGCGCTGGCCGCGTAGGGTGGGATCCCCTCATCGAGTCGGCCCTCCTCGCCCGCGTGCACGATGACCTCGCGTCCGCGAGTGTCCATCAGCTTGACCGCTCCGCGGCTCACGTCGACGCTGGTCGACTTGCCCAGCGCGGTGACGGCGAACTTGGTGCCCAGCACCTCGATCTTGCCTTGCGGCAACGTCAGGTGCGCGAGCTTGCCCTCGATCTTGGCGACGTCGGCCGCGACGCGACCGCTCACCACCCTGGCATGTCGCGGCTCGCCGGCCACCAGCGCCACCTCGGTCGAGCGATCCAGGGTCAGCCAGCTGCCGTCAGACAGCTCGAGCTTTGCTTGCGTGTTGCCGTCGGTGCGCAACACGCGACCTGGCTCCACCTGGGCGTCGGCCTTCACCGCGTTGCAGTTGGCGCCTTCGGCGTCGCACACCGCTAGGCCGCTGCCAACCGTCTGCGAGACGCTGCCGTGCCAGCCTGCCACGGAGCTCTCGTCGACTCCGTCGCTGCCCCGGAACTGGACCAACGCGACCGCGGCAGCCGCCGCCAGCGCCAGGACGCTGCCGCCAGCCACATACAGCCCGCGTCGGGAGCCGCGAGGCTTCGGCTTGCCTGGCTCCGCGCGCAGCGCGGAGCCGCCAGCAGGAGCCGCCTCCTGGGGCGCTCGACCGCTGGAGTTCGGATGACCGGTGCGCGCGTCGTTGCCGTGGGGAGTCTCGCCGCGCGAGCCGAGGGGCGCGACGCTGGACTCGGCGGCTTCGGCGGCGAGGCCTTCGGCCAGCTCGCTGGAGTCGGCGAGCTGCGTCGGTCCGGGGCGCTGGGCGCTCACCAGCGTCTCCTCGCTCCTGCCCGTGGCTGCGACGCTCGTCAGCGTCGTCGCCTCGCGCGCGCTGCGGTGCTCCGCCAGAGCAGGGGCGTCGATCTCGGTTTGCCCCGAGCGCACGGCGCTGATCCCGGAGGTCCGTTGCTCGAGGGGCGCTGGAGCGATGGGGGCAAAGTCGGTCTGAGTGTCGCCCGAGCGCACCGCCGTCTCTCCGGAGCCTGGCTGCTGGCTGTCCCTCGCTCGGTCGGAGCCCAGGGGCTGGGTGACCGGAGGCTGCGTCATCGGGGGCAACGTCTCGCGCACGCCTTCGCCTCCCGAGACTCCTGCGTCGCTCTCTGACGTGTCGCCATCCACCTCGGGCTCCGTGGGCCAGAGCGGCGCGGTCTGGGGGGCGGGTGGAGGCGGCTCGAGCGCCGGTGCCCGCGGCTCTACCGCTTGCGCCTGCGCCGGCTGCTTCTCGGGCAGCTGGCTCTCACTTAGTGCCTCGGGGAAACGTTCATCGTGAAGCGCCATGACTCGCGCCTCGAAGACCTCGGGCAGCTGGAAGTCAGCCCCAGCATCCTCCGCGAGGCGCGCAGCCTGCTCCGCCTCGAAGCGAGCGTCTCGGTAGGCGTCTGAGCCCGCCACCAGGTCCAGCACCTCGTCGCTGGCGCTGCCTTCGAGCAGGTCCACCAGGTGGTCCTCCACCCGGAGTTGATTGGGATCGCCGAAGCGATACGATCGAGTGTCGTCGTCGTGGCTCATGTCTGCCTCACTCGTTGCTTTCGATGACGGTGCGGAGGCGCGCCAGGGCGCGGGAGACACGCTTCCTGGCGGCGGCTTCGTCGATTCCGCAGGCTTCTCCAACCTCGCGGAAACTGAGCTCACCAGCGAACCGCAGGAGCAGCGCTTCGCGTTCACTGGGGCGGATGGTGTCGATGGCGTTGCGCGCGCGTTGCGCGCGCTCGCGGCGCAGCAGCCAGTCTTCGGCATGTTCCGTGCCGGGGGCTGACTGGACGAGACGCAGACGGTTCTCACGTCGTCCGCGGCGCTCGAGGGTCTTGGCACAGCGGCGCCGGGCGATGGTGAACAGCCAGCCCTTCAGGCTGCCCTCGGCGCGCCAGTTGCCGAAGCTCGCGTGGGCTTCCAGCAGGATCTCCTGCGTGGTGTCCTCGGCTTCGCTCTGCGAGCCGAGGAGAGCCATGCACAGGCGCCCAAGGCTACGGGCGTAGTGTCTGGTGCAGAGCAGCAGCGCTTGTCGGTGTTGGCCTGCCAGGACCTGGCGCTCGATCTCTGCATCGACGCCGGTCGCTTCCCGTTTCAGCACTGGAGCCTCTGAAGTCATGTCGTGTCCTCACCCTTGCGGTCGTGGGCAATATCCAGGTGGCCGCGTGTCCCCGATTCGTGACCAGTTTTCTCTCGCTGGCCTTCCCGCCGTTCCCCACGCTGGTCCCCAGGCGCAGCCGGGCGCGCCTCTCCCCCCAAACCCCTCGGCCCCAATGGTACGCGCCAAGCGGCGCCAGGATCTCTCACAAAGTCGGTGGCTTGCCGATGCGGTCCAGGGCTAGGCCGTTGCCTGGACGGGGCTTTTTCAGGAACCTGCGGGGGTGCCGGAGCTTCCTGACGTCAGCGTGTACATCGAGCGTTTGAGTGCGCTCCTCGAGGGCGCGGAGCTGAGGGCCTTCCGTTGTCCCAGCCCGTTCCTGGTGCGCACCTTCGAGCCGCCCATGCGTGAGCTCGTGGGCAGGCGCGTGCTGGGATTCCGTCGCCTGGGCAAGCGCATCGTCTGGCGGTTCGAGGGCGATCTGTGGCTCGTGCTGCATCTGATGATCGCAGGGCGCTTGCGCTGGGGCCCAGCCGGGGCGGCCATCCCGAAGAAGCTTGGCCTGGCGGGCTTCGACTTCGAGCAGGGCACTCTGCTGCTCACGGAAGCCGGCACCAAGAAGCGCGCCAGCTTGCACCTCGTGCGTGGCGAGGCGGCGCTGCGAGCCTTCGATAGAGGAGGCGTCGAGCCCCTGGAGATCGATGTCAATGAGTTCCGTGAGGCAATGCTTCGGGAGAATCGTACGTTGAAACGCGCGCTGACCGACCCGCGTATCCTGAGCGGCATCGGCAACGCCTACTCTGACGAGATCCTGTTCCACGCCGGTCTCTCGCCGGTGCAGCGCACCGCGCAGCTCAAGACCGAACAGGTCGAAAGGCTGTACGCGTCCGTGCGGTCCACCCTGGAGCTGTGGACCCAGCGCTTGCGAGACGAAGTGGGCGACGGCTTCCCTGACAAGGTCACCGCATTCCGTGAGGAGATGGCCGTGCACGGTCGCTTCAAGCAACCCTGTCCGGTCTGCGGCACCGCGGTTCAGCGTATTCGTCATGCCGACAACGAAGTGAACTACTGCCCGCGCTGTCAGACCGGCGGCAAATTGCTTGCGGACCGCAGTCTCTCCAGGCTCCTGAAGGCAGACTGGCCGCGCAGTATCGACGAGCTCGAAGACCGCCAAGAGGAGCGGAGCAAGAGCGGCTTGCCCGATCCTCGGGCGACCAAGACCCGCGAGCAGACCCGGAAGAAGGCCGCGAAGACACCAGCAAAGAAGTCCGCCCCAAAACCTGGCGGCGCCTGAGTTTGTGGTATGAGGGTGCGGCGCCGATGCTGAAGAACGTGGCTCTGGTTGCGCTGGGCGGGAGCCTGGGCGCTCTGGCCCGCTGGTCTCTGGGCCTGCTCGTCAGCCACTGGTTCGGCACACGCCTGCCGTGGGCGACCATCACCGTCAACATCCTCGGCTCGCTGCTGTTCGGTGTGGTGTGGGCGGTGACCGAGCCGCGCATGCCTGGCTCGTCCGCGACGCGGTTGATCCTGCTCACGGGCTTCATGGGGGCCTTCACGACGTTCTCGACCTACGCCTTCGAGACGGCGCAGATGCTGCGAGACGGCCAGTTCGGTGGCGGGCTGTTCTCGGTGTTGTTGCAGAACGGCGTGGGCTTCGCGGGCATCGTGCTGGGCCTGAGCCTCGGGCGATGGATCGCGGGCTAGCGATTTCGCGCGCGCGAGCGCGGCCTTCTGACATGCTCCCGCGGTGCCCAACCTAGTCGAGATCCCCGAGCACGCGCTCACCCGTTACTCGCTCCGTGTGCGCTTCTGCGAGACCGATCTGATGGCGATCGTGCACCACGCGAACTACCTGGTGTACTTCGAGGCCGCGCGCGTGGAGTACCTGCGCCGCCGCGGCGTGAGCTACGCACAGTGGGCCGAGCAAGAGGGCGTGCACCTCCCGGTGATCTCGGCGCATCTGGACTACAAGCGCACTGCGCGCTTCGATGATGAGCTGCTGGTAGAGACTCGAGTCTCGCTCGTGACGCGGGTCAAGGTCGGCTTCGGCTACCGCATCCTCCACGAAGAAGATTTGGTGTGCAGCGGCGAGACCGTGCTCGCCTGCGTCGACGACAACCACCGTCCCCGGCGTCTGCCAGCCAACGTACTCGAGGTGCTGCTGGCGCCCGAGGTCTCCGAATGATTCCGTGAGGAATTGTGTGCGGGCGCCCGGCGCGCCCTGGCTCAGCGCGGGCTGACCTCGCCGCTCACCAACTTCTGGTGTAGCTCGGCGTCGATCGGGACGTAGCGCTCTCCGTCGAGGTAGTAGAGGGCGTCGCCGTTGACCTGGGTGGGGTCGTACCCCTCCTTGCGGTAGTCGACCTTCTGGTGCTTGAACGTGCCGGTGATGCGCATGCCGTCTTGGACCCGAATGAAGTAGGGGCGCTGATAGCCTGGCAGCTTGTCGATCACGAAGGCCGCGAAGGCGCCGAGATCGAACTGCTCGTCGGTGTTCAGGCTGGCCATCCCCGCGCGGCCATCGGTGCCGGTGACCTGGACGCCGTAGACGTTGCTCTCCAGCACTCCGGGTGCAGCGTTGAGCACCTCGGCGACCTCGTTGGTCGAGACGTTCTCACCCTTCCAGCGAAAGGTGTCGCCAACGCGATCGGCGAACGCGACCCACTTGTCCTCGTTCAGGGTGAGCAGGTCACCCGAGTTGAAGTAGGTGTCGCCGTGCTTCAGCACGTCCGTGATCACCTTCTTCTGCGTTGCCTGATTGTCCACGTAGCCGTCGAAGCGGGTCACGGCGTTGATCTTCCCGAGGAACAGCCCAGTGCCTCCCACCTCGACCTCTTCGCACAGGCCCTGCGCGTTGCGCAGGACCTCACCGCTCGAGAGATCGCATTTGACGATGATCTGACCGGGGCGGAGACGCCCCACCATGCCGGGCTTGCCCTCGATGTTGAACATCGGCGCGTTGCCCTCGGTGGCTCCGTAGAACTCGCGCATCACCGGCACACCGAAGCGACTGGTGAAGGCTTCCCAGATGTCCGGACGCAGGCCGTTGCCGGTGCCGCCACGCAGCTGGTGATCGCGATCGCGGCTATTCGGAGGCTGATTCAGCAGGTACCTGCACAGCTCGCCGATGTAGATGAAGTGGGTCGCTCCGAATTTCCGCACGTCATCCCAGAACTGGCTCGCGCTGAACTTGCGGCGCAATGCCAGCGTGCCCGCCGACGTGACGCTGGCCCCGAATCCCGCCCACTGCGCGTTGGAGTGGTAGAGAGGCAGCGTGGCGTAGATCACGTCGTCCGGCGCGGCATCATGGATCGAGCGCCCGAAGAGGTGCGCCGCGAGCAGGAAGCGCTTGTGGGTGACGATGGCCGCCTTGGGCAGTCCAGTCGTGCCCGAGGTGTAGATGTAGCACATGCCGTCGTCAGGCTTGGTCTTGGCGTTGTCGCGCACCTGAATCGCCTTCCCGAGGTCGGCGTTCAGCGTCGCGAAGCCCTGGGCGTCGTCATCGTCGTGCTCCAGCTGCACGAGGACTTCGCTCTCCTTCACGCAGAGCTCGCCCGCGACTTGCCTGAGCTGCAGAGCGTGCTCGCTGCCGCCGATCACCAGCTTCGGGTGGCCGATGTTGATGGCGTGGACGAGCGCGTGCTCGATCAAGTTCGTGTTGATCAGCGCGGAAATAGCGCCGAGGCGACACACGGCGGCCTCGATGAATAGAAAGTCAGGTCGGTTGTCCATCATCAGCGCGACCACGTCGCCCTGCTTGATGCCCTTGCGACGCAGGTAACCGGCGTAGCGCGCGAGGCGGTCCTCGAACTCCTGCCAGGAGTAGCTCTCCTCGAGGTAGCGCAGCGCCGTGTGGTTCCCGAAGCGCTCGGCGTTCCGCGCGATGATGCGCGCGATGTGCCAGTGGCTTCCGGGTAGCACCCGGTGCAAGTGCGGGAGCAGCCTCCCGGTGGCTTCCAGTTCGATCCAAGTCGAGCGCAGACGCTGCTTCAGTCCCATCGATCCTCCGGCTTGAGCCGGCCGAGGATAGGCGTGAAACCTCCCGGTGACAACCGCGGCCAGGTGCGAGAATCAGCTGTTTCGATGGGGTTTGGGGGAGAGGGAGCGACGAGCATTGGCGCCGCCGGTCAGGCGCCACCAGCTGACACGGCGTTCTGGTGCGGCTGCGTCGCGTGGGTCCCCGCGCGATGTGCCCTCCGCGCCTTTGAAGAGTTGCGGCTCGGGACCTGCGGTCGGATAAAGACGCTCGTGACCGAGGCTAGTCGGGGTCCTTCAGAGGCTCGAGGGGTGAGTGCGGCGCTGCCCAGCGACGCTGACATCGTGGTGATCGGCGCAGGTTCTGCGGGGGCGGTGATCGCGGCCCGCGCGACGGAGAACTCTGCGCGTCAGGTGCTCTTGCTCGAGGCGGGGCCCGACTACGGTCCAGAGCCGGAGGCGCTCCCCGAAGACCTCAGCAACGGACTCGAGAACTCGATCCACCGCCACGACTGGCACTTCCGCCACCTGCCGCTGAAGAAGCAACGCACGTTTCCATTTCCGCGGGGCAAAGTTGTCGGCGGCTCCAGCGCGGTGAACACCTGCATCGCGCTGCGTGGCCAGCCCTACGACTACGACGAGTGGGCGAGCTTCGGCCTCCCGGAGTGGAGCTTCGAGCGCTGTCTGCCAGCCTTCAAGCGCCTCGAGACCGACCTGGACATCGACGACGAGTGGCACGGCCAGTCAGGGCCGATCCGCGTGCGTCGTCACACCGAGAGCGAGCTCGTGCCTTGGCAGGCTGCCTTCATGGAGTGCTGCGCCGACGTCGGGTTCGAGCGCTGCCACGACCACAACAGTCCGCTGACCACTGGCTACGGGCCACACGTGATGAACAAGATCGACGGCGTGCGTCAGAACGCCGCCACCTGCTACCTCACCCGGGAGGTACGGGCCCGTCCGAACCTGACGGTGTGTGGCGGTGCGCTGGTCCAGCGACTGCTGTTCGAGAACCAGCGCATCAGCGGCGTCGAGCTCCGGTATCGTGGAGAGACGCGGGTCGTGCGCTGCAAGCAGGTGTTGCTCTGCGCCGGAGCCATCCTCACGCCAGCGATTCTACTGCGCTCGGGCGTGGGTCCAGAAGACCAGCTCGCGCGCCTCGGGGTCTCCGAGGTCGCGGTGGTCCCAGCAGTCAACAAGCGCCTGCTCGATCACCCTGGGGCTGCCCTGGTGTTCGTGCCGCGCTACGACTTCTCCAGCATCCGGCACCCGCTCATCCAGACCACGATGCGCTTCACCTCGAAGGGCAGCCCGTGTCCCAACGACATGCAGCTCCAGCCTGGCAGCTTCATTCCGTTTCCTGCCTTCAGCGCGCCGGTCGTGACCATGATGACGTGCATCGGAAAGCCCCGGGGCAGTGGCCGCTTGATCTTCTCCTCGACCGACCCGCTGGAGAAGCCCCGCATCGACTCGAGGCTCCTGGAAGACGGTGAGGATCGCAAGCGCGCGGTCGAGGCACTTCAGCTCGCCTGGCTGATCGTGTCGGGCTCACCCATGCGGGAGATGGTGCACTACTTCTGGCCTCAGGAGCGCGTGTTGCGCGATCCACGTCGGCTCTCCGAGTGGCTTCCGATCAGCACGGGGAGCGGCTATCATCCGTGCGGAACCGTGCCCATGGGGCGCGAAGGGGACACGGCGGCGGCCACGGATCAGCACGGGCGCCTGCGCGGGGTCGAGGGCGTCTTCGTGGCCGACGCCAGTCTGATGCCCACGGTGCCTTCGTCGAATACGAATTTCCCGACGCTGATGATCGGCGAACGCTTCGGTGAATGGGTGAGAGAAGGGGTCATCTAGCTGATCCCCCGATGGGCTCGGCCCGAGGGGCGAGGATGTCCCGCCGACTCTGGACCAATCAACCAGAGGAACGCTTCGTCACTGCGGTGCTGAACGAGCGCCCTTCGACGATCGCTCCGTCCACGGTCAGGGCCATCAACATGCCCGCGTCGGCGTACAGGCTGACGAATGGGGACCTCAGGCTGGGATCTTCCCAGCCGATGTCGAAGGGATCCTGGTCGCTGGTGTTGGAGTCGGCGAGATCGCGTACCCACAGCCGACCCAAGGAGGCGGCCCACTCACGCCCCAGCACGTCGAGCGCCACGCTGGAGATGTCCGGCGCCCCGGGTAGCGTGGTCACTTCCGCGCGGCGCTCCGGGCGGTGTGTCATGATCAAGCCAGTGCTGCCGGCTGCCACGCCCACGTTGCGCTCCAAGGAGCCGGTCGAGCACACGAGCGCTCGGCCCGGAGGCGTGTCGATGCTCTCGAGCTCCCAGAGCAGGGGACGAAAGAGACCAAGGTAGGGCGACCCGCCGTGAGAGCGACCTGCGATCAGCCACTCCTCGTCGCTGACCCGGCTGCAGGCTGCGACGTAGCGGGCGGGCACCTGCATCGGTTTGAGCCAGCGCCCGGCGGAGCACGCTTGGAGCACCGGACCGCCCTGCGTCAGTCCCACCAAGACGAACAGGTCGTCGGGATCGCCGTTGCAGGCGATGGGCTCACAGTGCACCCGCGGCGCAGCGATCGGGCGTGGTCGTTCCAGGGACGAGTAGACGGCGAGGCGCGACTGATCGTCGGCGAGGAGCCACTCGCCGGGACCGAGGCGGTGCACGATCCGCGCGTTGGGAGCGCTGACCTCCAGCGTCCCCGGCGCGCCGACCCAGGCTTCGCCGTTCCAGAACTCGAGTCCCGCTGCCGTCGACACCAAGCACTGACCATCGCCTCCCCAGGCGGCGCTGCGGATCACACGGTCGTCGCCGGTGGGGTGACGCATGGACCACGCCCAGTGCTTGGGGGAGAGCGCGCTGCGCAGGCTCATCACGCTCTCGACGCGCTTGGCGTGGCTGCGCGAGCTGAGCGCTCGAGCGCTCAGCCAAGGCACCAGCATGGTGGCGAAGGCGGTGGCACGTTGCGGCCGCAGATTGCCGCGCACCTGCGTTGCTTCGCGGATCAGTTCATCGATGGCCTGGCAGGTCTTCGGGTCGTTCTTCAGCTCTTCGCAGAGCGCCGGACAGTCTTGCAGGCGACGCCGCGTGTCCGTTTCGCGCGCCAGGAGCAAGCAGTCGGTGGCGCTCTTGACCGGGAAATAGTCCTCGCCGGTCAGGATGTAGAAGGCAATGGCCGCGAGGCTGAAGACATCGCTCCAGGGACCGATGCCCAGTGGATCCTCGAACGTCTGCTCCGGGGCCGAGTAGCCAGGGGTGCCGAAGGCGATGTCGCCGAACGTCGCGGTGACGCCTTCGGCGCGAGCGATGCCAAAATCGGCGATCTTGAACAGCTCGGCTTCGCCGAAGCCACAACACAGCACGTTGCTCGGGCTGAGGTCTCGGTGCACGACGCCGACCTCGTGGATCGCCGACAGGCCGCTGGCGATGCACTGGATCGCGCGGGCCGCGCGACCGGCGTCGAACGCGGACTTGGTCTCCGAGAGGCTGAAGGTCATGCGCTGGAACAGCGTCGTGCCCTCGGCGCCGCCGTGCACGTACTCCAGTGCCAGCCACGGCACCTCGATGCGCTGCTTGCCCACCTGTTGTGCCAGCTCACCGGTGTCGACCAGGCGCACGACGCAGGGATTCGGCGGGACCTGCTCGTTCAGCCGGCCGAGCGCCACAGCTTCCTTGCGGAAAGAGGTGAGGGCCATCTGGCCCTCCCGCAACATGGTCTCCGGTCGCGTGATCTTCAGGACCACAGGGGTCGAGCCCGAAGGGGACTGCCGCCGCGCGAGGTAGGCGACGGCCATTCCTCCCTCCCCGAGCTGGCGCTCCAGGAGGTAGCTCACACCGGGGACGAGCTCCGAAGGGATCACTCGGCCACCGGTGGCTGCGCTTTCCGCCGTCACGGCAGCAAGACTATCGGAAAAGCCAGGCGGCCGACAGCCGTGACTCCGCAGGCTCCCGGGGAAGCCGCCAGGCCGCGACTTGTGCGGCTAAGCGGGCTGGTCGGAGTAGCCGGCCTCCCGCCCAGGTCGAGTGGGGTCACCGGCTGGTCCTCACCATCGTTCCATTTGGGAGGAGTCGCGTCGGTGACTGATTCTCCTCAGTGGCTGCGTAACCGTGCGGCAATACGGACTGCTTCGAGGCTCGCAGGTGCGATGGCGGCGCGGACCTCCGGGCTGAGCTCGGTGCAGAGGGATCGGCAGCGCGCCGGGTCGATGCCCACGCCGAGGAGCTTCACGCGACGTGCGTCCACCTGCTCGAGCGCCAGGGCGATGCCGAGGCTCTCGGCCACGCCCAGGGCATGACTCGAAGTGCCGCTGCGACGCGCTGGACCGGCTCCCACCCTGAGCGCGGCGGGCTCCAGGATGTGCAGCCGTCCGATGTGCTCTGGATCGGCGACCGCGTCGACGAGAACGAAGCCACTCTCGGGTTCCAGCAACTCGAGCAGCGCTGCGCCGTCGCTCGCGCAAAGCAGCGACACGTCGGCTGGCAGCTGCTGCACGCGCAACGCCTCGATGACCCGCAGCCCCACGCCGTCGTCGCCGCGCGCCACGTGCCCCAGGCCCACGATCTTGAGGCTCATCCGCGCTGGATTTCCAGCTTCAGGAAGTGCGTGGCGCAGGAGATGCAAGGGTCGTGATTGCGGATGGCCCGCTCGGCGAGCAGCGTCGCCTCCTCCAGGGGCAACCGTCCCAGCTCCGGGGCCAGGTGCCAAAGATCCCGCTCGATGCTGCCCTGGTTCTGCGACGTGGGAGGCACGATCTGCGCCTCTTGGATCAAGCCTTGTGAATCCACGCGGTAACGATGGTAGAGTAAGCCTCGAGGCGCCTCGCTGGCGCCATGGCCCTCGACGGCACCTTTGACGGATGGCAACGGGATGCTGGGCTGCGTCGGAGGCCGGTAGGCCCGGATCAAGCGCGCGGCTTCACGACAGGCGAAGGCGATCTCGACGCCGCGGGCGAGGATGCTCTTGAATGGGTTTCGGCAGTCCGGGTCCAGCCCGGCGCGCGCCGCGGCGTCGAGCAAGTCCTCGGGAAGCTGGGCGTGGTTCAAGACGAAGCGCGCAAGAGGGCCGCACAGGTACTCCGTCGGCTCGCCCCCTGGCGTCAGGCGCAACACCGAGTGCAAGGCCGTCGAGTGCTGGCGATGGATCTCGGTGAAGTGCCTGGTGTAGTCCCTGACGTCGATGTCGAGGCCGCTGCTGGAACGGATCCTCCCGGATTCAATGGCGTAGCGATCGGTCTCGTGCAGCGCCACCAGTTCGTAGTCGCGTTCGAGGTCGGGGAAGGGGAGCGCCGCGAGGCGCTCGAGCGCTACCAGGGTCGCCTGCTCCGCCCACTCGAGCTCAGGCAGGAGCGACTCCAGGGCGAGCGGTTCTGGCGCCTTGTAGAAGCCGCCGACTCGGGTGTTGATGGGGTGGATCTCGCGACCTCCCAGCACGCGCATCAGGGTGTTGCCCACCTTCTTGATTCGCAAGGCCGTCTTCACCAGGTCCGGATCGCGCTCCGCGAGCTCGATGGCATCGGCCAAGCCGAGGAAGTCCGGGAGGTGCAGCATGAACACGTGCAGACCGTGGCTCTCGATCCACTCTCCGGTGTAGAGCAGGCGCCTCAGCGCGACGTGTTCCGCGCGTAGCTCGACGCCGTGCGCCTGCTCCAGGGCCGCGCAGGCGCTGGTGATGTAGGCGACGGGGCAGATCCCACAGATGCGCGAGGTGATGTCTGGCGCCTCGAACTGATCGCGCCCTCGAAGCAGCGACTCGAAGAAGCGCGGCGGCTCGAAGATGCGTAGCTCGATGCGCTTGGGCTCCTCGCCTTCGAGTTCGATGCGCAGCGCGCCTTCGCCTTCGACGCGAGTCAGAAAATCCACCTGCAGCGTGCGGCTAGCCATGGTGTTCCGCCTCCTCGCGGAACTCGGGCGCCAGCGTGTTGAAGGTCTGGAGCAGGCGGTGCAGGCGAGCTGCCTTGACCAGAGCGTCCCGCGGCACGTCGATGGTCGGGTCCTGAGGCGGGGCCACGCCCAGCAAGCGTCGACTCAGCGCTGCAGGGTTGGCAGCCTCGGCGGGGCCGAAGCAGCCGTAGCAAGGTCTGTCGTAGCTGGGGCAGAGCGCACCGCAGCCGGCGTGGGTGATGGGTCCGAGGCAGGGTTCGCCGGCGCTCACCAGAACACACGCGTTGCCGCGAAGTTTGCATTCGACGCACACGCTGTGGTGCGAGATGGCTGGCTTGCGGCCCATCAGGAGCGCGCTGAGGACCTCCAGTAACTGATGCTTGTCAACCGGGCACCCACGCAGCTCAAAATCCACGTGGATATGCGAGGCGATGGGCGTCGAGGTGTCGAGGCTGTCGAGATACTCGGGATGCGCGTAGACCATGCTGGCGAACTCGGGCAGGTCGCGTCCGTTGCGCAGCGCCTGGATACCCCCGGCCGTGGCGCAGGCTCCCAGGGTGATCACGAAACGCGACTGGCGCCGCACGGCCTGGATACGTTTTCGGTCTTCATGGGTCGTGATCGAGCCTTCGACCAACGAGACGTCGTAGGGCCCTGGCTGGACCGAGCGAGTGGCCTCCAGGAAGTACGCGATGTCGACGCGTGACGTGAGCGCCAGCAGCTCGTCTTCGCAGTCCAGCAGCGACAGCTGACAGCCATCGCAAGAGGCAAACTTCCATACCGCGAGCTTGAGCTTTCGGTCCGTGAAATCGCCTTCGTGGAGGGCGCCCGAGTCAGGGCCGGGGGTGAGGGTAGTCACAGCTCGCGCACCCCTTGCCAGCGCTGCACCGACGACAGCGGTACCACTGGACCGTGCCTGCAGACGAGCAGCGAGCCGTACTGGCAGTGCCCGCAGAACCCGAGGGCGCACTTCATGCTGCGCTCCAAGGAGACGTACTGGGCGCTCCTCGGTACACCCAGCAGATCGAGTTCTCGGCTGGCGAAGCGGAACATCACGTCCGGTCCACACAGCAAGGCGACGCTCTTCTGCTTGTCGAAGCCCCTGCGGAACCCCGGCTCGTGCAGTAGCTGTGTCACCACGCCGACATGGCTCGGAACATCCGGGATCCCGCCCCAGCCGCTCGGCGCGTGATCCACGGCGACGAACACCTCGAGCGCCCCGCCGCGGTTCCAGGCGCTGAGCTCCGCGGGGAACAGGAGGTCGTCCGGGCTGCGGGCGCCGACGAGGAGCGTGACTCGGCCATAGCGTTCGCGCTGGCCGAGCAAGCCGTGGATGGCGGGTCGCAGCGGCGCGAGCCCCAGACCGCCAGCGATCACCACGACGTCGCGTCCGTGGACGTCCTGCAAGGGCCAGGCACTGCCGTAGGGGCCACGCAGGCCTAGCTCCGCACCCGGTGCGAGCGAGCACAAGGCGTGGCTCACCGCGCCGACGTCACGGATGGTGTGCAGCAGCCGCTCGGGGGTCGCCGGATCCGAGCTGATGGAGACCGGTATCTCCCCCACGCCGAACGCATACAGCATGTTGAACTGACCGGCTGCGAACTGGAAGTCCGCTGGCGGCTCGAGCTCGAGCGTGACGATGTCGTCGAGCTCCTGCCAGACGCGTCGCACCCGCGTCGGAGCGGGGAGCCATGGATCCTCAATATGTTTCCCTTCGGAAACAAGAACTGGTAGGCTCACGTTCCTCCTCCGACGCTGTCCTTGCGGCCTTGGCCATAGACGTCGAGGCGGCCGAGACGTACCTGATTGAGCCGCTTGTACAGCTCGTTCAGCAGCGGCTTGGTAAGCGCGTAGCCGAGCGCCGGGTCGGCCTCCATCTTGGGCAGCAGGCAGGTGGCGTCGAACTCCAGCGCGATCAGCGTCTCGAGGGCGCGGGCGTCGAGCGTCCAGCGATGGTCGGGGAACAACCAGGAGAAGCCCACGACACCCCCTGGGCCCACGCTCTCCACCTGGGTCGCTCCGCGGCCTGGAACGTCGACCTCCAGGGCAAGGCGCCCCTTGCGGACCAGGTAGAAGCGGCCGGCTTCCGCGCCCTCCTTGAACAGGAACTCCCCCGGGGAGCGGCGTACGTTTCGCGCGCAGCACGCCACCACCGAGAGGTGTTCGGGGCTCAGCTCCGCCGCGAACGGATGGGCCTTGACGACTCGCTCCAGGTTCTCCAATTCAGCCTCGCCCCGAGAGGCGCTTTGCCTCCCTCGTGATGTCGATGCCCGCTGGGCACCAGGTGATGCAGCGCCCGCAACCCACGCACCCGCTGGCGTCCTCAGTACCTCGGGGAACCGAAGCGCCGTCACCGAGTTGGTCTCGCCAGGTTCCGAGCTTGTGGGTCAACCACTGGCGGTAGCGCGCGCGGGTGCTCTGGCGCACGCTGCCGCCGTGCACGTAGGAGTGATCCGCCGTGAAGCAGGAGTCCCAGCGGCGTGAGCGCTCCGCGCTGCAGCCATCGAAGCTACTCGAGTCCTCGACGCTGGAGCAGAAGCAGGTCGGACAAGCGAGCGTGCAGTTCGTGCAGCTCAAGCAGCGCTCCGCGATGCTGTCCCAGAGCGGGCTCTCGAGCTGGCTCTGCAGCGCGCTCGCCAAGCCCGTGAGCGGCAGGTCCCGCTCGATCGCCTGCGCTGCATTCTCGAGGAGATCGGCTTCCTGCTGCAGCTCCTCCGCGCTGGCCGGTCGCGTCGCGATTCGCGCGAGCAACGCGGTGCCTTGCGGGCTTCCGCTGCGGGCGACGTAGCTCGCTCCGGCGTCGCTGATCAGCTCGCTGAGGGACACGTCGAAGTACTCTCGCGCTGCCGGGCCCGTGCCCGTCGAGGTGCAGAAGCAAGTGCTTGCGGGGTGCCCGCAGTTGACGGCGACGACGAACACTCCCTGGCGTCGGGCGACGTAGTCCGCGTCCGCTGGATTCTCCGCCGATGCCCCGCCGAGGATGTGGTCCTGCATGGCGATCGCGTGCAGATCGCAGCTCCGGGCGCCGATCAGCGCCAGCTTCGGAGGCGACTGCCCGAGCTCGATGACGCGGAAGCTCGAGCCGTCGGGGGTCTGGCGCTTGGCGCGCAACAACGTCAGCCGAGGCACGAAGAAGTGACGCTTGAAGGAGCTGGCGGGCGCCGCGTAGGCGAAGCGCGCTTGCCGCTGCGCTCCCTCGTGGGCCGTCAGTCGATAGTGACCTGGCCGCTGCTCGGCACCGATTCCCTGAGGTAACTCGTCGAGGCCGCCGAGCGGCGCGTAGTCGATGACCTGACCCACGCGCTTTGGCCCGACCAGGCTGAAGCCATCGTCCATCAGCGCCTCGAGCAGGCCGCGCAGGCCAGCCTCGTCGAGGCGGAGCGGGACGTCCCCATCCGGCGGTATTGCGGAGTGCACTGCGACCATCGCTGGAGCGAGTATGCCTCAAGCGCCGCGGGGGTTCCTGCGCTGGATTTTCGTGATTCCAGGCGTGGTCTCCGCGATCTCAAACAGTGGCGATGGGCACCTGGGGGCCGGGCGTGACGTTCAGGGAACGCAGACCCGTGAACTGCTCGCCATCGATGATGGGCGCCAGGAGCTCGTCGCTCAGCGCCCGGACCCTCAGCTCCGTGCCAGCGACTTCGCGCAGGTTGGGGCTGCGGATCGCGCCTCCGCGCACCAGGTCCGGGAGCGCTGCGATGATCTCGAGGGGCGTGATAGCGCCCGCCTGGAAATGTAGCTGCCCTGGCTCTGCCGCCAGGGGGAAGACCCGGAACACACCACCGAGGGATACGTCGAAGGCTCCGGCGTGAATCGCGCCGTGCTTCGTGGTGCCGAGCGCCTCGCCATCGATGCTCACCTCGGCGAGCGTGGGCCGGAAGAGCTGTTCTGCGTAGCTCTGCAGCGTTTCCGTGCGGGGCACGTTCAGCGCACCCAGCGCGAACGATGCCACCGTGCGCAGCACGATCGCCACGATCGTCGCGGGGCTTGGATCGGGGGAGGAGTAGTAGTGGTCGAAGAAGCGCTGTCCTACCCCTCCCGCCGCCAGCGCGAAGCCGAGCCGATCGAAGGGCTCGCCGCGCTCGTCTTCTCCAGTCAAGCGCAGGCTGTCGAGGTGCAGCACGCGTGGCGCCTCTCCACGCTCGATGTGCTGGATCAGGCGCTCGACGATCGCGTCCTGGCTGCCTTCGACTCCGACTTTACGGGCGACGAAATCGATGGTTCCGCCGCAGGTTGGCACGATCGGGATGAGCCCTGCGTCCCCTCGCAGCCGCCGCACCTCGTTCAGCGCCCAGTGCAGGGCGCCGTCGCCCCCATCGCTCACCAGATACTCCACGCCGTCGTCCACCAGCGCCTCGATCGCGTGCCGGAGCTCGTCGGTGGACTGGGTCTCGACCACGTGCCCAAGCTCCCCCACGCGGCGCTTCAGCTGGCCTAGCCGCTGGGCCGCCTCAGCGCTCTGACGCCGGTTCTTCCGGGAGTTGGGGTTGAGCAAGATGCCGATCTTCATGAGAGAACGTCTGGGCCTGCCGAGGAGAAGGAGCGCGCTCCCGGCGTTGCCGCCGGATCGTCTGTAGGAGCGAGTGCACCCAGCTTGGAATCCTGAGAGGGAGAGGGGACGACGGGGCGGGGAACATACGCGATCCTCAAAGCAAAATCGCGCTCAGGGCGCCGCGGGTGCCGAGGAAGTCGCCGCCTTCTGGTGGCGTTCCCGCAACGATGTCACAACAAAGGACTCCCCTAGCGGGCGGGTTTCAAGTAAGCCGAGAACTTTCTGTTGGGCGCTCCCCCCGCCTAAGCTTTTGATTCGACCCCCTGCGTCCTGCGCAGAAGCGGCGAGAGAGTGGCCTTTTCTGGCCTCCAGACTTGCCGTCCTTGCTTCCGTCCCGTCTCCCGAGCCGAGGCGATCGATTGAAAACGTGTCTGACCGTCGGCCTCCAGTCCTCAACCTCCGCGCGTGGCTCTTGCGCCACGTCCGCCTGGGGTGCGCGCTGGGCTGCCTGCTGGCGCTGGCTGATCTGATCCTGGTGCCGTGGCTCGGTGTCCCCGAGCTCGGCGGTCTCGGGCCGCTGACCTGGCGGCTGCGCGTGCTGGGCGCCGCGCTGACCGTTGGCCTGAGCGTGGCGCTCGCGGTGGTGCTGGCGCTGGTGAGCGCGCTCGGGCTGCGCTGGCGCTTCACGCGGATCCTGGCGGTGAGCTTCAGCAGCGCGGTCGCGACCGTGTTCGCGGCGGCCCACGTGGTGGGCTTGGTCGTGCGCTTGATGAGCGGCTCGTTCGTGACCCTCGGTGGCCTCGAGTTCGTGATGGGGAGCCTGAGCCACTTCGCAGACGCCGCGTTCGTGGGCTACTCGCGCTACACCTATCCGCTGTTCGTCGCTGCGCTGGGGTTGGGGGTGAGCCTCGCTGTCTACCTCCGGCGCCCCTCGCAGGGCGCTGGCTCGGCCCTGCGCCAGGTGCTTCCGGAAGGCGCGATCATCGTGAGTCTCGCGGCCGCGGTGCTCTTTGCCGGGGTCGGCGACAGCATGCGCGGGGTCTGGCGCACCACCCCCGAGCTTGCGCTGATTGGCTCGCTGGATCCGCGCTGGACGCTACCCAGAGCCGCAGACCCCAAGGCGCCGAAGCTCGACGTGGAGCCCGGATTGCCGCAGACCAGCGGGCGCCTCTGGGAGCAAGCGGTCGAGCGGATTCGAGACGACGGCGAGCCCCGCCCCAAGGTCCTGTTCTTGATGCTCGAGTCGGTGGGCATCGATCATCTCGGCTACAACGGCTACACGCGCGGCACGACGCCGAACCTGGACCGGGTGGCGAGTCGTAGCGCACGTTTCCGCAAGGTATGGACCACGGCCACCCACTCGAACTACGCTCAGCCTGCCGCGCTTTCGTCGCTGTTCCCCCGGCGTGGGTCGACGCTCGACATGTACACGCGCCTCGACTACCCGCGGATGCTCTACCACGATGTGTTCTACCGGCTTGGGTATCTGCCGGTGACCATCAGCTCGCAGGACGAGACCTGGCAGGGCATGTTGCGCTTCCAGACCACGGACACCCCGGTCGACTACTGGCACGCCAAGGACTACCAGGGGCCCCACGTTTACACCGGGAGCGAGCACGTCGTCCCGGATCACGCGACGGCCGAGCGCGTGGGGGCGTACATCCGCGAGCACGCGGATGAGCACTGGTCGCTCTACGTCAACTTCCAGATGACGCACTTCCCCTACGTGCTGCCGGCGTCGGCCAAGAAGCCTTACCAGCCTTCGGATCCCCAGGGAACCTTCAACTACCTGTACTACGGCGAAGACGACCTCGAGCGGGTGAGGAACCGCTACGACAACGCCCTGCGCTACGTGGACGCTCAGATCGGCGAGCTCGAGCGCGCGCTGAAGGAGAGCGGACAGCTGGAGGACACCATCTGGGTGATCACCAGCGATCACGGCGAGGCCTTCTATCAGCACGGCGGAGTCACTCACGGCAAGACGCTCTACGAGGAGGAGTCCCGCGTTCCGCTGCTCTTCCACTGGCCCGGCCACATCAAGGCGCAGGACATCGACGAGCCCACGAGTCACCTGGACATCCTGCCCACCCTGCTCGAGTTGGTGAAGGTGCCGCCACACCCTTCGTTCCAGGGACGAAGCATGGCCAAGCTCCTCAAGCCTTCTGCGGATCCGGTGATCGTCAGCGACGACAGCGGGCGCCGAGGTGTGTTCATGAACATCCAAGGGATCCGCAACGCCGATGGTGTCGTGTGTTGGCCCTGGAAGCTGGTCCTCGAGCGCAGCAGTCAGCAGGTGATGCTGTTCAACCTCGAGAGCGATCCTGGCGAACAGACCAACCGGGTGGTCCAGGACTCCCGCATCGCCACCCAGCTCGCGAGCGCCCTGGAGACTCAGATGGCGGCGCAGAGCCGCTATCACAAGAAGAAGAGCAACGTGCGCAAGACGCACTACCAGCCGCGGCTCCTGGCCTGCCCCGAGCTACCCGGCGTGCGCCGCGCCGAGCTCGCCCAGTGAAGTAGCTCTGGTCCCCAGCGCTAGGCTCAGTTCAGCCTTTCCGCGCGGCGACGTAGGGCTTGGTTCATCACCGCGAATCCGCGGGCCGTGCTTGGCATCCGTCTCGAGAAGCGCTCGGTCAGCAGACCGCTGAAGCGCTCACCGTGGATCAGTCGGGTGCGTCCGGCTTCCAGGGGCTCGAGACGAAAGAACTGCTCTCCGTCGAACAGTCCCTTGAAGAGGAAGCGACCGAGCCAGCGCAACTCCACGCCCTCATCGATGTGGGTCACGGTGGGGTGCCAGGTCATCTCCCGCCCGCCCGGCTGAGCGACCGCCAAGGTCAGTCGCGAGCCCACCACCAGCGGTCCCCAGATGCTGGTGATGAGCGGGTTCCAGTTTGGGTACTCCTCGAAGTCGGTCAGCACGTTCCACACGCACTCTGGGCTGGCGTCGATCTCGATCTCGGTCTTCAGGTCCATGGTCGGCACTGGACAGCCTCGGAAGCGGAAGGTTCCTCGAGATGATAAACCAAAGCGTGGGCGCTGGCAGACGTCGCTCCTCACCCCCAAAACCTGCTGAAGAATGCGAGAACATGGCGCTCGCGGGGGCGAGGGTGGCTGGCGGTGCGGCCCGTGGGCCGGTCGATACGACGCCCATCGGCGGAAGTGGCTCAATGAACTGGCACGCCATCCGTTCCTCAGGGCATGCAGGCTGATCGGAGCCAAAAATGCGAAGGGCTACCTCAAGTTGCCGAGCACCTGACGCCCGAAGAGCGGATGCTCAACGTGCTGGTCGGGGCGCTGTGGCAGGTCGAGGTGCAGAGCCGCTTCGGGGTGAGCAGCAGTCCACCGGCGCCCGCCGTCGACGACGCCGCGGCCTAGCCCGGCGCCCCAAGAGATCCCGGCGGAAATGACGCCGCGCCGATGATGGGACAAAACGCGAGCTGGGACACGTTTCGGCGCGCGCCTCGACGGATCTGTTGCATCATCACCCCATGGTCGTGTTCGAGGTCTATCTCACGCCGGGTGCCAACCCCGAAGAGCTGTTCACCCGGGAGACGCTGGAAGAGACGCGGGCCAAGGTGATGACCTTGGAGGAGGCGGAACGCTCGGGCCTGAGCGGCTTCAAGCCCACGGAGCACCCGGGCGAGCTTCGTCTCGTGATGTGTGACGACCGCGAGGCCCGGTTCGTGCACATGCGGCTCGAGGGCAGCGGCATCGTGAGCAGCTTCCGCGGCCACGAGGTCGACGCCGAACTCCGCTGAGCCGGCGAGCTCGCGAAGCCTGCTCGCGGGCGCTCTTCAACGGGACCGGCGAGAGTGCTACGAACCCTCGCATGTCGCTATTCAAGGGTCTCGCGGGCTGGTCGGCGATCAGCGTCTCGCTGCTGATGCTCGGCTGCAATGAGTCGAAGTCGACTGGAGCTGCGCCCAGCGCGAGCGCGAGCGCCAGCCCCCTCACTGGTGCGCAGGCTTGGCTCGCCGACGAAACCAAGCCGCTGACGCCAGAGGTATACGAAGAACTCGTGCTCGGGCTCGCGAAGTGCCAGCTCAACGAGCGGGGTATCGACCCCCGCTGCGAGGCGTACCGCGACCTCAAGAAGGCGCGCAGTCGCAACACCTCGCTCAAGGACATCGCGGGTCTCAACGCCACGGTGGGCAAGAAGCTGATCAAGAACGAGAACCCGGCGGTGCGCTGGCAGGCCGCACAGCTGCTCAAGTCGGTGTTCGGCAGCACGCCCGCGGTGCAGGAGCTGGTGCTGAAGGCCGCGGAGACGGAGAAGGAGCCCGCGGTGCTCATCTCCCTGGTGCGAGTCGTCGGCTCTCAGCATCGGGACAACCCGAAGATCAAGGAGCTGCTGCTGAAGCTCGCCGATCACGAGTCGGAGCACGTGCGCCAGGAAGCGATGAGCTGGTTTCTGACTCCATTCGGCAAGGGCGTGGAAGGCACCTTCGACAAGGTGCTCGAGCACGTCGACAACGACAAGTCGATGAACGTGCGGCGCTTCCTGTGTGGGCGCCTCTACGGTAGCGAAGACGAGCGCGCGATCCCGGTGTTCGAGAAGTACCTGAATGGCAAGGACACGGACCCGAAGCTCTACGAGGGCTGCTGGCAGGGGGTGATCAGCGCCTGGACCGGTTTTCCCAAGCCCGAGAGCCCCAGCAAGCAGGCCTACGAGCTGACGATGAAGGTGCTGGAGAAGAAGCCGCGCACCCGCACGTCACCACCCTGGACCAGCTTCCGCAATCTCCGCGCGGCAAAGACTGACTTCCCCGAGCGGGACAAGGCGAGCCAGGCGTGGCTCGAGAAGGTGAAGCCCTGGTACAAGCAGGACCGGCTGCTCAAGGCCCTGGACAGCATCGTGCTCGACAAGGAAGCCTACTGGATGACACGAACCGCGGCGCTCGACGTGATGCGTGATCTCGGTGTCGAACAGAAGAAGTTCGAAGCGCTCGAGAAGAAGTACGCGAAGGCCGAGAAGGACGACGTCCACGTGAAGCGCAAGATCGAGGAGATCCTGCGACGCATCAACGTCCCCGTCGAAGACCCGCGTCGCCATTTCGTCGGCCGCCCAGGCGGCCCACCCTCGGTCAAGCACCTGGGAACGCCGCCAGGCGAGCGGAGCCAAGCATCGGATCCCCACGGACCCAGGCCTGCGAACCCGCACGCGCGACCGAGCCCTCGCCAGCCCTGAGACGAGAAACGCTGTGTTGATTCGTTGAGCGAATCATAGATTCGCCTCACCAGCGCTAGTGCTAGTAGGGGTTCGCCGCTGCGGGCTGCAGGGCCGCCGGCTCTCGTGGCATCACGGCGACACACGACCAGTGCGCGGAGCGAATCGGGGCGAACAGCAGGTCCGCTGGCTTGCCGTCCGTGAGATCGACGCCGATCCCGCGACCCTCTTCTCCCTCGAGCGCGCGATCCCAGGTGGCGGCCAGCGCCTGGTCCTGGGGCTTGAAGCCCCTGGACGACGCCGCGGGGAAACGCCAGTCCAGCTTGGGGTGACTGACGATGGTGCCGTCAGAGGTGACGACCATTGCATACGACTGGCCGCCCAGGTCCGAGCTGCGCAGCGACTCGTTCAGCGCGCGGAAGTAGTCGAGAGAAAGGTCGGCGGTGACCACCCCGGCGCGCTTGCCGTCACGCTCGAAGGGCACGGAGAAGGTGACCATCGGGATGTCGCCGCCCCCCTCATCGACGTAGGGCTTGCTCCAGCTCCCTCCCGGCTGGGCGTGCTTGTACCAGTCCCATTCGCGATAGATCGGGGTGTACTCGGGGGGGAGTAGCTGCTTCACCTTCAGGCTGGTGCCGTCCCGGTACACGTAGGCGGAGAAGTCCTGGACGTCCTCGGCGAACTGTCCGGGCTCGAACGCCACCGCCATGCCGAAGATGTGAGCCTCCTGGGCGAGGCTCCGCTCGAGCAGACCGTTGAGCTGCGCCTCGCTCCAGCCGCCCCTCGTCTCGAGCACTCGAGCGAGCGTCTTCGGCACGCCCGAGAGCTGCAGGAGATCGCTGTTGATGCTCTCGGCCTTCGTGCGCACCAGCCTGAGCTGGAGCTTGTTGCGCGCCCTAGCGGCGTCCGCGCGCGCGGCCTCCGTGGCCTTGAGCTCCACCTGCAGCTTGCGAGTGAACCAACCACCGGTCGCGACCAGCGCGATCAGCGCTGCACCGCTCACGCCGATCAAGGTCGCCCAGGCGGGGTTGCGCTTCGACCAGCGCAAACCTCGCTCGAACCTCCCGATCGGTCTGGCGTGAATTGGTTCCGCGCGGAGCAGGCGTTCGAGGTCTTGCGCGAGCTCCAGCGCGCTGGCGTAGCGCTTCTCCGGCTTCTTCTCCAGGCACTTCAGGCAGATGACGTCGATGTCCAAGGGGATGCCTGGCTGCAGCATTCGCGGAGGGATCGGATCTCGCGTCACCGCCTGCATCAGCGTGTCCAGCGTCGTCGCGGCCTCGAACGGGGGGCGACCCGTGAGCATGTCGTAGAGCATTGCCCCAAGCGAGTAGATGTCCGCCGCGGGGCCGATCTCGTCGTTCTTTCCCAGCGCCTGCTCTGGTGCCATGTAGCTCGGCGTGCCGAGGATGTTCCCGGTCTTGGTCTGGCGGTCTGCGTCGAGGCGACGCGCGATGCCGAAGTCCGTGATCCTGGGCGAGCCGTCCTTGGCGAGCAGGACGTTGGCTGGCTTCAGGTCGCGATGAACGATGCCGTTCTCGTGGGCTGCATGGATCGCCTTCGCGAGCAGCACCAGCATCTCCGCAGCTTCTCTCCACTCGGTGGGTCGCTGTGCGAGTTGCTCCTCGAGGTTGCCGCCATCGACGAACTCGAGCGAAAAGAACGGGCGCCCCTGGACCTCACCGATCTCGTGGATCTGGACGATGTTCGGGTGGTGGAAGCGTGCGACTGCTTCAGCTTCCGCGAGGAATCGAGCGCGGCTCTCGCCTCGGGCGTGGGCCTCGAGCACCATCTTGATGGCGACGATACGACCCAGGGCGTCCTGCCTGGCCTTGTAGACCACCCCCATGCCGCCGCGACCCAGCTCGTCGAGGATGGTGTAGCCGGGGATCTCGGGGACGCCCGGGTCGCAATCGCTGTCTCGCGGTGATAGCGGCAGGCTGGCGATCGTGTTCGCAGTCGCGAGGTCGTCTCTTGCGCTCATGGCACCCTTGCGCTGCGTGAGGCGTTGGCCGCCGCCCGTCAACGTTTGACCGAGGGAACACGATCTCACGCTGCTCACAGCGGATCAAGGCAGCGAGGGTCAGCCGGTGAAACCCGAGCGAAGCGTCGATTCTCCGCGGCTTCCCCGGGAGTGACCGCCCGAACCCCGGAGCTTCGAGGCGGAGGTCTCCTCCCAGGAAATCAAGGGCGCTGAACGGGGACGCTTGGGGGACTAGAAGCCGTAGGCGGTTTTCATCTCCGGATCGCGAGTAGCGATCAACCTCGCCAGGTCGACCATCACCTTGCACTGCTTCACGGTGGCGTCGTCCTGCATCTTGCCGTCGATCATCACGGCGCCGGTCCCGTCCCCCATGGCGTCGATCACCTTGCGCGCCCAGAGCACCTCGTCCGCGGGGGGGCTGAAGACCCGGCGAGCGATTGCGATCTGCTTTGGATGCAAGGACCAAGCGCCGACGCAGCCCATCAGGAACGCATTGCGGAACTGATCCTCGCAGGCCACGACATCGGCGATGTCACCGAACGGCCCGTAGTAGGGCAGGATGCCGTTGGCGGCGCAGGCGTCGACCATGCGCGCCAGTGTGTAGTGCCACAGATCCTGCTGAGCCGTGGCGCGCGGCGCATCCGGGTTCTCGAGGTCTGGATCCGCTCGGACCAGGTAGCCCGGGTGTCCGCCACCGACGCGGGTGGTCTTCATGCGGCGCGAGGCCGCGAGATCCGCCGGTCCGAGACTCAGCCCCTGCATGCGAGGACTGGCGGCGGCGATCTCCTCGACGTGGTTCACGCCTGTGGCGGTCTCCAAGATCGCGTGGATCAGCAGCGGCTCCTCGAGGCCGTGCTTGGCCTCGAGCTGCGCGAGCAGCTGGTCGACGTAGTAGATGTCCCAGGGGCCCTGCACCTTGGGCACCATGATCACGTCGAGCTTGTCGCCGACTTCACCCACCAAGCGCAGCAGGTCGTCGAGGCACCAGGGGCTGTCCAAGCTGTTGATGCGAGTCCAGAGCTGGGTGTCTCCGAAGTCCGTCGCCTTGGCGATCTCGATCAAGCCTTCTCGCGCGGCTTCCTTGCGATCCGCGGCGACTGCGTCCTCCAGGTTGCCGAGCAGCACGTCCACCTGGGGCGCGATCTCTGGCACCTTGGCCGCCATCTTGGGATTGCTCGGGTCGAAGAAGTGGATCATTCGCGAGGGGCGGAAGGGCACCTCACGCAGAGGCTGGGGAGCACCGATGGCCAGCGGCTGAAAGAAATCCTTGGCACTTCTCATGTGGAAATTCTCCTGGAGGTCTGACTGCGGCCGCGCCCAGGTGCTGCAGCGCCGGGGGCGCGGCGCGAGACGAGCGGCAGCGAGCTGCCGCCGGGGAGTGTTACCACTTCTGACGCGATGTGTCGCGAGGCAGTGGCCGGCCGACGCCGTACCGCGATCGTCGGCTACACCGGGGGCGGTTCACGGTCGTTTACAGCTGACGGTCGGGCTGTAAACACGGGCCTCGAGGCGTCGAACGCTGGAGGCCCGGCTCGCTGGACGTGCGATTCCGGGGCCTGCGCCCTTCCTCAACCAATCAGTGCGCCCACGACCACGCTGAAGAAGTTCATGCTCAGGTGCGCCACGATGCTCGCCTCGAGAGAGTGCTTCCGGCAGAGCCAGCCAAACGCCAGCCCCAAGAGGAAGATCTGGACGACCTTGAGCAGATTGTTGTCGGCGCTGCCGATGTGCGCCAGCGCCCAGACCAGTGAGCTGACGCATACGGCGATCACGACTCCAGCTCGGCTTTGCTTGAAGAGCTTGCTCAGGCCCTGCTGCAGTATCCCACGGTAGATCAGCTCCTCGCTGATGGCCGCGCCCAGTGCCATGGGGAACAGGGCGCCCCAGAGCAGCGACGGTTCGTCCAGGTCCAGGTGATACAGCTCCTGGAGCTGCTTGAACACCTCGCCATAGCCCACGCGCAGCCAAGCGAAGAGCGGGACACTGACGGCGGCGCCGATGCCTCCGATCAGCGCGCCGAGACCGAGGCTCCGCCAGCGCGGCGTACCCTGGAGCAAGCCAGGGAATGGTTCGTGGCCTGCGCGAGCGAGGTGCACTGCGGCGGGCACCTGAAATACCCGAAACGCGAAGCCGAACACGACGCCGACCAGCGCCGACACGACTCCCACATAGCGCAACGTAGCAACCATATCCGTAGGGATATGTAGGCCGGTGAGCCTGCTCATGTCGGTATGCCAGCCGATGACCAAGTCGAAGGGCAGGCCGAGCAACACGGCGGTGATCACGGGGAGGGTGCCCCGTCGGAAGGTCGCCTTGAGCTGCTGCCAGCGGCTGATGCCGACCACCATCGCGAACAGCATCAGGACGTACATCACCGCGGCGTTGAGCAGCGTGAACAGCGTGATCCAGTTGAAACGGGCGGCGATGAGCACGACTCATCGTATAGCGCGACTGCACCGGAACACCCCGCCAGCAACGTTCGTGCTGGAAGTTGACACCCGGCTTGGACGAGCTGGGTAAGTGAGCCTGACGAGAAGGCGAAATCCGCACGGACAAGTGCATAACCCGCAGCTGACACCTCCACTCAGGACGGCATAGGCTGCGGTTGCGCGAGAGGTCGCGCGAAGGAGGACGGTATGAAGAGCTTGACTTGGTTCGGTGTGCTGGCGCTGAGCAGCAGCGTGGGGCTGATGACCGCCTGCGGTGGCGACAGCGAGTCGGATACGGGGAGCGGTGGCAGCGGCGGATCCGGTGGCGGCAGCGGGGGCGCCAGCGGGGGTAGCGGCGGTAGCAGCGCGGGCAGCGGCGGCACCGGCGGCAGCAGCGCGGGCGGCGGCGGCACCAGCGGCGGCTCCGGGGGAGCGGGCGCGACCGGTGGAGCCGGCGCTGCAGGCAGCGGCGGCGCGGCCACGGGCGGGAGCGGTGGCGCCGCCGGAGGTAGCGGAGGCACGGGAGGCAACAGCAACCCAGGGCCGTGCCCCACGTCCGAGCCGACGGACGGCGACATGTGCACCATGTTCAACCTCAGCTGCAGCTACGGCGCGACGAGCTGCGCGTGCTCGGGAGGTGGGCCAGGTGGCCTGCAGTGGAACTGCGCGATGTGCCCGGGCACGGAGCCGAGCGACGGCGCCGACTGCACCGACATCGGGATCAGCTGCAGCTTCGGCGCCAACCAGTGTTCGTGTCAGCGCGCGGGTGGCGGTGGTCAGGCGGAGTGGTCCTGTGGCTCTTGCCCTGCGGATCAGCCCCAGAGCGGCAGCCAGTGTGACACGACCGGCTTGAGCTGCGACTTCTCGGGCACACGCTGCAGCTGCATCAATCCGCCCGGTCCGGGGGGCAACCTCTGGACCTGTGGTGGTGGCGGTGGCGGCAACCCCAGCGACTGCCCCGCCAGCAAGCCCCAGAACAACGGGGACTGTAGCTCCGTACCCAACGGCACCTTGTGTAGCTACACCATGGCTGGTGGCTGCATCTGCTTGAACAACAGCTGGCGCTGCAACTGAGCGCCGACGCGGAAACCAGGCCCCGCGCTCCAGCTCGAGCGTGGGGCCTTCGTGGGTTTTTCGAGGCTCAGTTCGACTTGCAGTAGCCGAAGCTCGCGGCCTCGCCGGGTGCCAGGGTGCGGTTGAAATCGACACCGCTGAAGCGTGTCCTGGCGCCGTTCGTCGACGCCACGGCGTTCCAGTAGTTGTCCAGAGTGCCTCCGAGCTCGAGTTCGATGGCCCACGTCACGTTGGCGCTTCCGGTGTTGGTCACGACCACGCTGTGACAGCTACCCGCGTCCCACTGGCTGTCCAGGGTGTCTTCGACGTCCACCTCGGCGCTCACGGGTCCACTTCCGGAACCAGCGCTCGCACTTCCGCCGTTGCCGGCGCCGCCGCTGCCCGCGTTGCCAGCACCTCCAGGGCCCGGGTCGCCTCCGCTGCCGCCAGCGCCGTCGCCACCGCTATTGGCACCCTCGGCTCCCGCCTCGACCGTTCGCGTGCGGAAGTGATCTGCCTCGACGAGCGCCAAGACGAGCTCGGGGAGCTTCAGGTCGTTGGCCGCGAAGCGATCGGCGAAGGCCTGGGCGGTGCAGGTCGTCTCGTCGGTCTCCTCCTGGGCGTAGCCCCAGCGGTACCACTGCAGGGCGACACAGCTCTGGACATCGGGGCTGTCGGCCAGAATGGCTCCGAGCTCTGGGACGCCCTCGAAGCTCGTGTCGGTGTTGTCCGTCGCCAGGATCTCCCCAGAGGTGTCGATGGGGAAGCCCCGGTCGTCGGCCTGGTAGCGACCGATGCCGTCGAAGTGCTCGAAGCCGAAGCCGATGGGATCGATCAGGCGGTGGCAGCTCTTGCAAGGTTCGTTTGCCGAGTGGGCGCTGAAGCGCTCGCGGTTCGAGGCCTTCGGATCCACCGGCGGCACCTCCACCACGATATTCGGGGGTGGGGGAGAGAGCTCCTGACACAGCAAGCGTTCACGGATCAGCTTCCCGCGATGGATCGGCGAGGAGCTGTTGGCCATCGAATGGGTGACCAGCACGCTGCCCTGAGTCAATAGCCCCGCGTGCTGGCCGTCGTCGAAGTCGATCCGGCTGAAGCCGCTTCCGCCCGGGTGCGCCACGCCGTAGTAGGTCGCGAGCTCGGGAGAGAGAAAGCTGTATGGGGCGGTCAGGAGCTCGTCGAGGCGTCCGTCCTTCTCTTCGAGCACATGGCGAACGAACTCGCGAGTCTCCTCGGCTAGTGCCGCGCGGATACTTGGGTCCAGCTCCGGATAGGTCATCGGATCCTTCTGCACCGTGTTCAGCTGCGTGAGCCCGAGCCACTGATCGACGAAGCGGGTGTAGCCCGTCAGCGCTCGGTCGTCGCTCAACAGACGGGTCGCCTGAGCCCGAATCCCCTCGGGGGTGTCGAGGCCGCCGCTGGCCGCCGCGGTGAGCAGCTCGTCGTCCGGGATCGTGCCCCAGATCAGATAGGACAGCTCCGTCGCGACCTCGAAGCCATCCAGCTCGAACAGGCCGTCGGGTCCCTGGCTACCCAGCTCCAGACGATACAAGAAGCCCGGGGACTGCAGCATTGCGGTGACCACCAGCTCGAGGCCCCCGGAGTACGCGTCGGTGCCTGGCGCCGGATCGGCGTAGCCGGCCTCGAACAGCGTCGCGTAGCGCGCGACCTCGGTCTCGGTCAGCGGTCGCCTGAAGGCGCGCAGACCAAAGGCCTCGATCACGACCCGTGCACAGGCCGCGGCGTCGCTCGTCGGGTCGCAGTCCGGGTCCGAGTAGCGATCCAGCGCGCCGGCCTGTGTCGCGCTCGCGGCAAGCTGCTCGGCGGCGTCCCGCAGCTGGTCCGCGAGCAAGGCACTGACAGTGAGCGCGCTGGCGTTGTTGTCGAAGCCGTCCACCACCACGTCCGGCGCGAGTCTTTCGCCGAGCCTGGCGTCGATGCCGAGTAGGTCCCTCACGCTTGAGTCGTATTCGGTGCGCGTGAGGCGCCGTAGCTGCCTCCGGCCAGGGCTCGCGACCTTGTCGGTGCACTGGACCTTGGCCGAACCCTGGTCGCATTTCTGACCGAGGGTGACACGGGTGATGAACGTCTCGAGGTCCTTGTAGTAGGTGCTCTCGTCGCTGAACAGCTTCCCGCCCGCGTGACCCGAGGGGTACTTGCCGGTCGGTCTCAGGAGCAGGACCGGAGTCCCGCCGCGGTCGACCTCGGCAAGTGACTTTACCGTAGAGAAATTCTTCTCCAGGTAGCCATCGACCTCCGGCGGCTCGAGCACCATGCGCGTGCCGTTTGCGATGCCGTCCGCGTTGTGGCAGCCGATGCACTTCACGCTCAGGATCGGATTCCAGACGTTCTGCTCGAAGAACGCCAGGTCGTCGGGACAACCGGCGGAGCTGCTCGGGACGCTGCCGAGAGGCTCGTCCTTGCTGCACGCGGCGGCCAGGGCGACCACCACGCCCAGCAGAAGCCAGCGCAGCATGCGGCTCATTCGAAGCTCGGCAGGGCGCCGTTCGGTGCGACGCTGCTCGAAGAGCGTGCTCATGCCAAGCCCTCCAGCGGGCCGGTGCCGTGCGACGGGTCCCCGAAGGTCTGGTTGTCGAGGCCCAGCGCTTGGCAGATACTGACCAGCAGCTTGGTGTGCGGCTGGGAGTCGAACTTCAGGTAGCGCCCGAGTTCGAAGCGCCCGCCGCCGCCCGCAAGAATGAACGGCACGTTCACACACTCGTGGAGGCGACTGTCACCGAGCTCCTTGGCCCACACGACGAGCGTGTTGTCGAGCAGCGTCCCGTCCCCGCCGGGTTCCTGGAGGTTGTCCAGTGCGCTCAGGAAATAGGCGAACTGCTCCGCGAACCAGCGTTCCGCGGTGACGAAGTCCGCGACCCCCTGGGTGTTGCTGTCATCCATGTGAGACAGCGAGTGGTGCCCCTCGGAGAGCCCGAGCCAGCTGAACACCGGCGGACCGACGGTGTGGGACATCTGGATGCTCCCCACATTGGTCATTCCGCACGAAAACGCGGTGACCAGCAGATCCATCTGTTGCTTGGCCAGGGCAGGGAACGCGTCTCCGCCGTAGGGATCGAGGGCCTCCGGGGTCGCGCTGGGCGTGCAGCTACCTGGGCCTTGCACGCCCTTCTCGACGCTTCGCAGCGCCTCGAGGTGTGCGTCGAGCTTCTGGGCTTCGACGCCGCCGACTCGCTGCCTCAGGTCCCCGAGCTCGCCACGCACGAGATCCAGGACGCTCTTGCGGCGCTTCTGCACTCGATCCAGGTCCGAGGGCTCCGCGCTCACGTCGCCGAACAGGCGCGAGAAGACGCTGGTGGGGCTGTCGTCGGGGGGGACGAACTGACCCGCACCGCCGTAGCTCATGCGAGTCTGCACGTTGCCACCCCAGGCCGACGTCTGTACCCCCAGCTCCAGAGAAGCGAAACGACTCTCGGCGCCGATGGCCCTGGCGACGTACTGGTCGACGCTCATGCCCTGGCTGGGGGAGCTGGCGTCGCCGCCTCCCGTCAGCATCGCCGCCATGCCGCCCTCGTGGTTGCTGGCATTCTTGAAGTCGATGCCGTCGCAGACCAACAGCTTCTGCTTGAGGCTCTGTAGTGGTTCGAGGATCGAGCCTGCGGGGAAGTCGAAGCTCTTGCCGCTGCCGGTCGGACGCCAGTGCTCGAGCACGGTTCCGTTCGGAGAGAAGAAGATGGCGAGCCGCTTGGCAGTCTTGCTGGTGTCCGCGCGAGCGGAGCTGCTCAGCATGCTGAAGAAGGGAGCGGCGATCAGCGATGCGCCGGCACCCACCAGCAGTCGACGACGGGAGAGAGGTTGCATGACTGCGCGCTTCAGCACGGGCTGTGCCAAGCGGGTGGGGTCGCGGGCCGCCCTTGGGGGCACTTGCTTGCTCTGGAGATTTGCAGCGCTTTTTCCAAGGTAGGGAGGTTCGGCTCGATGCGTCATCACGGCTCCCAGGATCCGCTGGATCCCGTTGCCCTAGGATCGGGGTGATCCAAGACAGCCGCTCTGGTGGTAAACGAATGCTTGTTCGGTCACGCACCCCTAGCCATTCCGGCGTTTTCCTTGCAGCCCCTGGGGATCCCATGAGCCAGCCCTACTTTCGTGCGCATATCGTCGGTGTCGCCCTCGGCCTCGCCCTGTCGGGGTGCGGATCCGAGGACACCACTCCCGAGTCGCTCAGAGCGCCGGAGCTCGACTCCGGCGACCTGAGCATCAGCTTCGAGGGCGAAGAGCTCGAGCTCTCGAACGGCGGCACCACCCTGCTGCGCCTACCGAAGGACGCCTTTCAGTGGGGCGTGGTGTCCTCACTCGAGGACTTCAACTACGACCCGTATCGCTTCTATGTCTCCCACCCGCTCTATGCTCCGGCGGAGACGACTTGGATTTCTCCAGAGGAAATGCGCGTCACGGAGACGAGCGACGAACGCCTCGCGCTGGAACTGAGCTACTCCGAGGGACGCAAGGGGAGCTTGGTGATAGAGGCTCCAGCCCCTGGGCGCTTCTCGGCGCTCTGGAAGCCCGAGGACCCAAGCGCGCCCATCGCCTTCTTTCGGCTGCGTCCACGCGGAAACGCTGAGGAGGCGTTCTATGGCTTGGGCGAGTACTTCGACGACGTGAATCACCGAGGTAAGGTGCGCCCGATGCAGATCGAGGTCGACTCGAGCATCGAGAGCGGCTACTTCGAGGCGCACGTCCCCGTACCGTTCCTGACCGGTACTTCCGGCTGGGGTCTGTACGTCGAGTCGGATCGTCCAGGCGCCTTCGCTGTCGCGGCGGAGCCTGCGGAACCCGATCTGGTCGAGGCCGCGTTTGGCACTGGGTTCGGCTCCAAGGACGGGTTGCGCTTCCACTTGTTCGGCGCGGACCATCCACTGGACGTGTCTCGCCTCTACTACGACGTGACTGGCTATCCGGCACTGCCGGCGCGCTGGGCGCTGGGTCCCTGGGTGTGGCGCGACGAGAACAAGGATCAGGCCGAGTTCCTGCAGGACGCGCACACCATCCGCGACCTGGACTTGGCCACCAGCGGCATGTGGATCGATCGCCCCTACGCCACGGCCGTCAACACCTTCGACTTCTTGCCCTCGCAGTTCCCAGATGCCCAGGCGATGATCGACGAGGCCCACTCGCTCGGTTTCCGCATGGCGTTGTGGCATACGCCCTACCTCGACGAGAAGGATCAGGCAGCCGACACCGCGACCCTGCGCGCCGAGGCCGAGGCGGGCGGCTACTATCCGGTGACATCCGGCCTCTTGCTGAACAAGTGGGGGCGCCCGATCGACTTCACGAATCCGGACGCCTACGCCTGGTGGCAGCAGCAGATCGGCAAGTACAAGGCGATGGGTATCGAGGGCTACAAGCTGGACTACGCGGAGGACGTGGTGCCCGGCCTGACGAACGCGCGCAACGAGTGGGTCTTTGCCGACGGCAGCGACGAACGCACGATGCACGCGGGCTATCAGCGTTTCTATCATCGCGTGTATGCCGAGACGTTACCTGCGGACGGCGGCTTCTTGATCTGTCGCGGCGGGACTGCCGGAGATCAGGTGAACGTGAACGTGATCTGGCCTGGTGATCTCGACGCCACCTTCCACAAGCACGCGGAGCCGTTCGACGACAACGGCACGCAGGTCAAGGGAGTTGGAGGGCTCCCGGCGAGCATCGTCGCTGGGCTCAGCCTCGGCGCCTCGGGCTTCCCGTTCTTTGCAGCAGACACCGGTGGCTACAAGCACTCGCCGCCCGACAAGGAGCTGTTCACGCGCTGGTTCGAGCAGACGGCGTTCTCCGCCGTGATGCAGATCGGCACCAGCAGCAACACGGTTGCGTGGGATCCAGAAGGGGGGCCGGGCTTCGACCAGGAGATGCTCGACTGGTACCGGGTGTATACCCGGATTCACCTCCGGCTGTTCCCCTACCTCTGGACCTACGCGCAGCAGCTCAAGACCACCGGGCGCCCCATCGCTCGACCCCTGGGGCTCGCCTACCCGGAGCTCGGTGCGCACCCCAGCGATGTTTATCTCCTCGGGGATTCAATCCTGGTGGCTCCGGTCATCGAGCGGGACGCGCGTCGGCGCGACCTGACGTTTCCGCCGGGGCGCTGGGTGAACTGGTGGACGGGTGCGGTGCAGGAGGGGGGAGGCAGCGTGACAGTGGATGCTCCCCTCGGACAGATCCCCGTCTATGTTCGCGCTGGCGGCGTCGTGCCCTTGCTGCGCCCAACCATCGACACCATGGCGCCGACGACGTTGCCGAACGAGGTCGACTCCTACGCCACGACCCCAGGGCTGCTCTATGCGCGAGTGGTACCCGGTGAGGCGACGACCTTCAGCGTCTTCGATGGCGCCGAGCTCGGGGTGGCGAAGACCACTGGCGGCTTCGAACTCACCACCGCGGACGGCTCGGAGTTCAAGCAGGGAACGTGGTTCGAGGTCATCGCAGCTGGGAGCGAGCCCAGCGCCGTCACCCTCGATGACGCAGCGCTGAGCCGACTCGGGAGCGTGGCGGAGCTCGAGGCCGCGACCTCTGGCTGGGCCTTCGATGCCGCGGTCGGGGGCACGTTGCACGTCAAGCTCGCCGCTGGTAACCACAGCGTGCAAGTCTCGGAGTGACGCCGCACAACATATCCTTGCGGATTTTGAGGCACCTGCTGCAGGTTTGGGGGTGAGGGTAGGCTGCGGTGCTGGCTCACCCCCGAACCAGGCGTCCGGAGAATCGATTCGGCTCGCTGCGCGAGCGGCGCGCGCTCGAGGTCGGCCTCGGGGCCCTCGCAGGGCGCCGCGCGCCTGCGGGAGCGACAGTGAGGGCGGATGTTTGTCCCTGGATGGGCGGAGAGCCTGGGAAGCTCCGAAGCGTTAGCCGTCGGCGCCGTGAGCCAATCGCACCGACCAAACACACGTTCGCTTCAGGTTTGGCGGCGCGTGTCGTTCTCGAGGCGCTGGACTCCAGCCTGCTCGGCTAACCCTGCGCGACGCATTCGCTCTTCTGCGCAGCCCATGCTTTTTCAATTGTGAAAACCCCCTTCGCTCATCCGTCCGACGCGCCTCCGGCGCCCGACTGCGCCGGTCTGCATCTTCGGGATCATGGCTCCGATGTAGGACGGATCTCGCTGGTCGAGCCGTCGGCGAATGTGACTGAGGTGTCAAAATCCCCTATATTCGAGGAGCTTTCGCAGTCGGAACGGTTGGCTGACGAAGAGGTGGTCGAGGTGCACGACGACGTGGACTCGACTCTGGTGAGCCCCGCGCTTGCGCGGAAGAGGCAGCTGGGATCCATGAGCGAACTCGGGCGTTACTCAATCTACGGCAACATCGCGCACGGCGGGATGGCGACCGTCCATCTCGGGCGGCTGAAGGGAGCCGTGGGTTTCGAGCGCACCGTGGCCATCAAGCGCCTGCACCCGCAGTACGCGATGGACCCGAGCTTCGTCGACATGTTCACGGACGAGGCTCGCGTTGCCTCGCGGATTCAGCACCCGAACGTGGTCTCTACACTGGACGTGGTCCAGAGCGATGGGGAGCTGTTCCTGGTGCTCGAGTACATCCACGGCGAGACCTTGGACCGCCTGATCACCCACCGCGGCGGTAGCGGTGGTGAGAGCCGGACGCGAGTGCCTCCGGCGATCGCGTCGGCCATCATGATCGGGACCTTGCTGGGGCTCCACGCGGCGCACGAAGCGACCGACGGCCGTGGGGAGCCTCTGAAGCTCGTGCACCGGGACATCTCGCCCCACAACATCATCGTCGGGGTGGATGGGATCCCGCGAGTGCTCGATTTCGGCATTGCCAAGGCAGTGGGGCGCAGCCACTGCACTCAGGATGGCTACATCAAGGGCAAGATCGCATACATGCCGCCCGAGCAGCTGTACGGCGAGCGGCTGGACCGGCGCGCGGACGTGTACGCCGCAGGCGTCGTGCTCTGGGAGCTTCTGACTGGACAGCGACTCTTCGCGGGTGGGGACTCGCCTGCGATCTTGAAGTCGGTCGATCCGGTCAGTGACGCGCCAAGTGCGCGCGTGGAACGCGCGGAAGGCGCGTGTCCGGATCTTGGCCATCTGCGTGCGCTCGATCGAGTCGTGCTGATGGCCCTCGAGGAGGATCCCTCGGATCGCTTCTGCAACGCGCGGGAGTTTGCGCGGGCCATCGAGCGCGCGGTGCCACCCGTAGCGACGAGCATCGTTTCCGAGTGGATGCAGTCCTTGGCCCGAGAGACGCTGGAGAAGCGCTCCCTCGAGATCTTGGCCGTGGAGCGGAGTGACGGGCGCAGCAGTCTGTGGGATGTCGACGGCACCAACCCGGAGCTGATCGCCCAGGTGAAGTCGGGCCAGGCGTTGCCCATCGAGCGTGACTCCACACGGCTCGGTCTCGGGCCGACGATCTCGGCACCTCGGCCCCCTCCACGACGCTACACCGGCCCAGGAGCTACCGAGCTGTTGCCGCAGGACGTGGCCAGCGCCCCGCATGCGAGCGGGAGGGGGATCGAGCTGACGCCCGCCTTGGCCTCGGCGAGCCAGAGCGGTGAGTGGGCAGGTTCGACGGAGATCCGCGAGTTCGGTCGACCGAGTCGCCGCCCCGCTTGGTGGATCGCCGCGGCCGCCGTGATGCTCTTCGTGGGCATGGGGGCTGGCGCGGCGCAACGCTTCGCGCTCAATCAAGCCTCTTTGGCCACCGCCACCCCACCACCCGAAGCCGTCCCGGCGGCAGCGGCTCCTGTCGCACCTGACCAACCCGAGATCGTTTCCTCAAGGAATGTTCGACAGCCAGCCGCCAGTGCTCCGGTGAACGTGGCTCCGGTGATCGTGCGAGGGTCGCGCGCCGACGGCGACGAGACCCTGGACGTCGGCGATCTCCCCAAGGAGTCCGCGAAACCGCTGGCAAAGAAGCGAGCGGCCCGGCGCTGGGTCAAGCCCAGCGCGGTCAAAGCCAGCAAGCCCGCCCATTGCGCTCAGCCCTTCGTGATCGACGCTCAGGGTCACAAAGTCTACAAGCGCGAGTGCTTCTAGCGCATCCTCGGGGCATGCGGCGGAGGGGTCTGTCAGCGCTTGGGATGGGCAGCGTCAGCGCGCTGCTGACTCTGTTGTACCCCTCGCCGCCCGCGTTCGGCGCCGAACCGAGCGTGGATCAATGCCTGGATGCGTCCGAGCATGGCCAAAGGCAGCGAGACGGAGGCGAACTCCAGGCTGCCCGCGCGAGCTTCGTCACCTGCTCCAACCAGGCTTGTCCTGGGGTCGTGCAGAAGGACTGCGTGGAGTGGCTCGGCGATGTCGAGCGACGCTTGCCCAGCGTGGTCTTTCGCGTGCGTGATCCTGGCGGAAACGATATCGCCGACGTCGAGCTGCGTGTCGACACCGCCAGCGAGGCGCAGCTGGTGGGCGGGGATGCGCTGGTCATGGATCCCGGCCGCCGCAGCTTCCACTTCAGTCGCGCCGGGTTCGAGCAACAGTCGATCGAGGTCGTCGTGCGCGAAGGGGAACAGCGCCGCATCGTGGATGTCGTGCTCCGGCCGCTGGAGGAGAGCGCAGCGAAGCCTGCGGTGAAGCACCCTCCCCGGTTGGACGGTCCTCGGTATGAGGGCGGTGGCCTCCCGACGCTGGCCTGGGTCCTGGGTGGTGTCGGCGCGGTGGCTCTCGGCAGCTACGCCTACTTTGGCCTCCAGGCAAAGTCCGAACGCGATGATCTCGACGCCTGCAAGCCGACTTGCATCGAGGCGGACGTGGACAGCGCGAGGACGAAGTGGATCGTCTCGAACGTGTCCTTCGGCGTGGCTGTTCTCGCCGTGGGCGCTGCCGTGTGGATCAGCCTGGATCAGCCCAGCCCGCAGGGCAGCGGAGGCGTGCGTGCCGGCGTGGCTCCAGCCCCCGGCGGAGGAGTGGGGCTCTTCGCGGGTCGGTTCTAGCAAGCTCTGCGTGGGGCCGCCGCAGAGCGAGCCTGGGATCTCGCGCGAGCGGATCGCTTTGCACGGCGGCTCAGGGGCGCTTCGGGGCCGCCCAGACCGCGCCATCGCCGTCCTTGTTGCCGTGCCAGATCGCACAGCTGTCGCCGACTGCGATGCCGTTGGGGTTGACCTGCCCGGTTGCCAGCAGATCGGGGACTTCCGCTCCGGAGCAGCCCGGGAGGGGGCAGCTCATCACGGAATCATCGAGCAGGTTCGTCCAGTAGATCCGCTCGCCATCCGAGGCGAGGCCAGCCGGCGCGCGGATCGGGTGCTGGAGGGTGGTGTTGGGGGCGATGGACTTCGGCGTGCAGCTCGTGAGGTCGCAGGAGTACACATTTCCGGGATCGCCTTCCTCGCTCCAGAACAGCTGCGTCTCGGTGACCAAGACACTCGAGGGGTGATCGCGCCCCGAGAGGAAGGGCGCGGGGGCGTCGCTCGAGGTGCCCAGCGGCAGGCGGAAGATCGCGCCTCCCTCCTCGGTCCAGTAGACATGGCTCGAGTTGGCAGCGATGCCGCGCACGGAGTCCCGATCGTTGCTGATGATTTGCTCGCTCCCCGTCGAGCAGCTGGCGAGATCGCATCGCACCAGGCGGCGACCCAGGTCCCCGGTGCCGACGAGCCAGTACAGCTTGCCGTCGTGGAGCGCGAGCACCTGACGCTCGCTCACGTCGAGCGCGCTGATGAAGCGCGTGGCGCTCGCTGCACAGGAATCCGCGCGGCAACGAAAGAGACCGCTGGAGTCACTCCAGGCGAGCCAGCCATCCGCCGCGACCACCGCCCCTGGGTAATTTGCGCTGACCAGCACCTCCGGTTGCCCGCCTGGCAGGCGTCGCATCAGCGCGTCAGAGCCACTGGCAGTCTGGCGTGTCCAGTAGACGACCTCACCCATGGCCGCAACGCGCCCTCTGGACTTCCCGACGCTGGTACCGAGCTTCTCCTCGAGCGGGTCGGTGCAGCCAGCGGCGTCGCTGCAGCACTTGCAGACCGCGGTGTCACAGCTGCTTCCTCCGGTGCCTCCAGCTGCGCTGCCGCCGGTGCCCGCGCTTCCACCACTTCCCGCTGCGCCAGCCGTACCTCCGTCGCCTCCGACCGTCCCTGCGGAACCACCCGTTTGACTGCCAGCGCTGCCGCCACTCGAGCTTCCACCACTTCCCGCTGCGCCCGCGCTGCCCGCTGCGCCAGCCACGCCGCTCTCGCCGCCGGTGAGCCCATCGAAGCTGAGCAGGCAGCTCACGGAGCAGCCAGCAGCCGCGAACATGCATAGTCCGCGGACCGCGGCCGATCCAGCGCGCCTGGGTTGGCGGCGTCTTCCAAGCTCAGCAAGCACCGAGTCAAAGCATGGGCTGGATGCCACACCACGCGCAAGCGCGGCCACCTCGGCGTGTCTGCACCCCCAAGACCTCGCGCGCCGCGGCGTGTGGTCGCAGCGGGCTTCGAAACGGTCGCTGATTCCATCCCTGGTTGGAGTTCCACTGCAGACGGCGCTAGACCGGGCGTGGCCATGAGTACGCTGCCCATGCAAGGCACCGCCGCACCCGCGGAGCAGCCGATCCGCGGTGCCCGCTTCGCCAGGGCGGCGTGGGCGGCGGTGGTCTACACGTTGTTCGTGGTGCTCTTTGGGGCCGTGGTGCGCATCACGGGTTCGGGGGCGGGGTGTGGCCAGCACTGGCCGACTTGTCACGGCGAGATCGCGCACATGCCGAAGAGCGTGGAGACGCTGATCGAGTTCACCCACCGCATCACCTCGGGCTTGTGTCTGCCGGTGGTGATCGCGCTCTGGATCTGGGCCGTGGTGCGCTTCGAGCGGGGACACGCGACGCGCCGCTATGCCGCGCTGGGTGTGCTGTTGATGGTGGTCGAGGCGCTGGTTGGAGCGAGCCTGGTGTTGCTCGAGCTGGTGGGAGCCAACGCGTCCATGGCTCGCGCGGCGTTCATGGCCGTGCATTTGATCAGCACCAGCCTCTTGATGGGCGCCATGGCCCTCACGGCCTGGACGGCCGGGCGGAGCGAGACCCGCGACTTGCGGATCCGCCCGCTGGACACCGAGGGGCGCTGGCTCCTGATCCTGATGGTGTGCGTGGTGCTGGTGTCGATGCTGGGAGCGGTCACCGCGCTGGGGGACACCCTCTACCCCGTGGCAGAAGGCGCGGCGCTCGCGGAGCGACTCCGGGGCACCAACTTCCTGGAACGGCTGCGCATCGCCCACCCGATCAGCGCTGTGTTCCTCGCGCTGGGCATGTGGTGGCTGATGGGTCGCTTTCAAGATGCTGCGGAGCGCCACGGCGCCGACGGCTCCAGCCGAAGCGTCCAGGTGCAAGCGCCCAGCCCGAGCCCGCGCTCCGCGGCTTTTTTCCACGCTCAATCGGGGGCATGGGCCCAGCGCGTCAAAGCGCTGCTCGCGCTGCAGATCGCGGTAGGGGTGGTCAACATCGCCCTCTCTGCGCCTGGCTACATGCAGGTGACTCACCTCGCCGTGGGCACGACGTTGTGGGTATGCTTGGTGCTCCTGTTCGCGAGCTACAACACGGCGTTGCGTGGCGAGCGACTCGACCCCAAGGCTTAGGACGAAAAGACATATGGCGATGCGTCGATGGACTCGACAGAGCCTCTTCGGCTCGGTTCTGGTGTGCTTGCTCGGAGCGACGGGCGGCGGATGTTCTTCGGATGACGAGGCGGCGCCCCCGGTGGCAAAGGCCCAGCCAGGAGTATCGGTGCGCTTCGACCTGCAGAGCGCGAGTTCCGATGCCTTCTACGACTTCCCCTATCCCGCGGATATCCGGCTGAAGGCCGACGGGACGCCGGAGGTAGCGAACTTCCCCAATCCCCAGGACAAGCCAATGCTCGCCGGGCTGGTGAAGATCGCCGGAGAACACCCCGGCTGGCCCACTGTTCCGGTGGCGTACTTCCACTTCGACGCTCCGATCGCGGCTCAAGAGCTGGAGCACGTGAACCCCGCGGATACGAGTTCGAACATCCTCCTGGTGGACATCGATCCGGACTCGCCGGACCGCGGGAAGCTGGTCCCCACCATCGCCAAGATCCCGGCGACGGACATCTACGTACCGGACAACCTGCTCGCCGTCGCGAGCTTCCCTGGGGTGGTGCTCAACTCCAACCGCAGCTACGCGTTCGTGATCATGCGCGGTCTGGGCGACGCCTCCGGCGAGCCCCTGGGATCGCCGCTGGAGTTCGAGCAGGTGAAGCTCGGTCGAGATCCGGGAGGCGCGGAGGGTCTGGCGGCTCAGTACGAGCCGCTGTGGGAGACGCTGAAGACAATCGGCGTCGACAAGCGTGAGGTCGCCGCGGCGACGGTCTTCACCACCGGGGACGTGGTGCAGGAGACGTACGATCTCAGCCAGCGGCTGCTCGAGAAGTACGACGTCGAGCTCGAGAACCTCGAGGTCGATCCAGATGATGGCGCCGATCACGATCGCTTCTGCGAAATCGTCGGCACCGTCGATTTTCCACAGTTTCAGCAGGGAACGCCGCCGTTCAACGAGGACGGGCTGTTCGACTTCGGCGCCGATGGCTTGCCCGTCGAGCAGCGCAAGGAGACCGCGAAGATCGTGATCACCTTGCCCAAGCAGCCGATGCCCGAGGGCGGCTACCCGCTGGTGATGTACTTCCACGGTTCCGGCGGGATCGCGGGTCAGGTCGTAGACCGCGGTCGCGTTACCGAGCCGGGAGGCGAGCCGACGAAGGGCGAGGGGCCGGCCTACGTGCTGGCGCCTCACGGCTTCGCTACCGTTGGCTCCTCTCACCCCCTGAGTCCAGATCGAGTGCCGGGGGCGGGTGAGATCGCCTACCTGAACTTCAACAACCTGGCGGCGACACGCGACACGTTCCGCCAGGGGGTCGTCGAACAACGGCTCTACTTGGAGGCTCTGACCAAGCTCCAGATCTCGCCGGACCTGGTGGCTTCGTGCAGCGGACTCAGCCTGCCGAGCGGGGAGGCGGCGTATCATTTCGCGACCAAGCCAATCCTCGCCATGGGCCAATCGATGGGCGGCATGTACACGAACATGATCGGCGCCGTCGAGCCACGTATCGAGGCGGTCGTGCCCACGGGAGCGGGGGGCTTCTGGAGCTATTTCATCAAGGAGACTCAGGTCGTCGGCAATCTCCCGTACCTGGCAGGCATCATTCTGGGGTCCTCGGAGTCGCTCGACCACATGCACCCAGCCATGCAGATCTTCCAGACGGCCTGGGAAGCCGTCGAGCCCATGGTCTACACGCCCCGGCTCGCCCGGCGGCACCTGGAAGGTCACCCGGTGCGCTCGGTGTACGAACCAGTGGGCAAGGGCGACAGCTACTTTTCCACGAAGATTTATAACGCATTCAGCCTGGCCTACGGTAACCAGGAAGCCGGGGCGTCAGTCTGGCCGGAGATGCAGACTTCCCTCGCGGTCGGGGGCTTCGATGGCTTCGCGGACTATCCGGTGAAGGCGAATCGGGTCAGCGACGACGGGACGCCGTACACCGGCGTGGTCGTGCAGTACGAGGGCGACGGCATCTACGACCCCCACGCGATCTACGGGCAGCTGGACGCGGTGAAGCACCAGTATGCGTGCTTCTTCGAGACCTACCTGAAGACGGGGCAGGCGACGGTGCGTGCCCCGGAGACCATCGACGCCCCCTGCGAGTAGGGGCGAGGCGTCGTTTTTCGGCGTCTCCGCCCGGCTGCCCACTATGCTGCTGCCGACATGGCAGTGGGTGAAGGCATCGAGAGCGAGGTGCACGACGTCCCGGATCACCTGATCCAGCGCTGGACTCGCCGCGAGCGAGTGTTCCTGATGCTGGCGGGCGTATTCCTGGGCGCGATGGCGATGCTGAACATCATCAGCATCACGCGCTTCATCCAGCTGGGGCCACTGTCCCTGGCGGTTGGCGTGCTTCCCTACCCGTTGACGTTTCTGTGTACGGATCTGATCAGCGAGCTCTACGGGCAGCGCAGAGCGAACTGGGTGGTCTGGGTGGGACTGGGCGTGAACCTGCTGGTGATCGGCGTGATGTGGCTCGGTCACCAGGTTTCTTCCGTGCCGCCCGACGTCCAGGCTCCCTGGCAGACGCTGCAGCTCTCTCAACCGGTTTTCTTACCCGACGGAAACAAGGCAGAAGGCAGTGTCGAGCTCTACACGCTGATCTACTCCTGCACCAGCGGCGCTGTCTTTGCGTCGATGCTGGCGTACATGGCCGCGCAGTTCTGCGATGTGTACCTGTTCCATTTCTGGAAGCGCCTGACTCGCGGTCGGCACCTCTGGCTGCGCAACAACGGGTCTACGCTGGTGAGCCAGCTGGTGGATGCCACGATGGTCATCGGTGTCACCTTCGGCGCGGCGTTCTTGCGCGGGGACATGACGCTCAGGGTGCTGCTCGGGCTCCTGCTCTCGAACTACCTGTTCAAGATGGCGGCCGCGCTACTCGACACGATTCCGTTCTACCTCCTGGTGGGCTGGTTGCGCCGCTACCTGGAGCTACCCGATGGCGTCGAGGTCGACGGTTCGACGCTGGGGTGAGACCAGGAGATGATCCGGGTCCACCGCTCGCCCGATCACCGATTCGTTTCACCGGAGACTGGGTCTCGAACAGCTCGTCAGGTGGGTACGCTGAGCGCGGCGCTGCGCCGCGAGGTGTCTCGCTCTTCCGTCTCGAAGAGCACCTCCTGCACCAGGTCCAGGACCCGCGCGCGGTCGAACGGTTTCTCGAGCCAGCGCTCTCGGTGCAGCGCGAGGAACTCGCGGGCTGCCGGTGTGAAGGCTCCGCCGGTCATGAACACCATGCGCAGCGCGACGTCGGGCGCCTCGGCGTCGAGGCGCTGATACACCTCGAGCCCGCTGACCTCCGGCATCATCATGTCGCAGATGATGACGTCGAACTGCTCCTGCTTCTCGAGCAGGTGCTCCAGCGCCTGCTTGCCGCTGTGGGCGAGGTGCACCTCGTGTTGCTTCAGGATGCGCTTGAGCGCTTTCAGCACGACGGGTTCGTCGTCGACGATCAGGATCCGTGCAGCGCGGGTCCTCGAGAGACTAGGCGGGGGGAGTTCCGCGGGCTTCGGTAGCGCGCCAGAAGCGGGTAAGTGAACGCGAAACGTCGAGCCCCAGCGGTTCGCGGGATCACCCTCTCCCTCGTCGACGATGGAGACGTGACCCGAGTAGGCGTTCACGATCGAGTGGCAAATCGACAATCCGAGACCCACGCCCTCACCGATCGGCTTGGTCGTGAAGAACGGGTCGAAGATGCGCTGGCGCAACTCGTTCGGAATGCCCGGCCCCGTGTCGCTGACCTCGACGATGATCTCGTCGCCGCGCTGCCTTGTTCGCACCCGGATCTCGTTCGTTTCCGCGCGGCCATCATCCAGGGCCTGAGCAGCGTTCATCAGTAGATTCAGGAAGACCTGCGCGAGTCGCGCCTCGTTCGCGCTCACCATCGGGAGATCCTTGGCGAAGTCGCGGGTCAGGCGCGCCCGGTGCCGGATCTCGTTCTGCGCCATGGCGATGGCGCTCTCCAGGGCCTGGGTGACGTCGACGAGACCCACCACGTCATCGTCGGAGCGTGAGAACGTGCCGAGATCTCGCACGATGCGCCTCACCCGATCCGCCCCCTGGTGTCCTTCACCGACCAGATCCCTCAGCTCCTCCAGCAGCGTGGCCTCCACGCGGCCGCTCAGGCCATCGAGGGATTGCTGGGCTTGCTCCAGATTGGCCAACACGTAGGCGAGCGGATTGTTGATCTCGTGAGCGACGCCAGCGGCCAGGGTGCCCACGCTGACCATCCGCTCGGAGACCCGTAGCTGCGCCTCCAGCGCTCGCCGCTCCGTCAAGTCCCGGCCCAGGGTCACCACTGCAGGCTTGCCATTGAAGATCAAGGGCATCGAAGCGAGCTCCGCGTAGGCGACGCTGTCGTCTCTCCGCAGCACGCGTGTCTCACGGAATTCTGGCGTCTCGTCTCTCAGGTGCTGCAGGAAGGCCTCCTGATCGGCCTCATGGATCAGGTGGATCAAGCGGCTGCCCTGGATGTCCTCGAGGCCGCTGACCTGGTTGATGGCGAGCGCAGCGGGGTTGGCGTAGACGATGCGCTCGTCGCGGGTGACCCACAGCGCCACGGGGAGACCCTCGCTCAGACTGCGGAAGCTCGCCTCGGAGCGCTTCAGCGCGTCCTGGGCGCGCCGCTCGTGGGTCCAGTCGCGGAACACAACCGCGACGCCGGTGATGGCGCTGGTCTCGTCGCGGATCGGGCTCGCAACGCCTTCGATGGACACCTGGCGTTCGTCCCGAGTCTGCAGCCGCGCGCGATCGCCGAACACCACTACCACGCCGTTGTCGACCACGGCGCGCACGATGCTCGCGGGCTTCTCGCTGGGGTCCTCGAAGATGCGCACGATGCTCTTCAGCCGGTGTCCGAACGCGGCCTCTCGGGAGTAGCCCGTGAGCTGCTCGGCCACGCGGTTCATCTTCTGCACCCGGCCCGCGAGATCCGTGATGATCACGGCGTCGGCGATGCTGTCGAGGATGCTCTCGAGCTGCTTCTCGGCGGCGTGTATTTGCTTGGTGGCCTCGAGACGCGGAGTCGCGTCCCGGGCGGTGAGGATGATCCAGCCGCTCTTCGATAGGCGCAGGCTCAGGTCGACCTCGAGCGTCTCACCCGCGGCTCGTCGCAGGACGCCGCTCCCCCGCCGCACTCGCCCGTCCCGAAGCTCCATGGTCGCCGCGTTCCAGGTTCCTGCATCGCGCCAGGGGCTCACCGCGAGCTGCCAGACCTTCCGGGTCGCCAGGTCGCTCGGACGCAGCTTGAGCAACTCGCTCGCGGCCAGGTTTCCGTAGCAAACGTCCCCGGACTCGCTCACCAGCAGCGCGGCGTCCTCGACCGCGTCGAGGGCATCCCGAAGCACCTCTTCCAGGCCGGGAGTAGCCATCTGAGGGGACGAGTCCATCGCCGAGAGCATACCTGCTCCATGTAGGTGCGTCGCCTGCGCGGAGAATTCGGCAGGAAGAGCCTGTCGGACTGGAGTCGGCGACATTTCCGCGGCGCTTGCAAACCACCGGTGATCGAGCCGGCGTTTCATACACGGCTTCGTATCCGTCGCGTAACATGCGCTCGCTATGACTGGT